>NZ_JBFTLK010000002.1:0-569123 GCF_056396405.1 Lysobacter sp. 05T417 | reverse complement strand
GTTGGCCCCGATGCCAAGATCACGGGCAATCTGCGAAACGTTCGCCCCTGGCAGCCGGGTCAGGCCCACGGCCTCACGCTTGAACTCTTCGCTGTATCTTTTCCGCTGTCGCATGACACTCCTCCTGCCCCATGATGGGGCTTAACTGAAGTGTCCGTGTTAGCGGGGTAGAACCCGGGGGGCTGATGAAACACCTGGGCCCACCGTCCTACCGGAGGGGGCGCGCGCGCTTGCATAAAGTCCGAAATTGGGAAATTTGCGGAGGTCGCTATGAGAGGTCGAAAGCCCGAGCTTCATGTTGTGAAGTCCAATGTCAGTTCCAACTCCGCGGTTGGCGCGCTAGACCTTGCGCCACCTGGCATGAGTGAGGACCACGCGATCATTTGGCGCCATCTGGTCAGCGTCGCTCCGAGGGGCCATTTGCGGTCATCGGACTCGGTGCTGGTTGCCATGACCGTCCATTCAATTGCTGCCTACGACGCCGCTGTACAAGGCGCGTGGCGAGGCGGGATTCTGGTCCCGGGAGAGCGTGGATCAGTATTCAACCCGAACCTACGGGCCGCGCTCCGGCTTTCTGCGCACACTGTGCGCCTGTTGGAGGCGTTGGGGCTGACTCCTGCTACCGCGGGTAGGACGGAGCGGCGGCAATGAGCGCTGGTTCCCGGCTTTTCCCAGACCCTCCCTCACGTCCTTCCGGCGATCTAGGGGATGACCCGTTTCTGATCTACAGGGATGGTGATGAACAGTGCTCGCTTGGAATGGCTATGTATTACGACCTGGAACAGGATTCAGACTTTCCACCCGGCTACTCTGGTCCTACTAGCAAGTTCGATCCGCGGTACGAGGTGCGGTGCCGTCAACATGGAAAGGGCTTTCTCAGTGAGTGGAGGCGGCCGCGTAGGAAGAAGTGACCAGCGGAATATGACGTTCGTGGTCGCAGATGCCGACATTCGTCGATTGCTGGAAGGCCCGATTGTCTAAACCTCTTCATGGCCTATTAGTCGGACCTAGGGTGCCTATCGGTTGACTCAGTGCGGCAATCTGCAGAGGCACTTGGCCGCCGGCCTGAGGGCTTGGCTCTCCAGGCTTACTTGCGGGTACCTTCAGTCGCGCGCATTCACAGGGGCAGGTGCAAATTCTGATTTCCTCACTCATCTGCCTCATCCATGATGCGTCCCTCTTCCTCTTGCTGTTCGATTGCCTGCAGGGCGTGCCTATGTAGGAGTGAGTACAGCTCGTAGGCGGGTTCTTGCCTCGTTAGACCGGAGAGAACATCGGCTGCCCGGTCCCTCAATGCCAAATCTTTTGGGAACGGCTCGCCTGGCGTACCGGAACGTGACCCGGTGACAGCCGATGCGAACAAGGCGCTACTCGCCTTGTTCAAGGCGTCAATTCCTTGGCTTCGCGCCATGCGCAGCATCCAGATCACAAGATCTTGATGCATGAATACGAAATCCTGAGGCGCTTCCCGAATGACAGCAACTGTGATCGGAGAGCCCGCACGCCCGGCGCCTTCTATCCATTGACGGAAGAAGTCAATAAAGGCCGGGTCATTAACGTTGCAAAGCGCCCTAACCAGATCGCCAAACCAAGAAAGGACGCTTTCGCCTGCCAGCTCTTGCGCAAGCGCCCAATCGAACAAGCGTCGAAGCCACCTGTGCGCGTTCGATTGAAGCATCAGGCCAAACCCGCCGCGCAAGCTTGAGGACCACGGCACAGGTCTGTACGACCAATCCCCACGATCTAGTGCCACGTGTACTCGAGCAATTAGGAACTCGATGACGGTATCCGGGTAGTGCTTCAGTGCTCGCTTGACGAACTCTTGAATCCAATAGTCATCGATCTCCGATAGTGCGACGAGCTTCTCGAGGATCGCTTCTACACACGAAACGTCTATTCGATCAAACGGCATTACATTCTCATCGCCGATCCACATTAGGTAGTCATGCGCGAGTCGCTGAGTTCCTCCAAAATCTGCGGATACCGTCAGCTCAAGTGCGAGGTCGATGTCCACCTGAGACACTTGCCTCACAACGTGTGGCGCCCACATTTGAACTCGTTGCCGATTCGATTGAGTGATGGCGCGCACGACCTGGACGTCGGCGGGCGCGTAGCTAGCCGGTGAGTAGTTTGCATAAGCTTCCGCTGCCATCGACAGGAGCGCCTCGTCGTTTGTGTTCAGTGCATCTTCTACGACGAGGAGAGCTAATTTGTCTTGATCTAGCAGGAGTTTGGCCAATGCGGCCCCTGAGTACCTGCTGGAAACATGGCCGCCATTGCTCATGGCAGTGTGCAGTAGCTCCCTGGCGTAGTCGCTGGAATGACGGATGAGCTCGGCGATGAGGATCTGGGGGGAGGAGTCTGCGTCCAGCAGTACGTCCTTTAGCTGGTGCTCAATGAGCTCATACGCGTCCTTCGCGCCACTTGGTTCCGTCGTCACCTCAACTACAAATTTTTCGAGAACCTGTGAGTGTCGCGCGCGGTGTCCACTCCCAAGGCGCTCGGTCAGGTGTCCCCACCCATCCATCAGCAGGCGCGCTGTCCTAAGGTCAAGGCTCTCATCCAAGCGGGACTGAATCTGCCTCGCCAGAGTCTTCGATTTGCCGGAGCCGTAGTTTGAGTGCCAACTCGTCGAAATCGCGACCTTAACCAGTACGGCAGGTGCGATCTTCTTGGCATCAAGTTCCGAGATGATCGCAGTGAGCGTCCCAGTAAACTCGGACTCCCACTGGTTCAATGTGCGCTCATCGACGGTTGCTCCAAGGAGTCCGTGAGGTCGTCTCAGTGCGTCCTGGAGAACCCGTGCTGCGGCCAAGGCTCGGTCCGTGTTTGGATGGGACAGCAATCCGATACAAGCATCGACGACTTTCTTTCGTACGGGAGCGACGCCTGGCTGCGATACCAGGAATGGGCTCATTGCTATTGCTCTATGTGTCGAGTGGGTTGTGTGGCCCTCGGTCTGTAGGGCGCCGGTTAGGAAGCTCAGGGGGGTGTGGATGCCCTCCCAGCTATCTTCGTATGGGATCAGCGATAGCCCAAAGTCGACGACTTGGTCCATGTAGCGAACTGGCTTCTGAGGTTCAGGTGACGCCAATTCGCTCAGTACGCGGATGCCATGGGATGGCTCTTGGTTGAGTGGCTTGTTGTCGTTCCGGCCCATTTCCCAGAGCATCTGGCAGGCCTCACGAAGGTGGTCGAAGTCGTAGGCAGCGTTGCGCAGGATGTCTGCAATGGACTTGTCGGTGCGGCTCTCTTGCAGCATTCGACGGGCAAAATCCAATGCCTGGCGTGGCTGGTAGTAGGCCACCGCAGCCGCGGCCCGAATATGGGGGTTGCTGTACTTGTCGTGCCACTTGAGGCGTAACCAGAGCTCATCGAGTAGACGACTGTTTCGCGTCGCGCCGCTGGACTTGCGCCAGTCCAGCCTGCCGAAATTCACCAGGATATTCTCTGCATAGGCATCTGGTGCTGCGTCGAATACCGTCGCCGCGAAGCCGGTTGATTGGCCAGCGGAGCTGATGCAGTGATCTTCGACTAGGAAATCCCCAAGCAGGTCCGGCGCGATCCGGCTTACGGGGCCTCGCTCAAAGAGCACACCGGCTTCGCGCAGGCGCTTCAGGATTCGAGTTACTTCGTGTGGAGGAACATTGGCGATATTTCCAAGAGAGTTGATGAGCAGCGCATCGTCTTCCTTGATCGGCTGTAGCAGGGCGATGGCGCCGAGAATTGCGTTAACCGCGCTGGCGTTCATCTTGGAGCTGACGCCGTCTACGGTGGTTTCGACAAGTCGTCGCAGTAGTTCATTGCGGAACGCTTCCTCGTCAATGAGGAATTCGGGAAGAGACTTATCCTGGGCGAGGATCTGGGCCCCGATTACAGTGGCGAGTGGGCAGTCCCGCGTGTAGGCGGCCAAGCGTTGCGCGTAGTCCACTGGCGCCTTAAATCGTTCCAAGGCCTGTGTGGCTAGTTGCTCGCTGTCGGGCTTCGAAAGGCGTTGCAGCTCAATCCTGGAAGTTTCAGTTAGGCCGATGGCGCGCGTTTGCTGCAGCACATGCTGCATGCCGTAGGTCCTGAGAGAGAAGATCAGGCGGCTCTTGTTCCTGGGGTTTGCAACAAAGTCCGCAAGCAGCCCGAGGTCGTCACGGTCGTGTGCATCGTCGCAGATCAGGAGCTTGGAGTTTGAGCCGAGGGCTTCAAAGTCTTTGGCCTTCAGGGGCTCCCGGCTTAGGAAGTAGATCGTCCGACGAGGAGTTGTTGTGGCAATTTGATCCGAGAGCGCCTTCAGGATGCGTGACTTCCCTGTGCCTCCATTGCCGAGGAGGAATATTGCTGAGGGCGTCGTGCTGTTCGCAAACGCAACTAGTTCTCCAAGCTCTTGCTCGCGACCCTGAAGCGCCCAGGAGTGTGAGAAGCCTCGTGTCGATTCAATCTGTCCGGAAAAGAATGCTTCGGGAGTTTGCCAGGGTGAGGGCTCCTGCTCGCCGAGGAGCGCCATTCGCTGGCCCACGAAGAAGGTGTCCACCAGCAGCATTTGGCTGCGCTTGGTGAGTTCAATCCTGGCCTTGCGGCTGATGTCTTCCCGGTCCCAAAGCTGCCAACCTTGGTGCTTCTTGGCCTCTTCGCGTGCTTGGGGGCTTGCGGAGCTGCTCAGAAGAATGACCTTCCTTTCCGCAGGGATGGTCTGCGCCATGACTGCAGCAGCTACCTTCTTAGGCCCGAATGAGGAATGTCTTTTGCACTGGTAGGTTGTTCTGGTCCCATCGACGTGTATGGCGTCGATGTCGATGCCGTATTGAGTGTGTCCCTGTGCGCCGTAGGGGTGTACCTCCGCGTCGTCGCCGTGTAGCAGGGTCACGAACTCGACGCAGAATCGCTCAAATGTTTCCGGCGGCAGCGCGTCCAGAGGCCAGGGTCGATCGAGGCTTAGCTGAGGGGGTGAAAGGGTTGCGTACCCGGCCGCGAGGAGCAGGACGTCGGCTTCGATCCCCAGTACTTCAGCAATTCCGGGTATCTGATCTGCGCGTGGCCTTGATGTGCCTCGCTCCCATCGGCTGACCGTTTGCTGGCGGACGCCCAACGCAGAAGCCAGCTCTGCCTGTTGCGCGAACCCGGCTCCGAGCCGTGCTTGGCCGAAGATGGAACCGAACTTAGCGTCCATGTCCGTCACTCACTAAATGTGTGGTTATTTATGTAACACATTTAATGTGTCATGTGGAAGCCGCATGCCAGCGCTGGATGATTTCTGGCTGGCAGGCCAATGGACTGCGCGCGCACCCAGGACGGCGCTCACGACCCAGCGTTCCACGCGGATCGCTCGATCCGCAAGTCATTGACAGATATGGATGTTTGTCCATGGCATCAAAAAAAAATACCCCATGGATGAAATTTCTTGACAGAAAAATCATCCATGGGGCATTATTGCCTGGCACCCGGGGCGAGTGACGTAGGAATCCTAGCCACGAGTGGAAGCTGCAAACAACTACCAGGAGATAACTATGTACTCGAAGATTGGCGAAATGCCCACCCCTCTCGTTGGCACTGGATCACCCCAGGGCCTCGAAAGTCTCGACAGTCTCGCGGACGCGGGCGACGTCAACGAGACCCCGTTCAATGTCTTCATCGGCCACAACTTGGGGCATCGCGTATTCACGATGTCGGTGCCCTTCCGGAAGTTCGCCGACATCTCGGATGTCGCGAATGACAGGGAGGCTGGACCTGTCGCGCAGCGGCAGTTGGATGAGGGTCACGCAAAAAAGCTCGCCGTGTATATGGTGAAGGGCCTCATCTCTGCCGCGAAGATGCGGCGCGTGGTCGCTGGCAAGGAGGTGCCTGAAACGTTCGACACGCTCCTCCGCATGCTTGGTGAGCAGTCCTACTTCTCCCTGCAGCCTTTGGTATGCAACATCCGGAACGTTCCGCCGGGCGGCACTGGCCAGGGCGGCATCCGTGGGTTCCGCCTCGAAACGGCCGCAGGTGAAACTGCCTCGTTCAAGGTCTACTTGTCGGAGCGTCATACCCTCTGGGTGGTGGATGGGCAGCATCGTCGCCACGCAGCCGACATGGCCATGACATTCCTGGATATGGTGCGCCAGTCGGGCAAGTACCCTGGCAAGGGTGCCGTCCTCTTTGTCGAGAAGGGCAAGCCCGTCACTGAAGAGGAGATGCTTGTCTGGAACGAGGCTTATGAAGCCGCGCGTTCCTATGCGACCTTGACTGTTGAAGTGCACCTGGGGCTGGACATCGAGCAGGAGCGTCAGTTGTTCCATGACCTCAATCGCCTTGGGAAAAAGGTCGATCCTTCTCTGGCGTTTCAGTTCGATGGCTCGAACCCCATTACGCTCTTCATCAAGCACAAGCTGTCAGGGGAGCTCGGAGTCGCGCTTACCGACAGCGAGCCGAAGGACTGGTCTCAGGACTCCGGCGCGGTGCTTCTGAAGGACATGGTCGCAGTCAATGCCATTGCCTTCTTGAACAAGGGCAATGTCGCTGGAGCGACACCAGCAGTGATCGAGCCTCGCGAACAGGTTGTTCTGGACCTGTGGAGCCGGATTATTGAGATCCCGGATTTTGGTACCCATCAGGCGAAGGAGAAGACGGTCGCCGCCCAGGCGGTCGTGCTGAAAGCGCTTGCAAAGATTGCGTATGACCTGAACTTCAATAACCGTCGCCCCGCTGAGGCCGATGACTTGTTCCAGCAGTTTCTGGAACGCATCCCGTCCGTGGATTTCTCGCATAAGAATCCCATGTGGAATTTCTACGCACTCAGTCCGGGGGAGCGGTTGGATGCCGGTTTGCAGGGGCTGGCTGATTACCTTCCCGAAGAGGTCGCCGGAGTCAACCGGGACGTCGGGTCAATGCAGGGCGACTACATGCGCTTCGGCGCCAAGCACAACGACATCTTCCCCATTCTCGGGGACATGATTCGCTGGGCCACCGGTCTGCCGAGCCGCAGGACCGAAGCCTAACTAGATGGGATGGGGCCAGCAATGGGCTGGCCCCACTTGGGCATCGAGTGCGCGTCAGTAGGGTCGCCGCACCATCAATTCGGAAACTCAAAACATGGCAAAGATGATTTCGTGCCTTCTAGAGCGGGCGCATATAAGCATTGAGGCGGCGATTGACATGAAGGAGGCGGGGCAGGTAGCTGACTTCCGCTGCACTGAATGCAATGAACCCGTTCGGCCACACAGGGCGGGGGGCCATGCGGCCGCACACTTCGAGCACCTAGAGCGAAACGCTACTTGCTCTCAGAGCCATACACCCAGAAAGTCTTAAAGGGACTTTGAGTAGGGCGCCCGCACGGCGCATTACTTGTTGGGCGCCGATCTACGAGCGGATATAAACCAGCAAAGCGAGGAATTTCGTTCTGCCAGGGAGCCGCGTTGATCGCAGGCAGGGCATCAATGTGCGCCTTCCAATGCCCGGTAGCTGAGCCTGCTGTCCGAGTGGCTGCTTCGACCTGCTATCTGCCTACTACGCGGTCGATCACGTCCAGAAACGAAAAACCCCGCAAAGCGCTGAAAGCCTTGCAGGGTCTGCGTTTGAACAATGGTGGCCGGGGAGGGAATCGAACCCCCGACACGGGGATTTTCAATCCCCTGCTCTACCAACTGAGCTACCCGGCCATTCCGCGACGGTCAGGCCGTGCGAGGAGCGGAATGATACGGATCGCGGGCGGGCATGGCAAGCCGGATGTGCGCTGAACGGGTTCGCGCCCGGCTGCAGCGGCGGACGCGGGGCGGTGCAAGATTGTGCTGCGTCCCATCAGGCAGCCCGTGCGCTGCAGGAGACCATCATGAAAGCCGTGCTTCTGGCCTGTCTGGCCATCTTTGTTGCCAGTGCCAGCGCCTGCGCCGCCGAATCCCGCATCACCGATACCGACCGCCTCGCGCTGTACCGCGCCCACGCCGGCGCGCCGGTGTCCAACTTCCAGTACTTCGGCCGCCTCGACGGCTGGACGCCGCTGGGCGATTCCGCACTCGCCGTGTGGACCCGGCCCAGCGAGGTCTACCTGCTTGAACTCAAGGGCACCTGCACGGACCTGGACTTCGCCCAGGCCGTATCGCTGACCAACCAGTCCGGGCGGGTCTACCAGAACTTCGACAAGGTCATCGTGCTGGGCCGGTCGACCAATGGCATGCCGTGCTGGATCAAGGAAATCCGTCCGGTCGATGCCAAGGCGCTCAAGCAGGCCGAAAGCGAGAAGCGCGCCGCGCAGACAGCCGAACGCGAGAAGACCTGACGCCTCAGCTTTCCGGTTCGACGTAGCCTTCGGGCTTGGCGGCGCCGCCGCCGAACAGGAACTTTTCCATCTCGCCTGCGAGGAAGGCGCGATGCTTGGGATCGAGCGGCGACAGCCGGTTCTCGTTGATCAGCATGGTCTGGTGCGCCAGCCACGCCGCCCAGGCGGGTTTGCCGATGTGGGCAAAGATGCGCTTGCCCAGCTCGCCCGGCCACGGCACAAAGTCCAGGCCCTCGGTTTCGCGCTTCTCGTATTCGCAGTAGACGGTGCGGGGCATGGTCAAGGTTCCCGGGCGCTGGTTTCCAGCAGTTTGCGGATCGGTGCTGGAATGCCGATCGCGCCCAGTTCTGCGCGTGCGACCCAGCGCAGGTCGTCATTGTCGCCGATCCGGCTGCGCAGTGCGGTGCCGCGCCAGCGCAGTGGCTGCAGCTGCAGCTTGTAGTGGCTGAAAGCGTGGTCGATGGGCGCGAGCACCTGCGCCCGTGCGTAGTCGCCGGTCAGGTGCTGGCGGAACCAGTCCTGCGCGAGCGCATCGTCCTCGGCTTGCGGCAGTGTCCACAGCGATGCCCAGATGCCGCTGGGCGGCCGCCGTTGCAACAGGATGCGGCCGTCGCCGTCTTCGGCCCACAGCACGTGCGCGTACTTCTGCGGCGGCGTCTTGCCGGGCTTGGGCGTCGGCAGTTCAGCGACGCGACCTTCGCGGCGGGCAACGCAGTCGTCCTGCATCGGGCAGATCACGCAGGCCGGATCGGCACGCGTGCACAAGGTCGCGCCGAGATCCATCTGCGCCTGGGTGTAGTCGGCCATCCGCAGGGGTGGCAGTTGCGCGCGGTCGACGTGGTCCTCGGCCAGCGTCCACAGCTTCTTTTCGACTGCCGGCAGGCCGGGATAACCGTCGATACCGTGATAGCGGGTGAGCACGCGCTTGACGTTGCCGTCGAGGATCGCGCAACGCTCGCCCCACGCCTGCGAGGCGATCGCCGCGGCGGTGCTGCGGCCGATGCCGGGCAGGGCGGTGAGTGCATCGAGGTCGCGCGGCAGGTCGCCGCCGTGCAGTTCCACGCAGCGCTTTGCCGCCGCATGCAGGTTGCGTGCGCGGGCGTAGTAGCCCAGGCCGGACCACAGCGCGAGCACGTCATCCAGAGGCGCGGCGGCGAGGTCGGGCAGCGTTGGCAGTGCAGCGACGAAACGTTCGAAGTAGGGTGCCGCGGTCTTCACCTGGGTCTGCTGCAGCATGATCTCCGAGAGCCAGACACGATACGGCGAACGCGGGTGCTGCCACGGCAGGTCGTGGCGGCCGCTGATGTCGAACCAGGCGAGCAGGCGCGCCGGGAACGGATCGGTTGGCAGGGTGCTCATGGCGTCATCGCCTCACCGGGTGTGGGGGCGATGTCTACTTCGACGCCTTCCAGGGTCGCGCCGGCGATGTCGAGCTTCGGCGTCGACAGATGCCCGGCCAGCGGTGGCAGCGGAGTGCCCTGGTCGATGCTGTCGATCCACTGCAGGACTTCAGGCAGCCTGAACTGGCCGTCGAAGCGCGTGGCGTCGCGCTGCAGCTGCAGCGCACTCGTGTCCGACAGGTCGGCGCGGCCGTTGTATTCGTACTTGAACGGTAGCGCCGACACGGAGGACTCCAGCGGCTCCGGCAGTGCCGGCCACGCCTTCGGCCAGTCGGCGATCAGCCCGTCCAGTCGCAACGCGAGCGTGTCGCCGAACGAGAACGCGCCGTGCGCATGCAGGCTCGGGATCGCGTCGCGGCCACGCAGGGCCAGGCCCAGCGGCGTCATGCCCACTTCGCCCGCGTGCAGGCGCAGTGGTCCGGCCAGGCCGAACACGAACGGCAGGTCGGTCTCGCCATCGCGATAGCGGGCAGCCGCGCCCATGCGGATCACGTCGATGCCCATGCCGTCATTGCCGTCGTGCACGCGTCCGGACAGGACCAGGCGCGTTGGCAACGACCACGGTGGCGACTCGACGCCGACCGTGCCGCTGAGGCCGAGTCCGGCGTTGAGAGCGGGGCGGGTCACTGCTGCCTGGAGATCGAACAGCGCGGCGAGCGTGCCGTTGGCGAAGCGACCGCTGATGTGCGCAGCCGTGGCGCGATCGGGATGGAGCGACGGCAGATCAATGGCGAGCGCATCGACCGACCAGCCTTCGCCGATGACGCGGCCGCGCACCACGCGCAGTCCATCGGTAAGCGTGGGAATCCGCGTCTTCGACGGCGGGCGCGCGGCTTGCCAGCGCTGCAGCGCGGCGATGTCGAGTTGCGGCGCATCCACTTCGACGCGGCGCACCGTCAGGTCATTGCCGGCAGCGCGGATCGTCGCCCAGGGAAGTTCCAGTTCGATGCGCTCGGCGCGTAGCAACGGCGTGGGCGCGCCCGGCTGGCGGGCGACCACGTCGCGAAGCTGCAGCATCGGCGTGCCACGCAGGCGGTACTCGCTGGCGCCGGAAGCGGTGATCTCCAGGCCGAGCGTCTTGCCGGCCTGCGCGAGGATCAATCCGGCGACACGACTGGGCTGCCCGACCCAGCGCAATGCCAGCACGAGCAACGCGAACACCACGACCAGCGCGATCAGCAGGGCATTGCGGCGCGAGGGGCGACGCGGGATGGCGGGTTCCGGCGCGGCCATTCGTGGCGTGGACGGCGTCAGACGCCGAGCGACTCTGGCAGCAGGGCGTCGACGAAGGCTTCCGCGTCGAACACGCGCAGGTCTTCCGGGCGTTCGCCGATGCCGGCGAAGCGGATCGGGATGCCGAACTCGCGCGCAAGCGCGAACACGACGCCGCCCTTGGCGGTGCCGTCGAGCTTGGTCACCACCAGGCCGGTCACGCCGACCGCGGCGTGGAACTGGCGCAGTTGCGACAACGCGTTCTGGCCCGTGGTGCCGTCGATCACCATCAACACCTCGTGCGGTGCATTGACGTCGAGTTTCTGGATGACACGCTTGATCTTGCCAAGTTCGGCCATCAGGCCCTGCTGGGTGTGCAGGCGTCCGGCGGTGTCGGCGATCAGCACCTGGGTGCCGCGCGCCTTGGCGGCCTGCAGGGCATCGAAGGCGACCGAAGCGGCATCGGCATTCTGGCCCTGGGCGACCACCGGCACGCCGTTGCGATCGCCCCAGGCCTGCAGCTGGGCGACGGCGGCGGCGCGGAAGGTGTCGCCGGCGGCGAGCATCAGCGGGCGGTTTTCGTCCTTGAAGCGCTTGGCGAGCTTGCCGATCGTGGTGGTCTTGCCGACGCCGTTGACGCCGACGGTCAGCACCACGAACGGCTTGGCTTCGGTGTCGATCACCAGCGGCTGGGCGACCGGGCGCAGCATCGTCAGCAGGTCGGCGCGCAGGGCGGTCAGCAGCGCCTTCGCATCGGCGAACTCGCGCGCCTTCATGCGCTTGCGCAGGGACTCGATCAGCTGCGACGTGGCGCCGACGCCGACATCGGCGGTGATCAGTGCGGTTTCGATCTCGTCGAGCAGGTCGTCGTCGAGCTTGGGGTTGCGCGAGAACAGGCCGTTGAAGCTGCGCGCGAAGCTGCTGCCGCGCAGGCGGTCGCGCCAGCCGTTCTTGCCCGGCGCAGCGGCTGGGACAACAGGGTGGGCGGCGATGGCGGCTTCGGGCGGCAGGACGGGGGCGACGACTGGCGTCTCGACCGTCGCGGCCACCGGGGCGGCCACCGGGGCGACCTGCGGGGCGGCCTGCGGCAGGGCGACCGGATCGACATCGAGCGCGGCGGCGATGATTTCCGCGGGGACGGGCTCTACGGGTGCGGGCTCTACGGGTGCGGGCTCTACAGGCGCGGGCTCGGCTTCCTGTGGCGTCGGGAACGCGGCGGCGAGTTCCTCGATGCTGTAGGCGCCTTCGCTTGCGCCCGGCTTTGCCGCTTCGGCTGGTGTCTGGGGTTTCTTGCGGCGGAAAAAACTGAGCATCGAGGGCAATGTCGGCGAATGCGCGAGAATGCACACATGCTAGCACCGGCCCCCTCCCGACCCCGATGAACAAACCGCCACGTCGCCATCCCACCACTGCCGCCGCGCCGGCCACTGCGGCCCCGGGCAAGGTGCGCCTCATCGGCGGGCGCTGGCGCGGAACGCGTCTCAGCGTTCCGGCCGTGGCCGGTCTGCGGCCGACCTCGGACCGGGTGCGCGAGACCCTGTTCAACTGGCTGATGCCGATGCTGCCGGGCGCACGCGTGCTCGATCTGTTCGCCGGCAGCGGCGCGCTGGGGCTGGAGGCACTGTCGCGTGGCGCCGCCGCCGCGGTGCTGGTCGAGCGCGACCCGGGGCTGGCCGATGCCCTGCGCGCGCTGGCCGCACGCCTGCCCGGGGGCGAGGCCGCGACGGTCGTCCAGGCCGACGCGCTGACCTGGCTGCCGGGCCAGGCCGAGGCCACCTTCGACCTGGCGTTCATCGACCCGCCGTTCGCCGCCGGCCTGTGGGAAGCCGTGCTTCCGATGGTCGTCGCCAGGCTCAAGGCCGACGCCTGGCTGTACGTGGAGGCGCCGCATGACGCAGCGCCGCAATTGCCCCCGGACTGGCGACTCCACCGCGAAGGGCGGACCCGGGAGGTCCGATTTGCCCTGTACCGGCGGGTGGTCTAAGCCACTGTTACACTTCCGTCACCTGTCGACGACCCGAATGACCGTGGCCCGAAACCGAATCGCCGTCTACCCCGGTACCTTCGACCCGATCACCAATGGCCATATCGACCTGGTCGACCGCGCCGCTCCGCTGTTCGAGCGCCTGATCATCGGTGTCGCCGAGAGCCCGGGCAAGAGCCCGGCACTGCCACTGGACCTGCGTGTCGAACTGGCCCGCAAGGCCGTGGCCCATCACGACAATGTCGAGGTCCGCGGCTTCGACAGCCTGCTGGCCCACTTCGTCGACCACGTCGGCGGCGGCGTGCTGCTGCGCGGCCTGCGCGCTGTGTCGGACTTCGAATACGAGTTCCAGCTGGCCAGCATGAACCGCCACCTGATTCCGGAAGTCGAGACGCTGTTTCTGACGCCGGCCGAACAGTACGGCTTCATTTCCTCTTCGCTGGTGCGCGAGATCTCCCGCCTGGGCGGCGACGTCTCCGGTTTCGTGCCGCCGGCGGTCGCCACCGCGTTGCAGGCGCAATGGCAACGCAACCACCGTTGATCGATCGCAACTGCGCCAAGACAGACGCGATCGAAGAATCCAGATCCTCCACCTGCTCCACCATTGAAATTCCACCAGCTCGAACCTGAAACCAAGAAGGGGAACCCGATGAAGACCACCACCCGCCTGTTGCTGCTCGCTTGCCTGTCGATGCCGTTGCTGGTTGCCTGCAACAAGGGCGAAGACAAGGCCGCCGCCGCCGTCGTTGCGCCGCTGGCCGCGCCGACCGGCACCGACAGCACCGCCTGGGACACCTACCTGACCGAAGTGGTCAAGCGCAACATCGAAGGCGCCACCAACGTCTACCTGTACACCCTGCCTGACCCGGCCGGCGCCGATTTCGAAGGCGAGTACGCCCGCCAGCTGGAGAAGGCGCAGGGCGACGTCGCCCGCGGTGGCGTCGAAGGCACGCTGCTGGCGTTCGGCTCGCAGAACTCGGCCAAGTCGGCCGACCTGGCGATCGCCTCGTTCGCCCAGGCCCAGCCGGGCACGATGAAGGGCGTGCGCCTGATGTTCATCGGCGCCAGCGCCGACAGCGAGCGCGTCAAGGCTGCCGTCGAGCCGTCGGGCGCGAAGTACGAGTTCATCGAAGCCAAGTGACGTTCCGGGGCGTGGCCGCCTTCGCGGCCACGCCTCTCCCGGAACGTCATCCCCGCGAAGGCGGGGATCCAAGGACGTCCATGTCCCTCAAGATCAACGAGCTTTGCGTCAACTGCGATGTCTGCGAGCCGGCTTGTCCGAACCAGGCGATTTCGCAGGGCGAAACCATCTACGTGATCGATCCGGCGCGCTGCACCGAATGCGTCGGACATTTCGACGAACCCCAGTGCGTGGTCGTCTGTCCCGTCGAGTGCATCGACCCCGACGCGGAACACCCCGAATCCAATGAACAGCTGCTGGCCAAGCTCGCGCGCCTGCAGCAGGAGCTGAAATGATGCGTCAAGCGTTGCGTGCGCTGGTGAGCGCCAGTGTGTTGTCCGCAGGTCTGCTGATCACCGCAACCACCGCAACGCTACCGCTTCACGCGGCGCAGAAAGCGGCCCAACCCGCCGGCCACCCGCCTGGCGTTGCCATCGCCAGCGCCCATGCACTGGCCACCGATGCCGGCATGGAGATGATCCGCGCCGGTGGCAATGCCTTCGACGCGGCGGTGGCGGTATCGGCGACGCTGGCCGTGGTCGAACCGATCAGCTCGGGCATCGGCGGTGGCGGCTTCTTCCTGCTGCACGATGCCAGGAGCGGCAAGGATGTCTTCGTCGACGCGCGCGAAACCGCGGTGGCCGCGGCGACGCCGGCGGCCTACCTCGACGACAAGGGTGAGCTCAACCGCGACCGTGCCACCAACGGCCCGTGGTCGGCCGGCATCCCCGGCCTGCCTGCGGCGCTCGTGCACGTGTCGGGCAAGTACGGCCGGCTGCCGCTGAAGACCACGCTGGCGCCGGCGATCCGCATCGCCCGCGAAGGCTTCGAGGTCTATCCGCGACTCGAGCGCGGCTACGGCAGCCGTCGTGACGTGATGGAACGCTACCGCGGCACGCGCGAGGTGTTCCTGGCCGACGGCACTCCGGTCAAGGCCGGCGAGATCCTCAAGCAGCCCGATCTGGCGCGCACGCTGGAACTGCTCGCCGAGAAGGGCTTCGACGGTTTCTATCGCGGCGAAGTCGCGGCAAAACTGCTCGCCGCCGTGAAGGAAGAAGGCGGACAGTGGCGTGCAGAGGAACTGGCCGGCTACCGCGTCAAGGAACGCGAGCCGCTGCACTTCCAGTACCGCGACTGGACCGTGACCACCGCGCCGCCGCCGTCGTCGGGCGGCGTGGCATTGGCGGAAATGTTGCAGATGCTGTCGGGCTGGGATCTGGCCAAGCTCGACGACGCGCACCGCACCCATGTGATCACCGAAGCGATGCGTCGCGCATTCCGCGACCGCACGATCTACCTCGGCGATCCGGACTTCGTGAAGATGCCGCTCGCCCGCCTTGTCAGCGCCGACTATGCCGCCGGCCTGCGCGCGACGATCCATCCGGAGAAGGCCACGCCCAGCGATCTGCTGCCGGGCCAGCCGGCGCCGCTGGAAGACGACGAGACCACGCATTTCTCGATCATCGACGCCGCCGGCAATCGCGTCTCGACCACGCAGACGGTCAACCTGCTGTACGGCTCGGGCATGGTCGCACCGGGCACCGGCGTGCTGCTCAACAACGAGATGGACGACTTCGCCCTGCGCCCCGGCACGCCCAACGCGTTCGGCGTGATGGGCTTCGCCGCCAACGCACCCGCGGCCGGCAAGCGCATGCTCAGCTCGATGACGCCGAGCTTCATCGAGTCCAAGGACAAGCTGGCGGTGATCGGCGCGCCGGGCGGCAGCCGCATCATCACCGAAGTGCTGCTTGGCATTCTGGGTTACGACGCCGGCCTGGGTGCACAGCAGGTCGCGGCGCTGCCGCGCATCCACCACCAGTGGATGCCGGACGTGATTTCGGCCGAGAAGAACACGCTGGATGCGCAGACAGTGTCGGCGCTGGAAGCGATGGGCCACAAGGTCAACGCCGGCGAGAACACCTGGGGCAACCTGCAGACCGTGTCCTGGGACAAGCGCAGCAATGTCCTGGAGGCGGGAAGCGATCCGCGCAATCCGGTGGGGAAGGGCGCGGTCGAAGGGCGCTGAGGTCGGCTGCGCTATCGCGAACCTAACGCGCGTGGAGTTACCCTAGCGCCATGAAACTCTGGTCAATACTTGGCAACAGCCAGAAGCTGGACGGCGGCGCGATGTTCGGCAACGCGCCGCGCGCGATGTGGGCGAAGTGGTCCCCTCCCGATGAACAAAACCGCATCGAGCTGGCCTGCCGTGCCCTGCTCGCCAGCCCGCTGGCCGGCAAGACGGTCTTGTTCGAGACCGGCATAGGCGCGTTCTTCGAGCCGAAAATGCGTGAGCGCTATGGCGTGGTCGAGGACCAGCACGTGCTCGTGCAATCGCTGGCTGCGGCCGGATTCGCGCCGGAGGATATCGACGTGGTGGTGCTCTCGCACCTGCATTTCGACCATGCCGGCGGACTGCTTGCGCCGTGGCAGGAAGGGCAGGCGCCGCAGCTGCTGTTTGCCAATGCCACCTATGTCGTCGGTCGCGGCCACTACGAACGCGCGCTGCATCCGCATCCACGCGATCGCGCCAGTTTCATTCCCGAATTGCCGGGTCTGCTGGAAGCCACCGGCCGCCTAGAGCTGGTCGATGGCGAGTACTCGCGCACGCTGGGCAACGCGGTGCGCTTCCACTACAGCGATGGCCATACGCCGGGGCTGATGCTGGCCGAGATCGTCGGGCCGGACCAGGTCGATGGCGAGCCGCACGGTGGCGTGGTGTTCTGCGCCGACCTCATCCCGGGGCGGCCGTGGGTGCACGTGCCGATCACGATGGGCTACGACCGCAACGCCGAATTGCTGATCGACGAGAAGAAGGCCTTCCTCGCCGACAAGCTGCGCCGCAACGTGCATCTGTTCTTCACCCACGACCCGCAGTGCGCGCTGGCGCAGGTCACCCAGGACGACAAGGGCAAGTTCGGCACGGCCCACGAGGTTGCCGAACTGCAGGCGAGGGCGCTGGGCGCATGACCCGGATCGGAGCGACGGCCTGGCTGTCGCTTGCCTGCGCGCTCGCCATGAGCGCCGCCTGGGCACAGCCGGCAGTGGTCGACGATTCGCTCGATCCGCCGCAACCGGGCAAGCCCTTGCTCGATCGCGATTTCGGTGTCGGCACGCGTCGTTTCGGCCTGGATCGCAAGGTCGAGATGTACCAGTGGCGAGCCAGTCGCGATGGCTACACCAAGGTGTGGAACTCGGCGGCGATCGATTCGTCGGGGTTCGCCCCGGGCCACGCCAATCCGAAGAAGCTTCCTTTGGAAAACCGCCGCTGGTGGTCCGACGACGCGACGCTGGAAGGCAAGCCGCTCGACGCGGCGGTGCTGCAGACGCTGGGACAGTGGCGGGTGTTCCGGCCGAATTTCTCGCGCCTGCCCGCCAACCTGGCGGCGTCGTTCCAGCCCGAAGGCGATGGCCTGGGCAGCGCCGAGAATCCGCTCGACCCGCAGGTCGGCGACATCCGCATCACCTGGCGGGAATTGAACCTGCCGCCATTGGACGACAAGGTCGAGCTGCGCGGCGGACGCTGGTTGCTGTCGCCGGAAGCGGCGGCGCAGGCGCTCAGTGCCGAGCGCGCCTCGACCGTCGTCGAGCTGCCGCCGGGCACGGACCAGCGGCTGTTGCCGTGGCTGCTGGGCGCGGCGGCGATGCTGCTGGGCGCGGCGCTGGTGTGGCGTCGGATGCGGCGCAGGCGAAGCGGCAACGTCCATGGATCCCCGCCTTCGCGGGGATGACGGGCAAGAGCAGATGGATCCCGGCGTTCGCCCGGATAACGGGGGTGGTCAGCCGTTGTGGCGGGTGCCGAAGATCTTGTCGCCGGCGTCGCCCAGTCCCGGCAGGATGTAGCCGACGTCGTTGAGGCGCTCGTCGATCGAGGCGGTGAATACCTCGACATCGGGATGGCGGCTTTCGAGCACGCGAAGGCCCTCCGGCGCGGCCACCAGGAACAGACCCTTGATCCGCTTGCAGCCGGCCGCCTTGAGCATGTCGACCGTGGCAACCAGCGTGCCGCCGGTGGCCAGCATCGGGTCGAGGATCAGCGCGGTGCGCTCGTCCATCCGCCCGGTCAGCTTCTCGTAGTAGCCGACCGGCTCGAGCGTCCTCTCGTCGCGCTGCAGCCCGACCACGCCGACCTTGGCCGCGGGAATCAGCTCGAGCACGCCCGGCAGCATGCCCAGGCCGGCGCGCAGGATCGGCACCAGCGTCACTTTGGCGCCCTTGATGCGACGCGTCTTCACCGGCCCGGCCCAACCCTCGATCGTGACTTCCTCGGTTTCCAGGTCGGCGGTGGCCTCGTAGGTGAGCAGGGTGGCGACCTCGGAGGCGAGTTCGCGGAATTCCTTGGTGCTGATCCCGGCAGCGCGCATCAGGCCGAGCTTGTGCTGCACCAGCGGGTGGCGGACTTCGATGATCTTCATCGCGCAAGCCTAGCGCAGCCGGGTTCGCCGGGCATGTGCGGGCACAGATGGCCATCCATCGGCCGCCGCCGCCACGCCTACACGTTCCCCTTCCAATCGGCGGCCGACTATCGGGGCGTCCGGCACGGATCGCCGAAGGAGCCGAAGTGAGCAATCCAGCTGTCACCTATGAACGCGAAATGGTTCCGGCCCTGTTCCGGCCCTGGGTGGCATCCCTGCTCGACCTTGCCCGGCCCGTGCCAGGTGAGCACCTGCTCGACCTGGCCTGCGGCACGGGCATCGTCGCGCGCATGGCAGCGCCACGGGTCGCACCGGGCGGGCGTGTCGTGGGCGTGGACCTCAATCCCGACATGCTCGGCGTCGCCCAGGTGGAGGGCGCGCTGGAGGAGCTCGACATCGAATGGAAGCAGGGCCGGCTGGAGGTGCTGCCGTTTGCCGAGGCCGAGTTCGACCTGGCGCTGTGCCAGCACGGCCTGCAGTTCGTGCCCGACCGCGCCGCGGCGCTGGGCGAGGCCCGGCGCGTGCTGCGCGATGACGGCCGGCTCGCGCTGGCCGCGTGGCGAGGGCTCGACCATCACCCGTTCTGGTCGCGCTTCAACGACGTGCTGATGGAGCTGATGGGCATCCCGGCGCTGGCCGCGCCATTCGAGCTGGGCGAGGCCTCTGATATCGAAAGCCTGCTGCGCGGCGCCGGTTTCCGCGACATCTCGATCCAGGCGCGGTCGATGCCTGCTGTATTTCACGACCCGGCCAGCTTCGTGGCGATGGAGGTGGACGTCATCGCCGCGGCCAACCCGGCCACCCAGCACCTGGATGACCGGGCCCGGGCCGAGCTGACCCGGGCCGCGGAAGCGCGCATGGCCGACGCGCTCCGCGATCAGACCCGCGATGGCCAGGTCGTGGTGCCGATGCATTCGCACCTGGTGCTGGCACGAATGCAGGCACCACCTGCATGACGTCGGCGCGCTAGAACGAATAGCGTGCGATCAACTGGTAGACCGGTCCCGACGTCTCGCGCTCCAGTTCGTACTCGTCGAAATCGCGATCGATCTGGTCGGCGGCGTTGTCGAACTTGTTGAACGCCTCGTCCTTGGAGGCATCGAGCAGGTTCGAGCCGGTCAGCCGCACCGACATGCGCTCGCCGAAGCGCTTCTCGACGAACACTTCCAGGTCGCCGTCATAGGTGGTGGTGACTTCCTCGCTGACGATGCGCGAGTAGGCATCGCCCTGGCGGCGGTAGCTGGCGCCGAAGGACACGCCCCAGTCGCGGATGTTCTGGATGAAGCCGATGTTGTAGACGTACTTGGCCTGGTTGTTGAAGCGGCGCTCGCCGAACTCGTCGTCGACCGAACTGTCCAGCCACGAGTAGTTCACGAACACGCCGGTGTCGGGCAGGTCGAACACCGTCAGCGGCGTCGACAGGTCGAACTCGATGCCGTAGACGTAACCGTCGCCGACATTCTTCGCCGTGTAGACGAAGCTGTCCGGATCGAACTGCGGATAGCCGGGCGTGTTCTCGTCGGCGCCGGGGTTCTCGTCGAGGAACTCTTCAACCTCGTCCTCGTAGTCGCCCAGTGCGGTCGAGCTCGGATCGCCGGTGTTGACGGTCTCGATCAGGTCCTGGATGTCGCGATAGAACACATTGACACCGAATACGCCGCGCTGGCCGAGGCGACGCTCGTAGCCCAGGTCCAGGCCCCAGGCGCGCTCGGGCTCCAGCAGCGGGTTGCCGGTGAAGTCGTTGTCGCCGAACTCCTCTTCCAGCGTCAGCGGCAGGATCTGGTCGAAGTTGGGGCGGCGGACCGTGCGCGCCAGCGACAGGCTGATGCGGTCGGCGTCGCTGACGTCCCACTTGAGGTGGGCCGAGGGCAGCAGGGTCGAATAATCGTTGCTGGCAGCGCTGTCGTCGGCGCGCACGTCGATGTCGGTGGTCTCGTAACGCAGACCCGCCTCCCAGGCGACCGCGCCGGACGTGCCGGAGAACATCAGGTACGGGTCGATGCGGGTTTCGTCGATGCGGCTGCTCATCGCCTCGAAGTCCACATACGCCGGCAGCGCCGCGCCTTCGATATCGGACTCGACCTCGCTGATCTGCAGGCCCGTGTCGCGCTGCTTGTCGAGGTAGTCGACACCGAACTCCATCCGGGCAAGGTCGAACTGGCGCTTGTGCGCGAACTTGAAGCCGAGCTCGTCGTCGCGGATGTCGCTCAGGGTGCGCGTGCCCTCGCGACCGTCGAACGACGGCGGCGTGTCATCGTCGTCGTAGCCGGTCTCTTCCTCGGTCGAGGCGGTGTCGTCATCGAAGCGGGCGTAGTCGAGGTCGAGCTCGGTGCGGCCGCCGAGCATGTCGAACACGTAGTTGGCGCCAAACGACCAGTTGTCCTGCTTGATGTTCTCGAGCTGGTCATTGACCGACAGCAGGTTGTCGCGGCTGGTGCTGGACGGGTCGTTGTACTCGAGGGAGTGCTCGGTTTCGTCGCGGTCGGTGCGCACGTAGAAGCCGTCCAGCGACAGGCGGCCCGTGCCGATGTCGTGGGTATAGGACACGTTGGCCGAGTAGTCGGTGCCGTCGCGGGTATCGTCCTGGTCCTCGCGGTCGACGAAGTCGCCGCCGGGTTCCTCGAAGCGATCGCTGCGCTTGACCTTGGGGTTGTAGCGGCCCTGGACGTTGAACCCGCCGAGCAGGCGACCGCCGCCGACTTCGCCGCTGCTGACGGCGCCGTAGGTGTTCTTGTACTTGCCGTCGTCGAAGTGCATGACGCCACCGCGCACGTAGCTGCCATCGAACTCGTACGCATCGCGAAGGACGATGTTGAGGGCGCCGGCGACGGCATCGCCGGAGCGGTTGGCGCTGGCGCTGCGGACGATCTCGATGCGTTCGACCAGTTCGGCCGGAATGCGGTCGACGAAGAAGGAACGGTCGTTGCCCGCGCCCGGGACCTTCTTGCCGTTGATCAGGATCTGCGTGTAGCCCGGGTCGAGGCCGCGCAACTGCGCGCCGTCGTACTCGAGCACGTCGGAGACGAAGGCGACGCTGGGAACGCGCTTGAGCATGTCGCCGACAGTGAGCGGCTCGAAGCGCTGGAAGTACTCCAGGTCGTAGGACAGCACCGGCGCGGTGGCATCGGTGCGGTTGCGGTAGGCGATGTCCGCCTGCACCACGACCGCGTCGAGCTGCTTCGGGTCGGGTGCCGGCTCGCCGCCGTCGTCGGCGGCGGCGGTGAAGCTGACAGGCGCCAGTACCACGCAAAACAAAGCCCGCGAGAGACCGCGGGCGAGAAGGTTACGTTCCATTGATCTGCATCCCCATGCCAAGGCGGCGACAAACAAACCGCGATTTGTACGTGTCGGGGATGGCGGAAATATGTCGGAAATTTGTCGGAATGGTCCGTCGCTCCGGCGCTTGCTCCCGCAATGAAGCCGTCACAATGGCCGCGTAGAAAGCCGAGGTTTGCTTTCAGACTTCTGGGGGAACCGTGACTTCACGCCTGGCCACGCTGGCACTCATTTCCATGCTCACTGCCTGCGCCACGACCGCGCCGGACCTTGCCCACGCGCCCGAACCCGACGAGAAATCCGCGCAGACCGATCCGCTGCTGGGCCAGGCCAACGTGCCACACCAGGTGGTGGCCGAAGCCTTCATCACGGCCGCCACGCCGGCCGACAACATCGACTCGCCGGCGAGCTGGCGCTCACCCGATGGCAAGCGCTGGCTGATCGCAACGGGCAAGGCCACCGACAAGCTGGTCGTCTACGACGGCGATACCGGCAAGTCGGCACGCAGCGTCGGCGGCCCCGGCACCGCGCTGGGCCAGATGCGGCGGCCCAACGGTATCGCCGTGATCGACAGTCTCGCCCTGGTGGTGGAGCGCGACAACCATCGCGTGCAGGTGTTCCAGTTGCCTGACCTGAAACCGCTGCTGGTGTTCGGTGGCGATGACCTCAAGCAGCCGTACGGCCTGTGGGTCCGCGCGCAGAAGGACAGCTACGAGGTGATCGTCAGCGACAACTACATGGCACCGCAAAACGAGGATCTGCCGCCGCCGCTGGCGCAGTTGGGCGATCGCTTCAAGCGCTATCAGCTCCGCCGCATTCCGGGCGGCTGGCAGGCACGGTTGATGGGCACGTTCGGTGACACCGGTGAGGCCGGCGCGATCCGCATCGCCGAATCGGTGTTCGGCGACGTGGCCAACGATCGGCTGCTGCTGGCGGAAGAAGATGTCGCCACCGGCACGCGCCTGCGCGAGTACGGACTCGACGGCCGGTACCGCGGCCGTGACATCGGCGCCGACCTGTTCAAGGCACAGGCCGAGGGCATGGCGCTGGCACGCTGCGCCGATGGCAGCGGTTACTGGATCGCGACGGACCAGTTCAAGGATCGCAGCCTGTTCCATGTGTTCGATCGCAACACGCTCGAGCATGTCGGCGCGTTTGCCGGTGGCAAGACGGCCAACACCGATGGCGTGTGGCTGGACCAGAGCGCGAGTGCGCGCTTCCCGCAGGGCGTGTTCTACGCAGTCGATGACGACCAGGCGGTGGCGGCGTTCGACTGGCGGGATATTGCGAAGGCGTTGTCGCTGCGGACTTGCACCGCCCCCTCTGCCTGACCGCGTTCGCGGTCGTCCCTCTCCCGCAGGGGGAGAGGGAGGCACTGCGCGGTTACGCCGCCACGGCCTGCTCGGCCCGCGGCCCTTCCTTCAGCGCCTTCGCCACCATTGCCACGAGCAGATCGATCTCTTCGCTGGTGATGGTGAACGTCGGGGTGAAGCGCAGCGAATTGACGCCGCCGTGGATCACGCCGATGCCATGCTCGCGCAGCCACTCTTCGGTCGAACGCGCGCCATAGCACTTGAACTGCGGCGCCAGTTCGCACGAGAACAGCAGGCCGGTGCCCTGGACCCCGGTGATCATTCCGCCGAGTTCGCCCTTGAGCTTCTCCAGCTTTTCGATCGCCTCCACACCGCGCGCACGGATGTTCTCGCGCAGGGCAGGGGTGACCTGCTCCAGCACGGCGCAGGCGACGTCGAGCGCACGCGGGTTGCTGGTCATCGTGTTGCCGTACAGGCCCTTCTTGTAGAGCTCGGCGGCGCGCTTGCCGACGGCGAGCACCGACAGCGGGTACTGGCCGGCATTGAGCGCCTTGGAGTAGGTCTCCATGTCCGGCGGATCGAGCTGCTCGAAGCCGGGGTAGTCGAAGATCGACAGCACGCCGTGGGCGCGCAGGCCGGCCTGGATCGAATCGACCAGCAGCAGCGAGCCGTGGTTGCGGGTCAGTTCGCGGGCGGCGGCGTAGAACGCCGGCGGCACGCTGCGGCCCGGGTCGCCTTCGCCCATCACCGGCTCGAGGAACATCGCCTCGATGAACCAGCCATTGGCGTCGGCGTCGGCAAAGACCTTCTTCAGTGCCTCGACGTCATACGGCTCGACGGTGAGCAGCGTGTCCTCGCCACGGAAGCTGGCCAGGTGCTGGATGTAGGTCTTGCGCGAGGAGTCCGAATACAGCGCCGGGCGCTCGGTGCGGCCGTGGAAGCTGCCCTTGACCACCAGGCGCTTTATCGCGCGACCGGCATGGCGGCCGCCCGGATCGGTCATCAGCTTGGTGTTGACGTCGGCAATGCGCGAGGCCAGCGATACCGATTCCGAACCGGAGTTCAGGCACAGGAACTTCTCGTACGGGCAACCGCCGCGATCGGCGCCGATCGCCGCGCGCAGGGCGCGATCGAAGCGCAGCTGCGACAGCGACGGCGTCATGATGTTGGCCATCGCCTGCGGCTTGGCCATCGCCGCGATCACCGCCTTGGGCGCGTGTCCGAAGCCGAGCATGCCGTAGCCGCCGGAGTCGTGCAGCACCGCGCCCTTGAGCGTGACCACCCACGGGCCGCGCGCGGCGAGGGCGACATACGGATTGACCGCGTCGTCCGGGTAGAAATTGATGTAGCCGGCCAGCACGGCCTGGATCTGCGCGTCCTCATCGAGGTCGAGCAGTTCGGCGAAGTCGTCCTTCAGGCGCTGGTATTCCTGGCCGGCGGCTTCGATGGCTTCGATCAGCTCGGCATGGCTGGCGGCGAAGCGGGCAACGGTGGCGTCGTCCAGGCCCGGGGTGCGGCGAATGCCCTGGTGGGCGCGCAAAGGGGCGAGGCGGTCGATGACGGCGGCCATGGTGTTCTCCTGGGTCGGTACGCAATCTCCTATTATCTGGATTAATTCGTCGGTAGACAGTGCGGATTTGTACGAAACATTGGACAATCTCGTCGCTTCGACGAAGAATGCGGGCAAGATGAAGATAACTGACGCCGACCAGCAGCTGCTCTCGGTCCTGCGCGAGAACGCACGGGCCTCGACCGCCGACATCGCCCGCCGCCTGAAACTGTCGCGGACCACCGTCCACAGCCGGATAGAACGGCTCGAGCGGCAGGGGGTGATCGATGGCTACACCGTGCGGGTCCACGACGAGGCCGAGCGCGGCCACATCCGCGCCCACATCATGGTCACCGTCCTGCCCAAGCAGATGGCCTCGGTGGTGGCGGTGCTGCACGCGATGCCGGAGGTGCGTGCACTGCACTCGGTCAGCGGCCCGTTCGACCTGATCGCCCTGGGCGTGGTGCCGACGGTGGAGGCGATGGACGAGCTGACCGACCGTATCGGCGCCATCGACGGTGTCGAGCGGACCACCTCGGCGATCATCCTGTCGGCGAAGTTCGAGCGGTAGTGGCCGGGGGTCTTACAATGGCCGGTCCTGCGGCCAGCCCCGCCGCCTGCGTGCCCCCGCCTTGAAGAAATCCGATTTCCACTACGACCTGCCGCCGGAACTGATCGCGCAGGCGCCATTGCCCGAGCGCTCGGCCAGCCGCCTGCTGGTGGTGCCGCCGACGCCGGCCAATCCTGGCGATCCCGGCGACCCCGGCGACCCCGCCGTGCAGCGGGACGGTTTCCAGGACCGCGGTTTCCGCGACCTGCCGGACCTGCTTGCCGCCGGCGACCTGCTGGTGTTCAACGACACCCGCGTCATCCCGGCACGGCTGTATGGCCAGAAGACCAGTGGCGGCCGCGTCGAGATCCTCATCGAACGGCTGCTCGGCGGCCATGAAGTGCGCGCGCAACTGGGCGTGAGCAAGTCGCCGAAAGAGGGCGCGAAGATCCTGCTCGATGCCGGCGGCGAAGCCGAAGTGCTCGGCCGCGACGGCGAGTTCTATCGCCTGCGGTTCGACATACCCGAGTCGCTGGAACAGTGGCTGCTGCACGCCGGGCGCCTGCCGTTGCCGCCCTATATCCAGCGCGAGGCCGGCAGCGACGACGACACCCGCTACCAGACCGTGTTCGCGCGCGAAGTCGGCGCGGTTGCCGCACCGACCGCCGGCCTGCATTTCGACGAGGCGCTGCTGCAGCAGCTGCGCGAGCGCGGCGTGCAGTTCGGCCATGTCACCCTGCATGTCGGCGCGGGCACGTTCCAGCCGGTCCGGGTCGACGATCTGGGCCAGCACGTGATGCACAGCGAGTGGCTCAACGTCGGCGCCGCGCTGATCGAGCAGATCCAGCGCACGCGCGCCGCCGGCGGTCGCGTGTTCGCGGTCGGCACGACGGTGGTGCGCGCGCTCGAAAGCGCAATGCGCACCAATGACGCCGGCGAGCGCGAACTGCAGCCCTACGCCGGCGAGACCCGCTTGTTCATCCTGCCGGGCTACAGGATCCGTTCGGTCGACGCGCTGATCACCAATTTCCACCTGCCCGAGAGCACCCTGCTGATGCTGGTTTCCGCCTTTGCCGGCAAGGCGCGCGTGTTCGCCGCCTACGACCACGCGATCGCCTCGCGCTACCGCTTCTTTTCGTACGGCGACGCAATGCTGCTGTACCCGCAGGTGACTGCATGAGCCGGATGTCGTTCGACCTGCTCGCCAGCGATGGTGCAGCCCGTCGCGGTCGCCTGACCTTCCCGCGTGGCACCGTGGAAACGCCGGCGTTCATGCCGGTGGGTACCTACGGTTCGGTCAAGGGCGTGATGCCCGAGCAGATCCGCGAGCTCGGTGCCGAGATCATCCTGGGCAATACCTTCCATCTGTATCTGCGCCCGGGCCTGGACGTGATCGGCGACCACGGCGGCCTGCACGGCTTCGGCCGCTGGAGCGGGCCGATCCTGACCGACTCCGGCGGCTTCCAGGTGTTCTCGCTGGCGCACAAGCGCAAGATCACCGAGCAGGGCGTGACCTTTGCCGCGCCCACCGACGGCAGCAAGGTCTTCCTCGGCCCCGAGGAGAGCATGCACATCCAGAAGGTGCTCGACTCCGACGTCGTGATGATCTTCGACGAGTGCACGCCATACCCGGCCACGGAAGAAGTGGCGCGCAAGTCGATGGAGCTGAGCCTGCGCTGGGCCGAGCGCTCGAAGAAGGCGCACGAGGGCAATGACGCGGCGCTGTTCGGCATCGTCCAGGGTGGCGTCCATCCGGCCTTGCGCGACCGCTCGGCCGAAGGGCTCAAGGCGATTGGTTTCGACGGCTATGCCATCGGCGGCCTTGCCGTCGGCGAGCCGGAGGCCGAGCGCAACCACATGCTCGAGCACACCTGCCCTCAGCTGCCGGCCGACCGCCCGCGCTACCTGATGGGGGTGGGCCGGCCGGAGGACCTGGTCGAGGGCGTCGCCCGCGGCATCGACATGTTCGATTGCGTCATGCCGACCCGCAACGCCCGCAACGGCCACTACTTCACCAGTTTCGGCACAGTCCGCGTGCGCAACGCCAAGTACGAGCGCGACCTGCGCCCGATCGAGGAAGGCTGCGACTGCTACGCCTGCCGCAACGGCTTCAGCCGCAGCTACCTGCGCCACCTGGACCGCTGCAACGAGATGCTGGCGCCGATGCTGGGTACCCTGCACAACCTGCGCTACTACCAGCGCCTGATGGCGCAGATGCGCGAAGCCATCGCCCAGGGAACCTTTTCGGCCTTCCGGCAGTCTTTCTACGCCGCACGGGCCTTGGAGCCCCTCTCCAGCTAGCCGGGGAGGGGTGGGGGGTGAGGGCAGGGCGCCCAGGCACCCGGAAAACACCCTCATCCGCCCTTCGGGCACCTTCTCCTGCCAGCGGGAGAAGGACCGGTCCCGCCCCATGGCATAATCCCCAGCTATTTTTCGATCCAGGACAATCGTCATGAACCTGCTTGATCTCGTGATCTCCCCCGCCTACGCCCAGGCGGCCGCTTCGGCCGGCGGCAGCGGCTTCGGCATGTCGCTGCTGTTCCCGATCCTGCTGATCGGCGTCATGTACTTCCTGATGATCCGTCCGCAGATGAAGCGCCAGAAGGAGCATCGCGGCATGCTCGAGAAGCTCGCCAAGGGCGACGAGGTCCTCACCAGCGGCGGCATCGCCGGCACCGTGAGCGACATCGGCGAGAACTTCATCACCGTGGAAATTGCCGACAACGTGCGCATCCGCGTGCAGAAGGCCGCCATCGCCAATGTGCTGCCGAAGGGCACCTTGAAGTCGGCGTAAGCCGTCTCCAGAAGAATTTGACATACGGCGGCCGGGGTGGCCGCCGCAGGGGCCCTAGATGCTGACTTACCCGCGCTGGAAATACTTCGTCATCCTGATCGTTCTGCTGCTCAGCGCGCTGTATGCGTTGCCGAACATCTATCCGCAGGATCCCTCCGTGCAGGTCACGGCCAGCCGCGGCGCCAAGGTCGATCCGGCGCTGAGCGCGCGGGTCAGCGCCACGCTCAAGGAAGCCGGGGTCTCGCCGAAAGCGGTCGAGATCGACAACGGCAACCTGCTGGTTCGCCTGACCAACCCCGATCAGCAGATCCGCGCCAATGACGCCCTGCGCGAGAAGCTCGGCAGCAACTACGTGGTTGCCCTGAACCTGGCTTCGACCGTGCCGAACTGGCTCGAGAAGATCGGCGCAAAGCCCATGCTGCTGGGCCTGGACCTCCAGGGCGGCGTGCACTTCCTGATGCAGGTCGACCAGAAGGCCGCGCTCGACAAGCGCATGGACGCCACCGCCGAAGACGCGCGCGTGAGCCTGCGCGACGGCCACATCCGCTACGAAGCGGTCGAACGCCGCGGCGCCAATACCGTCGTCGCCACGCTGGCCAGTGCCGGCGATGCCGACAAGGCCCGCGACCAGATCGCCAAGAGCCAGCCCAACCTGCTACTCGACGTCAAGGGCAACACCCTGACCATGCAGGTTTCCGAGGCCGAGCTGCAGCGCATGGCGGTCGAGGCGATCGAGCAGAACGTGGGCACGCTGCGCAACCGCATCAACGCCCTGGGCGTGTCGGAACCGATCATCCAGCGCCAGGGCAGCGACCGCATCGTGGTGCAGCTGCCGGGTGTGCAGGACACCGCGCAGGCCAAGCGCATCCTCGGCGCCACCGCGACCCTGGAATACCGCGGTGTGGTCGAGGGCAACGCCTTCGACGCCGTCGCCACTGGCAATGTTCCGCCGGAAGCCCGCGTCTATTTCCGCCGTGAGCTCGGCCCGGACGGCAAGCCGATGCCGGTGCTGCTCAACAAGCGCGTGATCGCCTCCGGCGACCAGCTGGTCGGCGCGACCTCGATGATGGACACGCAGACCGGTACTCCGGCCGTGTCGGTTCGCCTGAACGGTGTCGGCGGCCAGCGCATGTTCGACTACACCACCGACCACGTCGGCAAGCCGATGGCGGTGGTCTACATCGAGCGCATCCCCGAGGTGCGCATGGTCGATGGCAAGGAAGTGCGCACGACCAAGGTCAACGAGGAAGTGATCTCGGTGGCCAACATCAACGGCGTGTTCGGCAAGGAGTTCCAGACCACCGGCCTGGACAGCTCCAAGGAAGCGGCCGACCTGGCGCTGCTGCTGCGCTCGGGTTCGCTGGCCGCACCGATGGACTTCATCGAAGAGCGCATCGTCGGCCCGAGCCTGGGCCGGGAGAACATCGAGCGCGGCCTGACCGCGGTGGTGTACTCGTTCTCCTTCGCCCTGATCTTCTTCCTGTTCTATTACCGCGTGTTCGGCATCATCACCTGCCTGGCGCTGCTGCTGAACATGCTGATGCTGATCGCGGTGATGTCGCTGTTCGGCGCCACCCTGACGCTGCCTGGCCTGGCCGGTATCGCGCTGACGGTGGGCATGTCGGTCGACGCCAACGTGCTGATCAACGAGCGCATACGCGAGGAGCTCAGGTTGGGGCTGCCACCACAGACGGCCATTGCCGAGGGCTACGAGCGCGCTTCGGGCACCATCGCCGACGCCAACCTCACCGCCATCCTCGCCGGCGTCGCGCTGTTCGCCTTCGGCACGGGCCCGGTGAAGGGCTTCGCGGTGTCGCTGATCGTCGGTATCGCCACCTCGATGTACACCGCGGTCGGCGTCTCGCGCGCCATTGCCACCCTGATCTACGGCGGTCGCCGCAAGATCAAGTCGATCTGGATCTGACGGGAAGATAAGCAGATGAAACCGTTCAACGTCTTCCCCTACGACAGCAACATCAACTTCATCCGCCTGCGCTGGCTGTCGCTGGGCATCGCCCTGGCGATGTTGCTGGTCGCTGTTGGCGCGATGGCCGTCAAGGGCTTCAACTTCGCCCTGGACTTCACCGGCGGCGCCGTCACCGAGATGCGCTTCGAGAAGCCGGTCGATGTCGACGAGGTGCGCGAGCGCCTCGATCGCGCCGGCTACGGTGGCGCGCAGGTGCAGAACTTCGGCAGCGGCAACGACCTGCTGATCCGCATGCAGTCCAAGCAGGCGGCTGAGGGCGCCGAGAAGAAGGACAACACCACGGCCAGCGATGTCCAGGCCGCCCTGGCGTTCGAGGGCAACCCGGGCAAGGTGCTGCGCAGCGAGGTGGTCGGTCCGCAGGTCGGCAAGGACCTGGCGATCAACGGCCTGTGGGCGCTGATCTTCGTGGTCGCCGGCTTCCTGATCTACATTTCGTTCCGCTTCGAGAAGAAGTTCGCGATCGCGGCCGTGCTGACGACGCTGCACGACGTGGTGGTGGTGACCGGCTGGTTCGCCATCAGCGGCCACGAGTTCGACCTGACGGTGCTGGCCGGCGTGTTGTCGGTGATGGGCTTCTCGATCAACGACACGATCGTGGTATTCGACCGTGTCCGCGAGAACTTCCGTTCGATGCGCGCTTCGCCGGAGGAGATCCTCAACAAGTCGATCAACCAGACGCTGTCGCGTACGGTGATCACGTCGTTCGTGGCGTTCCTGACGGTGGTCGCGCTGTACATCTATGGTGGCGGTTCGCTGCAGGGCATGGCCGAGTCGCAGATGATCGGCATCATCATCGGTACGCTGTCCTCGATCTTCGTGGCTTGCCCGCTGCTGACCATCGGCTTCCTGAAGGTCACCAAGCAGGACCTGATGCCGAAGGCCAAGGACGAGGCGGCGCTGGCACGCAGGCCGTAAGGGCTGTTTGCCGGTTCGATGGGAAAGGCCGCGCACTGCGCGGCCTTTTTTCTTTGCGCGGGCGTTGGGGGAGGAGGTGGGGTGTATTCCGCGAACCTCCGCTTCGCTCCGTGATTGTTCGCGGAACACACCCCACCCCCTCCTTCCAGAAGCTTCTTCCGCTTCATTGACTTCGCGTGTTGCGGGTCTTGGGTTCTCCGCGTGACTTGGCTGCAAAGATGGGACTCGAGCTGGCTGGATACGGGGCGGGGTCCGTGCCCTCGGCTCATTCGCGCGTCCGCTCGGTGAGCTCGGTCCCGGACGCCCGCGAAGGGATCAGGTGGTTTCAAACCCCAGGTTCCATCGAGGCCCTCGCCGTATCGGTGCAAGTCAGTCACGCACGTCCACCGATTGCTTCAACCGCATCGCGATCACGATGCTTTGAAACCACGAGATTCTCCAGCGGGCGTCCGGGACCGAGCTCACCGAGCAGCCGTGCGAATGAGCGAGGGCACGGACCCCGCCCCGTATCTTGGCAACCCCAGTCCCGCCCGTGCAGGCGCGACATGCGACCCACGCTGCGCACCACCACGAGAGGTCAATGAAACGGTTGCAGCTTCGGGAAGGAGGGGGTGGGGTGTGTTCCGCGAACAATCACGGAGCGAAGCGGAGGTTCGCGGAATACACCCCACCTCCTCCCCCACGACCACGCGCGCACGAAAAAGCCGCGCAATGCGCGGCTTTCCAGGCCCGCAAACGCAGAGATATCAATCGAACGCCGACGCGTACCCCGTGTTGACGATCTTGCTCTGCAGCGCGTCGCAGATCTTCAGGTTGCCGGCGACCAACTGACGCGGCATCTGCCCGCGCGTGTCCATCGGGCCCGTGCTGCGGCCGCGGAAGTCGACGACCTTGCCGCCTGCCTCGCGCACCAGCAGCGCGCCAGCGGCGATGTCCCACGGCTTCACGCCCGCTTCGAAATAAGCGTCGGCGCGGCCACAGGCGACATAGGCCAGGTCGAGCGCGGCCGAACCGGTGCGGCGGATGTCCTCGGCCTCGGTCAACAGCGTGTCGATGCACTTGAGGTGCGCACTGGTGCGCGCGCGCTCGCGCGGCGGGAAACCGGTGATCAGCATCGCGCCATTGAGATCCTTGCGGTCGGCGACGCGGATCTTGCGATCGTTGAGCGTGGCGCCGCTGCCACGGCTGGTGGTGAACAGCTCGTTGCGCAGCGGATCGAAGATCACGCCGTGGACCGGCTCGCCGTTCTCGACCAGGGCAATCGACACGCAGAAATGCGGGATGCCGTGCAGATAGTTGCTGGTGCCGTCGAGCGGGTCGATCACCCACGTGAAGCGGTTGTTGCCGATCGGACCGCTTTCCTCGCCCAGGATGGCGTAGTCGGGGGTCGCGCGGCGGAATTCCTTGATGATCTCTTTCTCGGCCAGGCCATCGACTTCGCTGGCATAGTCCATCCGGTCCTTTTCGACCACGTTCAGGGCATCGAGCTTGTTCATGTGCCGCAGCAGCACGTTGCCGGCGGCGCGGGCGGCCTTGACCATGAGGGTGACGGCGGGTTTCTGCATGGCAAGCGGCCTCTGGAGGGGGAGGTGGGGGACGGACTGGCGGCGGCAAAGAGCGGACCGGCTCGAAGCCGGGGCGCGGAGTTTACCATTGCAGGCCATGACTTCCGAATCGAAAACCGTGCCCGACCCCGTGCCCGCGCCCGCATCCCTCGTCCCTGGCCCGGCCGACCGCCTGCGCGTCGTCCTGGTCGGCACCCAGCACCCCGGCAACATCGGATCGGCGGCGCGGGCCATGAAGACCATGGGCCTGTCGCGGCTGGTGCTGGTCGCGCCGGAAAAGGCGCCCAGCGTCGAGTCCTATGCCCTGGCCGCCGGTGCCGACGATGTCCTCGCCGGTGCGGTCACCTGCGCCACCCTGGCCGAGGCCGTGGCCGATTGCCGCCTGGTCCTGGGCTGCACCGCGCGCAGCCGCCGTGTTGCGCTGGAGGAACTGCTGCCGCGCGATGCCGCCGCCCGCGCGGTCGGAGAGGCCGCAGCCGGTGCCGAAGTGGCGCTGGTCTTCGGCCGCGAGCGCACCGGACTGACCAACGACGAACTGCAGCTGTGTCACGCGTCCGTCCACATCCCGGCCAACCCGGACTACAGCTCGCTCAACCTGGCCGCGGCAGTGCAGGTGCTCAGCTACGAGTTGCGCCTGGCGATACTGGCCGAAGCCGGCAGCGCGGCCGGCGTCGACAGCGAGTCTGGCCCCGACAAGCGCGACCCGCCGGCGTCCCACGCCGAGATGGAAGGGTTCTTTTCCCAGCTGGCCGACACCCTCGACGCGATCGACTTCCACAAGGGCCGGGCCCCGGACTCGGCCATGCGCAAGCTGCGCCGGCTTTACCTGCGGGCCGGACTGGATTCGCGCGAGGTCCGGATCCTGCGCGGGATCCTGGCCGACGCCCAGCGCATGGCCAGTCTGGCCAGGCCCGGGGAGTAGGCAAAGCGATGATCTGCGGGGCGGCCGCGGGTTTGCAGTATCGGCCCAACGGGTTTTCGTATTAGGCTGGCCGTGGCACTTAGACGGATCTTCCGTACTTGATCGCTAGCCTGCGCAGCATCGTCCTGCTATCCGTAATCGCGCTGGCCTCGGCGGCAGCGCCGTTTCCGATCAAGGCCGGCAACGACTCCGGCGTGCTCGTGCTCGGGCGCATCAGCGACGACCCCAAGACCCACTACGAGCAACTCAAGCCGTTGCTCGACTACGTTGTCCCGCGCATGGCCGACGTCGGCATCCGCGAGGGCCGGATCCTGATGGCCAAGGATTCGCAGCAGATGGCCAGCTATCTGCGCCGCGGCCGGGTCGACTGGGTTACCGAAACCACCGGCACGGCGATGCTGCTGCGCCAGCGTGCCGCGGCCAAGCCGTTGCTGCTGACCGAGCGCGACGGCACCAGCCACTACCACAGCCTCTTCTTCGCCCGCCGCGACAGCGGCCTGCACTCGCTGGGCGACCTGCGCGGCCATAGCGTCGCGTTCCAGCGGCCGTCCTCGACCAGCGCCTACTTCGTCCCCGCCATCGAGCTGCTCGATCGCGGCCTGTCGCTGGAAATCCTGCTGTCGCCCGACGACCGTATCGAAAGCGGTGCGGTCGGTTACATGTTCGCCTGGTCCGAGCTCAACATCTCGACCTGGGTGCACAAGGGCCTGGCCGATGTCGGCGTGATGAGCAACCTCGACTGGGCCAACCCGAGACGGATGCCGCCGGCGTTCCGCAGCGACCTGGTCGTGATCGGCGAGACCGAGGAATACCCGCGCGCGCTCGAGATGGTGCGCGGCGACCTCGACCCGCGTGTCGAGGCGCGCCTGCGCGAAGTGCTGATGGATGCCGCCGGCGATCCGGAGGCCGGCGACGCACTGCTGCGGTTCTTCCACACCACCCGGTTCATGCCGATCGACCCGGAGTCCGAGCGCGCGCTGGACCACATCGCCAATGGCGTTGCCCGCGTCCGGGCGGAGGTCGAATGAAGCTGCGCCTGGGCCTGCAGGCCAAGTTCATGCTGCTGATGGGCGTGGCGCTGCTGGTCGTGCTGGCGCTGCTGGCGCTGCTGTTCAATCGCCAGGAGCGCATGCGCAACGAGGTCGAGGGCGTCAGCCGCCAGGCGATGCGCACGATGGTCGGGGAAAGCCTGCGCCGGCAAGGCGAGGGCGCGGTCGCGCAGCTGGCGGCGACGCTGACCAACCCGATGTACTACTCCGACCTCGATGCCATCGGCGTGCTCAGCCGCGCATCGCTGCGCAACCCGGACGTGCGTTACGTGATCGTCTACGACGACGCCGGCCAGGTGCTGCACGACGGCAGCGAGGCGATCGTCCACTACGGCAAGCGCATGGACGACGCCCTGGCCAACAAGGTCATCGCCTCGAAGGCGCTGATGACGCAGTTCGACGAAAAGGTCATGGATGTGTCGGCGCCGATCATGATCGGCCAGCAGCGCATCGGCGGCGTCCGCATCGGCTATGACCTGGTGGCGATGCGACGTTTCCAGGACCAGGCCGTGGGCGAACTGCGCGGCCGGCTCGACACCCTCAGCCAGCGCTACGTGATCTGGATCGGACTGCTCGGCGTGGGCATGCTGGCCTTTGGCGCGCTGTCGCTGTGGCTGATCCAGCGCCTGCTCGTGCGCCCGATCCGCGAACTGGCCGAGTCGGCGCGCGCGATCGAGGCCGGTCGCTTCGACACCGCCACGCCCATCGACAACCGCGACGACGAAGTGGGCGACCTCATGCTCGCCTTCGACCGCATGAGCCGCAGCCTGGCGCGGCACGACCGCGAAATCCGGCGCATGGCCTACACCGACGCGCTGACCGGGCTGGCCAATCGCCTGGCGTTCCGCGAGTCGCTGGACCAGCGCCTGTTGCAGCTGCATGGGGCGGGCAGCCAGCTGGCCCTGCTGTTCGCCGACATCGACGATTTCAAGCGCGTCAACGACACCCTCGGCCACGATGCCGGCGACGACGTGCTGCTGCAGTGCGCACGCCGGATCGAACACACCGTGCAACGCATCGGCGGCGATGACGCGATGCTGGCGCGCTTCGGCGGCGACGAGTTCGTGATTCTGGTCCAGGGCGGCGACGATCCGACAGCCGATGTGCGCACGATCGCAACGCGCCTGGCCGAGACGCTGGTGGTCGAACTGGGCGAACCGATCCTGGTGCAGGACCGCCAGGTGTTCCTCGGTACCTCGATCGGCATCACCCTGTTCCCCGAAGACGCCTCCAGTGCGACATCGCTGATGAAGAACGGCGACATCGCGATGTACCAGGCCAAGGTCGCCGGCAAGAACTGCTTCCGTTTCTACAGCCGCGCGATGGACCAGGCGGTGGAGCGCCGCGTGCACCTGGAGCACGAACTGCGCGGGGCCTGGGACCGCGGCGAACTGAGCCTGGCCTATCAGCCCGTGTTCCGCCTGGTCGACGGCGCGATGATCGGCGCCGAGGCGCTGCTGCGCTGGAAACATCCGGAGCTGGGCATGGTCGCGCCGTCGGTGTTCATCGACGTGGCCGAGCAGAGCGGTCTGATCGAAGTGCTCGGGCCGCAGGTGCTGCACAAGGCCTGCGCCGATGCGATGCGCTGGCAGGAGTCGCGCAGCGGCGAAGAACCGTTGTTCCTCGCCGTGAACGTGTCACCGCGCCAGTTGCGCAATGGCGACCTGCCCGACGTCGTGGCGGCCTCGCTGCGCGAGACCGGCCTGCCGGCCGACCTGCTGCACCTGGAGCTGACCGAAACCGCCGTGATCGGCGACGAGCGCCACGCCAGCAACCTGCTGTCGCAGCTGCGCGGCATGGGCGTGAAGGTCTGGCTGGACGACTTCGGCACCGGCTTCTCCGGGCTGAGCCATCTGCGCCGGGTGCCAGTGGATGGCGTCAAGATCGACCGCAGTTTCGTCGCCGACGTGCTGCGTGACCCCGACGACCTGGCGCTGACCACGGCCATCATCGCGATGGCGCACTCACTGGGCATCCTGGTGGTGGCCGAGGGCGTGGAGAAGGAAGGGCAGTACGCGATCCTGCGCGAGCGCGGCTGTGACTTCGCCCAGGGGTACTGGCTGGGGCACCCGGTGACGGCCGAGGAGTTCATGGCGGTGGCCTGCTGAGGCCAGCGGTCACATCACCATGTCGATCCAGCGCGCCGCCGCGGCCGCGAGGCTGCCCGACAGCACGCCGAACACGCCGATCGCAACCACGCCCGCAGCCCAGGCGATGCCCATCAGATAACCGTCGCGTTCCAGCAGCGCCAGCGCGAACACCACCAGCAACGCGCCAAACAGGAAGTTGGTGAACGGGATCGGCAGCGACAGCAGCACGCCCAGCAGGATCAGCAGCAGGCCGGTGAAGAAATCGGCCAAACGGTGATCGAGCAGGATGGTCGCGCGCGGACGCACCAGCTTTTCCAGGCGTGTCAGCCACGGTGCGAGCAGGTCGCGGAAGCGGACCATCGCGTGCCGGTGCGGCCCGAGGCGGGCGAGAAAGCCCGGCAACCACGGCTCGCGCATGCCGAACAGTTGCTGCACGCCGATCAGGATCACCAGCGGCCCGCTGATCGCGCCGCCCAGTCCCGGGATCGGAATGAACGCCGGGATGGTCGAGACGAACAGCAGCATGCCGAAGGAACGGTCGCCCAGCCCGTGCAGCACGTCGCTCATGCGCAACTGCTCGTTCGGGTCGCCTTCCGCGAAGCCGTCGAGCAGTGCGCGCGTGCCGGCTTCGTGGGGCTGCTCGTGGCTAGCCCGCTGTGTCATCCGGCGTGGGTTCCTGTTCGATGCGTTGCAGCAGCAGCTTGTCGATGCGCGGGCCGTCCAGGTCGACCACTTCGATGCGCCACTGGCTCCAGTCGAAATGCTCGCCGACGTAGGGGATGCGGCCGAAGTGCGCGATCACCATGCCGGCGGCGGTATGGAAGTCGTGCTCGTCCTCGTCCGGCAGGCGGCCGCCACCGATCAGTTCGCGCAGGTCCTCGATCGGCAGTGAGCCGTCGAGCAGGTAGGAGCCGTCGGCGCGTTCCACCACCGGTGAGCTGTCGTCCTCGTCTTCGCCGGTATGGCTCATGCCGGAATGGATCCGGCCCACCACCGCGTCCATCAGGTCGGCCACGGTGACCATGCCGCTGATGTCGCCGTACTCGTCGACCACCAGCGCCAGCGACTGTTGTTCCTCGCGGAAGATCTCCAGCAGTTTCATCGCATGCGTGGACTCGGACACGAACAGCGCTGCGCGCAGATCCTTGAACAGGTCCGGCGCGCGCTCGTCGAGGCGATCGAGCAGCGATTTCACTTCTAGGATGCCAAGCACGTCGCTGTCGTTGCCGCGATAGACCGGGTAGCGCGAGAACGGCGTCTCGCGCATCGCCGCCAGGTTCTCGGCGAAGTCGGCCGCGGCATCGAGCCAGGCGATGCGCGTGCGCGGCGTCATCAGGCTCTCGGCGGTGCGGTCGCCGAGGCTGAGCACGCGGTTCATCATCTTGCGCTCGTCGGCATCGATCACGCCCTGCTCGTGGCTCTCGCTCACCAGCAGGCGGATTTCCTCTTCGCTGATGGCGCTGCGGGCGTCGTCCTTGATGCCGAGCATGCGCAGCACCAGGCGGTTGATCGCGCCGAGCGTGGCCACCACCGGCCGCGCCGCGCGCGACAGGCCGTACAGCGGCAAGGCCATGACGCTGGCGATGCGCTCGGGGTTGGTCAGTGCCAGGCGCTTTGGGATCAGCTCGCCGAAGATCACAGAGGCGGAGGTGATCAGCGTGACGGCGGTGCCAAGGCCGATCGCGCCGGAGTACCGTGCCGCTTCCGGCCACAGGTCGCGGAGCCAGGCGGCAATCGCCAGGCCAATGGACTCGCCACCGAATGTGCCGGTGAGGATGGCAATCGTGGTGATGCCCACCTGTACGGTCGACAGCAGGTTGTCCGGGTGCTCGGCCAGAGCCAGGGCCATCCGGGCGCCGCGGCTGGGGTGGGCGGGATCCTCGGCCATCTGCTTCAGGCGCAGCTTGCGCGAGGTCATCAGCGCCATCTCCGACATCGCGAAGAAGGCGTTGAGGATGATCAGGAAGATGACGGTCAGCAGTTGCAGCATGCGGTCCCTGCCTCAGGAGGGCGGGCCGGAGTGCACGCGCCGTGATGGGGAAAGGGGGAGCAGGCGTGCGCGGAGGGCTGTTTTGGGTCGTCGTCCATGGGGCCGGGGGCAGGGGAAAGGGGCGGAGCAGGGGGCTGCAAGCTGGAGGGATGGTAGCAGGGCGGGCGAATTCAACCCCTTGGGTCGCCGCGGGGCGCGCGCTCCTGACTCCGAACCGTCATAATTCCGCCCGCAGAACCCCCACCGAGCCGCCAGTCCGGCACCTAGAGGCACCTCCAGCATGTTCTCCCTGCAAACGATCTTCGGCCAAGGCAACCAGTTCTATACCCTGCTGGAAGAGGCCGCAGTCGCCGCCCACGACAGCACCACGGCGTTGCACACGATGCTCAAGTCGGCCGACCGTCAGCCGGCGCTGGACGCCTTCAAGCTGGCCCGCCAGCGCGAGCGCAACGCCTCAGACAAGATCAGCCAGGAGCTGGTCAACAGCTTCATCACCCCGATCGAGCGCGAGGACATCGAAGCGCTGGGCTCGGCGCTGTACAAGATTCCCAAGCAGGTCGAGAAGTTCGCCGACCGCTATTCGCTGGCAACGCGCCACCTGGAGCACATCGACTTCGCGCCGCGCGGCGCGATGCTGATGCAGGCATCGGGTGTCGTCGTGCAGATGGTCCACCAGCTGCGCCACCTCAAACTCGAACCGATGAAGGCGCTCAATGACCAGCTGCGCTCGATCGAGAACGAGGCCGACCGCCTGATGCTGGAGCTGTACCGCGACATCTATTCCGGTCGCCTGGACAGCCTGCAGATGTTCCTGCTCAAGGAGTTCTTCGAGATCCTCGAGAAAGCCATCGACCGCTGCCGCGAGGCTGGCGTGGTGTGCTACGAAATCGTGCTCAAGAACTCCTGAGGGCCGGGCCGATGTTGACCCTGGTTCTGGTCGTGGTGATCGTGGCGCTTGCCTTCGAGTACATCAACGGCTTCCACGACACTGCCAATTCGATCGCAACCGTGGTCGCCACCAAGGTGCTGTCGCCGATGCAGGCGGTGGCGATGGCGGCGATCACCAACCTGCTCGGTGCGCTGTGGGGCACCGCGGTGGCCAAGACGATTGCGTCGGGCCTGCTCGACAACGGCGTGGTCCAGGTCAGCTCGCAGCTGATCCTGTGCGCGCTGCTGGGCGCCATCGTGTGGAACCTGATCACCTGGTGGAAGGGTTTGCCGTCCTCGTCCTCGCACGCCCTCATCGGTGGCCTGTGCGGCGCCGCCGTGGCGGCGGCCAGCAACAACTTCCATTCGATCATCTGGTCGCAGCCGGCCGACCCCTGGTACAAGAGCGCCGGCGTGCTGTGGAAGGTGATCGTGCCGATGTTCAGCTCTCCGCTGCTCGGCTTCGCCTCCGGCTTCCTGGTGATGGGCCTGCTGTTCGCGATCATCTCGTTCATGGCGCGCAGCGGCGGCGTCCTCGCGCGCATGGCACGGCCGCGCTGGGTCAATGCGTTCTTCGGCAAGGCGCAGCTGGTCAGCGCCGCCGGCATGGGCTTTGCCCACGGCATGAATGACGCGCAGAAGACGATGGGCATCATCGCCCTGGCGCTGGTCGGCGCGCAGTCGGCGGGCACGCTCGACAACCTGCCGTCGTGGCTGGCGTTCCTGCACCCCTCGCGCGAGGCGCTGGAACACAACGACATCGACACCTGGATCAAGTTCAGCTGCGCGATTGTCATGGCGGCCGGTACCGCGGCCGGCGGCTGGCGCATCATCAAGACGCTCGGCCACAAGCTGGTGAAGCTGCATCCGATCAACGGCTTCGCGGCCGAGACCAGCGCCGCGGCGGTGATCCTGGCGGCATCGTCGCTGGGCATCCCGGTATCGACCACGCACAACATCTCGTCGGCGATCATGGGCGTGGGCACGGCCAAGCGCTTCAACGCGATCAAGTGGACCGTGGTGGAGAAGATGATCTGGGCGTGGATCCTGACGATCCCGGCCGCAGGTGGCATTGCCTACCTGTTCTTCGAACTGTTCCGGGTGATGGGCTGGACCTAGGTCGCCCTCACCCCAGCCCTCTCCCGCACGCGGGAGAGGGGCAACATCAGAACAAGTCCCCGCCCGCCGACAGCGTCCGCTCCATGCGATCGCCCAGTCCGCCGATCTCCAGCACCAGGCGGTCGACCTCGGCCGCGTCCAGGCCTTCATACGGGCGGTTCTCGCACAGCTGCAGGTGCGGCACGCCGTCGAGCTCGCCGATGGCGAGGTAGCCGACCCGGCTCTGCCAGTTGAAGATCAGCGCACGCTTGGCGTCCAGGCCGGTGATCGGTGAGACCGCAGTGCTGACCCGCAAATAGGGGCGTCCGTCCTCGTCGTCGAGTTCGGACAGGAAGATCGCCTGGTGGCGCGTGCCCTGCTCAAGCGACAGCTCGATGCAGATCACGTCGACGTCGTGTTCGGTGGTGTGGAAATCGGCCGCCTTGATATGGCGACGGATCGATTCGAAGTTGCGCACGGGGCGGCTCCTTCCGGGGGATGGCCGCTATGCTACCGCGATGAGCAAGCCCACCGCCGCAAAGGACGACGCCGCTGTGCGGATACTGTCCGCGATACGCGCAATTCCGGCGGGCGAGGTTGCCGGTTACGGTGAAGTGGCGCGTCGCGCCGGCCTTCCCGGGCGCGCGCGGCTGGTGGCGCGGATCCTGGGCCAGAACGACGACCCGGCGTTGCCCTGGCACCGCGTGCTGCGCTCGGACGGCCGCATCGCCTTTCCGGAAGGATCGAAGGGATTTCGCGAGCAGGCTCAGAGGCTGCGCGCAGAAGGCGTGCGCGTTGAAGGCGGGCGCGTGCGCGGCCAGCGCGCCGCGGCGACGCTCGACGAACAGATGTGGGGCCAGCCGATGACGGCGCCGGCAGCGCCAAAGGCGCCCCGCGCCCGCCCGACCTCCACGGCGGCCAGGGCACCGGCGCGCGGCAAACGCTCCAGCTGAGGCTGGACGCCCCGGCAACACCGTCTTCCGGCCCGATCGTGCCGGCCAGCGGCTACCATGTAGCGCACTCGAGGAGCCGCAATGTTTTCGAACCTTCCCCCCGTCACCAAGGCCCTGCTGATCGCCAACGGCCTGGTGTTCCTGTTGCAGTGGTGGCTGGGCGACCTGGCCTTGGCGCAGTTCATGCTGTGGCCGCCCGGTGGCGGTGAGGGCGACGGCCTGGGTTTCATGCCGTGGCAGCTGCTCACCTACGGTTTCATGCATGGCAACTTCCCGCACCTGTTGTTCAACATGCTGGCGCTGGCGATGTTCGGCGCGCCGCTGGAACACGTGTGGGGCGATCGCCGCTACCTGACCTACTACCTGGTCTGCGTGGTCGGTGCGGCGCTGTGCCAGATCGGCGTGGGCATGTGGACGATGTCGCAGGGCGGTCAGGCGTACCCGACGGTGGGCGCATCGGGCGGCATTTTCGGCCTGCTGCTCGCCTACGGCCTGCTGTTCCCGAACCAGCGCGTGATGCTGCTGATCCCGCCGATCCCGATGAAGGCGCGCACGCTGGTGCTGGTGTACGGCGCGATCGAACTGCTGCTCGGCGTGACCAATGCGATGCCGGGCGTGGCGCACTTCGCCCACCTGGGTGGCATGCTGTTCGGCTGGCTGCTGATCCGCTACTGGCGAGGGCAACCGCCGTTCGGCAAGAAGAAGGGCCCGCCGCGCATGCGGGTGGTGCGCTAGCGCCTACGGGAACAACCGGATCTGCTGGTCTGCCGCCAGTTGCATGCCGGTGCCCGCCTTGCAGCCGAACGCCTCACCGAATGCGGGCTGGTTGAGCAGCGGCCCGTTCGCGCGCCAGCGTCCCGGCGCATGCACGCTGGTGGCCGCGCGCTGCTGCGCGGTGTCGGTGGTCATGTGCTGCGGCCACAACGACGCCCAGCCCTTGTAGAAATCCTGGCTTGCCGGCTTGGCTGCGGCCGGTTCGGATGCACGCCACGCGGCCATGGCCAGTTCAACGCCGGCGAGGTCGGCGATGTCCTCGGCCGCGGTCTGGGTGCCGTTGACGCGCGTGCCACCCAGGCCCGGGTAATCGAAGCCGCCGTACTGCGTCGCCACGCGCTTGCCGATCGCGTCCCATGCGGACGTTTCCGTAGGCGTCCACCAGTCGCGCAGTTCCTGCTTGGCGTCGACGAAGCGACCGCGGTTGTCGAAGCCGTGGCTGAGCTCGTGGCCGACCAGCGCGCCATACGAGCCATACAGCCATGCCGCCGACTTGCCTGTATCGAACACTGGCGGTTGCAGCATCGCCGCGGTCACGATCAGGCGGTTCTGGGTGATGTCGTAGGCCAGCGACGGCTCCTGCGGCAGCACGTCCCAGCGGCGGTCGGCGTTGCCGCGGCCGATGCGCTTCATCTCCTCGCGATGGCGCCAGGTCGAGGCGATCAGCATGTTGCTGCCGAAACTGCCGCGGCCCATCGGCTGCACCGTGTAGTCGAGATCGCGGTTGGGCGTGCCGACTTCGATCTTGAGATTGCCGAGCTTGGCCTTGGCTTCGGCCTTGGCCGACTCGCTGAAACGCGTGTCGCGATCGAGCGCCTGGCCGAGCGCGTCGCGCACTTGCGCAGCAATCTCCTCGGCACGCTTGTCGGTGGCGGCGGGCAGGTAGCGCGCCGCGTACTCGTGGCCGACCATCGGGCCGGCGGCCAGGGTGATCGCATCGAGCACCGCCTGCGGGCGCGACGGCGGACTGGCCAGGCCCTGCAGCACCTGGCCGCGGAATTCGTAGCTCGCATCGCGGAATGGCTTGGCCAGGTACGGCGCCATCGCATCGCCGATGCGCCAGCGCAGGTACGCCTTCCATTGCGCCGGCTTGAGGCTGCCCACCAGCGTGTCGAGCTGCACGAACAGCGCCGGGTTGGCCATCGACACGGTGTCGTCGCTGACGGCCTGGACCTTGAGGAACTGGTCGAGCTGCAGGCGCTTGTACTTCTTGCCCAGCGTATTGGTTGCAACCGGCCCGAAGTTGCCGCGCGGGTCGCGCAAGTCGAGCAGCGGCCTGGACGCGCTCGCGATGCGCGTCTCCAGGTCGATCACCGCCTGCGCATCGCTGGCCAGCTGCGCCTGTGGCGTGCCGGTGAGGGCCAGGATCTTCTGCACGTAGCTGCTGTATCGGCCCATCAGGGCGCGCGTGTCGGCGTCGGTGCGGGTGTAGTAGGCCGGGTCGGGCAGGCCGAGGCCGCCCTGGGCGAAGTAGCCGATGTGGCGACTGAAATCGTTGAGGTCGACATCGGCGCCGAAGTTGAAAAGCACCGGGATGCCGACCTGGTGCAGCGCGGCGATCGCCGGGGGGATGTCCTTGGCGCTCTTGATCGCATCGATGCGACCGAGCAGCGGTGCAATCGGCTGCGCGCCATCGCGCTCGACCGCAGCTTCATCCAGGCCGCTGGCCCAGAAGTCGCCAAGCAGGCGCTGCACGTTGTTCTGCGGCGACTTCGATGCAGCGTCGAGCAGGTCCAGCTGCTGCTGGCGCGAACGCGCGCCGAGCTGCTCCAGTGCCGACACCGAACCGACGCCGGGCGGCAGCGTATTGCTCTTGAGCCAGTCGGCATTGGCGTTGGCGTAGAAGTCGCTGCAGGCATTGGCCGCGGCTTCGGCCTTGGGTTTGGCGGCGCGCTTCTTCTGGGCATCGGCGGGCGGCGAGGCGAGTCCGGCGATCAGGCTCAGGGCCAGGGCACAGGCAAGCGGGCGCAGGTTCATGGCGGAATCCATACCGGGGGAGGCGGGGTGGCCCGGAGTCTAGCAGCGGCCATGTGATGCCCATCTGGGCATCGCGGGCGGCGCAGAACCGGGCTCGGCGCGGGAGGGCGGGCAACGGCGGCGCGACCGGCGCGTGTGACCGGATCGTACGACCGGATCGTGCGACCGGAGCGCGTGACCGGATCGTGCGACCATGCGCGCATCGTGCGAAGCAAGGGAAGGCGCATGGCTACGGCACCGGATGATGACGACCAGGCTCCGCGACGCGGGTTCCCCTTCGTGTCGGGCCTGTTTGCATTCACGGGCAGGATGTTGCGCAAGAGCATCGTCGCGGTGGCATTGCTGCTGCTGGTGGTGTTCGGCGTGCGTGCGTGCCTGTCCACCCAGGGGCCGTCGCTGCAACCGTGGCACACGATCGTGCCCGATGAACCCAGCGCGCAGGCAATCGCCACCGGCACCTGGCAGGACTATGTCGCCGCCGAGCAGCGCATGTTCGGGCAACTGCGCCGCAAGCTCGACAGCGAGATGAAGCCCGGCGATCGCACGCCGCTTGATCGCTACTACGCGCGCAGCCTGACCTCACCGGAAGCATTCGGCCACGACTGGAACCGTTCGTACGTGCTCGAACCTGCCGGTACGGCGAGAGGTGTCGTGGTGCTGGTGCACGGCCTGACCGATTCGCCCTACAGCATGCTCAGCATGGCCGAGCTGTATCGCCGCCACGGCTTCATCGCGATCGCGCCGCGCATGCCCGGACACGGCACGGTGCCGGCGGGACTGACCCGGGAAGGTCGCAAGGAATGGCACGCCACGGTCGAGATGACGATGGCCGAGGCCCGGCGCAGGGCCGGCGGGCGGCTGCCGATCCACCTGGTCGGCTACTCCAACGGAGCCGCCCTGGCGCTGCACTACGTGATGACCCGGATCGAACGCGGCGAGCCGGGTGGCGTCGCCCGCATCGTGCTGATGTCGCCGATGATCGAAGTCAACCGCTTTGCCCGTTTCGCCGGCATCGCAGGATGGCCGGCGCTGTTCCCGCGCTACGCCAAGGCGGCCTGGCTGGACCTGCTGCCGGAGTTCAACGCGTTCAAGTACAACTCGTTCCCGGTGCGCGCCGCGCGCGAGTCGTATCTGGTCACCGACGAACTCAAGGTCGCCATGGACGAAGTGGCGGCGCAGAAGCACATGGACCAGGTGCCGCCGATCCTCGCGTTCCAGTCGGTGGTCGACGATACCGTCGGCGCGCAGGCGGTGATGACGCGCCTGTTCGACCGCCTGGCAAGCAATGGCAGCGAGCTGGTGCTGTTCGACGTCAATCGCAATCGCGTGGTCGCGCCGGTGCTGCGCACGACAGCGACCGAATGGGTGCGCGATGCCCTGCAGAATCCGTCACGGCGTTACGCGCTGACGGTGGTCGGCGCGGAATCGGATGAGGATTCCACGGTGGTGGCGCGCACGCGCCCGGTCGGTTCGGCGGTGGTGCAGGAGCAGCAGACCGGGCTGCGGTATCCGGGCGATGTGTATTCGTTGTCGCACATCGGCCTGCCGTTCGCGCAGGACGATGCGCTGTACGGCAACGTGCCGTCGGGGCGCAGGATCGTGCAGCTGGGGGCGTTGGCCGTGCGCGGGGAGCGCAACGTTCTGGTGGTTTCGCAGGACAGCCTGAGCCGCCTCAGTTTCAATCCGTTTCATGGGTACATGCTGGGGCGGGTCGTCGAGACGATTCCCTCCAGGTAGCCCTGGCTGCAAAAACGAAGGCGCCAGCCAAAAAAAGAAGGCCCGGGAGATCCCGGGCCTTCTGCCTTGCCGACGAGGGCCAGGTAAAGCGTTACAGAATCACCAGATCACAACCTGCTTGTCGCCTTCGCGGACCATCGGCTGGCCCGGCTTGCACGAGAACGCAGCGGCGAATGCCGGCAGGTTCGACGGCGCACCGATCGCGCGGAACGTGGCCGGCGCGTGCTCATCGTTGGTCAGGCGGTACTTCAGCTCGTCCGGCGTGAAGCTGCGGCGCCACACGGTGCCCCAGTTGAGGAAGAAGCGCTGATCGCGCGTCAGACCGTCGGTCTTCGGATCCGGCGCACCGTCGGTGGCCTTCTTCATCGCATCGTAGGCCGTGGCCAGGCCACCCAGGTCGGCGATGTTCTCGCCCAGGGTCAGCTTGCCGTCGACCTTGCCGCCGGCGTCGGTGCGGTAGTCGCTGAACTGCTGCGCCAGCTTGTCGGTGCGACCGGCAAAGCTCTTCGCATCAGCATCCGTCCACCACACTTCCATGTTGCCAGACGGCCCGAAACGGCTGCCCTGGTCGTCGTAACCGTGCGTCATCTCGTGACCGATGACCGCGCCGATGCCGCCGTAGTTGGCAGCGTCGTCAGCCTTCGGATCGAAGAACGGCGGCTGCAGGATGGCGGCCGGGAACACGATCTCGTTCTGCGACGGGTTGTAGTACGCGTTCACCATCTGCGGCGGCATGCCCCATTCGGTGCGATCGACCGGCTTGCCGATCTTGCCGGTGTTCCACTTGTAGTTGAACTCGTTGGCGGCCAGCACGTTGCCGATGTAGCTGTCGCGGCTGGTGGTCAGGCCGGTCCAGTCACGCCACTTGTCCGGGTAACCGATCTTGGGGGTGAAGGCGGCCCACTTCTCCATCGCCTTCTTCTTGGTGTCGTCGCTCATCCAGGCCAGGTGCTCGATGCGGCCCTTCAGCGACTCCGACAGGTTCTTCACCAGCGTCTGCATGCGCGCCTTCGACTCTTCCGGGAAGGCGACCTTGACGTACATCTGGCCCAGCGCTTCGCCGGCCTCGTTCTCGATCGTCGCCAGCACGCGCTTGCCGCGCTCCTTCATCTCCTTCTGACCACGCATGGTCTGGTTGTAGAAGTTGAAGTTTTCCTGGACGAACGCGTCCGACAGGTACGGCGAGGCGCTGTCGACCGTGTGGAAGCGCAGGTAGCTCTGCCACTGCGCGGCCGGCACGTCGGCCAGCATCTTGCTGACTTCCTTGTGGAAGTCCGGCATCGCCAGCGAGAACATCGCCGGTGCGGCCACGCCCTGCGATTCGAAGAACCTGGTCCACGGGAAGTTCGGCGCCAGCTTGTCGGCGTCGGCCAGACTGGTCGGGTTGTAGTACAGCGAGACGTCGCGCTGCAGGGTCTTCTTGTCGAGCGACGCCTTGGCCAGGCGGGTCTCGAAGGCAACCACGTCCTTGGCCTGCTTGGCGGCATCGGCGGCGGCTACGCCGCTGAGCTCGAGCACCTTGGCGACGTGCTTCTCGTAGGCGGCCAGCTTGTCCTTCTTGTCGGCGTCGAAGTAGTAGCTCTTGTCCGGCAGGCCCAGGCCACCCTGAGTGGCGTAGGCGATGTTGTTCTTGGAATCCTTGAAGTCGGCCTCGGCGCCGAAGTCGAACAGCAGGTTCTCGCCCTTGGCTGCGCTGGTGCGCAGGTAGTCGGCGATCTTCTCCTGGCTGTCGAGCGCGGCGATCGCGTCGAGGTGGCCCTTCAGCGGGGCAATGCCCTGTGCGTTGATCTTGGCTTCGTCCATGCCGGTGGCCCAGAAGTCACCGACGATCTTCTGCACGCCGGTGGCATTGGCGTCCTTGGCGGCCTGGTCGGCGAGCTGGCGCTGCACGGCGATCGAACGCTCGGCGAGCATCTCGAACGCGCCCCACGAAGTGCGGTCGCCCGGGATCGGGTTGCTGGCGAGCCACTTGCCGTTGACGTAGCCGCCGAAGTCCGTGCACGCGTCCTTGGTGGTGTCGAGGTCGGCGATGGCGAAGCGGTTCACGCCGGGCAGCTTGCTGTCGTCGAGCGTGTAGGCGGCCGATTCGGCCGGCTTGGCCGCGTCGGCGGCGGGCGCTGCGGCTTCTTCCTTCTTGGCGCAGGCGGCCAGGGCGGTAACGACAGCCAGGGAAAGTACGAGGACTTGCGGTTTGTTGAGGCTCACTGATGGCTCCGGCCGGTCAGGCATGGGAAATGAAACGACAGCCCCTGGGCGGGGCATCGGCGGATATTGGACTGGTTCGGCCCCGCGGGGGGGTGTCGAAGGTCACGATGGGCGGTCTGAGGGCAGGGTCGGCACCGTCGGCGGGCCCTGCAGGGGGCCGGTCAGGCCCCCTGATCAGCTGTCGGTCAGGCCGAGCCGGCCGGGAGCGCCACGCTACGGCGCTGGCGCCACAGGTAGCCGATGCCCAGCAGGACGAACCAGACCGGGCTGGCCAGCAGCGCCTGGCGGGTGTCGGCCTGCAGGGTCAGCAGCACCAGCACGAAGGCGAAGAACACCAGGCAGGCGTAACACATGGCAACGCCGCCCGGCATCTTGAACTGCGATGCCTCATGCAGGTGCGGGCGCTTGCGGCGGTAGGCGATGTAGGCGAACAGGATCAGCGACCAGACGAACATGAAGAGCACCGCGGCCACGGTCGTGATCAGGGTGAACGCCGTCACCAGGTTCGGGATCAGGTAGACCAGCATGGCGCCGCCGAGCAGGCACAGGCACGAGAACAGCAGGCCGCGCGAAGGCACCGACGCGCGCGACAGCAGCGCGAACGACTTGGGCGCGTGGTCTTCCTGGGCCAGGCCGTAGAGCATGCGGCTGGTCGAGAAGATGCCGCTGTTCGCCGACGAGGTGGCCGAGGTCAGCACCACGAAGTTGATCAGGCTGGCGGCCGCCGGGATGCCGGCAAGCACGAACAGCTCCACGAACGGGCTCTTGCCGGGCACCACTTCGCGCCACGGCGTCACCGCCATGATCGCCACCAGCGCCAGCACGTAGAACAGCATGATCCGCACCGGGATCGAGTTGATCGCCTTGGGCAGGTTGCGTTCCGGGTTGGCGGTCTCGGCGGCGGTGGTGCCGACCACTTCGATGCCGACGAAGGCGAACACCGCGATCTGGAAACCGGCGAAGAAGCCGGCGATACCGGTCGGGAACATCCCGCCGTCGCTCCACAGGTTCGTCAGCGAGGCCACGTGCCCGGACGGCGACTGGAAGCCCCAGGCGACCATGCCCAGGCCGGTGACGATCAGCGCGCAGATGGCCACGATCTTGATCAGCGCGAACCAGAATTCCATCTCGCCGAACAGCTTCACCGTGACCAGGTTCAGGCACAGCAGCAGCACCACGCACAGTACCGCCGGTATCCACGGTGCCAGTCCGGGGAACCAGAACTGCGCATAGGCGGCGATGGCGATGACATCGGCGATCGCGGTGATGATCCAGCAGAACCAGTAGGTCCAGCCGCAGAAGAATCCGGCCCAGGGCCCGAGCAGGTCGGTGGAGAAGTCGATGAACGACTTGTATTCCAGGTTCGACAGCAGCAGTTCGCCCATCGCCCGCATCACGAAGAACAGCATGATGCCGATGATCAGGTAGACCAGCAGGATGGAAGGACCGGCCAGGTGGATGGTCTTGCCCGAACCCATGAACAGGCCGGTGCCGATGGCGCCGCCTATGGCGATGAGCTGGAGATGCCGGTTGGAGAGGCTGCGCTTGAGGTGATCCGGATGCACGGGTGAATCGGACATGTGGCGCGGCCGTGATGGTTGGGTGTGCCCACAACATAGGGGAAGCGGCCAGCCGCCGCCATAGGCCTGGCCGTCGGGCCGCGAACGCTGCGTTGTCTGCTCTGGCGGAGTGCGCCCGGAGCGAGTGACGGACCATGAACCAGCGCCTGGCCATTGTGGCGACGTGCGTGCTGCTGATGTGCACGCTGGCCTCCTGCGCGACGCATGCGCCGGTCAAGCGGATGGAGCGTGCCCGGCACAGCGCCTTCCAGGCGCTGCAGGGGACCGAACTGACCGCCGCGCAGATCGACAAGGTCGACGAGCTGTGCCCGTTCGGCATGCCGCAGCATGTGCCCGGCTGGGATCACGGCTTCACCGAGTTCGTGGTCCGCGATGGCTACGCACTCGAACACAGCGGCCAGTACCGGATTCCACTGTGGGTCTGTGAGCGGCTGGTGCCCGAACATCTCACCAGCGCTTTCCCGCGCAAGGACCATTTCCGCGCCGATCCGGAGTTGTCCGGTCCGCGCGCCGAACTGGGCGATTACAAGGGTTCGGGCTATGCCCGCGGCCATCACGCCCCGGCCGAGGACCAGGCCTGGAGCAAGCGGCTGCTCGATGAATCGTTCTACCTGTCGAACATGTCGCCGCAACTGGGCGGCTTCAATTCCGGCGTGTGGAGCCAGCTGGAAAAGCGCGTGCGCCTCATGGCCGCCGACAGCGAAGTCACCTGGGTGATCACCGGCGCGCTGCTCTACGACCCCGACGAGGAACAGGTTGCCACCGCCGACGGCTGGGTCGAGTACTTCACGATCGGTGCGGGCGTGGCCGTGCCGACGCATCTGTTCAAGATCGTGGTGAGCCAGAAGGGCAATGGCGATGTCGAGGCAGTCGCGTTTGTGATCGCCAATGCCAAGCCGCCGTCGCCGTATGCGTATGCGGATTTCATCAAGCCGGTGCGATGGATCGAGGAGCGCTCCGGGTTCGACTTCATGCCCGAGCTCGAACCGGCGCAATCGCAACGGCTGGAAGCGACTGCCGGCCAGTTCGTGCAACCGTGACCGCGCCGCAGGGATCGTGCAGTGAACGGCATCGCCAACTACCGCCTGCGCTATCGGCCGCTGCGCGCCGGGGTCGCCATCTCGTCGGCGGAACTGGGCACCTTTGGCACGCTGGGATGCCTGGCCACCGGCGACGGCCAGGACCGCTGGGGCGTCACCGCCGGGCATGTGATCACCCGCGCCGGTGCGCTGCGCATGGATGTGTTCCAACCCGATCTGCGTGCGGTCGGGGCGCTGGTGTCGGAGGCGCAGACGGCATTGAAGGTTGCCGCCGGCATCGACATCGTCGCGTTCCGCATCGCCCGCAACATCGTTACGTCGCCGACGATCCTCGAGCTGGGCGCCTGGCAGGGCGTCACCGAGCCGGCTACCGGAATGGTGGTGGTGAAATCCGGATTCGCCACGGGCGTGACGCGTGCGCGCATCGGCCAGGTCGATGCGACCGGTTTCGAGGTGCTGCCCGACGCCGCAATGCCGACGGGTTACGCGGCGTTCGCCGGCGGCGACTCCGGCGCGGCCTGGATGACCACGGATGCGAAGCTCGTGGGGATCCACGTATCGCAGAGTCCGCAGACCGGCGTGGGCCGGGCGGTGGGGCTGAAGGTGGCGCTGCTGAGGTTGGGGCTGCGCCTGGTTGTCTAGGCGGGTGGGCTGGGCTGGAGGCCAGCCCGGTTCGCGGCATACTGGCGCCATGACCTTGCCGTCGTTCCGCATCAACAGCGCGCTCACCGTGGAAGCCAGCCGCGGGCCGTTCGCCGGCCGGCGCTGGATGGCCCTGCTGGCGGCGATCGGCCAGGTCGAGTCGATCTCGGCCGCGGCCAGGGAGGTGGGGCTGAGCTACAAGGCGGCCTGGGACGCGGTCGATGCAATGAACAACCTGTCGGGGCAGCCGCTGGTCGAGCGTGTCGTCGGCGGCAAGGGCGGCGGTGGTACTCGCCTGACTGATCATGGTCGGCGGCTCGTCGAGGCCTGGCGCGCGGTCGAGGAAGAGAACGGCCGTTTCATCGAACGCCTCAATGCGCGGATGTCTGGCGCAGGCGCGGAACTGGACACCCTCGGGAGACTGACCATGCTCACCAGCGCACGCAACCATTTCGCCGGCAAGGTCGTCCGCATCGCCAGCGGCGCGGTCAACGACGAGGTCGAACTCGAACTCTCGGGCGGGGCGCGCATCGTCGCGATCATCACTCACGAAAGCCTGCAGCACATGGCCCTGGCCGTGGGCGACAGCGCAGTTGCGCTGATCAAGGCGTCGAGCGTGATCGTCGCCACCGGCGTCGATGGCGACGTCAAGTTGTCGGCGCGCAACCGACTCAAGGGCACGGTGTCGCGCGTGCAGCCCGGCGCGGTCAACAGCGAAGTGGTGATCGACCTGGGAGGCGGCAACTCCGTCGCCGCGATCATCACCAACACCTCGGCGCAGGCGTTGCAGCTCGCCGAAGGCGTGGAGGCCGCGGCGATCTTCAAGGCATCGAGCGTGATCCTGGCGGTGGGCGCCTAGCCGCCGAGGCGGCCGCGCTCCATCGTGATGACCGCATCGGCGAGGTAGTCGATCTCGCTGCGGGCGTGGCTGACGTACAGCATCGGCACGCGCATCTCTTCCTTGACGCGGCGCAGGAACGGCAGGATCTGCTGCTTCAGGCGATCGTCCAGCGACGACAGCGGCTCGTCGAGCAGCAGCAGGCGCGGCGAGTAGAGCAGGGCGCGGCCGAGCGCCACACGCTGGCGCTCGCCACCGGACAGCAGCGCCGGGCGACGGTCGAGCAGCGGCACGATCTCCAGCAACTGCGCCACCGATTGCAGGTCATGGCGGCGCATGTCAGGCGCGATCCGGTCGTGGCCGTAGAGCAGGTTGCGGCGCACGGTGAGGTGCGGAAACAGCTGGCCATCCTGGAACACCAGACCGAAGTGACGGTCCCAGGGCGGCACGAAGCGCCCGGCGGCGGTGTCGACCAGTACGTCGCCGTCGGCATGGATGGCGCCGCGCGAGGGCCGCAGCAGTCCGGCAATGAGCGCCAGCAGCGTGCTCTTGCCCGAACCGGACGGGCCGAACACACCGGTGACGCCGGCGCCGACCTCGGCGCGCGCCGACAACGTGAAATCGCCGCGGGCGAAGTCGAGGTCAAAGTTCAGCATGTTGGGCCCGGTGGTCCTGGAAGCCGAGCTTGCGCTCGGCGCGATGGGTGACCCATCGGCTCAGCAGCAGCGCCACCACTGCAAGCGCGATCGACAGCAGCGACAACCGCAACGCCGCGGCGTCGCCATCGGGCACGTGCGTGAGGCTGTAGATTGCCAGCGGCAGGGTGCGCGTCTCGCCGGGGATATTGCCGACGAAGGCCATCGTCGCGCCGAACTCGCCAAGGCTGCGCGAGAAGCACAGGAAGCTGCCGGCGATCACCCCCGGCACCGACAGCGGCAGTGTCACGCTGAAGAACACGCTCCACGGCCGCGCACCCAGCGTGATCGCGGCATTCTCCAGGCGCGGATCAATCAACCGGAATGCGAGCCGGATCGGTTGCACCATCAGCGGGAACGCCATCACCGCCGACGCGATCACCGCGCCTTTCCAGGTGAAGGCCACCACTATCCCGAACGTCTCGTGCAGCCAACCGCCAAGCGGGCCGTGGGTGCCAAGCAGCAGCAACAGCAGGTAGCCCGGCACGACCGGCGGCAGCACCATCGGCAACTGCACCAGCATGTCGATCCAGAACTTGCCGGGGAAGCGCTTGCGTTCCAGCAGCCAGCCCAGCGCTATGCCGAACGGCAGGCAGGCGGCGGTCGACCACAGCGCCACCTTGGCCGACAGGCGCAGTGCATCCCACTCTTCAGGCGACAACCACATGCGGATCAGGGTTTGAGGCGGGTGAACCCGTAGCGGTCAAAGATATCCGCAGCCGCGGCCGAGGTCTGCACGAATCGCACGAACGCCTGTGCCTCGGGGCGGGCGCCCTTGACCACCGCGAACGGATAGACGATCGGCTTGTGGGTGTCGTTGGGGAAGGCCTTGAGCACGTCGACCTTGCTGCTGATCTTCGCGTCGGTCGCATAGACGATACCGAGCGGGCACTCGCCGCGTTCGACGAAAGCCAGCGCGGTGCGGACATCGTCGGTGCCGACGATGCGGCCCTTGAGCGAGGTCCACCAGCCCAGCGCCTCCAGGCTCTGCTTGGCGTAGATGCCGACCGGCACCACCCCCGGCTCGCCGGTGCAGAGCTTGCCCTTGAAGGCGCCGGCGAAGTCGAAGCCGCGCTTCATTTCGACCGGAACGGTCTGGCCCTTGGGCACGATCAGCACCAGGTCATTGCCGAGCAGGTTGACGCGCGAGCCGGCGCTGATCCGGCCGCGGTCGTCGAGGTAGTCCATCCAGGTCAGGTCGGCCGAGGCGAACACGTCCGCCGGCGCGCCGGCTTCGATCTGCTTGGCCAGCGCGGAGGAGGCGGCATAAGCCAGGCTCGGCTTGGGATGGCCGGCCTTCTCCCAGGCCGCGCCGATGTCGTTGAGGGCGTTGGTGAGGCTGGCGGCGGCGAAGACGCGGACCGGTTCCTCGGCCATGGCCGGGCCGGCCAGGGCGAGCATTGCGATCAGGGCGAGGCGACGAACGAAGGCGGGCAGGGCGGGCATGGTGTTGCTCCGGGCGGCAGTTGGACGCTATATAGCGCGATATATAGCGCATTCCGCCGCCCTTTGTGCGGCTTGTCGGGGAGTCCAAGCCATGCGTCCCATCCCGCTTGCCGCCGCGGCGGCGACATTCCTTTTGCTGTGCGCCGCCCAGCCCGCCCAGGCCAAGAGCGGCCTGCTCGAACTGCTGGCGCAGAAGGGCATCATCACCGCCGAGGAATACGCCGAGCTCAAGGCCGAGCAGAAGACCGAAGCGACCGCCAGCACCGACGATGGCTTCAAGCTGTCGACCAAGGACAGCACCTCGCCCTCGCCACCCACATTCCAGGTCGGGACGCTGCAGCAGCTCGACTTCGCCGACTACGACGACGACCAGGCGCACCTGTCCGACGGTTCGGAACTGCGCCGCTCGCGGCTGTCGATCGGCGGCACGTTCCTGACCGACTGGCAGTACCGGGTCGAATACGAATTCAGCGGCACCACCGGCGTCACCGACGCCTATATCAGCTACAACGCGCTCAAGCCGTTCACGGTGACGCTGGGCCAGTTCAAGCAGCCCTTCGGCATGGAGGCCTACGCCTCCGACAAGAACCTGACCTTCATGGAGCGCGGCCTGCCGTTCGCATTCGTGATCACCCGGGCGCCGGGCCTGGGGCTGGGCACGTCGGGCGCGAACTGGTCGCTCAACGGCGGTCTGTTCGGCGAACCGGTCGGCAACGCACAGGCCGGCAACGACGGCTATGGCGCGGCTGCCCGCGTCAGCTGGGCGCCGCTGATGTCCGGCGACGGCCTCATCCACCTGGGCCTGGGCGCCACCTGGCGCGCGCCGACCGAAGACAACAGCACCAACGCGACCGGGCCGAAGTTCGATACCGTGCGCTTCCGCAGCAAGCCAGAGTCGAACATCCTCGCCCAGCGCTTCGTCGACACCGGGGAGATCCGCAACGTCGACAGCTACACGACCGTCGGACTGGAACTGGCCGGCGCGATCGGCGCCGCCTCGTTGCAGGGCGAGTACCAGGCGACCCGGGTGTCGCGCGGCACCGGGGCCGACCTCGACTTCAGCGGCTGGTACGCGCAGGCGGCATGGACGCTGACCGGCGAGGCGCGCCCGTACCTGGGCAACCGCGGCTACTTCGACGGCATCAGGCCCGCGCACAACTTCGGCAGCGACGGCTGGGGCGCCTTCGAAGTGGCGCTGCGGTTGAGCAGCATCGACCTGAGCGATGGCAACATCAACGGCGGCAGCGAACGCAACGCCACCGCCGCGCTGAACTGGTACCTCAATCAGTACCTGCGCGCGAGCTTCAACGTCGTCAAGGTGCTCGAGGTCGATGGCGGGCCGATGGACGGCGACGAGCCGACGGTGTTCCAGGCGCGGTTGCAGTTCGCGTACTGAGCCAAGCTGCGTCCCGCCGGATCGGCGGGACGCAGGATGCCCAAGCCTGGTGATGCTCAGTTGCTGCTCGCGTGCGGCTGCTCCATCTTGCGCTGCGCCTCGTCCAGCGCCTTCTTCATGCTCAGCGTGTCGGCGCCCTGCGACGGCGGGAACTCCAGCAGGCTCTTCAGGTGGGCGGCGATGAACGGACCGGCGGCGGTCGGAGCCCACAGCTTCGAAGCGAAGAACTTGCGGCCGATGTAGCCCCACTCGTGCGACTGCGGGTCCATCTTCTCCATCGGATCCATCAGCAGGTTGAACACGTACGGCACGCTCGGGTAGTACTTGGCGTCCCACCAGCTGCCTTCGCGCTTCACGCCGATGTGCATCTTCCAGCCGTCGACGCGCACGGCCATCAGGTCGGTTTCGTCGTAGTAGAAGATCTCGCGCCGCGCCGACTTGGCCGACTTGCCGGTCCAGTGGTCGAGGTTGTTGTAGCCGTCCAGGTGAACTTTGTACTTGGTGCCATTCATCGTGTAGCCGGCGATCAGCTTGTCCTTGAGGTCGGGCAGGCCTGCCGCAGCTGCCAGCGTCGCAAACAGATCCTCATGGTTCTGTATGCCGTTGGAGATGGTGTGCGGCTTGACCTTGGCGGGCCAACGCATCAGGCAGGGAACGCGGACGCCGCCTTCCCAGGTCGTGCCCTTCTCGCCACGGAACGGCGCATAGCCGCCGTCCGGCCAGAGCATCAGTTCGTTGCCGTTGTCGGTGGAGTAGACCACGATGGTGTTGTCGTCGACGCCGAGTTCCTTCAGCTTGGCCAGCAACTGGCCGACCTGCTCGTCGTGCTCGAGCATCTTGGCGCGCACCACGTCTTCCTCGGCACGGCCTTCATCGACGGCCATCTGGATGTACTTCTTCGTGCAGTGCGAATGGATGTGGATGGCGGTGGTGTTGAACCAGCAGAAGAAGGGCTTGTCGCCCTTGCCGACGCGGTCGAGCCAGTCGAGGGTCTTGGCGGTAACTTCACTGTCGAAGGTTTCCATGCGCTTGCGGGTCAGCGGGCCGGTGTCCTCGATCTTCTGCTTGCCGACGCGGCCGAACTTGTCGTCGGTGGTGGCGTCGTCCTTGTCGGCCGCCCATGCGTGCAGGACGCCCCGCGGGCCGAACTTCTTCTTGTATTCCGGGTTCTTCTGGCCGGGATAATCGAGTTCTTCCGGCTCTTCTTCGGCGTTGAGGTGGTAGAGGTTGCCAAACCATTCGTCGAAGCCATGCATGGTCGGCAGGAATTCGTTGCGGTCGCCCAGGTGGTTCTTGCCGAACTGTGCGGTCGCATAGCCGACCGACTTGAGTACTTCGGCCAGGGTCGGGTCTTCGGCCTGGATGCCGCGGGTGGAACCGGGGATGCCGATGGTGGTCATGCCGGTGCGGACCGGCAGCTGGCCCATGATGAAGGCCGCGCGCCCGGCGGTGCAGCTGGGCTGGCCGTAGTGATCGGTGAAGACGATGCCGTCGCGGCCGATGCTGTCGATGTTGGGCGTGTTGCCCATCATTCCATGCGAATAGACGCCGACGTTCCACATGCCGATGTCGTCGCCAAAAATGACAAGAATGTTCGGCTTGTCGCCCTTCTTTGCAGTTGCCATGGTTGAAACTCCTTGGACTTCGAGCGGCCACGCCGCGATTCGGATGGGATGCCACGTCCCCGAATTCCCCACTTCCCCGTGGTCGAACGACTACTTCAACCCCACTCCCATCCCCTTCAACGCCACCACCACCAGTTGCAGCGCCAGCGCAACCTGCTGGACCGCCAGCACCGCACCGAAGATCTGCAGGACCAGCGGGCCGATGCCGCGCATGACCTGGCGCACGAACATCATCGCCACCAGGTTGATCGCCATGATCGCCATGACGCCGCCGAGCAGTGTGGTCGAGCGCGAGGTGTCGCCACTGAGGGCCATCAGCGCGATCAGCGCCGCGATGCCATAGGGAGTCACCACGATCGGGAATACCAGGTGCATCAGCCGGGGCTCGGTGCCGGCGGCAGGCGCAGGATCGCCGTATTGCTCCATGACCTGTTTCAGCGCGACCAGCAGGAAGACGATTCCGCCGGTGAGTTCCATCACCGGGATGCTGATGCGCCATTGCTGCATCATCGCGCTGCCGACAATGCCTGCCACCAGCAGGGTGATCGCACTGATCACGGCGACCTTGATCGCCATCCTGCGCACGGCCCTGGGTTCCATCGTCGCGGTCGAGCGATAGAACGGCGCCAGGATCTTCACCGGTCCGAGCATGATGAAGAACAGCAGCATCGCGTTGGCCGTGGTCAGGATGTAGCCACTGCTGGCCTGGGTCGCTTCCTGGATGATCATCGCATCGCCTCAGCGCACGAACAGCCACACGGCGGTGAGGCCGCCGAGCAGGAGGAGGCCAATGCTGGCCGCGATCGTACCCCTCTGGTGCGAGATGTACTGGCCGCGCTCGATGTCCTTGCCCACGGCCGCGTAGCGGTAGATCGACCACATCAGCAGCAACAGCCCGAGCACCACCATGCCCAGGCCGGCGTTGCCGGCATCGCGCAGGAAATGGCGGCTGTGATGCGCCGACAGCTCTTTTTCCTGGACCAGGTACATGCTGAAACGGTTGAGAGTGATGCCGAAGCCGACCAGCGACACGGTCGTGCGCAGGTAGCTCAGGTGGGTGCGTTCGTTGGCCAGGTGCGAGCGCAGGTTCGATACCTGCGTGCGATACACCGACAGGCGCGTGCGGTAGATCGACAATCTCGTCGATGAGCTGGCGACGTCGGGCTTGCCATCGATCTCGGCGGCGACATCGGCCGGCAACTGCGGCGGTGCAGGGACCTGGGTCATGGCGATGCGGACCTCGCGTTGGAAGGCGCCGCAGCTATAGGCCGCGGCGGGCGGCCATTGTGATCCCGGTGGATGCGGGTCGGCGTGAAGGTTCCATTACCTTGCCTTCGTGCCGCGAAATCCCTTGCCGGTCGTATTCTGTCTAGGCGTACTGGGCGATCCCGTCACCGAAGGACCAGTTCTCCTTGACGACTTCGACGAGGTTGATGAAGACGTCCTGCGTGCGCATGCCGAGCCGCTCGTGAAGGCCATCCGCCACCGCGCGATAGAAAGCCTGCTTGGTTTCGACGCTTCGACCCTGGCTGATCGTGACCTGGATGAGGATGCAGTCGTCGCTGCGCTCGATGCCCATGTAGGTCCGGTCGATCGACAGCTCGCCGCGCGGATGACGGGTGAACACCTGGAAGCGGTCATCCTTGGGGGCTTTGAGGACGTCCTCGATGGCGGCATGGATCACATCGCCGATGCCCTGCAACCAGGCGTCGTCCTTTCCTTCCATCAGGTCTACACGTACCAGTGGCATGTCCAGCTCCTGCAGCACGGGGGAGGGCGCAAACGTAGCAGAACCGGACTGTCGTTCGCGCGAAGGTGGGGGGGCGGGATCGGCCGAAAGCGACGACGCTGGGTTCCCGCCTTCGCGGGAATGACGGGCAGCTCAAAAAAGAAAAGGCCGGCGTCAGCCGGCCCTTTCTCGTTGCGCGAAGGGAGAATCAACCCTTCTTCGCAGCCTCCGGCTTGGCTTCCGGCTTTGCCGCCGGTGCGGCCGCGGTCGTGCCGCCGGACTCCCAGCCGCAGGTCTTGCCTTCGTTCTGCTGCTTGAGCCAGGTCTGCAGCGGGGCGAAGTATTCCAGCACCGCCGAGGCATCCATCTTCTCGCCGCCGGTCAGCTCCTTCATGGTCTTCTGCCACGGCTGGCTGGCGCCCTTGCTCAGCATCGCCTGGTAGCGCGCGCCGGCTTCCTTGTTGCCGTAGAAGCTGCACTCGTACAGCGGGCCCTTGTAACCGGCCGAGTCGCACAGCGCCTTGTAGAACTGGAACTGCAGGATGTGCGAGAGGAAGTAGCGCGTGTACGGGGTGTTGCCCGGCACGTGGTACTTGGCGCCGGCGTCGAAGAAGTCCTCGCCGCGGGCGGTGACCGGGGCCACGCCCTGGTACTTGGCCTTCAGCTCCCACCAGGCCTTGTTGTAATCGCCCGGCTTGATCGAACCGTCGAACACGCCCCAGCGCCAGCGGTCGATCATCAGGCCGAACGGCAGGAACGAGACCTTCGCCAGCGCCATGCGCATCTGCGAGTTGATCAGCGCCTCGTTGCTCTGCTGCTGGTCGCCGAGCAGGCCGATCGACTGCAGGTACTTGGGCGTCATCGACAGCACGATGGTGTCGCCGATGGCTTCGTGGAAGCCGTCGTGCGCGCCCTGCTGGAACAACGGCGGCTGCTTGTTGTAGGCCAAGTCGTAATAGATGTGGCCGAGCTCGTGGTAGATGGTGGTGAAATCTTCCTCGTTCGGCTTGATGCACATCTTGGTGCGCACGTCGCCGGCCATGTTCATGTCCCATGCGCTGGCATGGCAGACCACGTCGCGGTCACGCGGCTTGATGAACTGGGTCTTGTCCCAGTAGCTCGCCGGAAGCTTCTGCATCCCCAGCGAGGTGTAGAAGTCCTGCGCGCGCTCGGTCATCAGCTTGGCCGAAGCGAGCTTGGCATCCTGCTCGAACTGCGCCAGGTCGGTGGGCGAACGCTGGCCGGCGTGCTTGACCAGCTGTGCGTCGTAGGCGGCGCGGTACTGCGATTCCAGGGCGCTGGTGATGTTGAGGTCGCCGGCGTTCTGGTACGGCGCCAGGATGTCCCAGAGGTTGCCCCAGTCCTGCTGCCACATGTTGCCCATCAGGTGCGCCGGCAGCATGTTGCCGGCGACATGGCCCTTGTCCTCGCCGTACTTGGCTTCCAGGCGGGTGCGGGCGTAGCAGTGCAACTGCTCGTACAGCGGCTTGACCTGGCCCCAGAGGCGGTCGGTTTCCGCCGACATCTCGGCCGGGCTCATGTCGTAACCCGAACGCCACAGCTCGCCGGTATCGGCGAAGCCCATGTCGCGCGCGCCTTCATTGATCAGCTCGACGAAGCGCGTGTAGTCCTTGCGCATCGGCTGGGCGATCGTATGCCAGCCCTGCCACGCATCGAGCTGGGTGTCGTAGTCGCGGCTGCTGCGCAGCACGTCCTCGAGTTCGCCCAGCTGGCGGCACTGCTTGGCGTCGCCGTCGCCGGTGCAATACGTGCCGGCGCCGTAGACCTGCTCCAGGTGCGCGGCGATCTTGGTGAGTTCTTCCAGGTGCGCCGGATTCTTCGGCGGCGGCATCGCTGCGCCGATCTTCAGCAGCTGGATCGCGCGGGCGGTGTCCGGCGACATCTTCTGGCCTTCGAACTTGTTGGCCTGTTCGATCCAGCTCTTGAGCTGGGCCAGGTAGCGCTCGTTGGCCTTGGCGGCGACCAGGCCGCTGTCGTCGTTGATGTAGGTCGACGACAGCCACTGCGCGGCGGTCATCTCCGGGAACATCTTCCGGTATTCGTCGTTGACGCGGGCGATGAACTGGTCGGCGGTCTCGCCTGCCGGCGCGGTCGTGGCGGTGCCGCCTTCGGTCGTCGGGGTCGGGGTCGGTTCCTTCTTGCAACCGGCCAGTCCGATCACGGCGGCGGTAATGCCGATCGCGAGCAGGGCGCGTACTGGTTTCATCTTCGTTCTCTCCGGGTAAGGCCCGCGCTGCTGCGACGAGGCCCCCGAAGGCTAGTGGGCCGTCCGCGGTCGCGCAAGGTGCACAGGTCCCGGACCGCTTTCAGGCCAGGGTGCGGGTCCCGGAGTCAGCCAGGCCGCGCTCGTGCAGCCATTGCCAGGCATTGTTGGCGTCGTGTTCGAAGTAGGCGCGGGCCGAGCCCAGGCGGAAGGTGTAGCCCCAGCCGTCCATGTCGGCCAGCACGCGTTCGCGGCCCACACCGGGCAGGGCGTCGCCGAGCAGCGCCTGCAGCACGCAGACGGCGTCTTCCTCCTCGATCGAGTCGGTGGCGTCGGTGTGGACCTGGGCACGGCGTTCGGGCGGCAGCACGATCAGGTGCGCGGCTTCGTGCAGCAGCGAATGCACGGGCGTGTCGCCGCGTGCGTAGACGTTGTGGCCGATCAGGCCGGCTTCGCATTCGCCCCAGTAGCTGCCCGGGATGGGCTGGCCATCGGCCACGCGCTCGAGCTGCAGGCCGTAGCGGGCGAGCAGGGCGGCGACGGCGGTGGGGTCGATGTCGGAGAGGGTGAGCATGGGTACGGCTCCCTCCCGTTCGCTGCGCGCAAACGGGAGGGGCATGGCAGGCGACGATCAGGCCGAGGCCGGGTTTTCCGGCAGTGCCACCGAGATGTCCAGGACCTTGTTGTCGCCGTCGCCGATCAGGTCGACCTTGACCGCCTCGGCATCGACGTTGATGTACTTGCGGATCACTTCCAGCAATTCTCGCTGGAGCATCGGCAGGTAATCGGGGCTGGTGCCGCCGCGGCCGGCGCGCTCGTGCGCGACGATGATCCGCAGGCGGTCCTTGGCGATCGACGCGGTCTGCTTCTTGGCCAGCAGGAAATCGAAAAGGCCCATCCTCAACCTCCGAAGATCTTGCTGAAGAAGCCCTTCTTCTCCGCAGTGGTGAAACGCATCGGGCGGGTGTCGCCCAGCAGGCGCGCGACGGCGTCGTCGTAGGCCTGTGCGGCGTCGGACTCCGTCTCCAGGATCACCGGCTCGCCCTTGTTGGAGGCGTTGAGCACGTCCGGCGATTCCGGGATCACGCCGATCGTCTTCAGGCCGAGGATCTCCTCGACGTCGCCGACGCTGAGCATCTCGCCGGTCTCCACGCGCTTGGGGCTGTAGCGCGTGAGCAGCAGGAACTCCTTGACGCGCTCGCCGTTCTCGGCGCGGCGGGTCTTGGACGAGAGCAGGCCCAGGATGCGGTCGGAGTCGCGCACCGAGGACACTTCCGGGTTGACCACGACCAGGGCCTGGTCGGCGAAGTACATCGCCAGGTAGGCGCCCTTCTCGATGCCGGCCGGGGAGTCGCAGACGATGTAGTCGAAGCCGTCGGCGATCATGTCGTCGAGGACCTTCTGCACGCCTTCCTTGGTCAGTGCGTCCTTGTCGCGCGTCTGCGAGGCAGCCAGCACGAACATGTTGTCGAAACGCTTGTCCTTGATCAGTGCCTGCCGCAGCGTCGCTTCGCCGTTGACGACGTTGACGAAGTCGTAAACCACGCGACGTTCGCAACCCATGATCAGGTCGAGGTTACGCAGGCCGACGTCGAAGTCGATGACGCCCACCTTGTGGCCTCGACGGGCGAGGCCGCAGGCAAGGCTGGCGCTGGTCGTGGTTTTGCCAACGCCGCCCTTGCCCGAGGTGACTACGATGATTTCGGCCAAGTTAAATCCTCCGTTGATGCGGCATCAGTCGAGTGCCGCGATTCTTAGTTGTTGGTCTTCAAGCCACACCTGCACGGCCTTGCCGCGCAGGTCCTTGGGAATCTCTTCCAATACCTTGTAGTGCCCCGCGATGGCAACCAGCTCGGCATGGAATTCGCGACAGAATATCCGCGCCTGCTCGTTGCCCTGCGCGCCTGCGAGCGCGCGACCACGCAATGGTCCGTAAATATGCACCGAGCCGTCGGCGATGACCTCGGCGCCGGCGCCGACCGTTGTGAGAACGGTCAGGTCGCGGTTTTCGGCGTAGATCTGCTGGCCCGAGCGCACTGGCTTGGCCTGGATCATGCCCGGCGATGCCGCTGCGGCGCCGGCATTTGGCTTGGCCGCAGTCGGCGCCAGCTCGGGCTCGCGCCGCGGCGGCGGCGCCGCGTGCGCGGCAGGGGCCGCTGCGGCAGCGTTTTCGTCGCGCTCGTAGGAGGCACGGAACTTCGCCAACAGCGGCAGCCCCAGTGCCTGCGACAGTTGTTCGATCTCGCTGGTGCCGTAGGCGATGGCGACCGGCAGCACGCCGGCTTCGCGCAGGCCCTTGATCAGGGCGGTGGCGGTGGCCTGGTCGGGAGTGCGGGTCAGGCCGCCGAAGTCGAGCACCACTGCGGCGCGCGCGAACAGCTTCGGCGCGCGCTGGACGCGATCGCGCATTTCAGCGGTAAGGCGTTCGACGTCGAGGGTGCGGATGCGGAGATTGGCGATACCGACCTGGCCGATCTTGAGTTCGCCGGCCGGTTCAAAGTCCATCGCCGCGCTCACAGGCCGGTTCCCGTGGGCCGATGCATCAGGGCATCGGCGGCCTTGGGACCGCCGTGGTTGCGCGGTCCCCGCGGCTGGATGATCCATGCCACCTGCGGCAGGGCGTCGCCGTAGGTTTCGCGCACCCAGGAATGGCTGCACAGCGGTTTCATGAGCATGGCCGCGCGCACATCGGCCTCGGTCATCATGTGTTGTCCCACCTCGTGGAATCCAAAGCTGCCATGGAACAGCAGGGCGGGGTCGTTGCTGCCTTCCAGGAACACTTCGCACGCCATCTGCGGGTAGCGCATCTCGGCGTAGCTCTGCGCATCGGCATAGAAAGCCCGGCCGACGCCGCCGCCGCGACGGCGGCTGGCAACGACGATACGGTCGATATAGAAGAAGTCCGGGTAGCGCTCGCGGAACCAGCGGAAGTTGCTGCTGTCGTGGTCGGTGTGGCTGCCCATGCCGATCAGGAACCCGGCAAGGGCGCCGTCACGCTCGGCGACGCGGAAGTATTCGGCGGTTTCGAAGAAATGACGCAGTCGGGCCGCATCCAGCGGCAGGATCGCGGGGCCGGCGGCATTGTTCAGTGCAAGGACGGAATCCAGCTCGTGCTCACGCACGTCGCGGACGACGATCGACATTCCGGGCTCCAATATTCGCAAACCGGACGCATGGCACGTCCGGCCGGGCGATTATCGCATGGCCGTCACGCGCGGGCGACCGGCGGCACGAAAATGCGGGGCGAACGGGAGGGAAGGGGGTAGACGCCGGGGCGGGTGCCGGTCCCGTCGGTCGGAATGCCTGCCCCGGTCCATGCCCCACCGGCTCCGACTCACCTCGATTTCGCCCGGATTGCTCCAGCATGACTTTCGGACGGCTCCCCAGGCCCTTGATGCAGTTAGCATGCCGACATGCTTGCCCGCCTGAATCACACCCGACTGCTGCGCTACGCAGGCCTGTTCACCTGGGGCGCGGTAGGGCTCTGGCTGCTCAACGTCTGGCTCGATCCGACCCTGCTCGCACCGGACGCCGAAGGCCCGCCGACGCTGCAGGTGCTGCGCTGGCTTTCGGTCTACCTCACCTTCGGCGCGGTGTACTGGTGGATCACGCGCCAGCTTGGCCAGCGCCGCCCCGGCGTGGTCGACCACGGCCTGCTGCTGGTCCTGACCGCCTGCGCCATCGGCGTGGGTTACTTCTCCGGCACCGGCCTGGGCAGCATCCTGCTGATGGTCGTGGCCGGCCTGCTGCCGTGGCTGATGCCGGTCCGCTTCGGCCTGGTCTGGCTGATCTGCGGCAACGTGGCGATCATCCCGGTGTTCGTCGGCGCCCTGGATTTCCCGCCGATCCTGGCGGTGCTGCAGTCGCTGGCGTACATGGGCTTTTCCAGCCTGGTGTTCGTGACCGCCCTGGTCGCCCGCCAGCAGGCCGAGGCGCGCGAGGAGCAGCGCCGCCTCAACGCCGAACTTCGCGCCACCCGTGCGCTGCTGGGCGAGAGCGTGCGCGTCAACGAGCGCACCCGCATCTCGCGCGAGCTGCACGACCTGCTCGGCCATCACCTGACCGCGCTGAGCCTGAACCTGGAAGTCGCCGGGCACCTGTCCGAAGGCCGGGTCAAGGAACACGTGCAGCAGGCCCACACGCTGGCGCGCCTGCTGTTGACCGACGTGCGCGAGGCGGTAAGCCAGCTGCGCGAAGGCGGCGCCATCGACCTGGGCGCGGCGCTGCTGCCGCTGGCCGAGAACGTGCCCGCGATCGACATCCACATGGACATCGAGACGCCGCTGACCCTGGACGATCCCGAGCGCGCCCACGTGCTGCTGCGCTGCACCCAGGAAATCATCACCAACGCGGTGCGCCATGCCGGCGCCCGCAATCTGTGGATCAACGCCGGCCGCCGCAGCGATTGCATCGTGATGAGCGCGCGCGACGATGGCCATGGTGCGGACACTTTCGTCGCCGGCAACGGCTTGCGCGGCATGCGCGAGCGGCTGCAGCAGCATGGCGGCGACCTCAGAATCGAAACCCGGCCGGAAGCAGGCTTCTGCCTGCACCTGACATTGCCGGCCTCGGCGGCCGCGGCCGCTGCCTGTGAAGGAGCCATCGCATGATCCGTGTGTTGATAGTCGACGACCAGACCCTGGTGCGGCAGGGCGTTCGTTCCCTGCTCTCGCTGGCCGAGGGGATCGAAGTGGTGGGCGAGGCCGGCGACGGTCGCCATGCGGTGGAAGTGATTCCGCAGATCAAGCCCGACGTGGTCCTGATGGACATGCGCATGCCGGTGATGTCGGGGCTGGAGGCATTGCAGGCGCTGGCGCGCACCAACAGCCTGCCGCCGACGATCATCCTGACCACCTTCGATGACGACCAGCTGGTGCTGGCCGGCCTCAAGGCCGGCGCCAAGGGCTACCTGCTCAAGGATGTCTCGCTGGAGCAGCTGGTCAGCGCGATCCAGGCCGTGGCCGACGGCGGCTCGCTGATGCAGCCGGCGGTGACCCAGCGCCTGCTGTCGGGGCTGGAGCACATGCGCAACGATTTCGTCAGCCTCGACCGGCCCGATCCGCTGACCGAGCGCGAGACCGAGATCCTGCGCCTGATGGCCGGCGGTTTCTCCAACAAGGAGATCGCAAATTCGCTGGGCGTGGCCGAGGGCACGATCAAGAACCACGTCTCCAACATCCTGTCCAAGCTGGGCGTGCGCGACCGCACCCGTGCCGTGCTGAAGGCGTTCGAGCTGCAGCTGGTCTGAGGCTGGCCCGCCGGACCGCGCGGGGCGGGCCCCGGCCCGGCCCGCGGACCGGCCATCTGGCGGGGTTGATGGCCCCGCCAGGGCGCTTTTGTGTTGCTGCCGTCCTACACCGCTCGCGGCTTCCTTGATACGATTGCGGGTCTGTGTCCCGGTCCGACCGGGTGCCGGCCCTCGGAGAAACCTGAATGACCCGTCTGATCGAGATTTTGATTTCCTTGGCGATTGTCGCCGCGCTGTTCCTCATCGTAGGCATCGCGCTGCCGTCAAGCCGTCATTTGCAGCACTCGGTTGAAACCAACCGCAAAGTTACGATTGTGTTCGACACCCTCAACAGCCTGCGCCGCTTCAAGGACTGGAACCCGCTGGTCCTGCGCGATCCGAAGATGCAGTTGAAGTTCTCCGGCCCGGAAGCCGGCGTCGGCGCCCGCATGGACTACGACTCCAAGGAGAAGGGTCTGCGCCAGGGCAGCTGGGAAATCACCGAGAGCATCCCGGGCAAGCGCATTGGCTATGCCCTGACCGACATCGAGCCGGGCAAGAACAAGCGCACCGTGTTCACGCTCAAGCCGACCGGCCGCGGTGGTCGTAACGTCGAGATCTCGCAGACCTACGACGTCGACTACGGCTGGAACCTGATCGGTCGTTATGCTGGCCTGTACGTCAGCAGCAACGTCGGCGAAGACATGAAGATGGGCCTGGGCCGCCTGAGCAACATGCTCGCCGCCGTGCCGAACTACGACTACGCCGAGCTGAGCAAGGACGATCCGGCCAAGGCGCCGAAGCTGTTCGACCGTCCGGCCGAGAACCTGCTGGTCGTGACCGCCGCCGTCGAGCGCACCAACGACAAGGTGATGGGCCAGATCAACAGCAACATGGAGTGGATCAAGAAGGTCATGGCCGCCAACGGTCTTGAGCCGGCCGGTCCGGTCCGCATCGTCACCAACGAGTTCGGTGCCGAGATGTACTCCTTCGATGTCGCACAGCCGGTCCGCAAGGTCGGTTCGACCGATGAGACCGCCAAGCTCGACATCAAGGTCGAGGGTCCGGTCGTGGCGGTCTACAGCGAGCCGGCGAAGGTCGCGATGGTGCCGTCGTTCAAGGGCCACATGGCCAACCTGGCCAAGGTGCGCGACGCGCTGCGCGGTTGGGCGCTGACCCACGGTTACGAGACTGTCGAACGCCCGTATGAGTCGTGGAAGGGCGGCATCGCTGCCGGCTTCACCGAAGACGGCGAGTACGACGTGTACTGGGCTGTGAAGTAAGACTCGCTCCACTCGCAGCTGATTTGAATCACAACGCGCCGCGGATTTCCGCGGCGCGTTTTGTTTTGGGCGCGAGGGGCGAGGGGCGGGACGTTGCTCCTGCCCGTCGCGCCACGCGCGGCTGATATCGTGACGGGGCACCCCCATCCACTACCCGAATGACCGCTCAGTCCCCCGTGTTGTCCATCCGCCTTCTGACGGCCTGCGGCGCTGTCCTGGCCGCCGTGTCCGTCGCCTTGTCGGCTTACGCCGCGCACGCGGTCGATCCCGCCGCGCAACATCGGCTGTACGCCGCGGCGCTGTTCGCCTTCGGTCATGGCATCGCCGTGGCCGTGCTGGCGTCGCAACTGCGCAGGCGTCTGGCGGTCGTGGCGGTCGCGATGCTGTTGCTGGGGACCTTGCTGTTCTCGGGCAGCCTGGCCGCGGCCGCGGTGTTCGGCACGCGCACGGTACTGGCGCCGTTTGGCGGCACGCTGATGATCCTGGCGTGGTTGCTGTATGCGGCCGATGCCTTGAGGCGCTGAAGGTGCGGCGCCCTGCGGGCTGACCCCCGGGCCGCCGCCCGGCCGGCCACATCAAGATCGTCTTGACACGGGTTGCGGGAAGATCGGCCGTCCATGCCGATCAGGGAGGTGTGCCATGCAAGTACGCGACCGTAACGCTCCGACCAGGTGGAAGGTGGTGGCGTCCTGGGTGCTGTTGTTCGCATCCGCCATCGCGCTGGCCAGCCCCTCCAACAAGTGGCGCATCCAGGTCAGCAGCGATGCCGACAGCGATGGCGTGGTGGTGTTTCGCATTTCCCCGGTTAAGGAAGCCGCCATCGATGTCACGGTCGCCGTGCCCAAGGACGCCGGCGAGAACCATGTCGCCAAGCTCATCCGCGACGCGATGCGCGCCAAGCTCGGCGACGCTTACCGCGTCGAAGTCGATGACGGCGAGGATGTGCTGGTCAAGAAGCGCCTGGGCGACGCCAACTTCGATCTGACCATCGTCCAGAAGACGGTCTCGGGCGTTCGCATCTCACTCGACAAGGAGTAGCGGGCTTCAAGGCGTAACGGCCCGCGCTCAAGTCGTCTCGAAACGCCAGTGCCAGGGCTCGTAGACGATGCCGTGCGGGTTGTCGCGCGGGTAGCTCATCACGAAACCATAGCCTTTGCCGTACTCGCGCAGCCAGGCAAAGGCGGTCGTGTTCTCGAACGATTCCTCGGCCGGCGGCTCGTCGGGTGCGCCGATGTCCAGCGCCAGGCCGGAATGGTGTTCGCTGTAGCCAGGCGCGGCATTCACGCTGAGGATCTCCTCGACGCTGAGGCCGCGGGCGAGCTTGCGTTCGAAAATGCCCAACTGGTAGTCGTGGCTGCGGTAGCCGGAAATCGCCTCGAGCACCACGCCATCGCGCTGCGCCGCGTCGCGCAGGTGCGACCAGGCGCGCGCTGCCTCCACGTGCAGCCACAGTGGCCGGCGATAGCGGTCGAAGCCGGCGAAGGTGAGCCAGTCGGGTTCGGCAACCAGGGCCAGGCCAGTGCGTTCGCCGTACTCGCCATCCAGGCCGAGCACGTGCATGCGCTCTTCCAGGCGGTCCAGCGGCAGTTCGCGGACGTGTTCGATGCCGGCGCGCAGGTGCGCGGGCGGGGCGTCGATGGCGTCGAGTGCGGCGTCCAGGCCGGGTTCGCGCCGCAGGTGCGGGATCAGCGCCAGCAGACCTTCGGGCAGATCGACGGCGAGGTACTGACCGTCGCGCTTGCGTCGCAGCACATGGCGGGCGCGGGACAGCGCGCGGGCATCGAAGTTGCTGCGCGCGCGCAACAGGCCGCCGGGCCAGAGTTCGATTTCCGGCGTGTTGATCAGGATTCGGGGCTGGCCGCGCATGCCGGAAAGGTTAGCGGCCCGGGACGGTCGATGCCACGCCTTGCCCCTGAACTGCCCACGGGAGGGCTTCAGCCGCCGGGGGCACGGGTCAGGCCGGCTTCTTGAGCACGGCCCGCAGGTGGTCGAACGGCGTCACCGCCATCACCGAGACCAGCTCCCAGCCGTCTTCGCCGAGGCGGTTGAGCTCTTCCTGCAGGCGTTCGCTGACGGCAGGGCCGAGCATCCTCGGCGCGATTTCCACGACTTCGTAGGTCCAGCGTTGGCTCATGGCGGGGTCCTCATCGAAAAGCGGTGCGGCATGGGGTGGGGCAGCAGCGTGATTCTGACCGGCGTGATTCAATCCGGAGTGATGCGGTACAGCGGCGCCGGGATGAACTCGCCGGTGGCGTAGAGATGCCGGCCGTCGGCGCTCCATGCCAGGGCCTCGGCCTGGGGCAGCCAGGGCAGCGGATCGAAGCGCGGCGCACGCGCCACCGTCTGGCCCCAGTCCTCGTTGGCATGGCGCGGATACAGCAGCAGCCAGCGATAGGTCATCACCGCCAGGGTGCGACCGTCAGGCGAAATGTCGGCGGCCGTGACCTGGCTGTCCAGGCGCGCGCGCTGCGGATTGCGCCGCAGTGCAGTCGCGTCGGCTTGCGGGACACCGGCCAGGTTGCCCAGCTTCTGCGCGGTCTGCATCGCCGTCCCGCGCGGATGCAGCGGCAGCGAGAACAGCTCCGGCGGTTGCCGCCGCTTGGAGATCAGCAGAATCCGGCGGTTGGCTGCATCCACGGCGACCGCCTCGCAGTCGCGCGCACCGTCGGGCCAGCGGAACGCGATCGACCAGGCAGGTCGCAGGCGCGCGTTCTCGATCCGCGACGGTTCTTCGACGATGTGCAACTGCAGGCTGCGGCGCAGGCCGCCGTTGTCGCCGGTGTCGGCGATCAGCAGGTAGCTGCGCCCGTCGAGCTCGAAGGAGGCCATGTCCTCCCAGTCGGTCTTGGTCACGCCTTCCACGCGCAATGTCGCCAGTCGCGTGCCGCCGGTGCTGACCGCGAACAGGCGCTCGGGATTGCCGCCATCGTCGAGCATCCACAGCACGTTGGGGTGGCGGCGCGATGCCGCCACGCCACTGATCTCATCGAGTTGCGGATCGAGCATCACGCCGGCGAGATGGGTGCCGCGGCCTTCGTCGACCGCCTCCGGCGTGTCGTCGGCGCAGCCGGCCACGGCCATCGCGCAGGCGAGGGCGAGCACGAATCCTTGCGCGGCTGCGGAGGCGGGGGCGGGGCCGGACATCGGCACAGGATGGCATGCGTTTTGCGACCCGACAAAGGCGGCGGCGACAAACTGCGAACTGCCAAGCGTTCGCCCATTGCCGGATGCGTGAAGACCTTTTCCCCTTGTCCCCATAAACTGAGCGCCTGCCCTCCGCCCGGACCCCACATGATCACCCTCGGCACGCCCCTGTCCCCGCATGCATTTCGCGTGCTCCTGCTCGGTTCGGGCGAACTCGGCAAGGAAGTGGCGATCGAACTGCAGCGTTATGGCGTGGAGGTCATCGCAGCCGACCGTTACGCCGATGCCCCGGCGATGCAGGTCGCACATCGCAGCCACGTGCTGGACATGCTCGACGGCGGCGCGGTGCGCGCGCTGATCGCGCTGGAGCGGCCGCACCTGATCGTGCCGGAGATCGAAGCGATCCATACCCAGACCCTGGTCGACCTCGAGCGCGAGTTCGGCGAACGCGGCACCCAGACACGGGTGATTCCGACGGCGCGTGCGGCGCGCCTGACCATGGACCGCGAGGGCATCCGCCGCCTCGCCGCCGAGACGCTGGCGCTGCCGACCTCGCCCTACAAGTTCGTCGATACCCTCGAGGACTACCGCGCCGCCGTCGCCGCGATCGGCCTACCGTGCGTGGTCAAGCCGGTGATGTCGTCCTCGGGCAAGGGCCAGAGCCTGGTGCGCGACGCCGACAGCATCGACAAGGCCTGGGAGTACGCGCAGACCGGCGGCCGCGCCGGAGCCGGCCGCGTGATCGTGGAAGGCTTCATCGACTTCGACTACGAGATCACCCTGCTGACCGTGCGCCACGTTGGCGGAACCACTTTCTGCGCGCCGATCGGGCACCTGCAGCGCGATGGCGACTACCGCGAGAGCTGGCAGCCGCAGCCGATGTCGACCAAGGCGCTGGCGCGCGCGCAGGGCATCGCCCGCAGCATCACCGACGACCTCGGCGGCTGGGGCGTGTTCGGCGTGGAGTTGTTCGTCAAGGGTGACGAGGTCTGGTTCAGCGAGGTCTCGCCGCGCCCGCACGATACCGGCCTGGTCACGCTGGCTTCGCAGGACTTGAGCGAGTTTGCACTGCACGCGCGGGCGATTCTTGGCTTGCCGGTGCCGTCGATCCGCGAGTACGGTCCGGCCGCGTCGTGCGCCGTGCTGGCGCAGGGCCATGGCGTGCCGGTGTTCGACGGCGTCGATGCGGCGCTGGCCCAGGCCGACACGCAGTTGCGCCTGTTCGGCAAGCCGCGCGTGGAGGGCCATCGCCGCGTCGCGGTGACACTGGCGCTGGCCGAGGACATCGATACCGCACGCGAACGCGCGCGGCGCTCCGCCGCCGCCCTCCAGATCGATCTGCGCTGAACGCACCCGAGGAGCCGCGACCATGCTCGACGAAACCCAGGGTTATGCAGTGTTCCTTTATCCGCAGGCGCTGGAAGCGCTGGGCGAGGCGATCCGTCCGTACATGCACGACGGCCCCAGTGGGCCGCACGTGCTGTGCAATTCGATCGACACCGGTGGCGCGCTGATCGAGATGACGATCGAGGGCCGCACGGCCGAAGGCACAGCCATCGCGGTGGAGTTGATGGTGCCGGCCAACATGGTCCGGATGATCGTGTCGGCGCGCAGCGACGGTGTGTTCGGTTTCGGGCCGCGCGTGGTTGCGCCGCTCGGTGATGCGGTACCGGTGCCGCCGACGGCGCTGGCGTCCGCGCAGCCGTTGCATGCGCCGGTGGAGATTCCGATGCCGGCGGTGGATGCGGTCCCGCCGGTGATGGCGAAGCTGCCGAAGGCCTAGCCGCTGTGATCCCCGCGAAGGCGGGGACACCGGACGACGTTGCGCTTCAGCGCGGCGCCATTGTCACATCCACCCACACCAGGTGGTGGTCGCTGCCGTCGGCAATCGCCGCTTCCGGCAAGGAGGCGGCCGGCCAGAACACGCCACTGCCTTGCACGCCCAGTCCCACCGAGGGCAGCACGTAGTCCAGGCGCATCGTGCCGGCCTTCGGGCCGAAATCGCCGGTGGCGTGCGCCGCGGCGCCGCGACGGACGATGCCGGCCTGCGCATAGTGCGCGCCGACTTCCACCGCGCCCTCGCTGTGCGGCGTGGTATAGCGCACCACGCGCGGGTGTTCGAGCAGTTCGACGATGGCCTCGTGGTGGCCGTCGCCATCGGCCGGGTCGTTGTTGAGGTCGCCGGCAATCACGAAGCGTGCGTCCGCGGGCAGGCCGCCGCAGCGGCCCTTGTCGTCGCACAACCAGGGTGCGCTGGCTGACGACAGGTACTCACGCCACAGACGGATCTCGTCTGCGTTGCGCACGCCGTTGCGGTCCTCAGGGCCGTCGAACACCGGCGGCGTCGGGTGCGACACCAGGAAGTGCACGACACCGTTGGGCGTGCGCACCGGCACGTCCCAATGCGACTTCGACGACAGCCGCAGCTGCGACCAGGTCGAGGCCGGATACCAGGGCTTGCCGTTGGCCGGGTTGCGCGGTTGCGTCGCGCCCGGCATCGCGCTCCATTTCAGCAGCTGGAACGTGCGCGCCTGTTCGGCGTCGATCGGGTAGCGCGACAGCACCAGCATGCCGTACTGGCCCGGGTGCAGGCCGTAGCCCCAGGCGTCGTTGCCGCGGTTGCGGCCGCTGCCGCCGGCTTCGCCGTTGCCGTCCAGGTCCAGGCCGCTGGGCACGCCGGTGTTGACCGGGGCCAGGTAGCGGTACGGGTACTTCAGCGCTTCGCCGCCGCCGGGCTGGGCGACTTCGAGATAGTCGTGCTGGAACAGGTCGGCGGCTGCGCCCTGGGCGTCGTAGTCGAACTCGTTGAGCAGCACCAGGTCGGGGCGCACGCGCTGCAGCACCGCGGCAATCTTGCGCGCGCCGGGGTCGCTGGCCTGCAGGCGGCGAATCAGCCCGCCGTCCTGGTCGTCATAGAGAGATGTGTTGTAGGTCGCCACCCGCAGGGTCGTGTCGCTGCTCATCGATCTTGCCCATGCTTGCGGGTCGCCTTTGATGTTCACCTGCGTGCACGCGGCAAGCAGCGACAGGGAGGCGCAAATGAGGAGGTAGGGGAGTCTGGTCATCGCGCGATGATGTCACGCCTGCGCGCAGCGGCAATGACAGGATCAGGGCACCGGCAGGTCGTGCCAGTCGCGGCCGTCGAAGGCCTCCAGCGGGCGGAAGCGCTGCTTGTAGTCCATCTTCGGATGGCTCTGGATCCAGTAGCCCAGGTAGAGGTGGCGGCGACGCTCGCGGCGCGCCCATTCCAGTTGCCGCAGGATCGCCAGGGTGCCCAGGCCGCGGTCTGCCTGGTCGGGGTCGTAGAAGGTGTAGACCGCCGACAGCGCTGCCTCGGTGACGTCGGTGACGGCCACTGCCAGCAGCTTGCCGGGGCCATGGCTGGACGCTTCGCGCAGCTCCAGGAAGCGGCCTTCGCTCCAGGTGCCGATCAGGAACTGGTCGAACTCGGTGGCGCCGTGGCCGTCCATGCCACCGCCGGCGTGACGGGCGGCCAGGTAGCGGCGGTACAGGGCCAGTTGCTCGGCGGTGCGCTGGGTCGGCAGCACCCGCATCTCGACGCCGGCATTGCGGGCCAGGCAGCGGCGCTGGCTGCGATCGGGGACGAAGCGGTCGACCGGGATGCGCACCGCCACACAGGCGCGGCAGCCGGCGCAGTGCGGGCGGTAGACGATGTCGCCGGAGCGGCGGAATCCCCAGCCCAGTGCGTGCGGGTACCACTGGCGCAGGCGCGGGTCGCGCGGGTCGAGCACCAGGTCGCGGGCGATGCGCTCGGGCCAGTAGCCACAGGCATGCTCGCCGGTGTGGAACAGGCGGAGATCGTCGCTGTCCTGCGGTTCGGTGCCCATGGCGCCAGCATAGCGCCGTGGCGCGTGAGGAAAATGCTGTCGTGCGACTGAACGCGGCCCGCTTGCTGTCAACCGCGACGGGCCGAGGGCGTTGATCTGCTCATCGGCGCCAACCGACGCCGTCCGCAGGAGTCTTATCCATGAAACACCGTAATTCCCTGTCCGCGCTGCTCGTCGTCGCCATCGCCGCCGTGGTTGCCGGCGGCTCCGCGCTGGCCGCGACCCAGGCCAGCGACGCCACCCGCGCCGGCCGTGCGAAGCTCGACGTCAACAACGATGGTGTGATCGATCGCAACGAGGCCGCCGCCAGTGCGCGCCTTGCCGGCAAGTTCGATCAGCTCGACAGCAATCACGATGGCAAGCTCGACGCGTCCGAGCGCCCGCACCGGGGTGGCCATGGCCGTCACGGTGGCATGGGCGGCGGCATGGGCGGGTTGATCGATTCCGACAAGGACGGCGACGGCCGCATCAGCAAGGCCGAGGCGGCGTCGATGCCGTGGCTGGTCAAGGATTTCGATGCCATCGACCGCAACCGCGACGGGTTCGTGGTCCGCAGTGAGCTGCGCAGTTATCACGAGAAGATGCGTCCGCAGCGCGAGGCCGAGGAGGCCAGGCGGGCCGAGGAGCGGTTCGCCGAGGCCGATCTCAATCACGACGGCAAGCTGAGCAAGCTGGAAGTCAGCGAGAAAATGCCGCGATTAAGCCGGGGCTTCGCGTTCATGGACGAGGATCGTGATGGCTATCTGACCCGGGACGATCTCAAGCCGATGTCGCGTCGTTGAACCTTTCGCGCCAGGCGCGGTCGATCCAGTCACAACAACGCGCTTGGCTGTATGCAAATCCCCCCTACCCGTGCCGGGTCTCCGCGGCGCGGGTTTTTTTTGGGGCGCGGGACATCCATGTCCCGCTGCTGCGCAATCCCCGACCCGGCGGACGACGCTCCAGCAATTCATTGCCCGGTCTTCGTCTGCAAACTGTCATTCCCGCGAAGGCGGGAACCCAGCGCCTCTCCGCCGTCATTCCCGCGAAGGCGGGAATCCATGGACGTTCATCTGGTACTTGGTTACATCGCCACGTGCTTGATCGTGCGCACGACCTTCCAGCCGCCTTCGACCTGCTGCACTTCCAGCGTCTTGTAGGAGGCCGACATGCGGTGGTGGTAGGCGTTGCACTCGAGCACGCCGGTGATGGCGCCGTTGTTGGCGGTGTCGCGCTTTTGCGGGCGGAAATTCCGCACGTCGATGATCAGGGCCGGAGCGCCGGTGGCGCGCAGCTGGCTGCCGATTTCGTCATCGGCAACGCGCACGCATTCGGACTTCGCCACCACGCGGCGGTGGGGTTGCTGCATCGCAGTCACCAGCGTTGCCGGTGCGTCCTTGCCGTCGACGCCCAGGCACAGCACGTCCAGGCGCGCTTTCGGCAGTTCCTGGGCGAAAACCGCCGCGGCCAGCGGTTGCGGGATCGCTGCGGTGGAGCCGTCGAGCGGGTGTTCCTTGAGGGCTTCGTTGGCGATGTCCAGGTTGACCGCGTGCATGATCACCAGGCCGCCGATGATGATGATGCCCGCCATCAGCACCAGCTTGATCCGCAGCATCCGCGATTGCTGTGCCGACTTGCCCGGCGCCTGCGCCTCGAACCGGAAGCTGGGGCCGGTGAAGCTCTCGCGCGTGCTCTCGAGCAGGCCGGCCTCGCGCAGGATCTCGCGCGCACGGACCTGGTCGTCCGAACGCACCACCCACACGGCCGGCTTCGGGCCTTCGGGTTCGCTGTAGCTGAAGGTGCCGCGGCGGCCGCCCTTGTACGAGCGGCCGTTGGTGATGCGTACTTCGATGTTTGCCTCGCGCATCATCTCCGCGACGCGTTCGACGTTTTCCAGGCGCTGGCTGCTGAATACCTGTCTCATCGGCCGCTCAACCCTTGGCCGGGACGTGCGCGGCCGCGGCCGCGTCGCGGACGACGCGGATCAGGCCTTCCTGCGCGGTGCTGGCGACCAGGCGGCCTTCGCGGTCGAAGATCTGGCCACGGGCGAGGCCGCGGCTGCTTTGCACGCTGGGGCTGTCGATCGAGTACAGCAGCCATTCGTCGGCACGGAACGGGCGGTGGAACCACAGGGCGTGGTCGAGCGAGGCCATCTGCACGTTCGGCTGGTAGTAGCTGATGCCGTGCGGGAAGGTCGCCGTGCCCAGCAGGTGGAAGTCGGAGGCGTAGGCGAGCAGGGCGCGATGCAGTTCCGGGGCGTCGCCGACGCGCTCGCTCAGGCGGAACCAGACGTGCTGGTAGGGCGGTCGCTTGGGCGGGTTGAGTTCGTCGCGCGGGTAGACGTGGCGGAATTCGAATGGGCCCATCCGCGACAGCCAGCGCTGGACCTTGGTCGGCAGCGTTGCCATCACGTGCTCGGGCACCGGGGGCGCCGGGGCGATGTCCTCGGGCTTGGGCACTTCGGGCATCGTCAGCTGGTGCTCGACGGCCTCTTCGTCCTGCTGGAACGAGGCGGCCATGAAGAAGATCACTTCGCCGTGCTGGATCGCGGTGATCCGCCGCACCGAGAAGCTGCCGCCGTCGCGGGTGCGGTCGATCTGGTAGACGATCGGCGCGGCAATGTCGCCGGCGCGCAGGAAGTAGGCATGCAGGGAGTGGGCGCCGCGCGGTTGTTCCATCGTGGCCTGTGCCGCCGAGAGCGCCTGGCCCAGGACCTGGCCGCCGAAGACGTACTTGGTGCCGATGTCGCGGCTCTGGCCGCGGAACAGGTTGTCCTCCAGGCGCTCGAGCGAGAGCAGTTCGACCAGCTCGGGAACGACTTGCTCGGAGGCGGGTGAAGTCATTGCGCGGGAAGCTCGTGGGACGCGGATCGGAAGTATACGAGATGGGCTCCTGGATCCCTGTTGGCCCGTGCCTCCGGAAGGGCGCGGTGATCGACGCTTCGGCGATTCATTGCCCGTAGTCGGTTTCAGACTACGGAATCCGCTCCAGGTCCACCGCCGCCATGACCTGCGGCCACGGGAACTGCGGGCCGGGGTCGAGCTTGCGCTGCACCTGCACCGACGGGTCATCGCTGGCAGGGACCGTGGTGGTGTCCAGGTCCTCATGGCCGGCGATCAGGCGCAGCACGGGCAGGGTGGCCCGAAGGTGTCGCAGCAGGGCGACCAGTGCGTCGATCTGCTCGGGGGTGTAGCGCTCGCCCATGGCCTGGTGGTGCGCCGCCAGCCAGTCCGGGTAGCGGCCGCGGTTGACCAGTTCGATGCCGATGGCGCGCGGGTTGTAGCCGCGCACGTGGTGGGCGACGCGGTCGAGGGCGACGAACTGGTGCAGGCTGCCGTCGCGGTCGATGTAGTAATGGCCGCTGTTGCCGGTCTGCGAGCCCTCGTACAGCACTTCCTCGCCGAAGCGGCGCGCCATCGCCAGGTCCGGCAGCTCGGTGCAATGGATCACCACCAGGTCGATCTGGTCGAGCGCACGCACGTCCAGTCGGTCCTGGTAGGGCAGGGGGGAGAAGGCGATCGGCGGGGCCGTCAGGTCGGGCAACATGGGGCCGGATGCTACCATTCGCCCCCGCCCGGCCTTGCTCGCCGCCGGCCTCCGACGACCAGCCGACCAACGATGCGGCGTCGAGCCTCCCGGATCGCGCGCCCCAGGCGCCGGCCCGGACAGACCATCGCCAGGACTGCACGGATCCCCGTCATGAAGCTTCCTCCCGCCGACTCCGAGCTCGGCAAATTGATGGCCATGCTGCCGCGCCAGGGCCGGGTCGAATGGATCGGCCTGCGACCGCGGCGCGAAGTCGCGATGGAGCCCGTCGCGCAGGTGATCGCCACCTCCGGCGCCGGCCTCTCGGGCGACCGGTACAGCGGTGGCAGCGGGAAGCGTGGCATCACCCTGATCCAGGCCGAGCATCTGCCGGTGATCGCGGCGCTGTCCGGCCACGCCTCGGTGGCGCCGGCCACGCTGCGCCGCAACCTGGTCGTCTCCGGGGTGCCGCTGGTGGCGCTCAAGGGCCGCCGCTTCCGCATCGGCGAGGTGCTGCTGGAAGGCACCGAGGATTGCGATCCGTGCTCGCGCATGGAGGCCGCGCTCGGTCCCGGTGGCTACAACGCGATGCGCGGCCACGGCGGACTGTGCGCACGCATCCTCGACGGCGGCACGATCCAGATCGGCGACGCCGTCGTCGCACTCCATGATTGAAACGGCACGAACGAACCGGCACCACAGGAACTCCATGAGCACGCGCGGACATTGCATCCTTTCCCACGGTTTCGAGAGCGGGCCGGACGCGACCAAGGTCACCGCGCTGGCGGACGTCGCCGAGCGCCTGGGCTGGAGCCATGAGCGGCCCGACTTCACCGCCTTCGATGCGCGCCGCGACATCAGCGACCTGGGCGACGTGCCCAACCGCCTGCAGCGCCTGCTCGAGCTGGCGCGCGCTGCGGCTACGCGCGGCCCGGTGGTGCTGGCCGGCTCGAGCCTGGGCGCCTACATCTCGGGCCTGGTGTCGCTGCAGGTGCCGACCGCCGGCCTCTTCCTGATGGCGCCCCCGATCAAGATGGGGCCTGCGCCGCGGCTGGAGGCGGCCGCCGTGCCGACCTCGATCATCCACGGCTGGCACGATGAACTGATCCCGGCCAGCGCCGTCGTCGCCTGGGCGCAGGAGCGTGGTTCGCGCCTGCTGCTGGTCAATGATGGCCATCGTTTGTCCGAGCACGTCGACGCCAGCGCCGACGCCTTCGCCTCCCTGCTGTCGGTGCTGTAAGTCATGAAATTCTTCGCAAGCTGCGGCAAGGGCCTGGAATACCTGCTCGCCGACGAACTGGTCGCGCTGGGATGCACGCGCGCGACCGCGGCCATGGCCGGCGCCAACGTCGAAGGCAGCGCGCTCGATGCGCAGCGCGCCGTGCTGTGGTCGCGCCTGGCCAGCCGCGTGTTGTGGCCGATCGCCGAATTCGACTGCCCCGACGAGCACGCGCTGTATGCCGGCGTCGCCGCGATCGACTGGCCGCAGCACCTGGGCCCGGGCGACACGGTCGCGGTCGATGCACATGTGTCGGGCGATGCGATCACGCATGCGCGCTATGCCGCGCAGCGGGTCAAGGATGCGGTGGTCGACGTCATGCGTGCGCGCACCGGTTCGCGTCCGGACGTCGATGTCGAAGCGCCGGACCTGCGCCTGAGCCTGGTCCTGCGCAAGGGCCGCGCGATTGTCTCGATCGATCTCGGCGGCGGCCCGATGCACCGCCGTGGCTGGCGCAGCAAGCAGGGCGAAGCGCCGTTGAAGGAGAACCTCGCGGCGGCGGTGCTGCTGCGTGGCCAATGGCCGAAGGTGTACGCGGACGGCGGCTCGCTGCTCGACCCGATGTGCGGCAGCGGCACGCTGCTGATCGAAGGCGCGCTGATGGCGGCCGATGTCGCGCCGGGTTTGCAGCGGCACGGCAACGCGGTGCCGACGCGCTGGCTGGGCTTCGATGCCGGCACGTGGGGCCAGCTGGTCGACGATGCCCGTGCCCGTGAAGCCACCGGCATGAATGCGTTGCGCCCGGTGTTCTTCGGCAGCGACCTGGATCCGCACGCGATCCGTGCCGCGCAGGACAACGCGGTGCTGGCGGGACTGGCGGGCGTGATCGAGTGGCGGGTGGGTGACATCCGTTCGCTGCAGGCGCCTGGCGGCGACAAGGACCCGGCCCCGGGTTCGCGCGGCCTCGTCGTCTGCAACCCGCCCTACGACGCCCGCCTCGCCGCCGACGCCGCCCTCTACCGCGCGCTCGGCGACAACCTCAAGCGTGCCGTGCCCGACTGGCGCGCCAGCCTGCTCTGTGGCGATGCCGAGCTCGCCTTCGCCACCGGCCTGCGCGCCGGCAAGAAGTACCAGCTGTTCAACGGTGCGATCGAATGCACGCTGATCGCCTGCGACCCGATCGCACCGCCCCAGCGCGAGCGCGCCGAACAGGCGCCGGTGCTGTCGGAGGGCGCGCAGATGGTCGCCAACCGCCTGCGCAAGAACATCCGCAAGCTCAAGTCCTGGCGCGAGCGCGAACACGTCAGCTGCTACCGCGCCTACGACGCCGACCTGCCCGAGTATTCCGCGGCGATCGACGTCTACGTCACCGACGAAGCCACGCCGCGTACCTTCCTGCATGTGCAGGAGTACGCCGCGCCGGCCGACATTCCGGAGCCGGTGCAGCGCAAGCGCCTCAACGAGCTCCTCGCCGCGGCACGCGAGGTGTTTGCGGTGCCGCGCGAGAATGTCGCGCTGAAGACCCGCGCCCGCGGCAAGGGTGGCAGCAAGTACGGCCAGTTCGATTCGCGTGGCGAACTGGTCACCGTGCGCGAGGGCGATGCCCGCCTGCGCGTGAACCTGTTCGACTATCTCGACACCGGCCTGTTCCTCGATCACCGGCCGATGCGCCTGCGCATTGCCGCCGAGGCCGAGGACACCCGCTTCCTCAACCTGTTCGGTTACACCGGCGCCGCCACCGTGCATGCCGCGGTTGGCCGCGCCCGCACCACCACCACGGTCGACCTCTCGGCGACCTACCTGGAGTGGTGCGCCGACAACCTGCGCGAGAACGACTTCGGCGGCACGCGCCACCGCCTGGTCCAGGCCGATGCGCTGACCTGGCTGGAGGCGGACACGCAGCAGTACGACCTGATCTTCTGCGACCCGCCGACGTTCTCCAATTCCAAGCGCGCCGAGGACTTCGACGTGCAGGCCGAGCACGTGCGCCTGTTGCGGGCCGCGGTGGCGCGACTGGATGAGGGTGGTGTCCTGTACTTCTCCAACAACTTCCGTCGCTTCCGCCTGGATGAAGCGGCGATCGCGCAGTTCGCCAGTTGCGTCGACATCAGCGCGCAGACGATCCCGCCGGACTTCGAACGCGACTCCCGCATCCACCGCTGCTGGCGCCTTCAGCGCCTGGCCTGAGAGAGAAACGCATGCGCCAGCTGACGCTCCCGAAAGGTTCGTGGACGTTCTTCCGGCAATGGCTGCGCAATCCGGCGCGCACCGCGGCGGTCACGCCCTCGGGCCGAGACCTGGCCGCGGCGATGGTCGCCGCCTTGCCGGAGGGCGCGCGCCGGGTGATCGAGCTGGGCGGTGGCACGGGCGCGATCACGCGCGCGCTGCGTGCGGCCTTCGCCTGCCTGCGTGAAGGCGGGCGCTTCCTGCAGTTCACCTACGGCCCGCAGTCGCCGCTGGCCGCCGACGTGGCCGAGGAGCTTGGCCTGGAGGTCGAGCGCGGCGAGTTCCTGCTGCTCAATGTGCCGCCCGCCACGGTCTACGTCCTAAGCCGCCGCGGCTGACCCCAACCAAGTGCGCGACGGGCCGGCGGCGGTGTAATGGATCGTTCCATCCGCGGCGCTGGCAGCGGTCGCGCCGACCCCCGACATTGTTGCGCTGATACCCAGTTCCGGAGTTCGCCATGAGCCATATCGACACCAGCCAGGACTTCGCCCGCATCGGCCGCGTCATCCGCGGCATGCCGGCCTCCGACGGCGCCGGCGTACGCCTGACGCGGGTGATCGGCACGCCGCAGCTGGACATGCTCGATCCGTTCCTGTTGCTGGACGAGTTCGGCACCGACAAGCCCGAGGATTACCTGGCCGGCTTCCCGGACCATCCGCATCGCGGCTTCGAGACGGTCACCTACATGCTCGACGGGCGCATGCGCCACAAGGACAACCACGGCAACGAAGGTGTGCTGGTGCCCGGCAGCGTGCAGTGGATGACGGCCGGTCGCGGCCTGGTGCATTCGGAGATGCCCGAGCAGCACGAAGGTCGCATGCGCGGTTTCCAGCTGTGGGTGAACCTGCCGGCCAGCGAGAAAATGGCCGATCCGCAGTACCAGGAGTTCGCACCCGATCGCATTCCGCAGTTGCAGCCTGCACCGGGCGTCAACGTGAAGCTGATCGCCGGTCGCATCGGCGACATCGCCGGCCCGATCCAGCAGCCGGCCACCGATCCGCTCTACCTCGACATCGAGTTGGCGGCAGGTGCATCGTGGCAGTACGAGTTGCCCGACGGCCACAACGCGTTCGTCTATGCGTTCGAAGGCGAGGGCACGGTGGGCGACGGCGACGATGCACGCGCACTGTCGATGCAACAGTTGGCCGTTCTCAATGGCGGCCGCATCTTCAAGCTGCGCGCCGGCACGCACGGTGTACGCGTGATCCTGGTGGGCGGCCGTCCTCTGCGCGAGCCCGTCGCTCGCTACGGTCCGTTCGTGATGAACACGAAGGAGCAGATCATGCAGGCCTTCGTCGATTTCCAGGAAGGGCGGTTCTAACGTCGCGCGCCTGAGTTTTGCGGAGTGGCGCCGTCTCTTCGGAGAGCCGCCGTTTCGTCGGAGTGGCGGCGCCTCTTCGGAGGGGCGCCGTCCGCCGGCCCGGGGATTGCTCCGCCCCTTGGTCGGACATCCATGTCCGATGCGGGGCGCGGGACATCCATGTCCCGCTGCGGATCAATCCCCGGCCCGTCGAACGACGCTCCAGTAATTCATTGCCCGGTCTTCGGTGCCCTCACCCCGACCCCTCTCCCGTAAACGGGAGAGGGGCTCACCGTCATTCCCGCGAAGGCGGGAACCCAGCGTCGTTGTTCGTGCCCGTCATTCCCGCCTTCACGGGAATGACGGGCAACCGTTTTTCTTTTGGAACCACCTGAACTTTTCGCGGGCGTCCGGGACCGAGCTCACCGAGCGGACGCGCGAATGAGTAGGGCACGGACACCGCCCTGTATCGATGCAGCCCGAGTCCCGTCCTTGCAGCCACATCTCGCGGGCTGCGCAAGAGCACCAACACGCGAAGTCATTAAATCGACTGCAGCTTCGGGAAGGAGGGGGTGGGGTGTATTTCGCGAACGATTAACGCAGCGAAGCGGAGGTTCGCGGAACGCACCCCACCTCCTCCCCCACCGACCACCCAACCTCAGCGGCGGCGTTAAAAAGGGCCACACCGATCAGCGTGGCCCTCAAGGTTGGCAAGTACGAGGAGCCTCAGCGCTGCCCGTCGTCACCCAGCCAGCGATAGATCACGCCACCGAGCAGACCGCCTGCGATCGGCGCCACCCAGAACAGCCACAGCTGCGAAATGGCCGCCGCCCCGGCAAACACCGCAACGCCGGTCGAACGCGCCGGATTCACCGACGTGTTGGTGACCGGAATGCTGATCAAGTGGATCAACGTCAGCGCAAGACCAATGGCCAACGGCCCGAAACCGGCTGGCGCCCGCGGATGCGTCGCACCCAGGATCACCACCAGGAACATCGCCGTCATCACCACCTCGCACAGGAACGCCGCGGCCACCGAATAACCGCCCGGCGAATGCGAACCGTAACCGTTGCTGGCGAACGCCCCGGCGGCATTCGGATCGACCGCGAATGTGGCCGTGCCACTGGCGATCTGCCACAGGATGAAACCGGCGAACAGACCGCCGAGCACCTGCGCAATGATGTAGGGCAACAGATCGCGCGCCGGGAAACGACCGCCGGCCCAAAGACCGAAACTGACTGCCGGATTGAAGTGACCACCGGAAATGTGGCCAAGCGCGTATGCACCGGTCAGCACCGTCAGGCCGAACGCGAGCGCCACGCCGAGAAACCCGATGCCCAGCGGGTTGCCATCACCGCCGAAGTTGGCCGCCAGCACCGCACTGCCGCAACCGCCCAGTACCAGCCAGAACGTGCCGATGAACTCTGCCCCGAGACGCTTGATCATGCTGCCTCCAGATCCTTCCTTGCGAAACGACGGAAGCCCGGGCGCTACTGCCAACCAACCACCCGAGCGGTGCTGATGCAGTGACATGCCCGGCCGCAAGGCGGGGCCGGCCTATCTTAGGGCGCAGTTGTAGAGCCAGAGTGATGCAGGGCTGGCGATGCAGGGTCAGATTGTGGGCGCTCAGGCGTGCCCGCCCGCAGCGCAACCGGAGGTACCCGCGCGACGGACGCGCGCCTCCACGGGCCGCGGCCAGGCCGCGGCGCCTTCAGTGACCTACTTGCTGGTCAATCGCGTCGCCGGGAAGCGGATCGACTGCGCCTGCATGATCGAATTGCCCAGCTGCGTATCGCTTGCCTGCAGCCAGATGTGCGCGGTGCGCCCGTCAGGCAGCTCGATCAGCGTTTCGCGAACCTGCATGTCCGGCCGGATCGCCACTTCGCCCTTGTACCAGAACATCGTCTGGCCATCGATCACGCCGGCTTCGGCGCGGTTGCCGCGCTTGGGCGTGAACGGTGACTTGGCCGCGATGTAAAGGCCGAAAGCTTCGGAGCCATCCTCGCGCAGCGCCCGGCAGAAATCGCCGCCGCCACTGCCCTTGTACTCCCAGATCAGCCCCGAGCTTGCCGGTAGCTGTGGACACGTCCCCTGGTCTTGCGCCTGTGCGTTCGCCGCGAACATGAGCCCGGCGAGCACGGGCAAGGCCGACATACGCCATGCCGTCGTCTTCACGACTAACCCCCTGTGGTCATTGCCTAACAGCCCCAAACCCCAAAACGCCAGAACGGATTGATCAAAACGTGATCAAGTTGCCCGATCTGGACCGAACATAGTCCAGAAAACGGCACTTGACAAATAACGATCCTTAATAGGCGGGTGGCCGAACTTATGGGTCGGCGGGGTCGGCCGGGGGCAGTGGGGCCGCGAGGGGCGGGGAGTCGCCGGCCCTTGCGGGGCCTGGACCCCCGCCAGGAGGCCTCAACGCCTCGGCAGGGGGCCTCAACGCTCCGGCAGGGGGCCTCAACGCTCCGGGAGGGGGATGAACTCGTCGTCGCCGGGGACCTTCCCGAAGCGTCCCTCCTGCCAGTCCAGCTTGGCCTGCTCGATACGCTCCTTCGAGCTGGAGACGAAGTTCCACCACAGGTGGCGCGGCCCGTCCAGCGGCTCGCCACCCAGCAGCATGGCCTTGAGCGGCGTGCGCGCGCGCAGCCTGGGCCGGGTGCCCGGGTCGAGCACGACCAGGTGCATGGCCGGGATGTCGACCCCGTCGAGCTGGGCGTCTCCCTCCAGCACATACAGCGCCCGCTCGGCGTGGCCGTCGTCGAGTGCCAGTTCGGCGTCGGCATCCAGGTCGATGGCGACGTACAGCGTGTCGTTGTAGACCTTCACCGGCGATTCCTCGCCGTAGCCGCGGCCGGCGACGATGCGCAGCCAACTGCCGTCGCGACGCTGCTGCGGCAGCGCCGCGGATGGGTGATGGAAGAAGCCGGGTTCGGCTTCCTCATGCGCACGCGGCAGCGCCACCCAGGTCTGCATGCCGTGCAACGGATGGTCGTGCTCGCGCAGCGTCGCCGGGGTGCGTTCGGAGTGGGCGATGCCGCGTCCGGCGGTCATCCAGTTGACGTCGCCCGGGTTGATGTCCTGTTCGCTGCCGAGCGTGTCGCGGTGGGTGATCGAGCCCGACCACAGGAACGTCACCGTCGCCAGCCCGATGTGCGGGTGCGGCCGTACGTCGATGCCGCGGCCGGGTTCGAACACCGCCGGGCCCATGTGGTCGACGAACACGAACGGCCCGACCGAGCGGGCCTGGATGCTCGGCACGGCGCGCCGCACCTGGAATCCGCCGAGGTCGTGTACGCGCGGTGAGACGATCGTGGTCATGTCGTTCCTCGTCGTGATCGGAGCAGCTGGCAGCTTGGCATGCCAGGGCCGACGGCTGCGTTGCGTTTCGCGCAACAGCCCGTTGTGGCCGTCATCGCTACTGGCCGGTGGCGGCGCCGGCCTGGTCCAGGCGCAACGTCGCCGCCGGGGCGGCGCCACGTTGCAGGCCGACCAGCACCAGCGTCCATGGGCCCAGCGGTTGCGGCGCGGGATTGGCGGTGTGCAGGACGACCTGGAGCTGCTTGCCCGACTGTTCGAACACCAGCCGCACCTGCGCGTCGCCCGCCCAGACGCACTGCACATCCGGCGGGCAGCGCGAATCGCTGTCGACGCCGATGTAACGCAACGACGCCTGCTGCGGCAACGCGGCGCGGCCGCCGGGTTCCAGCGTGAATGGCTGGCTGGTCGACACCGGTGCGCCGGTGCGAACCGGGCTGCTGCAGCCGGCCAGGATGGCAGTCAGCGCGGTGGCGCTGGCGAACAGTTTCGTCAGGGGGCTCATGGCCGGCGATTGTAAGCGGCGATGTGAAGTGGCCGTGCAGGGGCCATGGCTAGAATCGTTTCGTGCCCGCCACCAGCGCCCTCCAAATGAGCACGAAGCCATGACCAGGACGCTGCGCTGGTTCGGGATCGCCGCGATTGCCCTGGTCGTGGCCTCGGCGCTGTCGGTCTTCAGCTATGGCCGCTTCGCCGCGTATGCCCGCGGCGAACCCTCGCAGGCCATTGCCGCCGATCGCATCGAGACGGCAGTGGACCGCGCGGTGGCGCCGATGACGCAGGCGCATCCGGGCGAAGCCGGGCTGTCGCTGATCACCGACAACCTCGATGCCTTCGCGGTGCGTGCGCTTGCCGCGCGTGCCGCCGGACGCAGCCTCGACCTGCAGTACTACATCTGGAAGCCGGACCTCACCGGCAACCTGATCATCCACGAAATCCTGCGCGCGGCCGATCGTGGCGTGCGCGTGCGCCTGCTGCTGGACGATCTCAACGCACACAAGAAGGACTCGCTGCTGGCCGCGCTGGACCAGCACCGCAACATCGAAGTGCGCATGTTCAATCCGTCGCGTGCGCGTGCATCGAGCTTCATGCGCGGCGTGGAGCTGCTGCTGCGCGGCTTCAGCCTCAACCGGCGCATGCACAACAAGGCGTGGATCGTCGACGGCAGGATCGCGGTGGTCGGCGGCCGCAACATCGGCGACGAATACTTCGGGGCCTCGCCGGAATCCAATTTCATGGATGCCGACCTGGCCGTGGTCGGGCCGCCTGTGCAGGAAACCGCCGCCATCTTCGACGCGTTCTGGAACAGCGCCTCGGCCATCCCGCTGGCGGCGCTGGTGGACAGCGACGAGCGTTCGCTGCAGCGGTTGCGTCGGATCATCGAACTCGATCGTGGCTCGCGCGATGCCCATCCCTATCTGGCAAGGTTGCGCCAGGCTCCGACCATCGGCGCACTGCTGCGCGGCGAGAAGCTGCCGCGCTGGACCCGCGACGCGCATGTCTACTCGGACCCGCCGGAAAAGGCCGAAGGCGCGCCGAGGAAGGCCTGGCTGGCCGACATCCTGATCCCGGCCGCGCTGGCCGCACGCAGCGAGCTGTTCTTCAGTTCTCCGTATTTCGTGCCCGGCGACCGGGGCGTTGCCGCGCTGGTCGCGCTGCGCAAGCGCGGCGTCCACGTCGGCGTGATCACCAACTCGCTGGCGGCCACCGACGTCACCGCCGTGCACGGCGGCTACGCGCCGTACCGGCTGCCGCTGCTCGAGGGTGGCATCGACGTGTTCGAGCTGATGGCCAACAGCGGCCAGGGCGGGCGGGTCGGTGGCATCGGCGGCATCGGCAGTGGCAGTGGCATCGGCTCCAGTGGCGCCAGCCTGCACACGAAGGCGTTCGTGGTCGACCGCAATGTCGGGTTCGTCGGTTCGTTCAACCTCGACCCGCGTTCGATCAACCTCAATACCGAGATGGGCATCCTCTTCAGCGACCGCCAGCTCGGCGCCGACATGCTGGCCAACTACAAGCTCAAGACCGGTCCACGCTACAGCTACCGGCTCTGGCTGCAGGACGGCGAACTGCGCTGGCGCGATGGCTCGACCGAGCCCGCGCGCGAGTGGACGCACGAGCCGGCCGTGGGCATGGGGCGAAGGATGGTCGCGCGCGTGATCGCCTGGCTGCCGGTGGAGTCGCAGCTGTAGGGCGGTGACGTTGCCGGGCCGACTACTGCCGGCCTTCCTCGAGCGTGGCCTTGCCGTCCGCACCGATCTGCACCGTTGTCAGGCGGTCGTACTCGGTCTCGCTCATCTCCGCCACGACGCAGTTGCACAACGCCGCGGCAATGCCCGGAATGGTGTTGCTGTGGCCGACCACGAGCACGGTGTCGCCGGCGTGTTCGCGCTGCAGCCGCGATGAAAGCTGGGCGGCGGGCTCCTTGGCGTCGTAGGCGGTAACTGCCAGCGCATGCCCGCGGGCCGTCGGCGCCGCGGTCTGCTGCGTGCGGCGATAGGCGGTCGAATAGACGGCGGCGAGCGGAACGTCGGCCAGTCGTGCCGCGAGCGCATCGGCGCGGGTCAGGCCGGCCGGTGTCAGCTCTGGGTCCTTCGACCCGTCCGCGACCTTTTCGGCGTGACGCACGAGGATGAAGGTGGTTGTCTTGGTCGCCGGCGGCGGTGCGCCCGCGCAGCCGCCGAGAAAGGCGAGCGCGAGCAGGACAGGAAGAGCGAACCGGACGGGCAGGGTGGGCTTCATCGTGCGATTCCGCGGATGGACTGCGCGCCACGATACCGCGAGGACGCTCAATCCTGCCCAGGCAGATCGTCAGGCCGGCTGCAATGCCGTCACTATCCCGCGCGCGGCAAGCAGCCGCGATTGCGCGTCCGGCAGCTCCAGCGTCATGCGCAGCTTGTCGGGCCCCTCCATCCGGTACAGCTTCGGCTGGCCCTGGATGAGCCTGATGATCGCCATCGGATCGACGTTGGGCTTCTCGACGAACTGCACGCGTCCGCCCTTCTCGCCCAGGTCGAGCTTGCGGATGCCCAGCGTCGTCGCCCTCTGTTTGAGCTCGGCGATCGCGAACAGATGCTTGGCCGCGTCGGGCAGCAGGCCGAAGCGGTCGATCATCTCGACCTGCAGTTCGCGCAGTTCGTCGGCATCGCGGGCACCGCTGATGCGCTTGTACAGCGTCAGGCGGGTGTGCACATCCGGCAGGTAGTCGTCCGGGATGAGCGCGGGCACGTGCAGTTCGACGTCGGCGCCGCGCGCCTGGCTGCCGTCCACGTCGGGCAGCTCGCCGCGCTTGATCGAGCGCACCGCACGTTCGAGCAGCTCGGTGTACAGGCTGAAGCCGACCTCGGCCATCTGCCCGCTCTGCTCCTCGCCCAGCAGCTCGCCGGCGCCGCGGATCTCCAGGTCGTGCGTGGCCAGGGTGAAGCCGGCGCCGAGCTCGTCCATTGCCGCGATCGCATCCAGGCGCTTGCGCGCATCGGCGGTGATCGACCTCTTGTCCGGCACCACCAGGTAGGCATAGGCGCGATGGTGCGAACGACCGACGCGGCCGCGCAGCTGGTGCAGCTGCGCCAGGCCGAACTTGTCGGCGCGGTTCATGATGATGGTGTTGGCGTTGGGGATGTCGATGCCCGATTCGATGATCGTCGTCGACAGCAGTACGTTGAAACGCTGCTTGTGGAAGTCGAGCATCACCCGCTCCAGTTCGCGCTCGGGCATCTGGCCGTGGGCCACGCCGATGCGCGCTTCCGGCACGAGGTCCTGTAGCTGGCGCTGCATGCGGCCGATGCTCTCGACGTCGTTGTGCAGGAAGTACACCTGGCCACCGCGCGACAGCTCGCGCTGGAATGCTTCGCGCAGCTGCGCGTCATCCCACGGCACCACGAAGGTCTGCACCGCCAGGCGGTGTGCCGGTGGCGTGGCGATGATCGACAGGTCGCGCAGGCCGGCCATGGCCATGTTGAGCGTGCGCGGGATGGGTGTGGCGGTCATCGTCAGGAGGTGGACGTTGGCGCGCAGCGCCTTCAGCGCTTCCTTCTGGCGCACGCCGAAGCGCTGTTCCTCGTCGACGATCACTGCGCCCAGGTCCTTGAAACGCACATCCGGTTGCAGCAGGCGATGGGTGCCGACGACGACATCGATCTTGCCCTCGGCGACCTTCTCGAGCTCGGCCTTGATCTCCTTGGCGGTCTTGAAGCGCGACAGCACCTCGACCTTGAGCGGCCAGTCGGCGAAGCGGTCGCGCATGGTGCGGTAGTGCTGTTCGGCCAGCAGCGTGGTCGGCACCAGCACGGCCACCTGCTTGCCGGCCGCGGCGGCGACGAAGGCCGCACGCACGGCGACCTCGGTCTTGCCGAAGCCGACGTCGCCGCAGATCACGCGGTCCATTGGCTGGCTGGAGCCCAGGTCGCGGATCACCGCTTCGATGGCCGAATGCTGGTCGGGCGTTTCCTCGAACGGGAATGCCGCCGCGAACGGTTCGTACATGCTGCGGTCGATGTCGATCGCAAGGCCGGCCCGGGCCTGGCGCTTGGCCTGGATCTCGAGCAGTTCGGCGGCGACATCGCGGACCTTTTCGGCGGCCTTGCGCTTGGCCTTGGTCCACTGCTCGCCACCCAGCGAATGCAGCGGCGCGGTTTCGTCCGAAGCGCCGGAGTAGCGGTTGATCAGGTGCAGCTGCGCGACCGGGACGTACAGGCGGTCGCCCTTGGCGTACTCGATCTCGAGGTACTCGCCTGGCAGGCCTCCGGCTTCCAGCGTGATCAGGCCGCGGTAACGACCGACGCCATGGTCCTCGTGCACGATCGGCGAGCCTTCGTTGAGTTCGCCCAGGTCGCGGATGATCGCCTCGGGCTCGCGACCGACCCTGCGGCGCCGGCGCGGCTGACTGGCGCGCTCGGGGAACAGCTGGCGCTCGGTGAGCACCGCGATGGGCGGTTCGCTGATCGCGAAGCCATCTTCCAGTGGCGCCACCGCAATGGCGAAGCGTGAAAGCCCCTCTCCCGCTCGCGCGAGAGGGGTTGCGGTGAGGGTCGGCGCAAACGCTGTCCACCCGGGGAGCACGTCCGGCCGCATCCCGGCCGCGTGCAACAGTTCCAGCAACGCTTCGCGCCGGCCGGCCGAATCGGCCGCGATCAGCACGCGGCCCGGATAGCTGCCAAGGAACGACTTGAGCGCATCGGCCGGGGCGTGGTCACGGGCTGCGATCGGCAAGGCCGGTGCCGGCTGGTCGCCCAGGGCTTGGGCACGCTCGCGCTGCGGATGGCCCTCACCGCAGACCTCGACGCGGTTGCCTTCGTTGAGACGCTCGCGCAGCGCGTTCGGGGCGAGATACAGCGCATCGGGAGGCAACAGCGGCCGTTCCAGATCGTGGCGGCGCTGCTCGTAGCGCTCGCCGGTGTTGGTCCAGAACTGCTCGGCTGCTTCGAATGCGCCGTCGCCGATCACCGGCAGCGTTTCGGCAGCGAGGTAATCGAACAGCGTCGCGGTCTTGTCGAAGAACAGCGGCAGGTAGTACTCGATGCCCGGCGGCGTCAGTCCGGCCTTGAGGTCCTGGTAGAGCGCGCTGCGGCGGGTGTCGAGGTCGAAGCGTTCGCGCAGGCTGTCGAGTGCGCGCTTGAGCGAGGCGTCATCGAGCGGCACCTCGCGGCCGGGCAGCAGATGCACCGAATCGATCTTGTCGAGCGAGCGCTGCGATTCCGGATCGAAAGCGCGGATGGTGTCGATCTCGTCGTCGAGCAGTTCGACGCGGAACGGTTGCTCGGCGCCCATCGGGTAGACATCGAGCAGGCCACCGCGCACGGCAAAGTCGCCCGGGTCGAGCACCTGCGGGACATGGCGGTAGCCGGCCGATTCCAGCCGGCGCTTTTCGGCGTCCAGGTCCAGGCGCTGGCCAACCTTGACGTCGAAACTTCCGCCGACGATGTGTTTGAGCGGTGCCAGGCGTTGCAGCAGGGTCTGCACCGGCACCACCACGATCCCGCGCTTGAGCGAGGGCAGGCGGTGCAGGGCGGACATGCGCTGGCTGACGATGTCGGGATGCGGGCTGAAGATGTCGTACGGCAGCGTTTCCCAGTCCGGGAACGCCAGCACCGGCAGCCCGGCCTGTCCGCCCAGCAGTGTTTGCAGGTCGGATTCGAGCTGGTGCGCGGTCTGGTTGTCGCGTGCGACCGCCAGCACCGGGCCGGCATGGGCAAGGGCGGCCGAAGCGATGTGGAAGGCCAGCGCCGACGGCGACGCCGGCGCACGCCACCAGGCGCGCGGCCGTCCCGCCTTGGGCAGGGGAGGGGTCGGGAAATCGGTCTTCGGCATCGGCGGGGGCGTCTCGAGCGAGAAAACGAATGCAGCGCCGGCAGCCATCGCCGCCAGCGCAAAGAGGCTGCATTTTACGTGAGTGGGACAGGCGGGGCCGGAAAAACGTCCCGGCACCACGGTATTCCGCCGCCGGCTGTAATTATCGCTTGCAATTAGATAGCGCGCTATGTAAATTGCGCCACATGAAGAGGGCCGCAGCCACCAGCAACAGACCCGGTGCCAAGGCGGGCGCGAAGACCGCCGCGCCGCAGACGCTCGACGCGCAGGTCTGCTTTGCCCTGTACTCGACCGGGCTGGCGCTGAACAAGGTCTACCGGCGCCTGCTCGGGCCACTCGGCCTGACCTATCCGCAGTACCTGGCGATGCTGGTGCTGTGGGAGCGCGACCAGGTCACCGTCAGCGAGATCGGCGAGCGCCTGTTCCTGGACTCGGCTACGCTCACGCCACTGCTCAAGCGGCTGCAGACGGCCGGCTGGATCACCCGCACGCGCGCCGCCGACGACGAGCGCCAGGTGATCATCGCCCTGACCGCCGAAGGCCGCGCACTCAAGGCCAAGGCGCGGGCCGTACCGGCAGACCTGCTGTGTGCCGCCGAATGCTCGCTCGACGAGATGGAATCGCTCCAGCAGCAACTCGAATCCCTTCGCGGGAGCCTGGCGAAGAACGCGTGAGCCTTCGCTTCCATGTCATATAGATAGCGCACTATCAAATAACACGCTAATCAACTCGCACCATGATGATCCAGCAAGTCTGTTCCATCGCCGGAAACGGCTTCCCCCAGCACCCCCAGCCCCCAACCAGGAGTCCTCCCATGTCCATCGACAAAGTCCTCTACACCGCCCACGCCACTGTCACCGGCGGCCGCGACGGCCGTGCCATCTCGTCCGACAACGTGCTCGACATCAAGCTGACCACGCCGCGCGAACTCGGCGGCGCCGGCGGCGACGGCACCAATCCCGAGCAGCTGTTCGCGGCGGGCTATTCGGCCTGCTTCATCGGCGCGCTGAAGGTGGTTGCCGGGCGCGAGAAGATCGCGTTTCCGGCCGACGCCAGCATCGAAGGCAGTGTCGGCATCGGCCCGAAGGGCCAGGCGTTCGGCATCCAGGCCGAGCTGAAGATCTCGCTGCCGGGCCTGCCGCGCGAGCAGGCAGAAGCGCTGATCGAAAAGGCCCACCAGGTCTGCCCGTACTCCAACGCGACCCGCGGCAACATCGACGTCACGCTGACCCTGGTCTGAGGCCAGGTGCTGCGCAGGAGCCGGTTCGCCGGCTCCTGCATGCAGCAAGGCAGGTCAGGGCCGCGCCTCGAGCACGAGGTTGAACGGCGTCTGCGTGGCCCGGCGGAACTGCCTGAAGCCGGCTTCTTCCAGCACGGCGCGCAAACGGGCTTCACCGGCCTGCGCACCGAGCGCGGGGCCATTGCGCGCCAGCGACACCGGCACGCAGATCTGCGAAGACGCACCGTAATAGACACGCCCCACCGGGTTGAGGTTGTCCTCGACGCTGTCGCCGGCGAACGGTTCCACCAGCAAGCAGGTGCCGTCGGGCTTGAGCGCATGCAGGGCATGGCGCGCCGCGCCCACGGGGTCGGCCATGTCGTGCAGGCAGTCGAAGAAGGCGATCAGGTCGAAGTGGTTGCCGCTGTAGCTGGTGGCGTCGGCCACCTCGAAGTAGGCGTTGTCGACCCGCGCCTGGCGGGCCCGTTCGCTTGCCACTTCTATCGAGCCTGGGTGGTAGTCGTAGCCGATGAAGCTCGACTTCGGAAATGCCTGCGCCATCAGCGTGGTGCTGGCGCCATGCCCGCAACCGACATCCGCGGCCTTGCCGCCGGCCTTGAGCTTTTCCAGCACGCCGTCCAGCGCCGGCAGCCAGCTGGTGATCAGGTTGGCGTTGTAGCCGGCACGGAAGAAGCGCTCGGTGCCGTGGAACAGGCACGGGTGGTGTTCGCCCCATTCCATGCCCTTGCCGGTGCGGAAGTTTTCCTTGGTCCGCTCCAGCGCATGGAACGTGGCCTCGACCAGCGAGTAGGCGCCGGGAAGATCGACCGGGCCGCCGGGGTCGGCCAGGCACAGGGCCTGTTCTGGATTGAGTGAATAGGTGTCGGCGGCCGCGTCGTACTCGACATAACCGCCTGCGGCCTGGTTGCCGAGCCACTCGCGCACGTAGCGCTCGTTGGTGTCGGTTTCCGCGGCCAGTTGCACCGAGGTCAGGGGGCGTTTCGCCAGCGCCCGGTACAGGCCGAGCTGGTCGCCGACCAGCATCAGGGTGGCGCTGATCGCCGCGCCAAGGTCACCCACGGCGTGGCCCAGGAACTGGTTGAGGCGTTCTTCGTTTACGGTCATGGCAGCGTCCGGAAGGTGGGGTCCTTCCATGGACGCGCGGCAGCACCCTGCCGCAGGCCCCCCAACCAAAGAATTCAACGCGGCAACGCCGGCCCGGCGGACAACCTCAGGCCTTGCGCGTCTTCAGGTCCAGTGCGACCCGGATCAGGCCGGGCGCGTCCTGCTGGAACTCGCGCTGGAAGCCCAGCGACTCGGCCAGGGCCAGCATGGCCTGGTTGTGCTCGAAGACATCGCCATAGACCCGGTCGAGCTTTTTGCCGCGGGCCCATTTCACCAGCCGCGTCATCAGGTAGCGCCCCAGGCCCATGCCGGCGACGTAGTGGCTGACCAGGATGGCGAAGTCGGCGTCCTTCCCGTTCTCGTCGATGGCGATGCGCGCCACCGCGCCGACCAGCGCCTCGCCCGGCGGCAGCGGCTCGGCCGCGACCAGGGCGAACTCGGTCTTGGGGTTGATCCGCGTCATCCGGTCGGCCATGTCCGTCGTGAGCTCCTTGAGCGCATACAGGAAGCGCTGGCGGACCTCTTCGGGCTCGAGCAGGGAGAAGCTCGCGCGGATGGGTTCGGCGTCTTCGGGCCGAATCGGGCGTATGAGCACTTCGCGGCCGTTGGGAAGCCGCATTCTTTCGTGCCAGGGCGGTAGTCGTTCGCGCGCGGCCATGGACGGATATTGGCACACTTCCCCGCAGAGGCGTATTCACAATCTTCACAAGGACGCCCCCGACGGGGGCCGTTCATCGGATGGCCGCCTGTGGATTGCAGGCGGGCAAAATGTTCGGGCAGGGGAGCAGGAAATGAATGAAGACACGGTGCGGGGCTGGCTGGCGCAATGGCCGGGAGTCGAGGAGTCGGTGAAATGGGAGGATGACCTGGTCTTCTCGGTTGCCGGCAAGATGTTCTGCGTGATCTGCCTGCGCGGCCCGAAGGCCGGCAGCATGAGCTTCAAGGTCGAGGACGAGCGGTTCCTGGAGCTGACCGAGCGGCCCGGCTTCATCCCGGCGCCGTACCTGGCCCGGGCGCACTGGGTCCACATCGAGCAGCCCAAGCCGGTGCCCGCCGCGGAGCTGCGCGACCTGGTCCGCCGCAGCTACGAGCTGGTCCGCGAGAAGCTGCCCAAGCGCACCCAGCGCGAACTGGCGGATTGACCATCGAGCGCGATAGACCAGCGAGGGTGATCGCCGCGTGTGATCGCTGCCGGTAATCGGCGCCGGCACGGCGCCGCATGCGCCGGGCCGGCAATGGGCCGATGCTAGACTCGCGCGGCGTGGTTTCGGCGCGCAGCGACAACACAAGGAAGGCTCATGGCAGGTGGTGGTGATTCGACCCGCGCGATCCTGTTCGCGCTGGGCGCCAATTTCGCGATCGCGGTCGCCAAGGGCGTGGCTGCGTTCTTCACCGGCTCCAGCGCGATGCTGGCCGAGACCGTGCATTCGCTCGCCGACTGCGGCAACCAGCTGCTGTTGTTGCTCGGCCTGCGCCAGGCCTCCAAGCCGCCGTCGCCGGACTATCCGCTCGGCTATGGCAAGGCGATCTACTTCTGGTCGTTCCTGGTGGCGGTGATGCTGTTCACCGTCGGCGGCATGTTCTCGCTGTACGAGGGCATCCATAAACTGCAGAACCCGGAGCCGATCAAGCACTGGTACTGGGCCGCAGGCGTGCTGACGTTCGGCATCATCGCCGAGGCCGTGTCGATGCGCGCGTGCCTGTTCGAGGTCAATAAGGCGCGCGGCGATCGCAGCCTGTGGCAATGGTTCCGCGAGAGCCGCCAGGCCGAACTGGTGGTGATCTTCGGCGAGGACCTGGCGGCGCTGTTCGGCCTGGTGTTCGCGCTGATTGCGGTGCTGCTGGCCGCGGTCACCGGCAACCCGCTGTGGGACGCGATCGGCACGATCACGATTGGCGCTTTGCTGATCGTCGTCGCGGTGTTCGTGGCAATCGAAGTCAAGGCGATGCTGATCGGCCAGAGTGTCGACCCGGCGCGACAGAAGCAGATCCGCGAGTTCCTCGATGCGCGTCCGGAGATCGCGCGCGTGATCAGCCTGATCACGCTGCAACTGGGCAACGAGGTGCTGGTGTCGGTGCAGGCGCAGATGCGCGAAGAGCACAGCGTGTTGGCGCTGACCGACCAGATCAACACGGTCGAGCGCGCGCTGAAGCAAAGCTTCCCGGAAGTGCGCTGGAGCTTCTTCGAGCCGGACCACAAGGCGGTCTGAGTTTCCGGCCGTCATCCCGTCCGTCATCCCGGCGGTCATTCCGGCGAAAGCTGGGATCCATCTTGATCGTCGCTGTTACGCCTCGCTGCCTTCGGAGCGGCGCCGCCCACCACGCTGGGGATTGCCCCGCCCCTTGGTTGGACATCCATGTCCAATGCGGGGCGCGGGACATCCGCTGCGGGGCAATCCCCAGCGCGGTGGACGACGCTCGGGCATTTATTTCACTGTCTCCGGCGTCCCTCACCCCAACCCCTCTCCCGCAAACGGGAGAGGGGCTCACCGTCACTCCCCGCGGAGTCGCGAACTTGGTGACGTTGCTCCAGGTCCGTCATTCCCGCGAAGGCGGGAACCCAGTGACGTTGCTTCTAGCTGCCCGTCATCCCCGCGAAGGCGGGGATCCATGGGCGTTGCGTTGCCTGTGCAACCGCAAATTGTTCTGGGCCCGCCGCACGTCCATGGGTTCCCGCCTTCGCGGGAACGACGCGCAAAAGCCGCAGACCATGAAACGAATTGCCGAGGCGTCGTTCACCGCGCCGGGGATTGCGTAGCAGCGGGACATGGATGTCCCGCGCCCCGCATCGGACAAGGATGTCCGACTAAGGGGCGGAGCAATCCCCGGCGTGGTGGACGGCGCCGTTCCGCAGCACGCGACGCGCGACAGTCGCAAACGCCGTAACAGCCGCAATCAAGCAAGTTGGATCCCGGCGTTCGCTGGGATGACGGACCGTGCAAAAAGGCGAGACCTAGTCCGCCCGCACCAGCCAGTCCACGCGGCTGGCCGCGCCCGGACCTTCGCCGAGCACCTTGGCCAGCAAGGGCAGCGCACCGGCCAGCGTCTGGTCGAGCTGCCACGGCGGGTTGAGCACCAGCAGGCCGCTGCCGTTCATGCGCAGCGGCGAATCGTCGGCGCGCACCTGCAGCTCGGCCACGAACGACGACTTCGCAGGGATCGCCGCCGCGCGGCGGTAGAACGGCTGAAGCGCACGGCGCAGCTTGATTGGGTACCACAGCGCGAACGTGCCCTGCGGCCAGCGGGCGATGCCGTCGCGAAGCGCCGCGATGGCCGTGTCGAATTCTTCCAGCTGCGCCTCGTAGGGCGGATCGATCAGCACCAGCCCACGGTTGTAGCGCGTCTCGCCGATGCGCGCCGGCAGCATCGCCTTCATCGCCGCGTAACCGTCGCGGGCATGCACGGCCACGCGCGGATCGCGTTCGAACACCGCCTTCAGCTGACCCGCTTCCTCCGGCTGCAGCTCGCAGGCGGCGATGCGGTCCTGCTCGCGCAAGGCATGGGCGAGCAGCCACGGCGAACCGGGGTAGCTGGCCTGGCCATGATCGTGGCGGCAGGCACGGATCGCCGCCAGGTAACGGGCGATGGCCGGGTGCTTGGGCGCTTCGGCGATCAGCCGGCCGATGCCGCCTTCGGCCTCGCCGGTGCGCTGCGCCGAATTGCTGTCGAGCGCGTACAGGCCACGGCCGGCATGGGTATCGAGTGCGAACACCGGCGCCGGCTTGGCGACCAGCGCGTCGCAGATCGCCAGCAGCACGATGTGCTTGAGCACGTCGGCATGGTTGCCGGCGTGGAACGCGTGACGGTAATTCATGGGGCACGGGGGAGCGGGGACCCGCACAATCTACACGCACCCGCCGTTACGGGCGCGGCGAGGGGGCTGCTACGCTTGCCCGACACGCCCCGGGTTTGCCACCGCCGCCCCATGCACATCCTGCTGGTAGAAGACGAACCCACCATCGCCGACATCGTCGTGCATGCCCTGCGCACGGACGGATTCGAGGCGTCGCACTGCCTCACCGGCCGCGATGCGCTGGCCCTGGCGCGCACCGAGCACTTCGACCTGGCGGTGCTCGATGTCGGCCTGCCCGACATCGGTGGCTTCGCGCTGTGTCGCGAGCTGCGCCGCGGTCGCGACCTGCCGGTGATCTTCCTGACCGCCCACAACGCCGAAGCCGAACGCATCCTCGGCCTGGAAATCGGCGGCGACGACTACGTGACCAAGCCCTTCTCACCGCGCGAACTGGTCGCCCGCGTGCGGGTGGTGCTGCGCCGCATGCACCACGACGCGCCAACGGCGACCACAGGCTTCGTCCACGACGCGGAAGGCAAGCGCATCACCTACCGCCGCCACCTGCTCCACCTGACGCGTTACGAGTACGGGTTGCTGGCCGCGCTGCTGCAGCGGCCGGGCGCGGTGCTGTCGCGCACGCAGTTGATGGACCGGGTCTGGGGCGACGCCATGGACAGCAGCGATCGCACCGTCGACACCCATATCAAGACCTTGCGGGCAAAGCTGCGCGACGTCGCGCCCGATGCCGACCCGATCCGCACCCATCGCGGCCTCGGCTACTCGCTGGAGGCCGACGCCACCATTGCCGGTACAGCACACGAATGAAGATCGGCCTGCGGATCTTCCTCGGTTACTTCCTGATCGTCGCGCTGGCGGGTCTGCTGCTGGCGCAGGTGTTCGTCGCCGAGGTCAAACCGGGCGTGCGCCAGGCAATGGAAGACACCCTGGTCGACACCGCCAACGTCCTCGCCGAGCTCGCCAGCGACGACTTCATCGCCGGCCGCATCGATGACGGCGACTTCGCCCGGCGGGTGCGGGCGATGGCGCGACGCGACTACGGCGCCAGGATCTGGGGCTTCGGCAAGCGCTCCTCGCAGTACCGCATCTACGTCACCGACGCCCGTGGCATCGTCGTGTTCGACAGCAGCGGTCGCGACGTCGGCGCCGATTACTCGCGCTGGAACGATGTCTACCTGACCCTGCGCGGTCGCTACGGCGCCCGCTCCACCCGCAGCCAGTATTCCAGTCCCGACTCGACCGTCATGCATGTCGCGGCACCGATCCGCGACGGCCACGGCAAGGTGATCGGCGTGCTGACGGTGGCCAAGCCCAACAGCGCGATCGAGCCGTTCATCGCGCGCAGCCAGGGCGTGGTGCTGCGCTGGGGCGCATTGCTGCTGGGCGTGTCGTTGCTGGTGGGGTTGATCGCCGCGTGGTGGCTGTCGCGCCAGCTTGGCCAGTTGCGCCGCTACGCCAATGGCGTCACGGCTGGTGAGCGCGTCACCTTGCCCGATGCCGCCGGCGAATTCGGCGACCTCGGCCAGGCGCTGGAAACCATGCGTGCGCGCCTGGAAGGCAAGCAGTACGTCGAGCAGTACGTGCACACCTTGACGCACGAGATGAAGAGCCCGCTGGCGGCGATCCGCGGCAGCGCCGAACTGCTCGAGGGGCCGCTCGAGGAGGCCGACCGCATCCGCTTTGCCGCCGCCATCCGCGGCCAGAGTGATCGCCTGGCGCAGATGATCGACAAGATGCTGGCGCTGGCTGCGGTCGAACATCGCCAGCGCCTGGAGCAGCCCGAGCCGGTGGAGCTGGCGGCACTGGCGGACGAGGCGGTCGCGCAGTGCGCGACGCGGCTGGCGCGGGCCGGAGTCGCGCTGGACGTCGACCTGCAGGCCGGTCTGCCATCGCTGCAGGGCGATCCGTTCCTGCTGCGCCAGGCGTTGATCAACCTGATCGAGAACGCGGCCGATTTCGCCCCGGCAGGCAGTCGCATCGAGCTGGTGCTGCAGCGCGAAGGCGAGCGCCAGGTGCTGGAGGTACGCGACCGTGGCGCCGGCATTCCCGACTACGCACAGGGCCGCGTGTTCGAGCGCTTCTACTCACTGCCGCGGCCGGGCAACGGCAGTCGCAGCAGCGGCCTGGGGTTGTGCTTCGTCGCCGAGGTGGCGACGCTGCACGGCGGCGAGGCGACGCTGCGCAATCGCGACGGCGGTGGCGCGGTGGCACGCCTGGTGCTGCCGGGCTGACGCCGCGACTTCACCGCTCACGTCACGGCTCACTTCACCCTCGCTTCACCGTGGCGCCATCGTCGCCCCGCGTTCGCCGCCGATCCTGTCGTCCATACCCCGACAGGAGTTGCACATGCGCCTTGCCTTCAAGATCGCCATGGTCGTCGCGATGACCGTCGCGATCCTGGTTCCGCTGACGATGATCCGCGGCGTCATCGAGGACCGCCAGAACTACCGCGCCCAGGCCGTGGCCGACATCGCCCGCAGCTATGCCGGCGTGCAGTCGTTCGCAGGCCCGGTGCTGGTGGTCCCATACACCGAGACCGTCGAGGTCGAAGAGACCGACAAGCACGGCAACGTGCAGAAGGTCCAGCGCGACGTGACCCTTCAATGGACCTTCTTCCCGACCACGCTCGACGTGCGCGGACCGATGCGGCCGAGCACGCGCAAGCGTGGCCTGCACGAAGTGCGCGTCTACGAGTGGCAGGGCAAGGCCAGGGCGCGCTTCCAGGCGCAGATCCCCGCCGCCGGCGCCGCGCCGCGCCGGATCGGCCAGCCCTGGCTGAGCTACGCCATTGCCGACGTGCGCGGCCTGCGCGCGTCGCCGCGTTTGCGGATCGACGGGCGCATCGTTTCGGTGGAAGAGGGCATCGGCAGCCGCAGCGGCCCCGGCCTGCACGTGCGCCTGCCGGAGCCACAGTCAGGTCAGATGCTCACGCTCGACACCGAGCTGGACATCGTCCTGGGCGGCACCGAATCGCTGGCGCTGGTGCCGCTGGGCAAGAGCAACCACTTCGCCCTGCAGTCGAGCTGGCAGCACCCCAGCTTCGGTGGCAGCTCGCCGCGGCATGAGCTCGATGCGTCCGGCTTCAAGGCCGACTGGGACATCGCCTCGGTCGCCAGCAACGCCCAGCGCCAGTACCTGCAGGGGCAGTTGCTGCCCGACATGGACAGCGGCATCGCGGCCATGGCCGGGATCGATGCGGTCGGCGTGTCGCTGATCGACCCGGTCGACATCTATACCCAGGCCGACCGCGCCAGCAAGTACGGCATCCTGTTCGTGCTGCTGACCTTCGTCGGATTCTTCATCTTCGAACTGATCAAGCAGCTGCCGATCCACCCGATCCAGTACGGCCTGGTCGGCCTGGCCCTGGCGATCTTCTTCCTGCTGCTGGTCAGCCTGAGCGAGCACATCGATTTCGCCATCGCCTACCTGGTCGCCAGCCTGGCCTGCATCGGCCTGCTCGGCTTCTACCTGGTCGCGGTGCTGCGCAGCCCCGGCCGCGGCGTCGGTTTCGCCGCCATGCTCGCCACGCTCTATGCTGCGCTGTACGGACTGCTGGTGTCGGAGGACAACGCGCTGGTGCTCGGCGCCGGCCTGCTGTTCCTGGTCCTGGCCGCGATCATGGTGGTCACCCGCCGGGTCGACTGGTACCAGCTGGCCGGATCGCGACCGCCGTTGCGTGAGTGATCATGAACGCGGTCGTGGGCTCAGCCTGCGGCCGCGTTAGTCATGGTCCGAGTTTCGAAAGACCGCAGATCCACCCAACCCATCATCGCGACACCGGGGATCCCAACGATGTACGTCATGGATGCCAACTCCATTGAAGCGCCCGCCGCGTTGCAGGTGCGCAGCTACAGCGGCGCGGCGATCGCGCCGTGGCTGGATCACCTGGCTCGCCTGCGCATCGCAGTCTTCCGCGACTGGCCCTACCTCTACGACGGCGATGCCGACTACGAGGCGCAGTACCTGCAGAGTTACCTGCAGTCGCCGCGCAGCATCGTGGTGCTGGCCTTCGACGGCGAGCAGGTGGTCGGGGCCTCGACCGGGATGCCGCTGGCGGCCGAGTCCAGTTCGTTCCTGGATGCCTTCGATGGCACCTCGATCGATCCGCAGGATGTGTTCTATTGCGGCGAGTCGGTGCTGCTGCCCCAGTACCGCGGCCGCGGCATCGGCCATCGCTTCTTCGACGAACGCGAGGCGCACGCGCGCAGCTACGGCGACTATGCGTGGACGGCGTTCTGTGCGGTCGACCGCGAGCAGAGCCATCCGCGCCGCCCGGCCTTCCATCGCGGCAACGAGGCATTCTGGAGCAAGCGCGGCTATCGCCAGCGCCCGGAGCTGAAGGCGCACCTGACCTGGCGGGAGGCCGGCAATGTCGTGGTCGATCATTCGCTGACCTTCTGGTTGCGCGCACTGGAGCGAACGCGATGAGCTTCGGCACGCCGGTTGGCACACAGGCTGGCAGCCTGAAAGTGGCGGTGGCCAAGTACACCGTCGATGCCCCCGACGATTTCGCCGCCTTTGCCGGCAAGCAGGCGCGCTGGCTGGATGAAGCCCGCCAGCAGGGTGCGCAGATGGCCGTGTTGCCCGAGTACCTGTCGCTGGAACTGGGGGCGATGTTCGACGCCCACACCCGTGGCGACCTGCACGCCTCGCTGGCGGCGCTGCAGGCCTGGCACGGCCACTGGCTGGACCTGTTCTCGCGGCTGGCGCGCGAGCGCCACATGCACGTCGTCGCCGGCACGTTCCTGCTCGATCTCGGCCGTGGCCGCTACCGAAACCGCAGCTATACCTTCGCCCCCGATGGCAGCCACGTCTGGCAGGACAAGCTGCGCCTGACCGGGTTCGAGAAGTCCGCCGGCGTCATCGAACCGGGCGACGAACTGAAGGTGTTCGAGACCGGCCCGGTGCGCAGCGCGGTCGCGGTCTGCTATGACAGCGAGTTCCCGTTGCCGGTGCGCGCGCAGTGCGAAGCCGGCGCGCGCCTGCTGGTGGTGCCCAGCTGCACCGACACCGAAGCCGGCGCAACGCGCGTGCGCGTGGGCTGCCTGGCGCGTGCGCTGGAGAACCGCTGCTTCGTCGCGCAGTCGGTGACTGCCGGCCACGCGCCCTGGAGCCCCGCGCTCGACGTCAACACCGGCGAAGCGGCGCTGATCGCCCCCATGGATGTCGGCCTGCCGCACGACGGCATGATCGTGCAGACCCGCGGCGACCAGCACTGGGCGGTGGCCACGCTCGATTTCGCCGCGCTCGAAGCCAGCCGCGCCCAGGCGCAGGTGGCCAACGACCGCGACTGGGCCAGCCAGTATTTCCCGAGCGTGGCGCGGGCGAAGGTGGTTCGCGCCCAGGCTGCCTGACCGCGTGGCCGCATGACAGCGCGGCCGGTCAGAACAGCGTCACCCCGGGCACCAGCCACAGCGACAGCCCCGCCAGCGCGGAACCAATCGCGGTGGCGGCCAGCACGTCGCTGGGATAGTGCAGGCCCAGCACCACGCGCGAGGCGGCGACGCTGGCGGTAAACGGCACGAGCAGCCACGCCAGCATCGGGTAGTGCGCCATCGCCACCAGGCTGAACGCCACTGCGTGCAGGGTGTGCCCGGAGGGGAAGCTGAATTCGTCCAGTGGCGCCACCCAGGCATGGATGCGCTGGTCGGAGGCAAAGGGACGCGGCCGCCGCGTCCAGCGTTTGAGCAACTTGTAAAGCGTCAAGGCGATCAGGCCGGTTGCCGCCAGGTGCGCCGACGCGGCCAGGCCGTGGAAACCGTCGACGGCGATCAGCACCGCCATCAGCAAATACCAGAACACGCCATCGCCCAGCCGGCTGACCAGGGCGAAACAGGTGCGCGAGCGGCCGCCTTCGCCCCAGCGGTTGGCGCGCAGGCACCAGCCGGAGTCGCCGTCGATCAGGCGCTTGTGCAGCGCCGGGCGGTGCAGCATGCGATGCAGGGAATGACGATTCATGACGCCTCCCGTTCGGGTTGTTCCGGCGCAATGGAGGGCAGCGACGCCACCCCCGCACTGCGGCGCGACTGCACCAGTTCGTGCAGCAACGCGTCGAAGTCGTGGGCGACCTGTTCCGGGCGCAGGTTGGCCACTGCCAGGCGGGTCGCCATGCGCATCGCGCCGCGGCTGAGGTCGTCGTTGGCGATGCGCGTGCAGGCGGCGATGAAGGCGGCCTCGTCGCCGTCGGCGATGGCTGCGCCGTGGATGCCGTCGCGCAGGTATTCGCGCGCGGCGCCGTAGTCGAAGGCAACCGTCGGCACGCCGCTGGCAAGCGCTTCCAGGGTGACGTTGCCGAAGGTTTCGCTCAGGCTCGGGAACACGAACAGGTCGCCGCTGGCGAAGTGGCGGGCCAGGTCATCGCCGCGTTGCACGCCGCAGAAAATGAAATCGGGGTTGTCCTGCTCGAGCTTCGCCCGCGCCGGGCCGTCGCCGACCCAGACGAAGCAGGCTTCCGGCCGCGCGCGCTGCAGCGAGCGGAACGCGCGCACCGCCAGGTCGAGGTTCTTTTCCGCGGCGATGCGGCCGACGTAGATCGCAGCAAAGCCGTTGTCGCCCAGGCCCCACTGCGCGCGCAGGCTGAAGTCGCGGCGCTGCGGATCGAACTGCACGGTGTCGACCGCGCGCGGCAGGCGCACCACGTTGTCGAAATGGCGCGACCGCAGGAACTCGGCCAGTTCGCGGGTCGGCACCAGGGTCGCGTCGGCGCTGTTGTGGAACCTGCGCATCCAGCGCAGCGCGGTCTGGGCGAGGAAGGCGACGCCGTAGTCGCGCATGTATTCGTCGAAGCGCGTATGGAAGCCCGTCGCCGCAGGAATCCCGAGTCGCCGCGCCGCCCGCAATGCCGACCAGCCCAATGGACCCTCGGTGGCGACGTAGATGGCGTCGGGGCGCACCGCCTGCCAGGTCTCGCGCAACCGGCGCGTGGCCGGGAAGCCGACGCGCAGCCCGGGATAGCGGGGCAGTGGTGCGCCGGGCACCAGTAGTTCGTGAATCGTCGCCGCGTCGTCGTCGCCCTGCCGCGGCCGGACCACGTGGACGTCGTGGCCGCGTGCGCGCAGACCCTGTTCCAGCCCCTGCACGGTCAGGGCGACGCCGTTGACCTCGGGCGGGTAGGTTTCGCTGACGATCGCATAACGCATGCGTGGCTCCCGGTTTGCGCAAGGGTGGGCCCGCGCGGTGAAACCGGGATGGCAGGACGGTGACGCGGCGATGACGGCACCGATGAAAACGGTTACCCGGGTCTTTGCCGGTGCGTGCATGGCCGGGTTGCGCCGCACGTCGCGGCGGCGTTAACAAACCAACCCATAAAATGAATGGTTAACTGTCACCCAAACCTGAGGAGAGCGCGTGCAACGACGCGAAGTGCTGTTGGCCGGAGTGTCCTGGCCCCTGTTGTCGCTGCTCTCCGTCGCCGGTTCGCGCGCGATGGCCGCGCCTGCGGCGGCGACGCCGTTCGATGCCGACACCGTCGCTTCGCTGGCGCGCGCGCTGGCGGCCAGGCCATTCCTCCCGCAGGGCAAGCAGTTGCCGGCGTCGCTGGAGAAAATCGGCTACGACCAGTACCGCGGCATCCGCTTCAATCCGGCGCAGGCGTTGTGGCGCGGGCAATCGCTGCCGTTCCAGGCGCAGTTCTTCCACCGTGGCTTCTTCTTTCGCGACCGCGTCGATATCTACGCCGTGGCCGGCGGAACCGCCACGCCGGTGGTCTATCGGCCCGAACAGTTCACCTTCGACGGCACCGCCGCACCGAAGGAGACCGACCTGGGCTACGCCGGCTTCCGCCTGCATTCGCCGATCAACCGCCCGGAATACTTCGACGAGATCTGCGCCTTCCTCGGCGCGAGCTACTTCCGCGCCGTGGCCAAGGGGCAGGCCTATGGCTTGTCCGCGCGCGGCCTGGCGCTCAAGACCGGTGCGCCGGCGGGCGAGGAGTTCCCGGTGTTCCGCAGCTTCTGGCTGGAGCAGCCGGCGCCCGGCGCCGACCATGCCGTGGTGCATGCATTGCTCGACAGCCCCAGCGTTGCCGGCGCTTACCGGTTCGTGATCCGCCCTGGCGCGGAGACCGTCTTCGACGTATCCGTGCGCCTGTTCCCGCGCGTGGCGCTGGACCAGGTCGGCATCGCGCCGCTGACCAGCATGTTCCAGTTCGATTCCAACGATCGCGTCGGAATCGACGATTACCGACCGGCCGTGCACGACTCCGATGGCCTGGCCCTGGTCAACGGCAAGGGCGAGCAGGTCTGGCGACCGCTGCAGAATCCCTCGGTGCTGCAGGAGAGTGCGTTCGAGGACGTCAATCCGCGCGGTTTCGGCCTGATGCAGCGCAAGCGCGCATTCGCCGACTACGCCGACAGCGAAGCCCATTACGAGAAGCGACCGAGCCTGTGGATCGAGCCGCAGGGCGAGTGGGGTGCCGGCGCGGTGCACCTGTTCGAACTGCCGACGGCCGATGAGTTCCACGACAACATCGTCGGATTCTGGCGTCCCGCCCAGGCACTGGCTGCGGGCAAGGAGCACCGTTTCGACTACCGCATGCACTGGTGCGACCAGCACGCCTGGTTGCCGCAGCTGGCGACGGTCACGCGCACCCGTATCGGCGCCGCGGCCGCCGCCGAGGCCGATGCCAAGCGCGGCGCACGCCTGGTCGTGATCGATTTCGCCGGTGGACGCCTGCAGGGACTGGCTGATGGCGCACCCGTGCGTGCCGACGTCACGGCGAACAAGGGCAAGGTCGCCCACGTCACCGCCCACGCCAATCCCGGCGCCGACGGCTGGCGACTGGCCTTCGAATTGCAGCCTGGCGCTGAGCGCAGCATCGAGCTTCGCGCAGTGCTTGGCGATCAGTCCGGCCCGCTCACCGAGACCTGGCTGTACCGGTGGACGGCGTGAACGGCGTGACCATCACACCCGACACCGCCAGCACCGGCGCGCCCGCGCCGTCGCCCTGGCTGCCGGTGGAAACGCCGGTATCCATGCCGGTGCAGACCCTGCGCAAGGGGAAGCTGTCCAATCGGCAGCTGCCGACCACGCCCGGGGGGATGGCCTGGCGACGCGCGCTGGTCATCGGTGGCGCCGGCTTGCTGACCCTGGTCGCCGCCTATCAGATCTGGTGGGTGCTGCGCGGCAGCGGAACCGACGTCCTGGAAGGTCTGTTGCTGGTGCTGTTCGTGGCGTTGTTCGCATGGATCGCCCAGGCCTTCGTCAGTGCGCTGGCGGGCTTCACGCTGATCCTCACGCGAAAGGGTGGCCGCCTCGGCCTGACCCGCCAGGGAGAGCTGCCGATACTCGCCTCGCGCACCGCGCTGCTGATGCCGACCTACAACGAAGAGCCCGAGCGGCTGCTCGCAGGCCTGCAGGCGATCTACGAATCGCTGCAGGAGACCGGGCAGCTCGCGCTGTTCGATTTCTTCGTCCTCAGCGACACGACCAATGCCGACATCCGCGCCGCCGAAGAGCGCGCCTTCACCCGCCTGCGCGAACGCACCGGCGGCCACGGCCGGCTGTTCTACCGCCACCGTCCGGACAATCGCGAACGCAAGGCCGGCAACATCGCCGAATGGGTACGCCGCTTCGGTGGCGGCTACCCGCAGATGCTGATCCTCGACGCCGACAGCCTCATGACTGGCGAGACCATCGTCCGACTCGCCGGTGCGATGGAAGGCCATGCCGATGTCGCGCTGATCCAGACGCTGCCGATGATCGTCAACGGCAACACGCTGTTCGCGCGCATGCAGCAGTTCGCCGGGCGCGTGTACGGGCCGGTCATCGCCCACGGCATCGCCTGGTGGCACGGCGCCGAGAGCAATTACTGGGGCCACAACGCGATCATCCGCACGCAGGCCTTCGCCGACCAGGGCGGCCTGCCGGAGTTGCGCGGCATCAAGCCCTTCCGTGGCACCGTGCTCAGCCACGACTTCGTCGAGGCCGCATTGTTGCGGCGTGGTGGCTGGGCGCTGCACATGGTGCCGGGCCTGGGCGGCAGCTACGAAGAAGGTCCGCCGTCGCTGACCGACATGCTCGTGCGCGACCGCCGCTGGTGCCAGGGCAACCTGCAGCACAGCGCGGTATTGCCGGCCAGGGGCCTGCACTGGGTCAGCCGCTGGCACCTGATGATGGGCATCGGCCATTACTTCACGTCGCCGATGTGGGCGATGCTGATGCTGATCGGCCTGGCCATTCCGTTGCAGCACGCCGGGCTGGCCTGGGACAGCCTGCAGCTGCCGGGCTTCTCGCCGACCGCCTACTGGCACGACCAGGACCCGGAGCGCTTCGTCTGGGTGTTCTTCCTGACCATGGCGGTGCTGCTGGCGCCCAAGTTCATGGGCTACCTGACGCTGTTCTTCGACCGCGACACGCGCCGCGGTTGCGGTGGTGCGGTCCGTGCCTTCCTGAGCATGATCCTGGAGACGCTGCTGGCCGCGCTGATGGCGCCGGTGACGATGTACGTGCAATCGCGCGGCGTCGCCGAAGTGCTGGCGGGCAAGGACTCGGGCTGGGACGCGCAGCGCCGCGACGACGGCACGCTGCCGTGGTCCGGGCTGGTGCGCAGCTACGCGGGCGTGACGATCCTGGGCGCGGTGGCCGGCTGGATGGCCTTCATGGTCTCGCCCTCGCTGGCGGCATGGATGGCGCCGGTGATCGCCGGGCTGCTGCTGTCGATCCCGATTGTCGCGTTGACCTCGACGCGCGCCGCGGGATTGTTCCTGCGCCGCATCGGCATCTTCTCGATCCCCGAGGAGCACACGCCGCCGAAGGTGCTGGTGCGCGCGGCGAAGTTGCGCGAGGCGCTGCACAAGTAGCGCGCCGCACAAGGTGCAATCGACCGTATATCGTCCCGGCGAACGCCGGGACGGGCAGCGGCGTCAGATCGCTTCCAGTTTCAGCACGACCCCCAGACCGGCCATGTCGTGCGGCTCGCCTTCCAGGTCGGCACGCACCAGCGGGCGCATGTCGATCCAGCGGCGCGACAGGCCAATGGTCAGCGCGTTGCCGTCGGCGCGCGCGTCGAGCTGCGGTATCGGGTCGGCCTCGTGGGCGCGATGCAACAGCACGGCCAGGCGCAGCAACGCGGCGATGCGGCGGGCCGACGTGAGCAGGCGGTCGGGCAGGGCATCGAAGGCCGACTTGGGAATGCCACGGCGATGGGTGCGCACCAGCGCCGCCAGGAACTGCTGCTGCTGGCGCGAGAAGCCGGCGATGTCGGAATTCTCCACGACGTAGGCGCCGTGCACGTGGTATTGGCTGTGCGCGATGGCCAGGCCGAGCTCGTGCAGGCGCGCGGCGCGCTGCAGCATCAGGCGGTCGTCGGCATCGAGCTGCCACGCCTGCGCGATCTGTTCCAACAGGCGCATCGCGGTGGCCTCCACGCGGCGTGCCTGGCCGTCGTCGATGCCATAGCGCTGCATGAGTGCGGCGACGGCTGCGTCGCGCGGATCGTCCACGCCGCCGCGGCCGAGCATGTCGTACAGCACGCCCTCGCGCATGGCCGCCTTGCTGACCGCCATGCGCTTGAGTCCGAGCGCATCGAAGGCGGCCTCCAGGATCAGCACGCCACCGGCGATCACCGGGCGGCGCTCGGACGACAGCCCGGGCAGTTCGATCGCGTCGATGCGATCGGCCTGCAGCAGGCGATCGCGCAGCACCGGCAGCGCTTCGGCGGTGACCGCGCCCTTGGTGAGCTTCATTGCCGCGCAGATGTCGCCGATCGCCTTGTTGGTGCCTGACGAGCCCAGCGCTTCATCCCAGCCCAGCGCCCGGTAGGTGCCGGCGAACTGCTGGAACTCGGCGGTGACCTCGGTCAGCGCGTCGCGCCATTTCTTCTTCGACAGCTTGCCGTTCTCGAAGAAGCGGCGGGTGGTGGCGATGCAGCCGACCTGCAGGCTTTCGCGCTCGATCGCCTCGAAGCCGGAGCCGATGATGCATTCGGTCGAGCCGCCGCCGATGTCGATCACCAGGCGCAGCTCGCCGGGCTTGGAGGGCTGCGCGTGGGCGACGCCAAGGTAGATCAGGCGCGCCTCTTCGCGGCCGGCGACGACTTCGATGGCGTGCCCGAGCGCGGCTTCGGCCGGCATCAGGAATGCCTGCGGCACCGCCAGGCGGCGCACGGTATTGGTGGCGATGGCGCGGACGCGTTGCGGCGGGATGTCGCGCACGCGCTGGCCGAAACGGGCCAGGCAATCCAGGGCGCGCTGGCGCACTTCCGGCGACAGGCCGCCGCGGCGGTCCAGGCCCTCGGCCATGCGCACGGTCTCGCGCAGGCGGTCGACGATGCGCAGCTGGCCGAGCACGTAGCGCGCGACCACCATGTGGAAACTGTTCGAGCCCATGTCGACGGCGGCCAGCAGGTCGCCGTCGGCGAGCGGCAGTTTGCTGGTGGGGAAGGCGTCGCTCATCGGCACATGATCCCCGTTAAGGCACCGCCGCGTCCATCCTTGCGCGGATGGACGTCGTCATGGACGTTGTTCAGGCCGAGATCTTGGCCATCAACCAGGCCTGCGCCGAGTGGGCCGGAGCGCCCTCGGCCGGCGTCACGCGCACGTACTCGCCATCGGTCTGCAGCTCCCAGGCGTTGACGTTGTCGTCCAGGTAGTTCTGCAGCGCCTCTTCGTAGACGCGCGTGGCCAGGTCGGGCGACAGCACCGGAAAGCCGGTCTCGATCCGCCGCAGCAGGTTGCGCTCGAGCCAGTCGGCGCTGGAGCAGAACAGGTCCGGGGCACCGTCGTTGGCGAACCAGTACACGCGGTGGTGCTCGAGGAAGCGCCCGACGATCGAGCGCACCCGGATGTTCTCCGAGATGCCGGGCATGCCCGGGCGCACCGTGCAGGCGCCGCGCACGATCAGGTCGATCTGCACGCCGGCCTGCGAGGCCAGGTACAGCGCCCGCACCACTTGCGGTTCGTTGAGGGCGTTCATCTTGGCGATGATCCGCGCCGGCTTGCCGGCCTTGGCGTGCCGGGTCTCGCGATCGATCCGCTTGAGCACGCCGGCATGCAGGGTGAAGGGCGATTGCAGCAGACGCTTGAGCTTGATGGTGGGGGCCAGCCCGGACAACTGCTGGAAGATCATGTGGACGTCGGCGCCGATGTCGGGATCGGCGGTGATCAGGCCGAAGTCGGTGTAACCGCGCGCGGTGCCGCTGTGGTAATTGCCGGTACCCATGTGTGTGTAGCGGCGCAGCTTGCGACCCTCGCGACGCACGATCAGCATCATCTTGGCGTGGGTCTTGTAGCCGACCACGCCATACACGACCTGCACGCCGGCATCCTGCAGGCGGTCGGCGAGGCCGAGGTTGGCCTCCTCGTCGAAACGCGCGCGCAACTCGACCACGACGGTGACGTCCTTGCCGTTGCGTGCCGCCTGCACCAGGCTGTCGACGATCATCGAGTCCTTGCCGGTGCGGTACAGGGTCTGCTTGATCGCCAGCACGTTGGGGTCTTCCGACGCCTGCCGCAGCAGCTCCAGCACCGGCGTGAACGCCTCGAACGGGTGGTGCAGCAGCACGTCGCCTTCGGACACCTTGTCGAACATCGCCTCCACGCCGGACAACTGCCGTGGCTGGAACGGCGGGAACTTCAGTTCCGGGCGCTGCACCAGGTCGTACACCTGGATGACGCGGTTGAGGTTGACCGGGCCGTTGATGCGGTAGACGGCGTTCTCGGTGAGGTCGAAGTTCTCCAGCAGGGTGCGCACGATGTCGTCCGGGCACTGCTCGGCGATCTCCAGCCGCACCGCGCGCAGGTAGCCGCGGCCGACCAGTTCGTCGCGCAATGCCAGCGCCAGGTTCTCGACCTCGTCCTCGTCGACGATCAGCTCGGAATTGCGGGTGACGCGGAACTGGTACGCGCCCTTGACCTGCATGCCCGGGAACATCTCGTCGACGAAGGCCGACAGCACCGCCGACAGGAACACGAAGTCGTGCTTGCCGCCGCCGACTTCCTCGGGGATCTGGATGATGCGCGGCAGCGAGCGCGGCGCGCGCACGATCGCCAGATGGCCTTCGCGGCCGAACGCGTCCTTGCCCTTGAGCACGACGACGATATTGAGCGATTTGTTGAGGATCTTCGGGAACGGATGGGCCGGGTCCAGGCCCAGCGGCGACAGCACCGGCATGATCTCGTCGCGGAAGTACTCACGCAGCCAGCGCGCCTGGTTCTCGTCCCAGGCATCGCGGCCGAGCACGCGCACGCCACCGTCCCACAGCGCCGGGCGCAGGACGTTGTTCCAGCACTCGTACTGCGACTGCACCAGTTGCGCGGCGCGGTCGTGGATGCGCGCCAGCACGGTCGCCGGCGACAGGCCGTCGGCGCCGGTGGCGATGCCCAGGTCCTGGGCGTGGCGCAGCGTGCCGGCGCGGATCTCGAAGAACTCGTCGAGGTTGGTGCAGGAGATGCACAGGTACTTCAGGCGCTCCAGCAGCGGCACCGAGGTGTCCTGCGCCTGGGCCAGCACGCGGAAATTGAAGTCCAGCTGCGACAGCTCGCGGTTGAAGTACAGGCCAGGGTCGCGAAGCGGATCGGATTCGAGCGGGGTTTCGACTGCGGCGTTCATGGCAATGCCTCGAAGGACAGCGCGAGGTCTTCGCGCGGGCGCACGCGTTCGGCGCCGAAATGACAGGAGAACGTACTACCGCGACCGACTTCGCTGCTGATCTCCAGCCGTGCCTGGTGCAGGTTCAGCACGTGCTTGACGATCGACAGCCCCAGGCCGGTGCCACCGCTTTCGCGCGAACGGCTGGTGGAGACGCGGTAGAACCGCTCGGTGATGCGCGGCAGGTGCGCGGCCGGTATGCCGTAGCCGCTGTCGACCACTTCCAGCACCGCGCCGCCCTTGCCCTCCGGGCGGGTTCCCTCTGGGCGAAACCGGATGCGGATGGTGCCGCCGGCCGGGGTATAGCGGATCGCGTTGCCGACCAGGTTCGAGAATGCGCTGTGCAGCTCCTTGTTTGAACCCCACAGGTCGACCACGGCCGCGTCCTCGACCACGATCTCGTGGCGGCCCTGGCTCAGCGCGACCGCTTCGCGTCGCAGCGTCGTCAGCATCGGCGACATCGCCACGATTTCCTCGGCCGGCAGGCTGTCCTGCGATTCCAGGCGGGAGAGCATCAGCAGGTCTTCGACCAGCTGGGTCATTCGCTGCGACTGGCGCTGCATCTCGGCCAGCATCGGCGCCCAGTCCGGGTGTTCGGCCGGGTCGAGCATGTCGAGGTAGCCGTGCACCACCGTCAGCGGCGTGCGCAGCTCGTGCGAGACGTTGGCGACGAAGTCGCGGCGCATCTGCTCCAGCTGCAGCAGGCGGCTGACATCGCGCGCGACCAGCAGCCACAGGTCGTCGGAGTAGGGGATCAGGCGCAGGCTCAGCGTCGCCGCCGGATTCCACGGCGAGGCCACTTCCAGGGTTTCGGCGTTGCGTCCGGAAGCGAGCCAGTGCGAAAGCTGCAACGGCTGCAGGCGCTCGGCGATGGGGCCGCCGATGTCGCGCGGGTACTTCAACTGCAGCAGCCCGATGGCGGCCTCGTTGAACCACTGTATGCGCTGGCTGTTGCGCTCGACCACCACTATTGCGTCAGGCAGCGCCGCCGCTGCGGCGCGATAGGCGCGCAGCATGTCGATCAGGCGCTTCTTGCGTCCGCGCATTTCCGACTGGCTGCGATGAAGCAGGCGGTCGAGTTCGTTCCAGATGCCTTCGCCCACCGGAGCCGTCAGGCGCTGGCGTGCGGTCAGGCGCACCAGCACGCTGCGAAGGCGCCAGTAGTGCCAGGCGACCACGCCCAGGGCGGCGAGGGTGATGACGGGCCAGGGCTGACCGATCGCAACGCCAACCACGGCGGCGGCGGCCAGGATCAGGGCGAGTTGGCCGAGGGTGCGGAACCAGGCGGAGCGGGCGCGGGGCGGCATGGCCGTCGATCAACTATCCATGGGTGTGGGTGCTGCTTCCTGAGCGTAGCGAGCGGCCTGCCTGGCCGCCAGCATGCGGCCCTGCGAATGGTCACTGCGTCGCGAATGAGGGTCGGTCGGGAGGCCGCTGGCAACGCCAGCCCGCTGGCCGCGCCCGGTCAGTGCCGGCCGCGACGGCTTCATGCCGCCAGCGAGGCGGAGAAGCGGTAGCCGGCGCCGCGCACGGTCTGCACCATGCCGTCGAGACGATGCGGTTCCAGGGTCTTGCGCAGGCGCCGGATGTGCACGTCGACGGTGCGCTCCTCGACGTAGACGCTACCGCCCCAGACATGGTCGAGCAGCTGGGTGCGGGTGTAGACGCGCTCGGGGTGGGTCATGAAGAAGTGCAGCAGGCGGTATTCGGTCGGGCCGATCTGCACCGGCTGGTCGCTGCCGTCGGCGGCGGCGAACACGCGGTGCGCGGCGCCATCGATGCGCAGCGGACCGACGCCGACGCTACCGTCCTCGTCGTCCTCGCGCGAGCGGCGCAGCACGGCGCGGATGCGGGCCAGCAGCTCGCGCGCCGAGAAGGGCTTGACCACGTAGTCGTCGACGCCGGCCTCGAGGCCGCCGACGCGGTCGTTCTCCTCGCCACGCGCGGTCAACATGATGATCGGGATCTCGCGGGTGAGCTGTTCCTTGCGCCAGCGCCGCGCCAGGTCCAGGCCGCTGGTGCCGGGGAGCATCCAGTCGAGCAGGATCAGATCGGGGACGCGGTCGGCGATGGCGGCCTGCGCCTCGCGGGCATCGCCGGCATGAACGGGTTCGTATTCGCCTTTGCGCAGGGCGAAGGACACCATGTCGCGGATGGCGGGTTCGTCTTCGACAATCAGGATGCGCTTCTGCACACGGTCACCGGGGGAAAGACTGAAGGGGCCCGAACGGAGGTCCGAACGGAAGAGCCCCGAACGGGAGGGGCCTGGGAAGCCGCGTCAGTACACTACCGTTTTGTGACGATGCCATGACATGGTCATCGTGCAGGGTGCCTGCCAGGCTTGGAGGAGCTCCAGAGACGACCGCCGCACCTTACTGCCGACGCAGATCCTCGTCGCGGACACCCTGGCGCTTGAGTTCGAGCACGGTCGGGGTGATCGCGGCGATGCGCGCCTCGATCCGGGCGCGGGCGTAGTAGTCCAGGTCGCCGCGGCGCTTGAGGGTATTGAGCTGCACCAGGGCCTGTTCCGGCCGGCCATTCAGATAGGCCGCTTCGGCGTAGGCCTCGCCGGCCCGGATAGGGTCGCCGGCGATCTCGCAGGCGCGGGCGAAGATGCGCTGGAAGATCGCGTCGTCACCCGAGTTGCCCAGCAGCGGACGCAACACCGCCTGCGCGCGCTTGCCGGCGGTGGGGGTGTTGCGCTCGGACAGCACCTCGGCATAGGTCAGCACCACGGCGCGGTTATTGGGCGTCTGCCGCAGCAGGCCCTCGAAGCGGGCGTCGGCCGCGGCTGCCTTGCCGCTGCGCGCTTCGGCTTCGCCCATGGCCAGGGTGAGCCACATGTCGCCCGGATGTTCCTGCAACAACTCGCCGAACGTGGTCGCCGCGGCGCTGGCCTGGTCGCCGCGGAGGCGGGCCAGCGCCTGGCCATAGCGTTGCGCTTCGGTGAGCTTCTTGCCGCCGGTGAGGCGCTCGTACTCGCGCAGCGCATCGGCGGGAGTGTCGGCGCTGAGCACGCGCAGGCGCTCGCGGGCGTATTCGAAGCGTCCGGTGCCACCGCTCTGGGCGGCGGCGCCAAGCTGCGCGCTCACGCCCAGGTTCGGCGGCAGCAGCGGGTTGTTGCTGCCATCGAGCGAGTACTGCGGCTGCGCGGTGCTCTCGCTGCGGCATTGCGGCGGACCGTCGGGATCGCGCACGCAAACCTCGGCGATGCCGCCCTGCTCGCGCTTGATCCGCGCGGCGCGCTCTTTCGCCTCGGTGATGCGGGTGATCGTGACCGGGTGCGTCATCAGCCAGTCAGGCGATTCGCCCCAGTAGTTGGCGCCATTGCTGCGCGAGCGCGCCTGCAGCGTGGTGAAGAAATCCGCCATCGCTTCCGGGTCGTAGTGGCTGCGGGCGAGGGTCTGGATGCCGAGGCGGTCGGCCTCGGACTCGTTGGAGCGGGTGTAGTCGATCTGGCGCTGCTGCATCAGGCCCATGGCGCTGGCCATGGCCGCCTGTGCCGCGTCGTCGTCGGAATTGCCGCCGGCGGCCTGGGCGGCGACGATCGCGCCGAGCATGGCCAGCAGGATCGGCAACTGGTCGCGCTGGGCGCGCTCGGCACCGCGCAGCACGTGCTGCTGGGTGACGTGGGCGATTTCGTGCGACATCACGCCGGCAACCTCGTCCTCGCGCTCGGCCGCCAGCACCAGGCCGGAGTTGACGCCGACGTAGCCGCCCAGGGTGGCGAAGGCGTTGATCTGGCGCTCGCGCAGCATGAAGAACGTGAACGGCTGGCGCGGCTTGTCGCTGTTGGCCGCAAGGCGGGTGCCGAGGGTGTCGAGCCAGCTGTCGATCAGCGGGTCTTCGAGGAGGAAGTCGTAGTGGCGAAGCTGCGCCAGCATCATCGCGCCGTATGCCTCCTGCTGCCGCGGGGTCAGCAGTTCGCCTGCCGACGAGCCGATGTCCGGCAGGTTGGCTTCCTGCGCCGGCGCGCAAAGGCTGGCGATGGCGAGGGTGAGGGCGGCGGTTAGCAGGGCGATGCGACGCAAGCGGGAGGTCCCTCGAAAATGTCGCCCTTGCACGGCTGTGTTCCGTGCATGGACTGGAAATGAACCCGGGGCAGGCCCATATTCGACCACAGCCGCATTGGCGAGTTCATGCAGGAGAGATCGTTTTGAGCAGCACCGCGCCCGCCGCGCCGGGAACCAGCAGTCCCACCGCGCCCGAGATCACCATCTATACCACCGCGATCTGCCCCTATTGCGTCGCGGCAAAGAATTTCCTCAAGAGCAAAGGCCAGAGCTGGACCGAGGTCCGGATCGACCTGGACCCCGCCCAGCGCGAGCTGATGCTCAGCCGCGCCCGCCGCACCAGCGTGCCGCAGATCTTCATCGGCGACACCCACGTGGGCGGCTACGACGACATGATCGCCCTGCATCGTGCGGGCGGCCTGGAACCCCTGCTGGCAGGTGGCGCATGAGCGATTCGACCGACAAGACCGAGGGCGACCGCGTCGCCGAGTTCACCGCGTTCCGCAAGCGGATGAACGAGAGGATCCTCGCCGAGCCCAACCAGGTCGTGCGGCGCTTCTTCGCGCTCGACACCCAGACCTACCAGCCGGGCGCGCTGGATGTGAAGACCAAGGAGCTGCTCGGCCTGGTGGCGTCGATGGTGCTGCGCTGCGACGACTGCATCAGCTACCACGTGGCCCAGTGCAAGGAAGCCGGGGTCAACCGCGACGAGATGTTCGAGGCATTCTCGGTCGGCCTGGTGGTCGGCGGCTCGATCGTGATCCCGCACATGCGCCGGGCGGTCGACTTCCTCGACAGGCTGGAGCAGGGCGAGGCCGCCGCGCCCGAAGGCCACGACCACGGCTGAGGCCGGGTCGGGCTGTGCCCGTTGTGGCGGCCTGGTCCGCCACCGGCGCCCGGGTCGCGTTCCAAAGCCGCCTTGAACCACTGTGAAAGCGGTTCAGACGAAAGTCCGAGGCGTCCGGCCCTGCAGGACCGGGCGGCTTCCGGCATAATTCCGGGGCTAACCATCCGGCGCCGTACCCTCCGCAGGGCGCCCATCAGCCTGGAAGAAATCCCCTATGACGCAGACCATCACGGTCATCCGTGGCGACGGTATCGGCCCGGAAATCATGGACGCCACCCTGCACGTGCTCGACACGATGGATGTCGGACTGCAGTACGAGTTCGCCGACGCCGGCCTGGTCGCGCTCGAGAAGCACGGTGAGCTGCTGCCGCAGGCCACCATGGACTCGATCCGCAAGAACCGGATCGCGCTCAAGAGCCCGCTGACCACGCCGGTCGGCGAGGGCTTCAGCTCGATCAACGTCGAGCTGCGCAAGCGTTTCGACCTGTACGCCAACGTGCGTCCGGCCAAGTCGTTCCCGAACACCAAGTCGCGCTTCCCGGACGGTGTCGATGTGATCACGGTGCGCGAGAACACCGAGGGCGCGTACATCGGCGAGGGGCAGACGCTGTCTGAAGATGGCGAAGTGGCCATGCTGACGCAGAAGATCACCCGCCGCGGTTCCGAGCGCATCGTGCGCTATGCCTTCGAGCTGGCCCGCAAGACCGGCCGCAAGAAGGTCACGATCGTGCACAAGGCCAACATCCTCAAGTCGACTTCGGGCCTGTTCCTGAAGACGGCGCGTGCGGTGGCGACGGAGTACCCGGACATCGAGTGCAACGAGATGATCGTGGACAACACCTGCATGCAGCTGGTGATGCGTCCGGAGCAGTTCGACATCATCGTCACCACCAATCTGTTCGGCGACATCATTTCCGATCTGTGCGCCGGCCTGGTCGGCGGCCTCGGCCTGGCGCCGGGCGCCAACATCGGCACCGATGCGGCGATCTTCGAGGCGGTGCACGGCACCGCGCCGGACATCGCGGGGCAGGGCAAGGCCAATCCGTGCGCGCTGCTGCTGGGCGCGGCGCAGATGCTCGACCACCTCGGTCAGCCGGAGAAGGCAAGCCGCCTGCGCGCGGCGATCATCGCCACGCTCGAGGCCAAGGACTCGCTGACCCCGGACCTGGGCGGCAGTGGCAACACGATGTCCTTCGCCAAGGCGATCGCCGGCCGCATCTGAGCTGCAGTGGTTTGATTCGAAACGGGGCGCCCATGTGGCGCCCCGTTTTCGTTTGGGCGCCCGCGTTCTGGGCGGGACCACCCATGCACAGCCACCGTTCCGCCCATGCACTCGACAGCGCCGTTGCTGCACTGCAAAATCCGCATCATTACAAATCCATCCGGATAGAAAGATGAACGAATCGGTCCGCCCGAGCGCCCTGGCGCTGGCGCCGCTCCTGTTGTTCCTGGCGCTGTTCTTCGGTGCGGGCCTGTACTACACGACGCACGGCGAGGCGATGGGCTTCTATCAGCTGCGTGCGCCGGTGGCGATCCTGCCGGCGCTGGCGCTGGCGGCGTTCATCGCCTGGCGCCGCGGTCTGAAACCGCTGGAGACGCTGCTGTCGGGCATGGGCGACCAGAACGTCGTGCTGATGTGCCTGATCTTCCTGCTCGCCGGTGGCTTCGTCGAAGTCTCCAAGGCGATCGGTGCGGTCGATGCGATCGTCGCGCTCGGCATCGGTCATGTGCATCCGGCGTTGCTGCTGCCGGGCCTGTTCGTCGTCGCCGGCTTCATCTCGCTGTCGCTGGGCACCTCGATGGGCACGATTGCCGCCGTCGCGCCCATCGCGCTCGGGGTGTCCGACGCGTCCGGGCTCGACCGCGCGCTGGTGCTCGGCGCCGTGATCGGCGGCGCCACGTTCGGCGACAACCTTTCGGTGATTTCAGACACCGCCATCGTCGCCAGCCGCACCCAGGGTTGCAGCATGCGCGACAAGTTCCGCGAGAACCTGAAGCTGGCGCTGCCGGCCGCGGTCCTGACCGTCATCGTGCTGGGCTTGGTCGCCGAGACCGCACCCGTGCAGCCGCTCGATCCGGTCACGCCGTGGCTGATCGTGCCGTACCTGGTCGTGCTCGGGCTGGCGCTGGCCGGCGTCGACGTGATCATCGTGCTCAGCCTGGGGCTGGTGATTGCCGGTGGGTTCGGCGCGGTCTTCTCCGACGAGTTCAGTGTCGCGTCGTACTCCACCCATATCTGGGAGGGGTTCGAAAGCATGATCGAAATCACCCTGCTGTCGCTGCTGGTCGGCGGGCTGGGTGCGTTGATGAAAGCCACCGGTGGGCTGAGCTGGCTGGCGCAGGTGATCGGGCGTTTCGCGCGTGGACATCGCAGTCGCCGCGCCGGCGAAATCAGCATCGCCGCGCTGTCGGCGACGACCGATGTGTTTACCGCCAACAACACCGTCGCGATCCTGATCAGCGGCGGTCTGGCGCGGGACATCGCCCAGCAGCACGGGGTGCCGCCAGCGCGTGCGGCCAGCGTTCTCGACATTTTTGCCTGTGTCACCCAGGGCGTGCTGCCCTATGGCGCACAGATCCTGCTGGCCGCGTCGCTGGGCGCGGTGTCGCCGCTGGCGCTGGCAGGCAGCGTCCACTACAGCTGGCTGCTGGGCGCGATCACGGTGATCGCGATGCTGTGGCCGCAGCGCAAGGCGGCGGGCGAGCCGCTGGATGCGGCCGGCCACCAGGGCGGCGCGGCGGCGAAGCGGCAATAAAAAAGGGCGCGGAAATCCGCGCCCTTTTTCGTTGCAATGGTTGAATCAGTTGCGCGATTGCAGCTTCGACAGCAGGCGCAGGAACTCGACGTACAGCCACACCAGCGTGACCATCAGCCCGAACGCGCCGTACCACTCCATGTACTTGGGAGCGTTCTGTTCGACGCCGGTTTCGATGAAGTCGAAGTCCAGCACCAGGTTCATCGCCGCGATGACCACCACGAAGAGGCTGAAGCCGATGCCGATCAATCCCGATTCGTGGATGAAGGGCACCTTGATGCCGAACATGCCCAGGCCCATCGTCACCAGGTAGAGCAGGGCGATGCCGCCGGTGGCGGCGGCGACGCCGAGCTTGAAGTTCTCGGTCGCCTTGATCAGGCCCGAACGGTAGGCGAAGAGCAGTGCGAACAGCGTGCCGATAGTCAGCATGACCGCCTGCAGGACGATGCCCTGGTAAAGGTGGTTGTACATGGCCGAGATCGCGCCCAGGAAGAAGCCTTCGACCAGGGCGTACAGCGGCGCCGTCACCGGCGACCATTCTTTCTTGAACACGGTGACGAGCGCCAGCACCAGGCCGCCGATCGCGCCACCCCAGACATACGGGCCAGCGCCAACCACGCCGTCAGCGGTGAAGCTGACCTGGCTCCAGGCAAAAGTCGCGGTGATCACGCACAGCAGCAACAGCAGACCGGTCTTGTTGACCGTGCCGGCCAGCGTCATGGCGTCGCCGTCGCGGCGCACTACCGTGCCGCTGGCGAGGTCCAGAAAGGTGGAGTCCTTGAGTGCCGGATTGCCGCTGCGCATGCATGTGCCCCTGGTTCGAGTCGGTGGAATGTGAACGGGGCAAGCATACATGCCGGACGAGGTGCGCCGTGCCGGCGTGTTCGCGGTGATGCGTCGTTGACACGGCGACGTCATCCGCCCAAACTAGCCGGCCTTTCGCGGCGTTGGCGCGCAACGGAAGTCCGGGACCGGGGTATAGCTCAGCCTGGTAGAGCGCCAGCTTTGGGAGCTGGATGTCGTGGGTTCGAATCCCTCTGCCCCGACCATCCGCCAGGTGCTCGACAAGGATCAGTGATGATCCGGGACGGAGCAGGAAGGTGCTGCCGAGTGCCAGTTTCGAGTGTCAGTTAAGATGCGACGCTGGCGCCCGTAGCTCAACCGGATAGAGCACCGGCCTTCTAAGCCGGTGGTTGTGGGTTCGAGTCCCGCCGGGCGCGCCACAAAGTGCGAAAATAGTGCGTAAAACAAGCTTTATGGTGGCTGTAGCTCAGTTGGTTAGAGTACTGGATTGTGATTCCAGATGTCGGGGGTTCGAGTCCCCTCAGCCACCCCATCTTGTTGGCGAGTCATATTGGCGAAGTGGATTTTTGTTGATATGATTTCGCACCTGGTTGTTCCGGGCCGTTAGCTCAGTTGGTAGAGCAGTTGACTCTTAATCAATAGGTCCAAGGTTCGAATCCTTGACGGCCCACCAATCCCGGAAAAGCACCTGGCAACCCCAGGTGCTTTTTTCTTTTCCGGTGCCCGAATCTGGTTTTCCGCCTAGAATGCGCCGCGCAGTGGCCTCGTCCCTGCGCCCGGCAATGCGAAAGTGGCGGAATTGGTAGACGCCCTGGATTTAGGTTCCAGTGCCGCAAGGCGTGCGGGTTCGAGTCCCGCCTTTCGCACCAGCCTGCCTTACCGGCAGGCTGCCAATGCAATCGAGCGAGCGCTCGCGAGTGGCTGCCCCAACGCGCCGGGCTGTTGAAGCCTTGGAGTGAGTACTCGCAATTGGCCACCGCAACGGGCCAGGCCTCTGAGCGCCCGACGCGCCATTTTCGGCCCCCCGCACCAACCCCCTTCCTGAATCGCCGCCCACGCTGGCACCGCGGCCCGTAATCGGCGAAACTATTCCGTTCCGCTGGCCGGCGGGCTCGTTTTCCGCTGCGGCCGCGGTCGGACAGGATCATCAACATCGTGCCGTGGCAGGTCGCCGCGGTGGCAGGAGTGGATATGCAAGTTTCGGTCGAATCGCTCGGCAACCTCGAACGTCGCATGACTTTCAGCCTCCCGGCGGATCGCCTGGAAGCTGTGGTCGGCGGTCGCCTGCGCGAGATCTCGCGCGGCGCAAAGATCAAGGGTTTCCGCCCCGGCAAGATCCCCGCAAAGGTGATCGAGCAGCGCTTCGGCGCCCAGGTTCGCGCCGAGGTCCTCGACGGGCTGCTGCGTGAAGGCTTCACCAATGCCGTGCGCGAGCAGTCGCTGCAGATCGCCGGCAACCCGCAGATCGTCCCGGCCACGGGCGAAGAGCTGGCCTACGTCGCCACCTTCGAAGTGGTGCCGGACTTCGGCGACATCGACGTCGCCAAGCTCAACGTGGTCCGCCACACCGCGGAAGTCAGCGACGTCGACATCGACGCGATGATCGAGAACCTGCGCCTGCAGCGCCGCAGCTGGAATGCCGTCGAGCGCGAAGCCGCCGTCGGCGACGCGGTCGAGATCGAGACCTGGTCGCAGGTGGGCGATGAGCGCCTGCCTGCCGAGGGCGTCGAGCGTGGCGCCACGATCATCGGTTCGGCCGCCATGTTCCCGGCGATCGAGTCGGCCCTGGTCGGCCTGAAGACCGGCGAGGAAAAGGTTGCTGAAGTCGAGTTCCCGAGCGACTGGCGCGTGCCGCAGTTCGCCGGCCGTACCGTCCAGGTGCACCTGAAGGCGACCAAGGTCTCCGAGCCGGTCCTGCCGGACGTGGACGCCGCCTTCATCAAGAGCTTCGGCGTGCGCAGCGGCGACGCCGAGCAGTTCCGCGCCGACATCCGCAGCAACCTGGAGCGCGAGCTCAAGGGCGCGCTGATGACCCGCCTGCGTCGCGAAGTCGGCGAGCAGCTCATCGCTGCCTACACCCACGTCGAGATGCCGCCGAAGCTGGTCGAGGGCGAGGCCCGCGACATGGCCCGCCAGACCATCGAGACCGCCCGCCGCCAGGGCCGCGCCATCGGCGAGATCCCGGCCGACGCGCACATGGGCTTCATGGACGCCGCACGCAAGCGCGTGCTGGTCGGCCTGCTGGTCGGCGAGATCGCCCGCCGCAACGAGCTGCGCCTGGAATCCAAGCGCGTCACCGAGACCCTGCAGCTGATTGCCTCGACCTACGAGGAACCGCAGCAGGTGATCGAGCTGTACCGCAACGACGCCCAGCTGATGTCGGGCCTGCAGGCCCGCGTGATGGAAGAGCAGGTGATCGACTGGATCGCCGAGCGCGCCCAGCACAACGAGCAGCCGCTGTCGTTCAACGAAGCGATCCGCCAGTAACCGCTTCGTCCGGCACCGCGGCGGCTTCGCCGTCGCGGTCCGGAGCGATCTGCGTACGTGCCCCTTGCGCTCCGGTCCGGTTGGCCCCAATTTGACCGTATTACGCTTCCAAGCGCCCAATTCCAGACCCAAGGTGCCGTCGATTCCATGGACAACCTGACCCGAGCTTTGAACCTCGTCCCGATGGTGGTCGAACAGACCAGCCGAGGCGAGCGCGCCTACGACATCTACTCGCGCCTGCTCAAGGAGCGCGTGATCTTCCTGGTCGGCGGCGTCGACGACCACGTCGCCAACGTGATCGTGGCGCAGATGCTGTTCCTCGAGGCCGAGAACCCCGAGAAGGACATCAGCCTGTACATCAACTCGCCCGGCGGCGTGGTCACCGCCGGCATGGCGATCTACGACACCATGCAGTACATCAAGCCGGACGTGAGCACCATCTGCGTCGGCCAGGCCGCCTCGATGGGCGCGCTGCTGCTGGCCGCAGGCGCCAAGGGCAAGCGCTATGCGCTGCCGAACTCGCGCGTGATGATCCACCAGCCGCTGGGCGGCTTCCAGGGCCAGGCGACGGACATCGACATCCACGCCCGCGAGATCCTGACCCTGCGCCAGCGCCTCAACGAGATCCTCGCCAAGCACACCGGCCAGGCCCTTGAGACGATCGCGCGCGACACCGAGCGCGACAACTTCAAGAGCGCCGAGGCCGCCCGTGAGTACGGCCTGATCGACCAGGTGCTGGAGCGGCGCCCGGATGACTCCATCCAGACGACCTGAGACAGCCCTCTGAGTCCGTCCAGGTCCTTGATCCAGCAACCATTTCGCCCAACGAGCCGGCCCGCGAAGCGGGCCGGATCGCTGTGTTATTCTCGGGCCGTAGCACCTGAACACGTCCAGGCTTGGACGGGTTCTGGCACGAGCACCACCAAAAGCACCACCAAAAGCACCACTTGGGCACAAGCATGAGCGACGACCGACAGGGCCGCAGCACCGGCGACAGCAACAAGATTCTCTATTGCTCGTTCTGCGGGAAGAGCCAGCACGAGGTCCGCAAACTGATTGCGGGCCCGAGCGTGTTCATCTGCGACGAGTGCGTCGAGCTGTGCAACGACATCATCCGCGAGGAACTCGAGGAAAAGGCGCAATCGGCCCGCAGCCACTTGCCCAAGCCGCGCGAGATCCTCGAGGTGCTCGACCAGTACGTGATCGGCCAGACGCGCGCCAAGCGCACGCTCGCGGTCGCCGTGTACAACCATTACAAGCGCATCGAGAGCCGTCAGAAGAACGACGACGTCGAGCTCGCCAAGTCCAACATCCTGCTGGTCGGTCCGACCGGCTCGGGCAAGACGCTGCTGGCCGAAACGCTGGCGCGCCTGCTCAACGTGCCGTTCACGATCGCCGATGCGACCACGCTCACCGAAGCCGGCTATGTCGGCGAGGACGTGGAAAACATCATCCAGAAGCTGCTGCAGAAGTGCGACTACGACGTCGAGAAGGCGCAGCAGGGCATCGTCTACATCGACGAGATCGACAAGATCTCGCGCAAGAGCGACAACCCGTCGATCACCCGCGACGTGTCCGGCGAAGGCGTGCAGCAGGCGCTGCTGAAGCTGATCGAAGGCACCGTGGCCAGCGTGCCGCCGCAGGGCGGTCGCAAGCACCCGCAGCAGGAATTCCTGCAGGTCGACACGCGCAACATCCTGTTCGTCGTCGGTGGCGCGTTTGCAGGCCTGGACAAGATCATCCAGCAGCGCAGCACCGAGGCCGGCGGCATCGGCTTCGGCGCCAAGGTCAAGAGCAGTGAGCGCAAGTCCGACATCGGCAAGCTGCTGGCCGACGTCGAGCCGGAAGACCTGATCAAGTTCGGCCTGATCCCCGAGTTCGTTGGCCGCCTGCCGGTGGTCGCGACCCTGGAGGAACTCGACGAGCCGGCGCTGGTGAAGATCCTGACCGAGCCGAAGAACGCCATCACCAAGCAGTTCAAGAAGCTGTTCGACATGGAAGGCGTGGAGCTGGAGTTCCGCCCGGATGCCCTGGCCGCGATCGCCCGCAAGGCGCTCAAGCGCAAGACCGGTGCCCGTGGCCTGCGCACCATCGTCGAGTCGGTCCTGCTCGACACCATGTACGAGCTGCCGTCGCTGGAGAACGTCAGCAAGGTCGTGGTCGACGAGTCGGTAATCGACCACAAGACCGAGCCGTACCTGATCTACCAGACCCCGCCGCCGGCGGCGCCCAAGGTCGCTTCCGCCGACTGAGCGCACGGCCCCTGAGGGGGGCATTCAGGTTCCTCCCGGCCGCTCGGCCGGGAGCTGTGGCCGATGCCCGCAGAATGCGGCTAATTGGCTGATTCATAAGGATTAATTGTGACCGGCCCGCAGCTTTCCCTGCGCGCCGCTTGCATCCTTTCGCGCGGACCCCCATAACCGTGGCCATGGGCATTTGAAGCCCACCGATCCCTCGGGCGTCGAGCCCGTCCACGCTTATCCGGAGTCCCCCCTCATGACCGACTCACCAGACCGCGAGACGCTGAGCCTGCCGGTACTGCCGTTGCGCGATGTCGTCGTGTTCCCGCACATGGTGATCCCGCTCTTCGTCGGCCGCGACAAGTCGATCCATGCCCTCGACCAGGCCATGGAAGCCGACAAGCGCATCCTGCTGGTCGCGCAGAAGTCCGCCGAGACCGACGATCCGGGCGCGGCCGATCTCTACCAGATCGGCACGCTGGCCCAGGTGCTGCAACTGCTCAAGCTTCCCGACGGCACGATCAAGGTGCTGGTCGAGGGCGTCTCGCGCGTCAACGTGCATGACGTCGTCGAAAGCGGCGGCGCACTGACCGGCCAGGCCGAAATCGTCGAGCCCGAAAGCGATCGCGAAGAGCGCGAGATCGAAGCGATCGCGCGTTCGCTGATGGGCTTGTTCGAACAGTACGTAAAGACCAACCGCAAGCTGCCGCCGGAGCTGATGCAGACGCTGACCGGCATCGACGAGCCCGGCCGCCTGGCCGACACCATCGCTGCCCATCTTGGCGTGCGCATCGGCGACAAGCAGAAGCTGCTGGAGACGCACGGCATCGGCACGCGCCTTGAATTGCTGGTCGGCCTGGTCGACGGCGAGATCGACGTGCAGCAGCTGGAGAAGCGCATCCGCGGCCGCGTCAAGTCGCAGATGGAGAAGAGCCAGCGCGAGTACTACCTCAACGAGCAGATGAAGGCGATCCAGAAGGAGCTGGGCGAGATCGATGACGCGCCCAACGACATCGACGAGCTGACCCGCAAGATCGCCGAAGCCGGCATGCCCAAGCCGGTGGAAACCAAGGCCAAGGCCGAGCTCAACAAGCTCAAGCAGATGTCGCCGATGTCGGCCGAAGCCGCGGTCGTGCGCAACTATCTCGACTGGCTGCTCGGCGTGCCGTGGAAGAAGCGCAGCAAGATCCGCAAGGACCTCAAGGCCGCGCAGGACGTGCTCGATGCCGACCACTTCGGCCTGGAGAAGGTCAAGGAACGCATCCTCGAGTACCTCGCCGTGCAGTCGCGCGTGAAGCACATGAAGGGCGCGATCCTGTGCCTGGTCGGACCGCCCGGCGTGGGCAAGACCTCGCTCGGCCAGTCGATCGCCAAGGCGACCAACCGCAAGTTCGTGCGCATGTCGCTTGGCGGCGTGCGTGACGAAGCCGAGATCCGTGGCCATCGTCGTACCTACGTCGGTTCGATGCCGGGCCGCATCGTGCAGAACCTCAACAAGATCGGCAGCAAGAACCCGCTGTTCGTGCTCGACGAAATCGACAAGATGTCGATGGACTTCCGCGGCGATCCGTCTTCGGCGCTGCTGGAAGTGCTCGACCCGGAGCAGAACAACGCGTTCAACGACCACTACCTTGAAGTCGACCTGGACCTGTCGGAAGTGATGTTCGTGGCGACGTCGAACTCGCTCAACATTCCCGGCCCGCTGCTCGACCGAATGGAAGTGATCCGGATCCCGGGTTACACCGAGGAAGAGAAGCTCAACATCGCCATGCGTTACCTGATGGCCAAGCAGATCAAGGCCAATGGCCTGAAGCCGGATGAGCTGAAGGTCGCCGAGAGCGCCGTGCGCGACATCGTGCGCTACTACACGCGCGAGTCCGGCGTGCGCAGCCTGGAGCGAGAGATCGCCAAGATCTGCCGCAAGGTGGTCAAGGAAATCGCGCTCGCCGGTCCGAAGGCGAAGAAGGCCAAGGCCACAGCGGTCAATGTCACCTCGAAGAACCTCGACAAGTACCTGGGCGTGCGCCGCTACGACTTCGGACGTGCCGAGGAACAGAACGAGATTGGCCTGGTGACCGGCCTGGCCTGGACCGAAGTGGGCGGTGATCTGTTGCAGATCGAGACGACGCTGGTGCCGGGCAAGGGGCAGTTGCTGCTGACCGGCCAGCTTGGCGACGTCATGAAGGAATCGGCTTCGGCGGCGCTTTCAGTCGTGCGTGCACGCACCGAGCGTCTCGGCATCGACCTGGATTTCCTGCAGAAGCAGGACGTCCACGTCCACGTGCCCGAAGGCGCGACCCCGAAGGACGGCCCCAGCGCAGGCATCGCCATGGCCACGGCCCTGGTGTCGATGCTGACCCGCAACCCGGTCAAGGCCGACGTGGCCATGACCGGCGAGATCACCCTGCGCGGGCGCGTGCTGCCGATTGGCGGCCTGAAGGAGAAGCTGCTGGCGGCACTGCGTGGCGGCATCCGCACCGTGATCATTCCCGATGAGAACCGCAAGGATCTCGTCGACCTGCCCAAGCCGGTGACGCAGGGCATGAAGATCATTCCGGTGAAATGGATCGACGAGGTGCTCGACATCGCTCTGGAACGTCCGCTGGCACCCGTGCCGCCAGCGGGACAGGGTGAGGTACAGGTGCGCGACGGCACCGGCACCATGGCCCAGGCAGACCTCAAACATTGATCAGCGCAACGCGTTGGATCAAGTTTGAGAACGCTGGAAGCCGCGCCACAGCTAGCTTTCAGGCTTGCACCCCTAAAATGCCGCTGGTATAACGGCTGCGTCCGCGCAGAGAGCTGATGAAATCAGCATCTGCGCGGCACCAGTCGATCGGGCGCATGTCCCGATTATCAGAACATGCGGCAACATCCGCACAGGGAGTCAAAACGAATGAACAAGGCTGAGTTTGTTGGCGCCGTCGCCGAAGCTGCAGAGCTGTCCAAGACCGATGCCGCCAACGCCGTCGACGCAGTGATCAGCGTCGTCACCAAGGCGCTGAAGAAGGGCGACACGGTGACGCTGGTCGGCTTCGGCACGTTCCAGGTCCGCAAGCGCGCCGCCCGCCAGGGCCGCAACCCGAAGACCGGCGAGACGATCAAGATCAAGGCCTCGAAGAATCCTTCGTTCAAGGCTGGCAAGGCGCTCAAGGATGCCGTAAACTAAGCGACTCGCACGCGGGTGCTTAGCTCAGCGGTAGAGCGTCTCCTTTACACGGAGAGGGTCGGGGGTTCGAAACCCTCAGCACCCACCAGATAAGCACCAGGCTGTGAACGTTTTCAAAAGTGCGGAGTGGTAGTTCAGTCGGTTAGAATGCTGGCCTGTCACGCCGGAGGTCGCGGGTTCGAGTCCCGTCCACTCCGCCAGTTTCGCCAAAGGCGCCGGGAACGGCGCCTTTGTTTTCCAAAGGGTAAGGGCAATGGATTTCCGTCTTTGGCGGGTCCGGAGCCGGGCCGCCAAGGCCATGTTTCAAAGCGCGGAGTGGTAGTTCAGTCGGTTAGAATGCTGGCCTGTCACGCCGGAGGTCGCGGGTTCGAGTCCCGTCCACTCCGCCAGTTTTACCTGAGGGCGCCTCTGGCGCCCTTATTTTTTCGAGATGCGCCTGTGGCGCCCTTATTTTTCGTGGTGCGCCTCTGGCGCCCTCATTTTTGAACCGCGCCGGCAACGGCGCGTTTTTTTTGCCTGCGCCCCGGGCAGGTGCAGCGCGGTCCGGGCAGGGCTGGTCGTCCCCCGGATTGGCCCCGGCCCCTTGCGTTTGCAGGCCTCCAACCACGCTAAACTGTCCGGCTTACGACTGACGCGTACCGGACATGCTGCAGAAACTTCGCGACAAGACTTCGGGCTGGATCGCCACCGTGATCCTCGGCCTGCTGATCGTTCCCTTCGCCTTCGTCGGCATCGAGCAGTACCTGGGCCAGCGCACCGACAACTCGGTGGCGAAGATCGACGCGCCGCCGACCTGGTGGCCGTCGGCGCCGTCGTTCTGGCCGGTGTCGGTGTTCTGGCAGCACGATTCCATCGGCATCGACGAGTTCCGCAGGGCGTTCGAACAGGAACGCCAGCGCCAGCGCGCACAGCAGGGCGAGGCATTCGATGCACGCGCCTTCGAAAGCGTCGACAACAAGCGCGCGATCCTCGACGGCCTGATCGATGCACGCGTGCAGCAGCTCTCCGCGCAACGCGACGGCATGGTCGTGAGCGATGCGATGGTGCGCAAGGCGATCCAGGAAGTTCCGGCGTTCCAGGTCGATGGCAAGTTCGACTACACGCGCTACAAGCTGGCGCTGGCCTCGCAGGTTCCGGCACAGAACGAGCGGCAGTTCGAGCAGGTGGTGCGCGAGAGCCTGCAGCAGTCGATGGTGGTCGCGGGTGTGGCCGGCAGCAATTTCGTCACCGCTGCGGAAATGGACAGGCTGCTGGGCCTGCTCGGTGAGCGACGCGACGCCAGCGTGCTTCCGCTGCCGCCGGCCGTTGCCGACACCGGCGCGGTCAGCGCGGCGGAAATCCAGACGTGGTACGACGGCCATGCCACGACCTACCGCGCCCCGGAAGCGGTGACCATCGAGTTCGTCGAGGTCAACAGTGCAACGCTGCCCGCGCCGGCTCCGGCCGACGAGGCCACGCTGCGCCAGCGCTACGAGCAGGAAAAGAACCGTTACACCGAAGCCGAGCAGCGCCTGGCCTCGCACATCCTCGTGCGCGTGCCCGAGGGTGCCGACGCGGCGGCGCAGAAGGCGGCGGAGCAGAAGGCCACGCAGCTGGCCGCGCAGGCCAAGGCGCCGGGCGCGGACTTCGCCGCGCTGGCGCGCGCCAACAGCGACGACACCGGTTCGCAGGCGGTCGGTGGCGATCTGGGTTGGGTCAGCAAGGGCATGATGGTTGGTCCGTTCGAGTCGGCGCTGTTTGCAATGAAGGCCGGCGAGATCAGTGGTCCGGTCAAGACCGAGTTTGGTTGGCACGTGATCCAGCTTCGCGACCTCAAGGCCGGTGCCCAGGAGAGTTTCGAGCAGGTGCGCGAGACGCTTGCGCGCGAGCAGGCCGAAGCCGATCGTGAGCGTGCTGCCAGTGAGTTCAGCAGCCGCCTGGTCGACCTGACGTTGAAGAATCCTTCTTCGCTGGCGCCGGCCGCGCGCGAGATGAACATTCCGCTGCAGAAGCTGGGCCCGTTCTCGCGTTCGAACGCGCAGGGCGTTGCCGCCAATCCGGCGGTGCTGCGTGCGGCGTTCTCCGACAATCTGATTCAGGACGGCACCATCAGCGATCCGATCGAGCTGGAGCCGGGCCACAGCGTGCTGATCCGTGTCACGTCGCACACGCCTGAGCGTGCGTTGACGCTGGCGCAGGTGCGCGATCAGGTGATCGCGGCGGTGCGCGCCGATCGTGCGTCGAAGGCGGCCCGCAAGGATGCCGATGCGTTGTTGGCGCGCGTGAAGGCAGGCGAGTCGCTGGAGGCAATCGCGGCGTCGCGTCAGTTGCCGCCGCCGCAGGTGTTGCCGAATGTGCCGCGCGGCGCTCCGGTGCCGGAGGCCAGCGTGGCCGAGGCGATCTTCGCTGTCGCGGCACCGGCCGCCGGCAAGGTTTCGGTTGGCCAGTCGCAGTTGGCCGATGGGCGGGTCGTGCTGTTCACGGTCAGCAAGGTCACGCCGGGCGACGTGGCTTCGATGCCGCCGGCGCAGCGCGAGATGGTGCAGCAGCAGGTCGCCGGCTTCGGCGGCAACGACGATGTGCGCGCGCTGGTGTCGTCGATGCGCAAGCGCGTCACGGTGACGGTGGTCGAGCGCAATCTCTGACGGTTGCTGGTCGCTCCTGCAACGAAAAAAGCCCGGCATTGCCGGGCTTTTTTTGGTGAGGCGCTGCGTGAGGCGTGCTGCGTGAGGCGTGAGGCGTGGGGCGTGGGGCGTGGGGCTTCCGAAGGGCGCCGTCCGCCGGGCCGGGGATAGCTCCGCCCCTTAGTCGGACATCCATGTCCGATGCGGGGCGCGGGACATCCATGTCCCGCTGCGGATCAATCCCCGACCCGTCGAACGACGCTCTGCCAATTCATTGCCCGGTCTTCGTCCAAAGCGTCATTCCCGCCTTCGCGGGAATGACGAGTACCGGTTCTTTTGAAGCCACCTGATCCTTTCGCGGGCGTCCGGGCCTGAGCTCACCGAGCGGACGCGCGAATGAGCAGGGCACGGACCCCGCCCTTGATCGCTGCAGCCCAAGTCCGACCCTCGCAGCTGCGTCACGCGGGCAGTACAAGAGCGCCAACACGCGAAGTCAATGAAGCGGCCGCAGCTTCGGGAAGGAGGGGGTGGGGTGTATTTCGTGGACGATTAACGAAGCGAAGCGGAGGTCCACGGAATACACCCCACCTCCTCCCCACCAGACAGAGAGCACAAAAAAAGCCCGGCAATGCCGGGCCTTTTCCAGCAGAACCACAAACGCCGATCAGTCGCTGTGAATTCCGGTCATGCCCAGGATGTTGTAACCGGCATCGACGTAGGTGACCTCGCCGGTGACGCCGCTTGCCAGGTCCGAGCACAGGAACGCGGCGACGTTGCCGACGTCTTCGATCGTGACAGTGCGGCGCAGCGGCGCGTTCTCTTCGACGTGGCCGAGGATCTTGCGGAAGCCGGCGATGCCTGCGGCGGCGAGCGTCTTGATCGGGCCGGCGGAGATCGCGTTGACGCGAGTGCCTTCCGGACCGAGGTTGACGGCGAGATAGCGCACCGACGACTCCAGACTCGCCTTGGCCACGCCCATCAGGTTGTAGCCGGCCAGCGCACGCTCGGCGCCGAGGTAGCTCAGGGTCAGGATCGAACCGTTGCGGCCCTTCATCATCGGCCGCGCGGCCTTGGCCAGCGCCGACAGCGAGTATGACGAGACGTCGTGGGCGATGGCGAAGTTCTCGCGGGTCAGCCCGTCTAGGAACTGGCCGGCGATGGCCTCGCGCGGCGCGAAAGCGATCGCATGGACGAGCACGTCGAAACCGTCGGCCCAGTGCTGGCCGAGCTGCTCGAAGCAGGCGGCGATCTGCGCGTCATCGCTGACGTCGAGCGGCAGCACGATGTTGCTGCCGTACTCGGCGGCGGCCGACTCCACGCGCGACTTGAGCTTCTCGTTCTGGTAGGTGAACGCGAGCTGCGCGCCTTCGCGGTGCATGGCTTCGGCGATGCCGCTGGCGATCGAGCGCTCGCTGGCGATGCCGGTGATCAGTGCACGCTTGCCTTGCATGAAACCCATGAGCCTTTCCTTTCTGATGATGGTGACCGCTGCGGTGATCGTAGCGCGGTCGAGCAAAGACTCTAGTGTAGCCGCCAGCAGCGGCCGGTTGCGGGCGTTGCCGCGCGCTTTGACGATGCGGCGGCGTAGGGTGGCGCCGCCCTCGATGCCGCATTCAGCGCCGCCGTCAGGGCGATCCGGCCTCGCCCGGGACGTGGTCGGCCTGGCTGTCGAGCCGGTCGATCACCAGCAACTGGCCGGGTTTGAGCACGGCATTGCCAGCAAGTCCGTTGCGTTGCATCAGGTCGGCGACGCGGACGTCGTAGCGGCGGGCAATGGTCGATGCGTTCTCGCCGCGGCGGACGGTGTGCCTGCGCGATGTTTCGGTCACCGCCGGCTGGTCCGGCTGGTCGGGCGCCGGCGAAGTGGGAGGAGATGCCTGCGCCGGCATTGCCGCCACGGCATCCCCTCCGCTTGCCGTGCCGCTACCCGTGTACGCCACCGCCAGCAGGCGCGCCGGCCGAGTGCCGATGGTGTCGGCAAATACCGGGTTGAGTCGCTTGAGCTGATCGGCATCCTGGCCGGTGCGCGCGGCCCACTGGTCGATCCGCTTGATCTCCGGCGGCAGCGTCACCGCCTGCAGGCGCGGTACCGGGCGGTCGAGCGAATGCAGCCATTCCTCGCGGTCGTCGGCCTGCTCCATCAGGCACGACAGCGCGTGCAGTTTGCGCACGTAGGCCTGGGTGATGTCGGACAGGCCGGGGAGCTGCTCGGGGTTGGCGTTGCGCGCGACCTGGCCGCCGCGCTTGAGTGCGCCGAGCACGCGGTACTCGCCGGCGTTGTAAGCCATCACCGTCAGTCGCCAGTCGCCGGCGAACATGCCGTGCAGGGTCTTGAGGTAGCGCACCGCGGCGGTGGTCGAGTCGATCGGCGAGAGGCGGCCGTCATATCCGCTGCGCATCGGTACTTTGTGGTTGCGGGCGGTGATCGCGATCATCTGCCACAGCCCGGCCGGGCCTGCGGGGCTGCGCGCGCCGGGGCGGTAGCCGCTCTCGACGAACGGGATCAGGGCGAATTCGGTGGGCAGGTGGGCCTGGCGCAGTGCGTCGACCACGTAGCCGAACAGCGGCAGCAGGTCGTCGTCGGCGGCCAGGCGCTTGGGCGCGGTTGCGAAGTGCTGGCGCCAGCGCTTGGAGACGCCACCGGCCTCGCATTCGGGCTCGGCCAGCCCGCTGCGGAAGTTTTCGTAGATTTCGCGGCCGTTGCGGGTCGCCGCAGCGGTCGCCTCCGCAGCGGCCTGTGGCTGGGGTTGGGATTGCTGGGCCATGGCCGGCAGCGCGAGGGCCGGCAGCGCCAGGGCAAGGCCCAGGCAGAGGCCGGCGGCCAGCCGGCGCCAGGAGCGGGCGCAGGTCACGCGACGAATCCGTCCTTCCAGCGCCGCAGTGCGGCAAATGCGTCAACGCTGTCGGCCGGGGCCTGGCCGAACTGTGCCTGCAGGGCCGCGCGCACTGCGGCGCTGTCTACCCGCAGGAAAGGATTGGTGTCCAGCTCGGTGGCAATCGTGCTGGGAAGGGTGGGTTGACCGGTCTGGCGCATCGTCCTGGCTTCCTCGGTGCGACGCCTCAGCGCCGGGTTTCCGGGTTCTACCACGCCGGCGAAGGTGGCGTTTGAGAGCGTGTACTCATGTCCGCAACACACCCGGGTCCGGCCGGGCAGGGCCGCCAGCCGGGTCAGGGACGCATGCATCTGCCCGGGCGTGCCCTCGAACAGGCGCCCGCAGCCGAGGCTGAACAGGGTGTCGCCGCAGAACAGCAGGTCGTGGCCGACGTAGGCGACATGGCTGAGCGTGTGGCCGGGCAGGGCCATGACGTCGAATCGCCAGCCCGCCAGCTCGACGCGGTCGCCGTCGCCGACCCGGCGCGTGGCGGTGGTGATGCGGTCATCGACCGGGGCGATCACCGGCAGCCCGGGCCAGCGCTCGAGCAGCCCGGGGACTCCGCCGATGTGGTCGTTGTGGTGGTGGGTCAGCAGGATCCCGACCGGCCGCAGCCCGGCATCGGCCGCGGCCAGGACCGGACCGGCCTGGCTTGGGTCGACGATCAGGGCATTGCCGCCGTCATCGTCGGCGCAGGTCCAGATGTAGTTGTCGCTCAAGGCAGGCAGGGCCTGGAGGCGCATGCGCATGGGTCCCTGGATGATGGCGCGACGGTTGGCGCGCGGTGATGGCTGGACGGATGCCGTTGCGGCCGGTTGCCCGGCCTGGCGCTTGCCGGGCCTGGAGCTTGCCCGGTGGGTGTGGGCGTGCCGCACAATCGAGGGAACCCAGCCGCGCCACCGAAAACCGGCCCCGACCATGCCTCCGCATTCCCACCCCCGTCAACCCGACCCGGCCCACGAGCCGCTGGCCTGGTTCAGCAGCCAGGCCGGGCAGGGCCTGCTGGCGGTCCAGGAGGCCGCGATGGCGCGGGTGCTGGCGTCACGGCCCCCGGCCGCCCCCTGGGCATGGCTGGGCGTGGCCGGTTCGGCGGCGCCAGAGGTTGCCGGAGGCCGCGGACTGGCGCTGCGCCGCAACGGCGCCGGTTTCGACGGCGCGGTGCGGTGCCGCCTGCCGCTGCCGTTCGCCAGCGAGGCTTTCGGCGCGATCCTGATCCAGCATGCACTCGACGACGGGTTCGCGATCGACCTCGTTCTCGACGACTGCGCGCGCATGCTGATGCCGGGCGGCACGCTGTGGCTGGCGGCATTGAATCCGTGGAGTCCGTATCGCGCGCGCTGGGCGCGCAACGGCCTGCACGCACGCGATCCGGGTGGTTGGCAGTCGGCACTGCGGCGAACCGGCTTCGCGGTGGAATCGGTCAGCCTGCAGTGGCTGGGTCCGCACTGGCGTGTCGCCCATGGCGAAGTCGGCGTCGGCGCGGCCGACCGCTTGCGCGCCGGGATCGCCCTGACCGTCAACAAGCGCGTGCACGCATTGATTCCGCCGACGCCGCTGCGCAATCTGCGCTGGAGCCAGGTCTAGGTCGCGATGCCGACTGCAACTTGAGCGCGATGGCGGCGATAATGCCGCGATGAGTACAGACGCAAAGATGGACGCAAGCAGCGTCGACACGCGCAAGCAGGTCGATATCCACACCGACGGCGCCTGCCTGGGCAACCCCGGCCCTGGCGGCTGGGCCGCGTTGTTGCGCTTTCGCGGGCGCGAACGCGAAGTCGCCGGCGGCGAAGCCGATACCACCAACAATCGCATGGAGCTGATGGCGGCGATCATGGCGCTGGAAACGCTCAGCGAGCCGTGCGAGGTGGTCCTGCACACCGACTCGCAATACGTGCGCCAGGGCATCACCGAATGGATCGGCAACTGGGTCCGCCGCGGCTGGAAGACGGCCGGCGGCGACCCGGTCAAGAACCGCGACCTGTGGGAGCGCCTGCATGCCGCAGCGCAGCGCCATTCGATCCAGTGGAAATGGGTGAAGGGCCATTCCGGCGACCCCGACAACGAGCGCGTGGACGTGCTCGCGCGCCTGCAGGCGCAGCGCCTGCGCGGCGGTTCGGCGGTGGCGCGTTGATGGTTGCTTTCCTGAACGCCTGGCCCGTGCTCAAGTGCTCCAGCCAGCTGCCAATGCTGGCGGCGAACGTGTGAGAATGGCGCCGATGCGGCAGATCATCCTTGATACCGAAACCACCGGCCTGAGCTGGGAACGCGGCAACCGCGTGGTCGAAATCGGCTGCGTGGAGTACATCGAGCGACGCCCCAGTGGCCGCACCTTCCACGTCTACCTCAAGCCCGACTGCGACTTCGAGCAGGGTGCGCAGGAAGTCACCGGCCTGACCCTGGAGTTCCTCGCCGACAAGCCGGTGTTCGCCGACGTCGCCGAAGAGTTCCTCGCCTTCATCGAAGGCGCCGAGCTGATCATTCACAACGCCGCGTTCGACGTCGGCTTCCTCGACAACGAGCTGCGCCTGCTCGGTCAGCAGCACGTCGGCCTGCGTGATCGCTGCAACGTCGAAGACACCCTGCTGATGGCGCGGCAGCGGTTCCCCGGCCAGCGCAACTCGCTCGATGCGCTGTGCAAGCGGCTGGGCGTGGACAACTCGCATCGCCAGCTGCACGGCGCATTGCTCGACGCCCAGATCCTCGCCGAGGTCTACCTCGCCCTGACCTCCGGGCAGGAGGAGATCGGTTTCGCCAGCGACGCGGCTGCCGCGCAGGCGGCGGTGGTCAGTTACCGCACCGACCCGGCGGCGGCGCGTCCGCGCGTGCAGGTTGCCGCGGACGAGCTGGCCGCCCACGACGCGCGACTGGAAAAGCTGCGCAAGAAGGCGGGCAAGTGCGTCTGGGACCAGTTCATCGTGGTCGCCGAAGCAGAATCCGCAGCGGTGCTCGAGCCGGCCTGAACCGGGCGCCCGGCTCAGGCCGGGAGCTTTCAGCTTTCAGTGGTGGCGGACGAGGATGACGGTGACGTTGTCGGAGCCGCCGCCGTCCAGTGCGGCGGCGACCAGCGAGTCCACGCATTCCTGCGCGCTGCAGTCGTCCTGCGCCAGCACCCGGGCGATGCCGCGATCGTCGACTTCCTCGGTCAGGCCATCGCTGCACAGCAACAGCTGCATGCCCGGCTTGAGCTCGCCGGTCATGGTCTCGACGTTGAGGTTGCGCGGGTCGGTTACGCCCAGCGCCTGCGTCACCACATTGCGATGCGGATGGCTGCGCGCCTGTTCATGGGTGATCGCGCCATTGGCGATCAGTTCCTGGACATAGCTGTGGTCCTGCGACAGTTGCGCCAGATGGCCTTCGCGCCACAGGTAGACGCGGCTGTCGCCGACCCAGGCCACTTCGAAGCGGCTACCGGCAATGCGCGCGGCGACCACGGTCGTGCCCATGGGCAGTGCGTCGTTGCGGCGCTTGGAGGTGCGGATGATCTCTTCGTCGGCGATGCGGATGGCCTGCGCCAGCGGCGTGCCGTCGCGGATCTCGCGGACGATGGTCTCGCGTGCCAGTGCGCTGGCGACCTCGCCGTACTCGTGCCCGCCCATTCCATCGGCGACCAGCCACAGTCCCAGCTCGCCGTCACCGTAATAGGTGTCTTCGTTGAGCTCGCGGCGAAGGCCGACGTGGGTGAGGTGTCCGAATTCGATCATGCGTCGATGATGCCGGTCGCTGTCATGGTGCTTTATGCCGGGTACTTGCTGGCCAGTAACGGAATCATCGTGGCCGAGCGGCCGCGAGGCAAGGAGAAGCAGGGCCCCGCAACGCAAAACGCCCCACGAGGGGGCGTTTGCGTGAATCTGGCGGAGAGGGGGGGATTCGAACCCCCGGTACGCTATAAACGTACGCCTGATTTCGAGTCAGGTACATTCAACCACTCTGCCACCTCTCCGGGTGGTGCAGCGAGCCGGGAATTCTACGGGGCTTGCGCGTCTGCGGCAAGCGTCCTGATCGATTGGCGCGTCGACCGGCGCGCGGACCGGCGCGGCCAGCGCCGACCCGCCCGGCTACACTAGCGCTCCCTTGAACGAACGGCGTCGTCATGTCCGAAATCCTGGTCCCGGTGTCCTTTGGCGAACTGCTCGACAAGATCTCCATCCTGCAGATCAAGTCCGAGCGCATGAGCGACCCCGCCAAGCTGGCCAACGTCCGCAACGAACTGTCCGCGCTTGAACAGACCTGGATGGCCCATCCGGCCGCCGGCAAGGACATCGCCCGCCTGCGTGCAGAGCTCAAGGCCGTCAACGAGCGCCTGTGGGTGATCGAGGACGACATCCGCATCAAGGAGAAGGCGCAGGCCTTCGACGAGGAGTTCGTGCGCCTGGCGCGCGCCGTGTATTTCGAGAACGACGAGCGCGCCCGCATCAAGAAGGACATCAACCTTGCGCTGGGCTCGTCCTACGTCGAGGAAAAGTCGTACCAGGACTACCGGACCGGCGCGACTCCGTGACCGCTACTGCCTGACCGTCCGCCGCGGGAGCCCGATGGGTCCCGCGGAACGCTCACGTGGCCAGCGCGTACGCGGCCACCGCGAACGACAGCAGCGCCACGGTCGCCGCCACCACCGACACGAGCTGCACGCGCACCAGGCGCTGTTCCTGCGCGGCCTGCTGCTGGCGCAATTCGGCGATCGTGCGCTCCAGCTCCATCGAGGCCTGCTTCAGCGCCGTCAATGTCATTTCCATTTCGGCCGCCAGGGTCTTGATCGCCTGGTGGTTCTGGTCGACCGCATCCTGCAGCTCGCGAATCTGCTGCGGGATCTGGGTCGGCTCCTTGCTGCGGGTGAACATCGGCCGGGCGGCGCGGATCAGTTCCGGCAGCAGCGGCGCGACCACGGTGAACCAGGCTGCCATCACGTCGTCTCCGGGGTTGTGTGGGGCGCGCGCGGCGGCAGGTGGTCGGCGCAGTAGCGTTCGAACGCGGCGATGGCGTCTTCGACCGTGACCAGGTCCATGACGCCGTCGTGCTCGATCTTCGTTCCCCAGCGCAGTTCCGCCGCGGGCTTGCCCAGGTACTTGCGCGCGGCATCGTCGTAGCGGTCGGCGCAATAACGGCGATCGCTGTACGGGCCGCTGCGGGCCGGGTTGCTGGCTGCGTGCAACCCCAGCACCTTGGTGCCCATGGCGTTGGCGATGTGCATCGGGCCGGAGTCCGGCGTCACCAGCAGCTGGCCGCGTTCGAGCAGCGCCGGCAATTGCTTGAGCGTGTCCTTGCCGACCAGGTCGAGTGCGCGATGCTGCATGGCGGCGATGATGGCGTCGGCCGTGCGGCGTTCCAGTTCGCTGCGACCGCCGCACAGCACCACCCGCCAGCCGCGCGCGCTGGCGTGATCGGCCAGGGCGGCGTGCCGTTCCGGGCGCCAGTTGCGCAGGGCATGGCTGGAGCACGGCGAGACCAGCATGGTCGGCGTGCCGTCGTCGGGCCATTGCTCTTGCGCCCAGTGCCGTGCCTCGTCGGGCACCGGCAGATTCCAGTACACCCGGTCCTGGTGCAGGCCGAGCGGCTCGCAGAAGCTGCCGATCGCATCGAGCACGTGGATGCCGGGGCGATCGGCAATGCGTTCGTTGACGAACAGTCCGTGCAGGTCCCTCGAGCGCGAGCGGTCGTAGCCGATTCGCCTGCGCGCCGGGATGAAGGCCGAGAGCAGGTTGGCGCGTGCGGCGACCTGCAACTGCAGCAGCGCATCGAAACGGCGCTGCGCACCCAGGCGCTGGCGCAGTTCGCGACGAAGTGCGCGCATGCCGGCCAGGCCGGTCTTCTTGTCGTACTCGATGAAGTCCACGCCGGGCAGGCCGGCCAGCAGGCGGTGTTCGCCCTTGCCGATCACCCAGGTCAACCGGACCTGCGGCCAGGCCGTCTGCAGCGTGTGCACCAGCGCCACGACATGGGTGACATCACCCAGTGCCGACAGCCGCAGCAGGCAAATCGATGCCGGCGCCGGTGGCGGGTTCGAGGCCTTCATGCGTCGCGCGTCCTGGCTGGTGGGGCAGGCCGCGACCGGGCAGGGCGTCCGGCAGCCGACCCGGGCAACGTGCATGTGGCGCGTGAAGGCAGATTGCTGGGCACGTGAATTGCTAGACTCCGGGAATGACGGGGTTCGATGCTACCGAAGAGTTGACACCGTTCCGCGACGACAGCGGTTACGGAGCCATTCTGTTCGACCGTAACCGGGTGCGGCAAGCGAGCCCGGAGTGGTTCGTTCCGTCGTTCTGGGAACAGCGCGCACGCCCGGTCGAGAGCGGCGGGCGCGGTGGCGCCTGGTTCGTCGACGCGCCTTTCGGCCCGGCGCTGCTGCGCCGCTACCTGCGCGGTGGCATGGCCGCGCGCGTCAGCCGCGACCGCTACTGGTGGAACGGCGCCGGCAGCACGCGCAGCTTCGCCGAGTTCCGCCTGACCCGGACCATGGCCGAGAAGGGCGTGCCGGTGCCGCGCCCGATCGCCGCCTGTTACCGCCGCGACGGCATGTTCTACCGCGCTGCGATCCTCCTCGAGCGACTCGACGACGTGCGCACTTTGGCCGACCGCGCCGCAGTGGCAGGCGATGGTGCTCCCTGGGAAGAGGCCGGTCGCCTGATCGCTCGCGCCCACCGGGCCGGGCTCGATCATGCCGACCTCAATGCCCACAACCTGTTGTTCACCACCACCGGTAGAGGCTGGATCATCGACCTCGACCGTGGCCGCATGCGCATCCCTGCCACCGCCTGGCGCGAGCGCAACCTCGCGCGCCTCAAACGTTCGCTGCTGAAACTGCGCGGCAACCGCAGCGTCGAGGAGGTCGAGCGTGATTTCAGTCGCCTGCGCGAGGCCTACGACCGCGCCTGGGATCGAGGCTACTGAGCATGGCCTGGCAATTGCGCCTGCACGGAGTCGGCAACGCCTCGGCGGTCGAGCTTGGTTCGGCCATGGCCACGATCGAGCGCAATGGCGCGCCGTGGCTGACCATCGACTGCGGCGGCGAAGGGCTGACCGCCTACCTGGCGCAGTACGGCCACGCGCCGCAGGCGCTGTACATCACCCATACCCATCTCGACCACGTCGCCGGTTTCGAGCGACTGTTCGTGTCCAGCTACTTCGATCCGCAGCGGCGCGGCCGGATCCGCCTGTACGTGCCGGCGACGGTGGTGCCCCTGCTGCACCAGCGCGTGGGCGACTACCCCAACGCGCTGGCCGAGGGCGGCGTGAACTTCTGGGACGCCTTCCAGGTGATCCCGGTCGGCGGCTCGTTCTGGCATGACGGCGTGCGCCTGGAAGTGTTCCCGACGCGGCACCACTGGCCCGAGACCGCCTATGGCCTGCGCCTGCACGGCAGCGTGGTGTGGACCGGCGACACCCGCCCGATCCCGGAGATGCTGGCGCGCTACGCCGACGCCGGCGAACTGATCGCCCACGACTGCGCGCTGCACGGCAACCCCTCGCACAGCGGCATCGAAGACCTCGAACGCGAATACCCGCAGGCGCTGCTCGATCGCTGCCTGCTGTACCACTACGGCAACCGCGAGGAAGGCGAGATCCTCGCCGCCCGCGGCTACCGTGTCGCCCATCCGGGCCAGGTGGTGGCCCTGGTCGAGCCGACGGCCCAGCAGGTCGACGTGCAGCCGGTGCTGCCATGAGCGCGGTTCCTGCCACCTCGCCGCTGCCGCTCGACCTGCGTGGCCGGCCCTTGCACGACCTGCGCCTGTCGGTGATCGAGGCCTGCAACTTCCGCTGCCCGTACTGCATGCCGGCCGACCGCGTGCCCGACGACTACGGCTTCGACTCAGCCTCGCGCCTGTCGTTCGACGAAATCGAGACGCTGGTGCGCGGTTTCGTTTCCCTGGGTGTCAGCAAGCTGCGCCTGACCGGTGGCGAGCCGCTGCTGCGCAAGCGGTTGCCGCAGCTGGTCGAGCGCCTCGCCGCGATCGCCGGCCTCGACGACATCGCCCTCACCACCAATGGTTCGCTGCTGGCCGGCCAGGCACGCGCACTGCGCGATGCCGGGCTGGGCCGGATCACGGTCAGCCTCGATGCACTCGATCCGGAGCGGTTCGCCCAGATGAGCGGCGGCCGCGGCAACATCGCCGACGTGCTTGCCGGCATCGCGGCGGCGCAGGCGGCCGGCTTTGCCTCGATCAAGCTCAATTGCGTCGTCGAGCGCGGCATCAACGACGACCAGGTGCTGCCCCTGCTCGAACACTTCCGCGGCAGCGGCCATGTGCTGCGGTTCATCGAGTACATGGACGTGGGCACCTGCAACGGCTGGGTCCGCGATCGGGTGGTGCCTTCGGCGCAGCTGCGCGACCTGATCGCCGCGCGCTGGCCGCTGCGCGCGCTGGAGGCGAACTACCGTGGCGAAGTCGCTTCGCGCTACGCCTTTGCCGACGGCCTCGGCGAGGTGGGTTTCGTCAGTTCCGTCAGCGAGCCGTTCTGCGGCGATTGCCATCGCGCCCGCGTGTCGGCCGACGGCAGGCTCTACACCTGCCTGTTCGCGTCTGACGGACACGATCTGCGCCAGGCGCTCGGACACGGCGAAGCGGCGTTGCGCGAGCGAGTGGCCAATCTGTGGACGCAGCGTGGCGATCGTTACAGCGAGCTGCGTGGCGCCGTCGGTGCATCGCGCCGGCATGTCGAGATGTATCTCATCGGCGGTTGAATGAAAGCGAAGAAGCAACCCGCGCGCAAGCAACTCACGCACATCGATCCTGACGGTCGCCCGGCGATGGTCGACGTCTCGGCGAAGGCGGTCACGGCGCGCGAGGCGCGGGCCGAATGCACGGTGCGCTTCCCGCCCGCGGTGGCGGCGCAGTTGCGCGCTTCCGGCCTGAAGAGCGCCAAGGGCGGCATCGTCGACACGGCGATCATCGCCGGCACGATGGCGGTCAAGCGCACGCACGAGCTGATCCCGTTCTGCCATCCGCTGCCGATCGACGGCTGCCGGATCGGCATCGACTGGGGGGGCGCGACCACGCTGCGGATCGAATGCGCCGTGCGCACGACCCACCGCACTGGCGTCGAAATGGAAGCGCTGACCGGCGCGACCGTGGCGGCATTGACGGTCTACGACATGTGCAAGGCGCTGTCGCACGCGATCGTGCTGGGCCCGGCGCGGGTGCTGGGCAAGCGCGGCGGCCGCCACGATTTTGGAGCGACCTGATGACGCAGGTCACCGTGCTGTATTTTGCCAGCCTGCGCGACGCCGCCGGCGTCGCCAGCGAACCGGTCGAGGCCGATGGCGACCTGCGCGCGCTGTACGACGCGTTGCGCGCGCGCCACGGTTTCGCCCTGCCGCACGAACGCCTGCGCGTGGCGGTCGACGGTGAATTCGCGCGCTGGGAACAACCGGTGCGCGCCGGCAGCGAAATCGCGTTCATCCCGCCGGTCAGCGGCGGCTGACCACGGCAACTGCGACACAGACATGAGCAAGCACTTCAGTCTTTCCGAAACCCCGTTCGACACCGCCAGCCTGCGCGCGCAACTGCTCGACGACCGCGTCGGCGGCTACGCCAGCTTCGAGGGCTGGGTGCGCGACCACAACGATGGCCGCGCCGTGCATGGCCTGCGCTACGAGGCCTATGCCGCCCTGGCCGAGGCCGAAGGCGAGCGCGTGCTGGCCGAGGCACTGGCCAAGTTCGACATCCTCGATGCCGTGTGCGTGCATCGGGTCGGAGACCTGGCGATCGGCGAACTGGCGGTGTGGGTGGGTGTCAGCGCGGCGCATCGTGATGCCGCCTTTGCCGCCTGTCGCTTCGTCATCGACGAGGTGAAGTCGCGCGTGCCGATCTGGAAGCACGAACGCTACGCCGACGGCGACGCCGGCTGGCTGCATCCGCAGACCTCGTGACCGCGGCCGTTTGACGGCATGGCGGCGTGCCGGGGCAGGGCCGGCGCCAGAAAAGGCGATGGCCCCGCCGGCTGACCTCGGCACCCGCATCAGTCAATACCGTTGCTGCCTTCCGGCCCTGGCGGAGTTTTCGACCTAGCGTCGCGAGGGGCCGACGGGGCCACCATAGAGACTTTCAACAACACACTTTCATCAAAAGCCCCGCATTGGCCGCGGGGCTTTTCCACTTCGAAGCTGGCGGAGAGAGGGGGATTCGAACCCCCGAAGCGCGGTTTAGACGCTTACACACTTTCCAGGCGTGCTCCTTCAACCACTCGGACACCTCTCCGCACCTGGTACTTCGTTCCCCCTGAACGTGGCATCCAGCCGTAACAAGCCGTTTACTGGGGGTCGCAGATTCTAGCCGCCACCGGCTCCAGGGACAAGCGCGACGAGCGGGTGCCATGCCCAGTCGCGGTGGCCGCGACTGGGCATGGCAGAATGTGGGCATGTCCTACCTCGTCCTCGCCCGCAAGTGGCGTCCGAAGCGCTTCGCCGAACTGGTGGGGCAGGAGCACGTGGTCCGTGCGCTGACCAATGCACTCGATACCGGTCGCGTCCACCACGCCTTCCTGTTCACCGGCACCCGCGGTGTCGGCAAGACCACCATCGCGCGAATCTTCGCCAAATCGCTGAACTGCGAGCGCGGGACCTCGGCCGAGCCCTGCGGTGAATGCGGCTCTTGCCGCGACATCGATTCCGGGCGCTTCATCGACCTGCTCGAGATCGACGCCGCCAGCAACACCGGTGTCGACGACGTCCGCGAGGTGATCGACAACGCCCAGTACATGCCCAGCCGTGGCCGGGTGAAGGTCTACCTGATCGACGAAGTGCACATGCTGTCCAAGTCGGCCTTCAATGCGTTGCTCAAGACGCTGGAAGAGCCGCCCGGGCACGTGAAGTTCCTGCTCGCCACCACTGACCCGCAGAAATTGCCGGTAACGGTGCTGTCGCGCTGCCTGCAGTTCAACCTCAAGCGCCTGGACGAGCAGCAGATCAGCGGGCAGATGACCCGGATCCTGCAGGCCGAGGGCATCGATGCCGATTCCGGCGCGATCCGCCAGCTCGCCAAGGCCGCCGACGGCAGCCTGCGCGACGGCCTGTCGCTGCTCGACCAGGCCATTGCCTACACCGGCGCCAGCGCCGGCGGCAGCGCGCTGGGCGATGCCGGCGTGGCGACCATGCTCGGCACCGTCGACCGCACCCGCGTTGGCGCGCTGCTTTCGGCCCTGGCCGAAGGCGACGGCGAACGGTTGCTGGCCGAGGTGGCCGTGCTGGCCGAATTCTCGCCGGACTGGGGCAGCGTGCTGGAGGCCTTCAGCGACGCCCTGCACCGGATCCAGGTGCGCCAGCTGGTGCCCGAGGCGCAGGTCGAGGCAGACGGTGTCGACGTCGACGCCCTGGCTGGACAGTTGCGGCCTGAAGTGGTGCAGCTGTGGTACCAGATGGCACTCAACGGTCGTCGCGACCTGGCGCTGGCGCCGAGCCCGCGTGCCGGTTTCGAGATGAGCGTGTTGCGGATGCTGGCGTTCCGTCCGGGCGACGGCGATGGCGCCCGCGCGCCGTCGGCGGAACCTGCGCAGGCCTCGCGTGGCGCGAGCCCTCGCAGTGCCGCCACTGCCGCGCCGGTTGAACCGGTCGGCACGACCCGTCCCGACGCTCCGTCCGCCCCGGTGGCGCGCGAGCGGACGCCGCCGCCGAGTCCGTTTGCAGCGCCAGCGCCGCCGCCGGTTGTCGAACCGATGCCCACGCGCACGGCCGCCGCGCCCGCGCCGGTCGAGCCGCCGCCCGCAAGGGAGCCGGCGCCCGCGCCGCGTCCGATGCCGGCCGCGGTCGAGCATGCTGCGGTCGAGCATGCCGCGGTCGAGCAGGCTGCAGCGCCGACCGACATCACCTTCATCCACGGCGCCGGCATTGCCGATGCCGATGCCTGGCACGCGATGGTCGCCGCAACCAGCCTGCGCGGCCCGGCCCGCCTGCTGGCCGAACACGCCGGCTTCGTTGCCTACGCCGAAGGCGTGCTGAGCCTGTCGCTGGCACCCACCGACGACCATCTGCGCAGCAATGCGCTGGTCGATCTCATGGCCGAAGCACTGGCACCGGCGCTGGGCGCCGCGCCGCAGGTCCGTTTCGTCGAGGCGCGCACGGCCGAGTCATTGCACCAGCGCAACGAGCGCAGTCGCGACGAGCGCCAGGCGGCGGCCGAAGCGAACTTCATGAGCGACCCGGACGTGCAGCGCCTGATTTCGCAGCACGGCGCCAAGGTGGTGCCGGACTCGATCCGGCCCTACGACGAAAAATGATCCCCCCCGCCACTGCCCACCGGGCGTGGCCGTCGCCCCTGACGCAGGGGCTCCATTGCCAATAGATGAGTGACAGACATGCGTGGAAACATTGCCCAACTGATGCAGCAGGCGCAGAAGATGCAGGAAAACGTGCAGCGCGCCCAGGAAGAGCTGGCCAAGCTCGAAGTCACCGGCAACGCCGGCGGCGGCATGGTCAGCATCACCATCACCGGCCGCATGGAGTGCCGCAAGGTCCGCATCGACCCGAGCGTGCTCAGCGACCAGGAAATGGTCGAGGACCTGATTGCCGCTGCCTTCAATGATGCGGTCAACAAGGTCAATGCCGAATCGCAGTCGAAGATGTCGGCCGCGACCGCCGGCATGCCGATTCCGCCCGGCATGAAGATGCCGTTCTGACTTCGCTGCTCGAACAACTCATCGACGCCTTTCGCGTCCTGCCTGGCGTAGGCCAGAAATCGGCGCAGCGCATGGCCTACCACGTGCTCGAACGCGAGCGCGCCGGTGGCCAGCGCCTGGCCGATGCGCTGTCGGCCGCGGTCGAGCACATCGGCCATTGCGCGCGCTGCCGTGACTTCACCGAGGGCGAGGTCTGTGCGACCTGCGCCAGCGCCGCGCGCGATGCCCACCAGTTATGCGCGGTCGAATCGCCGGCCGATCGCCTGGCGATCGAACAGGCCACCGGCTACCGCGGCCTGTACTTCGTGCTGCAGGGACGGTTGTCGCCGCTCGATGGCATCGGCCCGCGCGAACTCGGCCTCGATGCGCTTGCCGCGCGGCTGGCCGAGGGCGAGGTGCAGGAACTGATCATCGCCACCAACCCCACGGTCGAGGGCGAGGCGACCGCGCATTACCTCGCGCAACTGGCGCGCCAGCACAAGGTGCGGCCGAGCCGGCTCGCGCACGGCGTGCCGCTGGGCGGCGAGCTGGAATACGTGGACCGCGGCACGCTGTCGCATGCCTTCGGCAGCCGCAGCGAGATGCCGGACTGAGCTGCCGGGACGGCGGGTGATCTGGCGGGAGATCTGGCGAATGATCTGGCGGAAGATTTCACCTGCCGCCGCCTCGGCGTAAAGTCGCATCCACTTGCCGACTGCCCCCGACTGCCATGTCCGACACCATCTTCCACAAGATCATCAAGCGCGAGATTCCGGCCGACGTCGTCTATGAGGACGATCACCTGATCGCCTTCCGCGACATCGCGCCGCAGGCGCCGGTGCACGTTCTGTTCGTGCCCAAGACCGATGTCGCCACGCTCAACGACCTGCAGCCCGACCAGGCCGCGATCGTCGGCCGCCTGGCGGTGGCCGCGGCCGACTACGCCAAGCGCGAAGGATTCGCCGAGGACGGCTACCGGATCGTGATGAACTGCAACGGCGACGGCGGGCAGACGGTGTTCCAGATCCATCTGCACTTGTTGGCCGGCGCCCCGCTGGGGCGCTTCGGAACGTCGCGCTGAGGCGCGACGCTTACCACCAGCCCCACCACGGCCACGGCGCCGCCGGATAGCCGACGACATCGACCGTCTCGCGTACGGGCCACAGGTAGACCACGTCGGCCTCGACCTGCGGGAAGCGGTAGTCGTACTCGCCGATGCGGCGGTTCTGGTAGCCGCTGATGCGACCGATGAAGGTCACTTCGCGGTTCTGCTCGAACACCGCCGGGTCGTAGAAGCCGGTGCGGCAGGCAATGAAGCGGCCGCCGGTGTCGTCGCTGCCCCAGTACGGACGGCCGCTGTCGCCCAGATACGTCGAGATCATCTCGAAGCAGGTGCGGTTGGCCTGCGGTTCGACGCTGACGATGCGACCGCCCCAGCGCACCGAGGCGCCGGTGCTGTCGTTGGCCGCGGCGTCACGCGGGGTGATCGGATTGAAGGAGCCCTGCAGCGGTTGCGGGGCGCTGACGCAGGCGGCCAGCAGCATCGTGCCGAGGGCCAGTACGGTGAGACGGACGTTCATCGGCGATCTCCTGGTGTCATGCCTGGGGTCCGCATGCGGTGCGAGCCTGGTTGGGCGGACGGGCGATGCGCGCGCAGCGCCTGGGTCAAGGCGCGGGTCGAACGTCCCCCCGGTTCGCCGTCAGCGTACCGCCAATCGCTGAAACGTTGGCTGAGGATTCGCAGTTCGTCGGCCAGTTCGGGACGGGTCGCGGCGACGCGCTCGGCCCAGCGCCCGGCCGGTTCGTCCGGGTAACGCTCCAGGTCGAGGTGGCGATAGCGGCGCGCCAGCGCATGCCAGGCGCGCAGCATCGGGTCGGGTTCGCGTTCGTTGCGGCGGCTGAACCACACCATCCACAACAGCCCCAGCGCCACCGCCAGCATCATCAGCAACACCAGCGTGCGGTCGTCGATGCGTTCGATGCCGAGCGGTCGCAGCAGGCGCTGCTGGCGCTGGGCATTGAAGCCGAGGACGAAATCGTTCCAGCCGCGGCGCATCCAGTCGCTGACATCGAACAGCGAGCGTCCGCCGGCGATGCCGCCAAGCAGGCTGCCGGCACCGGGCTGGCGGTCGTCGAGGGTGTCGTAGATGCGTTCGGGCGCCACCGCGGCGGTCGGATCCACGCGTACCCAGCCGCGCCCGCGCAGCCACACCTCGGCCCAGGCATGGGCATCGGAGCGTCGCACCAGCCAATAGCCGCCCACCGCATTGCGGTAGCCGCCGGCATAGCCGGTGACCACGCGGGCAGGAATGCCGGCGGCGCGCATCAGCACCACGAACGAGGAACTGAAGTGCTGGCAGAAGCCGGCGCGCTGGTCGAACAGGAACTCGTCGACGCTGTTGCGCCCCAGCAGCGGGGTTTCCAGGGTGTAGGCGAAGTCGCGATGGATCCAGTCGAGGGCGCGGGTGACGATGGCCGCATCGGCATGGGGACCGGCGTCGATGCGCCAGCGCCGGCCCAGCGCCAGCGTTCGCGGGTTGTAGCCGCCCGGCAGTTGCAGGGCGTACTCACGCAACTGCCGCGACAGCCTTGCCTCGTAGCGCACGGGCGGGGCCGATTGCATGCGCCAGCGGGTCACGCCGGTCAGCTGGGCGGTCGATTGCAGGCTCTGGTCCGGGTCCTGTTCGCTGCCGGCGGGCGCCGCCAGTGGCAGGTCCAGCGCCACCAGCTGGCGGCGGTCGGTAGGCTCCAGCTCGATCTCGTAGTCCCACCGTTGCCGGCCGTGCTCGATCACTGTCTGGTTCCAGCCAGCCGTCCAGCGCGGCTGCGTCCAAGTGCGTCCGTCGAAGTCCCACATCACCGGTCCGCGCCAGTACATCTGCTGCGGCCGTGGCGTGGCGCCGAAGAAACGTGCCCGCAGGGCGGGGCGCTCATCGCCCATCAGGTCGACCCAGTCGCCCGGGCTCATCCGGTCCGACAATCCGGTCCGGGCCATGGCGCGTTCCGGGATCCCCCACAGCGGCGAGGCCAGGCGCGGGAACAACCAGAACGCCGCCAGCGCCAGTGGCAGGCCCAGGGCGAGCAGGCGGCCGGTGGCGGCCATGCGCCGCCACGGCGATGCGTCTCGACGGACGTCACCCGATTCGATGTCCGCCAGCACCTGCAAGGCCGCCAGTGTCAGCAACGTCGCGGCCAGGCCGAGCACGAGGGACAACGGGCCCTGGTCGAGCAGGAAGGTGGCGAACGGCGCGAACAGGGCAAAGCCGAGCAGGCTGCGCGCGTCGCGCAGGCTGAAGGTTTCCGCCGGCTTGATCGCCAGCATTGCCGCCAGCAGGGCGCAGCCGGTATCGCGACCAATCGAGAAGCCGCTCATGGTCAGCACGATCGCGATCAGCACCACCGACAGCAGCAGGCGCAGCAGACCATGCAGCGGATGCCGCCAGGTCACTGCGACCACCGCCAGCGCGCTCACCGCGAGGGTCAGTGCAATCGGCATCGGCAACTGCAGCAGCAGCGGCAACAGGCATGCGCCGGCGCTCAGCAGCACCCAGCGGCGCGCGCGTGGATCCAGCGCTGGCGTCGACGGATCAGCCATGGGGCAGCAGCGCCAGCGCGCGCAGGCAGGCATGTCGATGTTGCGCGCCGCGATCGGGTCCCAGCGGTGCATGGCCGGGCAGGCGCAACTGGTAGCGGCGGCCTTCGCGCTCTGCTTCGTCGATCCAGCGCGCCAGGCGCGAGATCCGCGCTTCATGGGCGATGCCGGCGATGGCGCGCCAATCGAGCACGATCTCCGCGCCGATGGGCTGTTCGTACTCGCGCACCAGCAGTGTGTCGCGCCGCGCCGATGGCTTCCATGCAATCGCGCGCCGCGCATCGCCAGGACGATAACCACGCAGATGGTGGACATCGTCTCCGCTCGGATTCACCCGCGCCTGCACCCGGTCGCCGTGACCGGCCGGCAGCGGCGGGCCTTGGGCTTCCGGTGCGGGGTATACCAATAGCGGCGATTCGGGCCACACATAGGCCCATGCGCGTGCCAGCCCGAGCGGGCGCGTGGTCGACAGGCGCAGCTTGGGCAGTTCGAACCAGCCGCGCTGCACCGTCGGCAGCAACAGTTGCGCCTCGCCCGTGCCGCGATCGAGATTGAGCACGCCCGGCGCCGCGGCGAACGCGCCATCGTCATCCAGGCGCACACCGCGACGGACCCGGCCGGGCGCTGCCCGCGCATGCAGGCGCACGCTGAGCGGCGTGCCTGCGGCGACCGGTTCGGCATCGGCCGCGACCAGTTCCAGCCCCGACAGCTGCATCTGCGCCGCGACCAGGCTGGCCAGCCCGGCGCCGGTCAGCATCAGGCCCAGCAGCAACGCCGGGTTGTTGTTGTAGTTGAGCGCGCCGAGCAGCATCGTCAACAGCAGCAATGCGTAGAACAAACCAAAACGCGTCGGCAGCACGTAGATGCGGCGCGGGTGCAGGCGTGCCGGCAGGGTTTCCGGATCGCGCGGGCGCGTCCACACCATCGCCCAGGCATGCAGGCGCGAGCGCAGGCGCATGGGCGCTTGCTGATCCGGCGGCGACATCGCTCAGTCCACCGGCACCGCGTGCAGGATGGCCTTGGCCAGTGCCGCGTCCTTGCCGGCATCGACCTCGGCGACCAGGCGATGCGCGGCGACCGCGGGGAACAGGGCCTGCACGTCCTCGGGCAACACGTGCGCGCGCCCCAGCAGCAGTGCGTAGGCGCGGGCCGCACGCAGCAGCGCCAGTCCGGCGCGCGGCGACAGCCCGACGCGAATGCCAGGGTGGCGACGGCTGCGCGCCATCAGGGCCTGCACATAGGCGACGAGCGCCTCGCTGGCATGCACCTGCTGCACCGCCCGGCGCGCGGCGAGCACGTCGTCGCTGCCCAGCAGCGGCAGCACGCGTGCGATCAGGTCGCGGCGATCATCGCCTGCCAGCAGGTCGCGTTCGGCGTCCGCATCGGGGTAACCCAGGCTCAGGCGCAGCAGGAAGCGATCGAGTTGCGAATCCGGCAACGGATAGGTGCCGGACAGGTCGACGGGGTTCTGCGTGGCGATGACGAAGAACGGCTCCGGCAGCGCATGGGTGGTGCCATCCACCGTGACCTGGTACTCGGCCATCGCCTCCAGCAGCGCACTTTGCGTGCGCGGCGGCGCGCGATTGATCTCGTCGGCCAGCAGGACCTGCGCGAACACCGGGCCGGCATGGAACTGGAACTTCCGCGCCTGCGGGTCGAACACCGATACGCCGACAACATCGGCCGGCAGCAGGTCGGAAGTGAACTGGACACGCTGGAAGTCCAGGCCCAGTGTTGCCGCCAGCGCGTGGGCGAGGGTGGTCTTGCCCAGTCCGGGCAGGTCCTCGATCAGCAGGTGGCCACCGGCGAGCAGCGCGACGAACGCAAGGCGCACCTCGTGCGATTTGCCCAATACCAGCGAATTGACCTGCGACTGGGCGCGTTCAAGGGCGCCTCGCAGGCCATCGGTTAGCATGGTCGCCGTCGAAAGGGATACCGCCATCGCGCGTGTGCTCCTGTTGGATGTTGCGACCTGCTGGCTGCCACGGGTGGTCGCGATGAATTCACCCAGAGTGTAGCGAGGTCACGAACGGATGCGGGATGCAGTGCAGGCACGACGCGCTTTCTGGGTGCTGTGGGTCGCAGTCCTTGCGATCAAGCTCGTCGTCATTGCGCGCCTGCCGTTGTTCGTCGACGAGGCGTTCTACTGGCAGGAAGGGCAACACCTGGCCGCGGCCTACTCGGACCTGCCCGGACTGACCGCCTGGCTGACCCGCCTTGGCACCGTGTTCGGCGGCGACCACACGTTCGCGATGCGCCTGCCGTTGCTGCTGATCTCGGCGCTGGTGCCGTGCCTGATGGTGCATGTTGCCGCGCGCGAGTCAGGTGCGCGTGATGGCTGGGTCGCTGGCTGCTTCACGTTGCTGTTGCCGCTGGCTGGCAGCCTGGGCGTGATGGCGCTGCCCGATGCGGCCATGGCGCTGGCCACGCTGCTTTGTGTCGACGCCGGCGCCCGGTTGCTGCGCCAGGTCAGCCCGGAGGCGGCCCTGGAGCTCGCGGTCGGCCTGGCATTGGGCGCGTTGTGTCATTACCGCTTCATCGCCGTCATCGGTGTTGGCTTCATCGCCCTGGCCATGATCGAGGAGGGTCGGCGCGCGCTGCGTGATGTGCGCGTGCTGGTGGCGATCGCCTTCGGCGCATCGGCCTGGACACCGCTGGTGGCATGGAACCTCGACAACGCCGATGCCGGCCTGCGCTTCCAGCTGGTCGATCGCCATCCGTGGTCCTTCCACGCCGACGCGGTGTGGTTCATCGCGATCCAGGCGCTGTTGGTCACGCCATTGCTGCTGGCGGCGCTGGCCGTTGCGGCGCGGCGCGGGTTGGCCAGCCCGACACCCTCGCAGCGCTATTTCGCCCTGCTCGGCACGGGCGTGGTGCTGGGCTTTTTCGCCCTGGGCTTCTTCGCCGACACCGAGCGCGTGAGCTTCCATTGGCCGTTGCCTGGTTACCTGGCGCTGCTGCCCTTGCTGCCGGCCGTGCTGTGGCGCTGGCCGCGCGGGTGGCGCCTGGCCACGGCCTGGCTGGCTGGCCTGGGCCTGGTGGCCACCCTGAGCTACTACCTCGCCGTCTCGCAGCCGCACCTGCGCGAGCGCAACGCGGCGCAGAAGTGGTACCCCAGCAATTTTTCCGGATGGGATCCGTTGGCGCAGGCGGTGCGTGCACGGCTTGCGCGGATGCCGGCGGGGACGCGGGTGGTGGCGGACAACTTCAAGATCGGCGCCGAACTCGGTTTCGCGCTCGGCGATCCGCGCATCGCCGTGCTCGACCACCCGATCAACCACAAGCATGGCCGCGCGCCGCAGTTGCGCCTGTGGGGCCTGCAGAGCGCCGGTCGCGCCGACTGGGGCGCGCAGCCGGTGCTGCTGGTGGTCGGCGCCACCGAGATCAAGTATCGCGACCTGCTCGATCGCTATCACGACCTGTGCGCGATGGCCGGGCCACTGCCGCCGCCGGAAGTGCTCAACATCGACCACGGCAGCCAGCGCTTCATGTTGTTCGCGCTGCAGGGCGCGCCGGTCGCGGGCGGCTGCACCACGCCGTCCATGGTCTGGGTCGACACACCGGTGGCCGATGCGCGCGTGGGCCGGCATTTCAGCGTCGACGGCTGGGCGTTCAAGGACGGTGTCGGCCTGGCCGGAGTCGAGGTCACGCTGGACGGCCAGGTCGTCGCCCAGGCCCGTTACGGCCGGCTGTTCCCGGGCCTGACGCAGGTCTGGCCGAAATCCAGCGATCCGCAGCATCCCAACGTCGGCTTCGACGCCGACGTGACGCTGCCGCCGGGAACCTACAAGGCGGGCACCCACTGGTTGGGGCTGCGCCTGCACGGGCGCGATGGCAGCGTGGAGACCTGGGCCGAGCGGCCCATCGAGGTCGAGTAGCGCGTCGCCTCAGGGAAGCTCGAACCCCGCCTGGCGCAGCAGGCGCGCCGTTGCAATCAACGGCAGGCCGACCAGTGCGGTCGGATCGCGGCTGTCGATGGCCTCGAACAGGCTGATGCCCAGGCCCTCGGACTTGAAGCTGCCGGCGCAGTCGAACGGCTGCTCGGCGTCGACATAGCGCCCGATCTGGGCGTCATCGAGCGCGCGGAACTCCACTTCGGTCAGGTCGAGCGCCTGCAGCGGCGGCTGCCCGGCCTTCATCACGCACACGCCGGTGTGGAACTGCACGCGCTGGCCGGTCATTGCCGCCAGCTGGGCAATGGCCGCCTGGCGACCGCCGGGCTTGCCCAGCATGCGGCCATCGAACGCGGCCACCTGGTCGGAGCCGATGACCCAGGCGTCGGGGCGGAGCGAGGCGATCGCCATGGCCTTGGCCGCGGCCAGGCGGCAGGCGAGGGCGTCCGGGGCTTCGCCCGGGAGCGGCGATTCGTCGGTTTCCGGTCGCGCGGTCTCGAACGCCAGGCGCAGGCGCGACAGCAGTTCGCGCCGGTAGACCGAGGTCGACGCCAGGATCAGCCTGGGGGGCGATGCGGACACGTCAGGCCATGGGCGCGCGGGCGCGGGCGATCAGCGATAATTGCTGGTCGATCCGGTCGCGTGCGGCATCGATCGAGCTTCGTACCTCGGCCAACTGGGTCAGGCTGGCTTCGCGGCCGTGGTCGCGCAGCCACAGGCGCTGGCGCAGCATCTCGCGCATGGCGTCGCCCACCGGGTCATCGCCGCCGTTGCCGGCGACCGCCTCGATCTCGGCCCGGGCCAGGCGCAGGCGCTCCTCGAGGGCGTCAGCGGCGTCCAGGACCTCGCGGACCGCGCGTTCGCGCCGTCCGGGGCGGTGCCAGGCAAAGCTCAGGGCCGCGATCGCCAGGGTGGAAAGGAGCAGGAGGACGATGGTCACGGGCACGGGCAACTGAACGGGAATGGACCGGAGTTTGAGGCCGGCCCCCGGCCATCCGCAATTGCCGCCGACGAGCGGGCACCAGGACGGCCCCTGGTTTGACAGGATGGGCCTTGATCCCTAACATTCCGCAGCTTATGTCAGCCGACCTGCCCGCGATTCTTGATGTTTGGCGCATGGTGGCGGCGCGGCGCGGCCTCGAAGGCCGTGTGCCGTTGTCATCGCTGACGCGGCTGCGGAACAGTCTGGTCGACACCGAGGGTGAGGTTCGCTTTGCGCTCGAGTTCGATCACGACGCGCTGCGGGTGCCTTATGTCGAACTGCGAATCGATGCCGAGCTGCCGCTGACCTGTCAGCGCAGCCTGGAGCGGTTCCTGTTCCCGGTGAACATCGTGCAGCGCCTTGGCCTGATCCGTGATGAAGCGGACGAGGCGGCGTTGCCAGAGGGATACGAGCCGTTGCTGGTGCCGGAAGATGGCCAGCTGCGGACCGTCGAACTGGTTGAGGACGAGTTGATCCTCGCTATCCCGGTCGTGCCGATCGCGCCCGACACGGAAGCGGTGGAAAGCGACTGGCCGGCGACCGAGCAGGCCGAAGAGCCGGAGCGCGTGAACCCGTTCGCGGCGCTGTCGGCATTGAAGAAACAATCGAACTGAGTTTTTTTGGAGCAAGACCATGGCTGTCCAGAAGTCCCGCGTTTCCCCGTCCAAGCGTGGCATGCGCCGTTCGCACGATGCGCTGTCGCCCAAGCAGCTGGCGACCGACCCGACCACGGGCGAGACCCACCTGCGTCACCACGTCACCGCTGACGGTTACTACCGCGGCAAGAAGGTGATCGACACCAAGTCCAAGGTTGCTGACGAAGAGTAAGCTCTTCGCCCACCGTCGCGCCGCGCGCAGCTCCTCCCGGACTCGCGCGGCCGCCGCACAGCCTGGACTGTCGGAACCGTAAAGGTTCAGCGCGCTCAGCGGCCATCGCGGCGGTGTATTTCCGTCGGCATGGCTGGCGGAGTCCCGACAACGGCTGTGCAGCGGAGTGGCGATGACGCAACAGATTTATTCCCGCATCGCGGGAACCGGCAGCTACCTTCCCGAGAAGGTGCTGACCAATGACGACCTGGCCAAATTCATCGACACGAGCGATGAATGGATTGCCGCGCGCACGGGCATCCGTGAGCGTCATATCGCCGCCGAAGGCGAGACCACCAGCGATCTGGCCTACCACGCTTCGGTGCGCGCACTGGAAGCGGCCGGCGTCGATGCCAAGGATCTCGACCTGATCGTGGTCGGCACCACCACGCCGGATCTGATCTTCCCGTCCACGGCCTGCCTGCTGCAGCACCGCATCGGTGCCGACGGCTGCGCTGCGTTCGACGTCAATGCCGCCTGCTCGGGCTTCGTCTACGCGCTGACGGTGGCCGACAAGTTCATCCGCTCCGGTTCGGCGAAGAACGTGCTCGTCGTCGGCGCGGAAACGCTGACCCGCATGCTCGACTGGAGCGATCGCTCCACCTGCGTGCTGTTCGGCGACGGCGCTGGCGCGGTCGTGCTCAAGGCCGACACCGAGACGGGCATCCTCAGCACCCACATGCACGCCGATGGCGGCAAGAAGGAGCTGCTGTGGAACCCGGTTGGCGTCTCGGTCGGCTTCAAGCCCGAAGAGCCCAATGCCGGCGTCAAGGTGCTGATGACCGGCAACGAGGTCTTCAAGCACGCGGTGAAGGCATTGGATTCGGTCGTCGAGGAGACGCTTGAGGCCAATGGCCTGGATCGTCACGACATCGACTGGCTGATTCCGCACCAGGCCAATCTGCGCATCATCGAAGCCACGGCCAAGCGCCTGGACATGCCGATGGAGCGGGTGATAGTCACGGTCGACAAACATGGCAACACGTCGTCGGGTTCGGTGCCGCTGGCGCTGGACGAGGCGGTGCGCTCGGGTCGTGTCCAGCGCGGCCAGCTGGTGCTGCTTGAGGCCTTCGGTGGCGGCTTCACCTGGGGCTCGGCGCTGCTGCGCTACTGAGTTGAGCGTTCACGCTCCGCCAAACGCCTCCGCTGTCCGCAGCGGGGGCGTTTTCGTTTGTGCGCCCGTGCAGACCCGTACAGGCCCGTACAGACGCACTAGAGCAAACACTCGTATCATGCGCATTCTTTGTCGCAAGGCCTTCACGCGTGACCGTAACCCCCCATACCGATTCGACCCTGGCGTTCGTGTTCCCGGGCCAGGGCTCGCAGTCGCTCGGCATGCTGGCCGAACTGGGCGAACTGCACCCGATCATCCGCGAAGCGTTCGCTGAGGCCAGCGATGGCGCGGGTGTCGACCTCTGGGCGCTCAGTCAGGGCGGGCCGGAAGAAATGCTCAACCGCACCGAGTACACGCAGCCGGCGCTGCTTGCCGCTGGCGCGGCGGTGTGGCGCTTGTGGCAGCAGCGCGGTGGCGCCATGCCGGCGTTGCTGTCGGGCCACAGCCTGGGCGAATACACCGCGCTGGTCGCCGCTGGCGCGTTGTCGCTGAAGGATGCCGCGCACCTGGTGCGCCTGCGTGGCCAGCTGATGCAGGAAGCCGCTCCGGCCGGCACCGGCGCGATGGCCGCCGTGCTCGGTGCCGAGGATGCGCTGGTGCAGGAAGTCTGCGAGAGCGTGTCGGGTACGAGCGTGGTGGTGCCTGCCAATTACAACTCGCCGGGCCAGATCGTCATTGGTGGCCACGCCGATGCGGTCGACAAGGCGATGGCCGTGCTCGGCGAACGCGGCGTGCGCAAGATGGTGAAGCTGGCAGTGAGCGTGCCTTCGCATACGCCGCTGATGCGCGACGCCGCCAACCGCCTGGCCGAAGCCATGGCCGGGATGGCCTGGCACGCGCCGAAGCTGCCGGTGGTGCAGAACGTCGACGCCGGCATCCACGACAGCCTCGACGCGATCCGCCATGCGCTCGTCCGCCAGCTCTATCTGCCGGTACAGTGGACCGGTTGCGTGCAGGCGCTGGCTGCCAAGGGCGTTGCCCGCGTCGCCGAATGCGGCCCGGGCAAGGTGCTTGCCGGCCTGGTCAAGCGCATCGACAAGTCGCTCGATGGGCGCGCGATCGGTACGCCCGGCGAGTTCGAAACCGCTATCGAAGAATGGAAAAAGGCATGAGCCAGAAACTGCTGACCGGTGAGGTCGCTTTGGTTACCGGCGCCAGCCGCGGCATCGGCGCGGCCATTGCCGACGAGCTGGCCGCGCACGGCGCGACCGTCATCGGTACCGCCACCTCCGAATCCGGCGCCAACGCGATCGGCGAGCGCCTGGCCGGGCACGGCGGCCACGGCCGCGTGCTCGACGTCAGCGACGCCGCCTCGATCGAAACGCTGATCGACGGCATCGCCAAGGACATCGGCGCGATCTCGATCCTGGTCAACAACGCCGGCATCACCCGCGACAACCTGCTGATGCGCATGAAGGACGAGGACTGGCAGGCCATCCTCGACACCAACCTCACCAGTGTCTTCCGCACCAGCAAGGCGGTGATGCGTTCGATGATGAAGGCGCGCAAGGGCCGCATCATCAACATCGCCTCGGTGATCGGCGTGACCGGCAACGCCGGCCAGGCCAACTACGCCGCGGCCAAGGCCGGGATCATCGCTTTCAGCAAGTCGATGGCCCGGGAAATCGGCAGCCGTGGCATTACCGTCAATGTGGTGGCCCCCGGTTTCATCGACACCGACATGACCAAGGCATTGCCCGAGGACGCCAAGAGCGCGATGCTGGGCCAGATCGCCCTGGGCCGTTTTGGCGAGCCTGCCGACATCGCCCGCGCGGTGGCGTTCCTGGCCGGCCCCTCGGCGGCCTACATCACCGGCGAGACGCTGCACGTCAACGGTGGCATGTACATGCCGTAAGGCCTTGCCAAGGTGGCAATGCTTGCGCTTGTAACCATTTGAAGCAAAAGGGCTTTCGCGTATCCTCGCGGACGCCTGCGATTCCACCAATGTTCCTTTAGACTATTCCGTCGAATATCCCGTCCGGGAGGAGTGAGTACCCATGAGCAGCATCGAAGAGCGCGTCAAGAAAATCGTGGTCGAACAGCTGGGCGTCAAGGAAGAAGAAGTCACCAACAACGCTTCGTTCGTCGACGACCTCGGCGCTGACTCGCTCGACACCGTCGAGCTGGTGATGGCGCTCGAAGAAGAGTTCGAGTGCGAGATTCCGGACGAAGAGGCCGAGAAGATCACCTCGGTGCAGCAGGCCATCGACTACGTGAAGGCTCACGTCAAGTCGTAACTGTGCCGTAGCCGGTGCACCAGACCGGTAACGTGGAGGCGGGCCATCCGGCCGACGCGCCTCCTGCAAAACCAGACCGGGGCCGCATTGCGGCCCCGTGTCTTATGTGCCGGACCATGCGCCGGCGTAGTGTTCGTAGACGGAGTGTTTCATGTCCAATCGCGCCTTCAACCGACGCGTCGTGGTCACCGGCCTCGGCATCGTGTCGCCGCTCGGCAACGACCTGGCCAGCAGCTGGGACGGCATCGTCAACGGCCGCTCCGGCATCGGCCCGATCACCCACTTCGACGCTTCGGCCTTCACCACCCGCATCGCCGGTGAAGTGCGCAACTTCGACATCACCCAGTGGGTGAGCCCGAAGTATGCCAAGAAGATGGAAGAGTTCATCCACTACGGTGTCGCCGCTTCGATGATGGCGATCCAGGACGCCGGCATCACCGTCGACGAGTCCAACGCCGAGCGCATCGGTGCGCTGATCGGCTCGGGCATCGGCGGCCTGCTCGGCATCGAAGAGCAGACGATCAAGTACCACGAAGGCGGCCCGCGCAAGGTCTCGCCGTTCTACGTGCCCAGCACGATCATCAACATGCTGCCCGGCCAGGTCTCGCTGCTGACCGGCATCAAGGGCCCCAATTTCTCGGCCGTTTCGGCCTGCGCCACTGCCAACCATTCGATTGGCATGGCGATGCGCATGATCCAGTACGGCGATGCCGACGTGATGGTCGCCGGTGGCGCCGAGCGCGGTTCCTCGCCGACGTCGGTCGCCGGCTTCTGCTCGATGAAGGCGATGTCGACGCGCAACGACGACCCGACCCATGCCTCGCGTCCGTGGGACAAGGACCGCGACGGCTTCGTCCTCGGTGACGGCGCCGGCATCCTGATCCTGGAAGAGTACGAGCGTGCGAAGGCGCGTGGCGCGCGCATCTACTGCGAGCTGTCCGGTTTCGGCGCCAGCTCAGACGCCTTCCACATGACCGCACCGAGCGAGAATGGCGAAGGCCCGGCGCGCTGCATGGTGGCCGCGCTCAAGGACGCCGGTGTCAATGCAGTCGAGGTCGGCTACCTCAACGCACACGGCACCTCCACGCCGCTGGGCGACCTCGCCGAGACGCTGGCGATCAAGCGCGCACTGGGCGAGCACGCCTACAAGACCATGGTCAGCTCGACAAAGTCGATGACCGGCCACCTGCTCGGCGCCGCCGGCGGCGTCGAGGCGATCTTTTCGGTGCTGGCGCTGCACCACGGCATCATCCCGCCGACCATCAACCTGGAAGAAGCCGGCGAAGGCTGCGACCTGGACTACGTGCCGAACACGGCGCGCCAGGCCAAGATTGACGTCGCCGTCTCCAACGGCTTCGGTTTCGGCGGCACCAACGGCACGCTGGTGTTCAAGCGGATCTGAGCACCGCGCCGTGGGTTTGCCTGACGATCCCCGCTGCGGCGGGGATTGTCGTTTCTGGCCTGTCTGAAAACCCTGTCTAATACGCAGATGCTGCTGACCCGTTCCCTGCCTGCCACCTTCGACCTGCTCTCGCTGCAGCGTCTGTCGCCCGCGCGCTACCCGCTGTTGCTGGAGTCCAGTGCCCACGGCACCGCCCAGGGCCGCTGGGACCTGCTGCTGGTGGCCAGTGGCGATTCGCTGCACCTGGATGGCGACGGCACCACCCATGACGCCAATGGCGCCGTGGTCGACGGCGATTTCTTCGCCGCGCTCGACGCGCAATGGCAATCGCTGCGCGTCGCCCGCGACGAACCACGCTGGCCGTTCCGCGGCGGCTGGGCGTTGTTCTTCGGCTACGAAGCCGCGGCCCAGGTCGAGCCGGTATTGAACCTGCCGCGTGCCGATGGTCGCTTGCCGGTGGCGCTGGCGCTTCGTTGCCCGGCCGCGGTCCTGCGCGACCACACCAGCGGCGAATGCGTGCTGGTGAGCGAAGTCGGCCAAGACGGCCTGGTCGCCACCGTGCTTGCCGATGTCGACTCCGCCGTGCGTTTGCCGGCACTCGCGCCGTGGCAGCCGCCCGCGTCGCTGGAGGAAGACGCGCCGGAGCGCTTCACCTCGGGCGTGCGCCGCGTGCTCGACTATCTCGCCGCCGGCGATGTTTTCCAGGCCAATCTTTCGCGCGGCTGGGTGGCGCGATTCGATGCGCCGCTGCCACCGGCGGCGTTGTTCGAACGCTTGCGCCAGAACAATCCGGCCCCGTTCGCGGGCGTGTTCGCCGGTGCCGACTGGGCCGTGGTCAGCGCCTCGCCGGAACGGCTGGTGTCGGTGCGTGGCGATGTCGTCGAGACCCGGCCGATCGCCGGTACGCGGCCGCGCTTCGCCGGCGATGACGACGCCGCGCGCATCCAGGAACTGGTTGGCCATCCCAAGGAACGTGCCGAGCACGTGATGCTGATCGACCTGGAGCGCAACGACCTCGGTCGCGTCTGCTCGCCGGGCAGCGTCGAAGTCGACGAGCTGATGACCGTCGAAAGCTATGCCCACGTCCACCACATCGTCAGCAACGTGCGCGGTCGCCTGCGCGACGACGCGACTCCGGGGCAGGTGATCCGCGCGGTGTTCCCCGGCGGCACCATCACCGGTTGCCCGAAGGTGCGCTGCATGCAGATCATCGCCGAGCTCGAGGGCATAGGCCGTGGCGCCTATACCGGCGCAATGGGCTGGCTCAACCGCGACGGCGATCTCGACCTCAACATCCTCATCCGCAGCGCCGAACTGGAGCCGACCCGGGCGGGCGGAGCGACGCTGCGCTTCCGCACCGGCGCCGGCATCGTGGCCGACTCCGATCCGCAGCGCGAGCTCGACGAGACCCGGGCCAAGGCGCGCGGCATGCTGCGCGCCCTTGGAGTGGCCGGATGAGTGCGCCGCAAGTGCGTTACTTCGCCGGCGACCAGCCGCTGCCGGCCCTGCCGGACCACGACCGCGGCCTGGCCTACGGTGATGGCCTGTTCGAGACCGTTCGCGCGCACCGCGGCGAGATGCGCTGGTGGCCTGCGCACTGGCAGCGCCTGCAGCGCGGCGCAGCGATGCTGGGCCTTGTACTTCCCGAGGAGCGCCAGGCCTTTGCCGAGGCCACGCGCCTGCTCGCCGGCGCCGACGCCGTGCTGAAACTGATCGTGACGCGCGGCAGTGGCGGACGTGGCTACGGGCCGCCTTCGGCCGTAATCCCCCACTGGGTGCTTGCCCGCCATCCCTTGCCGCCGGCCTGCGACACTGGCCTGAGCCTGCGCTGGTGCGACACACGCCTGGCCGTGCAGCCGGCGCTGGCCGGCATCAAGCACTGCAACCGCCTCGAGCAGGTGCTGGCCCGCGCCGAATGGGACGACCCCGCCATCCATGACGGCCTGCTGTGCAGCAGCGAGGGCGACGTGGTCAGCGCCACCGCTGCCAACGTGTTCATCCTGCGCCAGGGCCAATGGACCACCCCGGCCGTGGACCGCTGCGGCATCGCCGGCGTATGCCGGGCCTGGGCGCTGGAGGCGTTGCCGGCACGCGAGGTGCGCCTGGCTGTGACCGATGTCGAAGCCGCCGACGCGGTTTTCCTGTGCAATGCCGTGCGCGGTATCCTGCCGGTGGCGCGGCTCGGCGCCCGCACATGGCAACCGCATCCGCAGGTGGTCGCGCTGCAGCACCGCCTTGCCGCCGAGCATCCCGCTTTCGCCACGGAGGTTTCGTGAGTCGCAAATCCGCGCGCCGGTCTGCCGGACGTATTTCCTCGGGTTTCCTGTTGCTGTTGCTGCTGGTCGCGGCCGGCACGGGCTTCTGGCTATGGCAGCGTTACACCGGATTCGCCGACGCGCCGATGTCCGGCCTGGAGGCGGACGAAACCGTGATGGTCGAACGCGGCGATTCGCTGCCCACGGTCGTGCGCAAGCTGCGCGAGGCCGGCGTGCGCGAAGGCGACCTGCTCGAATGGCGCGCGCTGGCCAAGCAACTCGGCGCGGCCGGCAAGCTGCAGGTCGGCGAATACGCGATCGAACCGGGTACCTCGCCACGCGCACTGCTGGTGGCGATGCGCGATGGCCGCGTGATCCGCCATCGCTTCACCATTGTCGAAGGCTGGAACATCCGCGAACTGCGCGCGGCCCTGGCCAAAGCCAGGCCGCTCACGCTGGAGTCGGGCAAGCTCGACGATGCCGCGCTGATGAAGGCGGTCGGTGCTCCGGGCCAGCATCCCGAAGGCCGCTTCCTGCCCGAGACCTACCTGTACACGCGCGGCGACAGTGACCTGGATGTGCTCAAGCGCGCGCACGCGGCGATGGACAAGGCGCTCGACGCGGCGTGGCAGCAGCGCAGCGCCGACACCGTTCTCAAGACACCGGACGAGATGCTGGTGCTGGCCTCGATCGTGGAGAAGGAAACCGGCATCGCCTCCGAGCGTCCGCAGATCGCCGGCCTGTTCGCGCGTCGCCTCAAGCTGGGCATGCGCCTGGAAACGGATCCGACCGTGATCTACGGGATCGGCAGCGCCTACGACGGCAACATCCGCAAGCGCGACCTGCGCGCGGACAATCCATACAACACCTACCTCATTGCCGGCCTGCCGCCGACGCCGATCGCGATGCCCGGCATCGGCGCGCTCGAGGCGGTGGCCAAACCTGCGGACGGCGATGCGCTGTTCTTCGTTGCCGTCGGCGATGGCAGCGGGCGTCACCTGTTCGCGCGCACCTACGCCGAGCACCAGGCCAACGTCCGCGCCTATCTTGCGAAGTACCGCGCCGCGCAGTCGGGGAGCCAGTAATGACCAGCCCAGGCACGCCCCTGCAGAGGCAACCGCGTTTCATCACGCTCGAAGGCGGCGAGGGCGCCGGCAAGTCGACCGTGCTCGCGGCGCTGCGTGAGGCGCTGAAGGCCACCGGCGAGGAAATCGTGGCCACGCGCGAGCCCGGCGGCACGCCATTGGCCGAGCAGATCCGCGGCCTGCTGCTGGACACCCACCATGAGCCGCCCACCGCCGACACCGAACTGCTGCTGGTGTTTGCCGCACGCGCCCAGCATGTGCGCGAAACCATCGTGCCGGCGCTGCAGCGCGGCGCATGGGTCATCAGCGATCGCTTCACCGACGCCAGCTACGCCTACCAGGGCGCCGCGCGCGGCGGCGACGTGCAGTTCATCGCCGAACTCGAGCGCCGCGTCGTCGGCATCGCTCCGGCGTTGACGCTGTTGCTGGACGTGCCGGTCGCGATCGGCTTGCAGCGTGCGCGCGGGCGCGGCGCCAGCGATCGTATCGAGAGCGAACGCGAGGATTTCTTCGAGCGCGTGCGCAATGGCTACCTGGCGCGGGCATCGGCCGAGCCGGAGCGTTTCCGCGTCATCGACGCCACCCAGCCGGCGGACGTCGTGGCCGCGCAGGCGGTGGCGCACCTGCGTGCGTTCATCGAGAGGGCGCCGGCATGACCGCGATGGCGGCGGCCAGCACGTTCGCGCCCTGGCAACAGCGCGTATACGACCAGGCCGTGGCCGCGCAGGCGAGCGGGCGACTGGCGCACGGCCTGCTGTTCTGCGGGCCGGCGCAACTGGGCAAGCGCGCGGTGGCCGAGCGCCTGGCACAACGGCTGTTGTGCCAGCAGCCGAGCGCGACCGGCGAGCCGTGCGGCAGCTGCCGCAGTTGCCACCTGCTCGCGGCCGGCACGCACCCGGACTACCAGTTGGTGTCGTTCGTGCCGAACAAGGAAGGCACGCGCCTGCGCACGGAAATCGTCATCGACCAGATCCGCCAGATCTCCGACAAGCTGTCGCTGACGCCGCAATACGGCGGCGCGCAGGTGGTGATCATCGACCCGGCCGAGGCGGTGAACCATGCCGCCTGCAATGCCTTGTTGAAGACCCTCGAGGAGCCGGTGCCGGGCCGCTACCTGTGGCTGCTGAGCGCGCATCCGGCGCGACTGCCGGCGACGATCCGCAGCCGCTGCCAGCGCTATGAATTCCGCCTGCCGCAGGCCGCCGAATCGCAAGCGTGGCTGAAACAGCTGGGGCATTCCGACGCCAGTGCGCGCGAAGCATTGGAAGCCGCGCGTGGCCATCCGGGCCTGGCCAACCAGTGGCTCGGCAACGATGGTCTGAAGCTGCGCCGCGAGGTCGCCAGCGACCTGGCCAAGCTCGCGCGCGGCGACATCGGCGCCATCGAGACAGCCCAGCGCTGGGTCGGCGACGAGGATGCCGGCCTGCGTCTGCGCCATGCCGCCGACCTGGCGCTGGCCGACGCCGCCGGCTTGACCGACCCGGGTCGAACGCGCAGTCTGGCTGCGTGGTTCGATCAGGCGAACCGGACCCGCGATCTGCTGCGCACCACGGTGCGGGCCGACCTTGCGGTCACCGAATTGTTGCTGGCCTGGCGCGCCCTCGACGGGCGGCGGGCAGAAGGGGGGAGCAGGGTATGAGCGGCATGAGTTCTGCAGGTGGTGCGCGCCAGGGCATTCTGTCCTGCGCGATCAAGGACAAGGCGCAGCTCTACAGTGCGTACATGCCATTCCTCAAGGGCGGCGGTGTTTTCGTGGCCACGCCCAAGCGTTATTTCCTCGGCGACGAGGTCTTCCTGCTGCTGACGCTGCCCGAGTCGAACGAGCGCCTGCCGGTCGCCGGCAAGGTGGTCTGGGTGACGCCGGTGGGTGCGCAGGGCAATCGTCCGGCGGGCATCGGCGTGCAGTTCGCCGAGACCGCGGAAGGCGAGACGGTCAAGGGCAAGATCGAAGCGCTGCTGGCCGGCACGCTCAGCGCGGAGCGCGCGACGCACACGATGTAGTCGCGCCGCAGCCCCGTCATCCGGGAAGCCGCCCTCACCATCATCCCGGCGTTTGCCGGGATGACGGGCCAAGGTCGACGTTGTTGGGTTTCCGCTTTCGCGGGAAAGACGAGGCAAGATCAACGTCGCCGGGTTCCCGCCTTCGCGGGAATGACGGGCCTCCGTTCTTCTTTGGAACCACTTGATCTCTTCGCGGGCGTCCGGGACCGAGCTCACCGAGCGGACGCGCGAATGAGTAGGGCACGGACATCGCCCTGTATCAATGCAGCCCGAGTCCCACCCTCGCAGCGACGCCATGCGGGCAGTGCAAGGGCGCCAACACGCGAAGTCAATAAATCGGCGGAAGTGTTGTGAAGGAGCAGGTGGGGTGTATTTCGTGAACGATTAACGGAGCGAAGCGGAGGTTCACGGAATACACCCCACCTGCTCCCCCACCGACCACAACGATGCTTCCCTCAAACCAACCCGCACCCCGGCCCGAGCGCATAGCGCTCGGGCGTTCGAGTGCGCGCGAGCCAGTGGCTCGCAAGCAGCGCCCTCTCACCCCGCAAGCGAGAGAGGGGCATGCAAACGTCAACCGCGCAGTGCGCCGCTATCCCAACCCGGGCGCGGCGCGAAACGGTCGCCATAGCGGGCGTGCAACTGCTGCAGGCGCGTGAGCAGCGCGTCGGCGCCGGTTTCGCGGATGTACTGGATCGGGCCGCCGCGGAACGGAGCGAAGCCGGTGCCGAAGATCACGCCGGCATCGAGCAGGTCGGCATCGCTGACCACGCCATCGTGCAGGCATGCGACCGCCTCGTTGAGCAGCGGCAGGATCAGGCGGTCTTCCAGATCAGATGGCGTCTGATAGTCCTTGGGCAGTGCCGGCTTGATCGCCTTGCCGTTCTCCCACTTGTACAGGCCCTGGCCGTCCTTCTTTCCGCGCTTGCCCTGCTGCGGCGGCGTCGCCAGCGAGGAGGGGATCGGCAGGCCGAGAAACGGCGCCAGTTCACCGCCGACGCCGGAGGCGACGTCCAGGCCAACCGTGTCGATCAATTCGATCGGACCCATCGGCATGCCGAACTTCACGGCCGCCTTGTCGATCGCCGCGCCCGGGATGCCTTCGGCGTATGCGGTCGCGGCTTCGAGCATGTACGGGAACAACACGCGGTTGACCAGGAAGCCCGGCGTGCCCGCCACCGGCACGGGCAGCTTGTCGATCGCCTTGCAGAACGCCGCCAGGCGCTGCTGCGTCTGCGAAGCGACGCGGTCGTGGTGGATGATTTCCACCAGCGGCATCAACGCCACCGGATTGAAGTAGTGCAGCCCGGCGAAATGCGCCGGACGGCCGATGTGCTCGCGCAGCTCGGTCAGCGGGATCGACGAAGTGTTGGTGGTCAGCAGCGCGTCGAACTTCATGCGCGGCTCGAGTTCGGCATACAGCTCGCGCTTGGCCTGCGCATTCTCGATGATCGCCTCGATCACCAGGTCGGCGCTGGCGACGCCTTCTCCGGCAAGGTCGCCCTTCAGGCGGGCGCTCACGTCCATGCGCTTGGCCTCGTCCTTGACCTTCTTCTCGAACAGCGTCTGCGCGCGCGTCAGCGCGCCGTCGATGAAGCGCTGCTCGCGGTCCTGCAACGTGACGTTGAAGCCCTTGTAGGCCGACCACGCGGCGATGTCGCCACCCATCACGCCGGCGCCGACGACGTGCACATGACTGATGCCGTGCTCCTTGCCGCCCTGGCCCTTGAGCCGCTCCTGCAGGAAGAACACGCGGATCAGGTTGCGCGCGGTCGGCGTCGAGGCCAGCTTCACCACCGACTTGCGCTCGGCCGACAACAGACTCTGGATGCCGCCGCCGCTGTTGGCCCAGGTATTGATCAGTGCATACGGCGCCGGGTAATGCTCCTTGCGCGCCTTGCGTGCGACCTGCTTGGTCAGCACCGGTGCGAGCAGCTTGCGCGCAGGCAGCGTGTTGGTGGCCCATGCCAGCATGCGCTGCTTGAAGGGACGCTGGCTGCCGCGCAGCGCATAGGCCGCCGCGACATCGATCAGGCTCGACGGATCGGTGACCTTGTCGACCAGGCCATTGGCGCGCGCGGCCGAGGCCGACAGCGTGCGTCCGGTCAGCATCATGTCGAAGGCTGCCGGTGCACCGATCAGGCGCGGCAGGCGGACACTGCCGCCCCAGCCCGGGTAGATGCCCAGCTTCACTTCCGGCAGGCCGATGCGGGTCGACGGATCGTTGCTGGCAACGCGATAGCGACACGCCAGCGCGATCTCGGTGCCGCCGCCCATGCAGAAACCATGGATCGCGGCGACGGTCGGGCAGGGCAGTTCGGCCAGGCGCTGGAATGTCTGCTGGCCGCGACGAATGGCATCGCCGACGGTGCCCTTGGCATCGAAGGTCTGGAACTCCTTGATGTCGGCGCCGGCAATGAAGCCCGACGCCTTGGCCGAGCGCAGCACCAGGCCCTTGGGCGGATCCAGCGCCAGCCGCTCGAGCAGGGTATCCAGTTCGATCAGGACGTCCTGGCCAAAGGTGTTGACTGGCGCACCGGCGCGGTCGAACGACAGCACCAGGACACCATCGGCGCGCAGCTCGGTCTGCCAGTGCTGGAAGCGGAGACCGTCAAGGCCAGCAATCATTCGGCACCATTCGTTCAGGTATGGAGAGAACGCTATCATCCCGAGGATGTTTCCCCGGCGTCAAATCGGAGTGTGGCGGTTGCCTCGCTGAGATTCCGTGAGGTCGCCGTTGGAATGGCCATTGCAATGGCCATCGGGACGGGTCGATGAGACCCTGACCCTTGGCGCTTGCGGCGCGCCGGGCCCGACCCCATTAATGATCGTGATTGAACTTTCCCCCGACAGGGTTGTCCCATTGTTCGGCCATGGCCGAGCCCACAGGAGTGCCGGCGCGGTATGGCCGAATTAGTGTTGCCCAAAGACGTGGAGTTGGACCAGGAGCTTGTCGGGCGTGTCCAGCGCGGCGACAGTGCGGCCTTCGATGCCCTGGTGCGCAAGTACCAGCATCGGATCACCGCACTGATCGGGCGCTACATCCCCGACTGGAGCGAATGCCAGGACGTCGCCCAGGAAACGTTCATACGCGCCTACCGGGCGCTGCCGAACTTCCGTGGCGATGCCCAGTTCTATACGTGGTTGCACCGGATTGCCGTGAACACTGCAAAGAATTACCTGGTTGCACAGAACCGCAGGCCTCCGACCGACGACATCGACGCCGGCGACGCCGAGCAGTTCGACACCGGCACCCGCCTGCGCGACACCGATACGCCGGAACACGAGTTGCTGCGGCAGGAAATTGAACGAACGCTGATGCGCGTGGTCGAAACCCTGCCTGAAGAATTGCGGACCGCCATCACCATGCGCGAGGTGGACGGCCTGAGCTATGACGAGATCGCGCAGAAGATGGGTTGCCCCATCGGTACCGTCCGCTCGCGCATCTTCCGTGCGCGCGAGGCGATCGATGCGCAACTGCGGCCCCTGCTCGACAACGACTCTGCGGAAGCTTCGAAGCGATGAATACGCCAGCCAACGATCGCGACAATGAAACCCTCTGTGCGCTGTTTGACGGTGAACTGGAGGGCGATGCAGCACGCTTCGCACTCAAGCGGCTCGGTCACGATGCGCAGTGGCGCCAGGCCTGCGACCGTTGGCAACTGTATGGTGATGTGCTGCGTGGCCAGGCCACGGCGTTCGCCGGCAATGGTTTCTCCGAGCGTGTGGCCACGGCCGTCGCACGGGAACCGTCGCTGATCGCGGTCGCCTCGAATGCAACGGCATCGACAGCGTCGCGTTCCCCGCGCAGCGCAGCGGCAAGCCGGCGCGGCTGGATTGGCGGCGCGCTTGCAGCTTCGGTTGCGGTCGCGGCCCTGTTCGTGAGCCGCCCCTTCTCCAACGACGCGGCGCCGGCCGTGGGCGATGCAGCGACCACGCAGGTCGCCGCGACGACGCCTGCGCCCGCCAGGCCGGCGCTGCAAACCCCGGAGCCGGCCTTGCCGGACGCTCCCGATCACCAGGCCGGTCTCAGCGCGGCCGCCGTGGCCGCAGTGGAGGTTCCGCGACGCGCGGCAGAACGCCGTTCGTCCACTCGCAGCCAGAGCCAGCGCGCGGCATTGCGGGCCAGTCGCCAGACTCCGGTCGCGGCGACGGCAGTGGCGTCGGTCGCGCCGGCCGCCGCACTCGCTTCGGTGAGTAGCGATGCGGTGGCGACCAATCCGGTCGCGAGCAAGCCCTTCCAGCCCGAGCATGCCGAGGCGACTGCCAGGCCGTGGCCGCGCGCCGTGCTGCCGCAGTACTCCGGCAGCGCCGGCATCACGGCCAGTTACGGTAGTGGCGCGTCCTCGCCGTCGTTCTATCCGTTTGAGCCGAGCCTGGCGCCGACGGCCGAACAGACCGCCGCCGACAGCGAGTCGTCCGCGCCACGGCGCTGACGGGAGCTGCGAGTTTCATGGCGCCGTCGCCGGCGGCGCCGCAGTCCGGATGCCTGCTACAACTTCCCTGCTGCACTCCCTGAAATCCGATCTCTTTTGAGGCCGTATTCGATGAACCGTCCGCTTCGCTCGCTGGTCCTTGTCACCGCCATTGCCGCTTCGCTGCCGGTAGCCTGCACCGCGCAGCCGCCGAGCACGCCGATCGCGCCGCCACCGGCCGCGACGCCGGCCGCGCCCCTGGTCAGCGGCCTGCCGGACTTCACCAACCTGGTCCAGCGGGTCGGGCCGGCGGTGGTCAATATCCAGGCCGAGGTCGCGCCGCAGCGCAATGCGCGCGGCGCGCCCGACGACGAGCAGATCCCGGAAATCTTCCGCCGCTTCTTCGGCGACGACATGCCGTTTCCGGGTGGTCCCGGGGCTCCCGGCGGCCCGCGCGGCCCGCGCGGCGGCGGTACCTCGATGGGCAGCGGCTTTGTCATTTCCGCCGACGGCTACGTGATGACCAACCACCACGTCGTCGAAGGCGCCGACACGGTCAAGGTCAAGCTGTCCGACCGTCGCGAGTTCACCGCCAAGGTGGTCGGCAGCGACGAGCAGTCCGACGTTGCGCTGCTCAAGATCGACGCCAAGGGCCTGCCGTTCCTGCGCATGGCCAACGCAAGCTCGACCAAGGCGGGGCAGTGGGTGATCGCGATCGGTTCGCCGTTCGGCCTGGACCACTCGGTCACCGCCGGCATCGTCAGTGCGGTCGGCCGCAGCAATCCCTACGCCAACCAGCGCTACGTGCCCTTCATCCAGACCGACGTCGCCATCAACCAGGGCAACTCCGGTGGCCCGCTGCTCAATACCAGCGGTGAAGTGGTCGGCATCAACTCGCAGATCTTCAGCAACTCCGGCGGCTACATGGGCGTGAGCTTCGCCATTCCCATCGACGTGGCCATGGGTGCGGCGGAGCAGTTGCGCGCGACCGGCAAGGTCAGCCGCGGCCAGCTCGGTGTGCAGGTCCAGCAGATCACCAGCGAGTCGGCCAAGGGCCTGGGCCTGCCCGACAGCAGCGGTGCGCTGATCGCCGACGTGCTGCCCGGCAGCCCGGCCGAGAAGGCCGGCATCGAGCGCGGCGACGTCATTCGCGCCGTCGACGGCCGTGCCATCAACGAGTCCAGCGACCTGCCGCCGATCATCGGCTCGATGGCGCCGGGCACCCGGGCCAAGGTCAGCGTTTACCGCAACGGCCGCAACGTCGACCTGACGGTCGTGGTCAACGAGCTGGACGCGACGGTGGCCGGCGGTTCCGGCGCGCCGCGCCCGGCCGCGGGCGATGCCCCGGCGGCCCCGTCCGCCGGCAACGCCCTGGGCCTGGTCGGCCAGGACCTGAGCAGTGGCGAGCGCCAGCGCCTCGGCCTGCGCGGCAACGAGGGCGTGATGGTGCGCAACCCGGGCGATGCCGCCGCAGAGGCCGGGCTGCGCCCGGGCGACGTGGTGCTGTCGGTGGGCCGCAATTCGGTCGCCAGCGCCTCGGCGCTGGATCGCGAGCTGTCCACGGTCAAGCCCGGCCAGACGGTGATGCTGCTGGTCCGCCGCCAGGGCGGCACCCAGTTCATCGCGGTCACCGCCGAAGACGAAGCCAAGGCGGGCTGAGGCCGGCCACCGTGTGCGCAGCGGCGCCCGCCAGCCGGCGGGCGCCGCTGCGCACACGGTGGCCGGGCAGGGCAGAGGGGAAGGGCAGCTCGCAAGGGTGGCCGGAAGAGCGGCCGGAAGGGTCGGACCGGCGCGACCGGGCCGTATGCGATAATCGCGCGTTGATTTTCAAGGAACCGGCTAGCCTCGCGCGGCCCCGCATGCAGCAGATCAGAAACTTTTCCATCATTGCCCACGTCGACCACGGCAAGTCGACCCTGGCCGACCGCATCATCCAGCTCTGTGGCGGCCTCGAGGCCCGCGAGATGGAAGCGCAGGTCCTGGACTCCAATCCGATCGAGCGCGAGCGCGGCATCACCATCAAGGCACAGTCGGTTTCCCTGCCGTACACGGCCAAGGACGGGAAGACCTATTTCCTGAACTTCATCGATACCCCCGGCCACGTCGACTTCAGCTATGAAGTCAGCCGCTCGCTGGCCGCCTGCGAAGGCGCGCTGCTGGTGGTCGACGCCGCCCAGGGCGTGGAAGCGCAGTCGGTCGCCAACTGCTACACCGCGGTCGAGCAGGGCCTGGAAGTGGTGCCGGTGCTGAACAAGATCGACCTGCCCACCGCCGACATCGCGCGCGCCAAGGCCGAGATCGAAGCGGTCATCGGCATCGACGCCGAGGACGCCGTGGCGATCAGCGCCAAGACCGGCCTGAACGTCGTCGACGTGCTCGAAGCGATCGTCCATCGGATCCCGCCGCCGAAGCCGCGCGACACCGACAAGCTGCAGGCGCTGATCATCGACTCGTGGTTCGACAACTACCTCGGCGTGGTCTCGCTGGTGCGCGTGATGCAGGGCGAGATCAAGCCCGGCGACAAGCTATTGGTCATGTCGACCGGTCGCACCCACCAGGTCGACAAGGTTGGCGTGTTCACCCCCAAGCGCAAGGACCTGCCCAAGCTGGGCGCGGGCGAGGTGGGCTGGATCCACGCTTCGATCAAGGACGTGCACGGCGCGCCGGTCGGCGACACGCTGACGTCGGCTGCCGACCCTGCGTCCAAGCCGCTGCCCGGTTTCCAGGAAATGCAGCCGCGCGTGTTCGCCGGCCTGTTCCCGGTCGATGCCGAGGACTACCCGGACCTGCGCGAAGCCCTCGACAAGCTGCGCCTCAACGACGCCGCGCTGCGCTTCGAGCCGGAAAGCTCGGAAGCGATGGGCTTCGGTTTCCGCTGCGGCTTCCTCGGCATGCTGCACATGGAGATCGTGCAGGAGCGCCTGGAGCGCGAGTACAACCTCAACCTCATCAGCACCGCGCCGACGGTGATCTACGAAGTGCTCAAGACCGACGGCTCGATCGTGCCGATGGACAACCCGGCCAAGCTGCCACCGGTGAACATGATCGAAGAGGTCCGCGAGCCGATCATCCGCGCCAACATCCTCACGCCGCCCGACTACGTCGGCAACGTGATCACGCTGTGCGAAGAAAAGCGCGGCGTGCAGATCGGCATCCAGTACATGGGTGGCCAGGTGCAGATCAGCTACGAGCTGCCGATGGCCGAAGTCGTGCTCGACTTCTTCGACCGGCTCAAGTCGGTCAGCCGCGGCTACGCCTCGCTCGACTACACGTTCCTGCGCTTCCAGGCCGGCCCGTTCGTGCGCGTCGACACGCTGATCAACGGCGACAAGGTCGATGCGCTGTCGATCATCACCCACCGCAGTCACGCGGACCGTCGCGGTCGCGACCTGTGCGAGCGGATGAAGGAGCTGATCCCGCGGCAGATGTTCGACGTCGCCATCCAGGCCGCCGTCGGTTCGCAGATCATCGCCCGCTCCACGGTCAAGGCGATGCGCAAGAACGTGCTCGCCAAGTGCTACGGCGGCGACATCAGCCGCAAGAAGAAGCTCCTCGAGAAGCAGAAAGAGGGCAAGAAGCGGATGAAGCAGGTCGGCCGGGTGGAGATCCCGCAGGAGGCCTTCCTCGCCGTGCTGCAGACCGACAACAAGTAATGCCGGCACACGCCGCCGCAGCCGGGGGTCGGCAGTACGCGATTGGCCAAGCCAGTCGCCTCGTACTGCGCATGACGAACAGCAGATCCCTCGCTATGCTCGGAATGAGAGGGTGCCGGGGGGCGACCTCTGGCCCGTCCGAGTTCCTGTGCTCCTCCAATCCCGATTCCCCATTCCCGGCTCTCCCGAGGAGCACGCATGCGTTGGTTTGAAATCATCCTGGTCGTCCTGACCCTGTTCTCCGGCCTGGTCTGGCTGCTCGACAAGCTGTGGCTGGCCAAGCGCCGCGCCGCGCGAGAGGGCCTGCTCGACGACGGCAAGGAGCCGGTGGTCGTCGACTACTCCAAGGCATTCTTCCCGGTGCTGGCGGTGGTGCTGATCCTGCGAAGTTTCGTTGCCGAGCCGTTCCGCATCCCGTCGAACTCGATGATGCCGACCCTGCTGACCGGCGATTTCATCCTCGTCAACAAGTTCACCTACGGCCTGCGCCTGCCAATCAACAACCACAAGTTCGTCGCCCTGGGTGAACCGGCGCGCGGCGACGTGGTTGTGTTCCGTCCGCCGCACCATCCCGATCAGGACTGGATCAAGCGCATTGTCGGCCTGCCTGGCGACCGCGTCGGCTACCACGACAACCAGGTCACGGTGAACGGCAAGGTGCTCAGCTACGTGCCGGTCGGCGTCTACCAGGGCGTCGGCAACGGCACCGAGATGACCGGGGCCGAGGAGCTGCGCGAAGACCTGCTGGGCCGCCAGCACAGCGTCCTGGAGCGGACCAACCTGCCGTTCCTCGACCAGGGCGAGGGCGACTGGGTCGTGCCGCCGGGTCACTATTTCGTGATGGGCGACAACCGCGACAACAGCGAAGACAGCCGATACTGGGGCTTCCTGCCGGAGCAGAACCTGCGCGGCAAAGCGTTCCTGATCTGGATGAACTTCGATGGCGGCGTCGACCGTTCACGCATCGGCAGCCGGATCAAGTAATACTGGCCAGGCATGGCTGCAACTGAAACACCGCCCGCGCCGTCCAGGGGGACTGCGACGACGCTCGGGCGGCACACAAACATTGGGGGATGGTTGAAATGAAGCGTACGCAGAGCGGCATGACCCTGATCGGGTTCGTCCTGGTGCTGGCCGTGGCCGGCGTGTTCATCTACATGGGCATGAAGCTGATTCCGATGTACTCGGAGTTCTTTGCCGTCAAGGAAGCCCTGAGCCAGCTGTCGAAGGAGTCGGGCATCAGCCAGCAGGATCCGGCGTCGATCAAGGCCGCGTTCTTCAAGCGCCTCGACATCAGCTACGCCGAGAGCGTGAAGCCGGAAGACGTCAAGATCGCGCGCAAGGATGCCGGCTACACGATGGCGGTCGAGTACGAAGTGCGTCGCCCGCTGATCGCCAACATCGACGTCGTCGGTCACTTCAGCGCCGAGCAGCTCTTGAGTCGAACGGCGCTGGATGAGTGACCGGATCGGCTATCGCTTCAACCATCAGGGCCTGCTTGACCAGGCCCTGACGCATCGCAGCGCAGGCGCACCGCACAACGAGCGGCTGGAGTTCCTCGGCGATGCACTGGTCAACCTGATCGTCGCCGAAGCGCTGTACACGCACTGGCCGCGTGCCGACGAAGGCGCGCTGACGCGGGCCCGCGCCGAACTCGTGCGCGAGTCCGCACTCGCGCCGATCGCCCGCGAACTCGAACTCGGGGCAAGACTGACCCTCGGCCCTGGCGAAATGAAGTCCGGCGGCCACCGCCGCGACTCGATCCTGGCCGACGCCCTGGAAGCGGTGATCGGCGCGATCTACCTGGATTCGGACTTCGCGACCTGCCGTGCCGCGGTCCTGCCGTGGTTCGGCGCCGCGATCGCCGCATTGCCGCCGCCGCACAAGGTCGGCAAGGACGCCAAGACACGCCTGCAGGAATGGCTGCAGGGCCGCCAGAAACCACTGCCGGTCTACGCCCTGCTGAGCGAGAGCGGCGAAGACCACGCCAAGAGCTTCGTCGTCACCTGCACCCTGGCCCAGCCCCCGCTGCTGACGCAGGGCGAGGCCGGCTCGCGCCGCGCCGCCGAGCAGATCGCCGCGGAAGTGGCGCTGGAACGCCTGAAGATCGACGATTGAGCCGACAACGCGATCAAAGTCGCGGGCGCCCTCCGGGCCACGTCCATAATTGATTGCCCTCGGCCCCCCGCAAGCCGACAATCTCCCCAATGAACACCCCCACTCATCGCGCCGGCCACGTTGCCGTCATCGGCCGTCCCAACGTCGGCAAATCCACCCTGGTCAACGCGCTGGTCGGCGCCAAGGTCAGCATTACCTCCAGCCGCCCCCAGACCACGCGCCATCAATTGCTCGGCATTGCCACCTTCCCCGAAGGCCAACTGCTGCTGGTCGACACCCCCGGCATCCACCGCGAACAGAAGCGCGCGATGAACCGCTGGATGAACCGCGCCGCCCGCGGCGCCCTGGAAGGCGTGGACGCCGCACTGCTGGTCGTGCGCGCCGGCCAGTGGGACGACGAAGACTCCCTCGCATTTGACGCCCTGAAAAAGGCTGGCATGCCCGTGGTGCTGGTCGTCAACCAGGTCGATCGCATGAAGGACAAGGCGGCGCTGCTGCCATACCTGGCCAAGGTCAGCGAAGGCCGCGATTTTGCCGGCGTGCACCCGATCTCCGCACTCAAGCGCAGCGGACTGGAAGCCCTGGTCAAGACCGTGCTCGCACAACTGCCCGAACAGGAAGCCCTGTACGGCGAAGACGAAATCACCGACAAGAGCCAGCGCTTCCTCGCCGGCGAAATGGTGCGCGAACAGCTGATGCGCCAACTCGGCGAAGAACTGCCGTACGCGACCACGGTCGAGATCGAGAAGTTCGAAGTCGACGGCAACCTGCTGCGCATCGGCGCGGTGATCTGGGTCGAACGCGATGGCCAGAAAGCGATCGTGATCGGCAAGGGTGGCGAACGCCTGCGCGAGATCGGCGCGCGTGCGCGCCAGCAGATGGAGCGCCTGTTTGGCAGCAAGGTCTTCCTGGAAACCTGGGTGCGCGTGCGCGAAGGCTGGTCCGACGACGAAGCAGCGCTGCGGGCGTTCGGTTATCACGACTGAGGCCAACACGGGCACCGGCACGTGCGCCTGAGCAACGAACCCGCGTTCGTCCTGCATGCCCGGCCATGGCGCGAGACCAGCCTGCTGGTCGAAGTGCTCAGCGCCAATCACGGCCGGCTGGGGCTGGTCGCACGCGGCGTGCAGGGGCCCAAGCGCCAGGTGCTGCGCGCCGCATTGCAGCCGCTGCAGTCGATCCGCTTCGATGCCGTGCAGGTCGGTGAACTGGCGCGGCTGAATTCCGCCGAGGCGATCGATGTGGCGCCGAGGCTGGGTGGCGAGGCGATGCTGGCCGGGTTCTATCTCAACGAACTGACCCTGCGCCTGGCCCCACGGCAGGATCCCGCGCCAGACCTGTACGACGCCTACGCCGTCGCGCGGGCGCGCATCGGCGCCGGCGAGTCACTGGGCTGGACGCTGCGCCGCTACGAACGCGATCTGCTCGATGCTCTGGGCTTCGGCTTCGACTGGCGCCGCGACGGCGAGGGCACGCCTATCGACCCGGCCGCGCGTTATCGCCTCGATCCCGAGCAGGGCCCCAGCCGTCTGCTCAGCGACCGCGGCCACGGCGACCGCAGCAGCGCCGCCACCGGGCGCGCGCTGCTGTTGCTGGCCGATGACCGGATGCCCGATCCCGACGACCTGCAAGGCCTGCGCCGGTGCATCCGCGGCGTGCTCGCCTTCCACCTTGGCGCGCGCGGACTGAAGTCCTGGGAAATGCTGGCCGAACTGGGCCGCGTCGCACCCCGGCGCGAACCCGCCGCTCCGGAAGGTTGACCACGGCTGGCGAGCCGACCGTCGCGGCTGCCGCTATAGCGATGCCAGCGTTTCCCTTGCCGCCAGCTCGAAGGCGTCGCGCAGCGCCGGCGATGCCGGTTCGCGATGCAATGCCTGCACCGTCGAGCCCAGGCGCAGTGCCCCGACGAAACCACAGCTGGCGTGCATGCGATGCAACTCGGCGCGCATGCGTTCGCCATCGCCGCGCGCACCGGCCTCGGCGATCGCCTGCAGCGACTTGGGAAGTTCCAGCGCGAACAGCGAACGCAACGTATCGACGTGCGCGCGATTGCCATTGAGGGCGCGCGCCGCGGCCTCGTAATCCCACAGCGGCAGTGGCATGTCGGCCACCGCCGAGACCCGCGACGCGTCACCGCCCAGGCCGAGCATCCGCCGCACCGCCGACTGCACGGTCGCTGCCGGCATCGGCTTGACCAGCACATCGCCGAACCCGGCCGCCAGGAGCGCATCGAGGATGGCCGCTTCGTGCGCCGCCGTATGCGCCAGCGCCGGCGTGTCGGGGCATTGCTCGCGCAGCCGCGCGAGCAGTTCGCTGCCGCTGCCGTCGGGCAGGCGGGCATCGATCATCCACAGTGTGTAGTCCTGCGTGGACGCCAGCGCGACCGCGGCGGCCAGGCAGTCGGCGGCGTCGACCTCGGCCGGCACGGCTGCCAGCGCGGCGGTGAGGAACGAGCGGCTGATTGGATCGTCCTCGACCAGCAGCACGCGCGGTCGGGTCATGTCGGCTTGCGCCGGGGGCGGTCGTTCCTGCAACGTCATCGCCGATTAGCGTCCTGTAGGTATGCTGCGCCCATGTCGCGAGGGATCTTACGCCTGCTGCTGGGCTGCCTGCTGGCCGTGCCATTGCTGGCGGCCGGGGTGGCGCATGCGCGCACGGCGCAGGCGCGCATTGCCCGCGTCACGCTCGCGGTGGCCACGATGTCGGATGTGCAGGTGCGCCTGGAATGGCCGGCGCAGGCGGCACAGGGAATGCTGGAACTGCGGGCAGGGCGGATCGATGCGCCGGAACTGGGCTACGGCTATCGCAATGTCACGTGGCGCTGCCCGCTGTCGCGCGAGCGAGACCGCTGGCGATGTGAAGGCGAGGTCCGTTCCGGGAACAGCCGGCCTCTGCGGTTGGCGCTGGACCTCGACCCGGCACGCACCGATGTCCGCCTGAGCCAGGGTGACGGTGCACTCGCCCTGCAGCGTCTGGCGAGCACGCCCGACCTGACCCGCATCGATCTCACGCGCGTGCCCATTGCCTGGGCCCAGGCCCTGCTGGCCCGGTCCTGGCCCGATGGCCGGCTCAAGGCCGGCACCGCCAGCGGCCAGCTGGACATCGTCGCACCGGCGAAAGCGCCGTTGCGCATCAGCGGTCCACTGCAGTTGCGCGCGGTCGCCTTCGATACCGCCGACGGCACCATCGCAGGCGAGAACATCGGCGCCCGGCTCGACATCGATGCGGAGCTGGCGGCGACCACGCACGTTGGCATCGACGGCCAGTTGCAAGGCGGCGAGATGCTGTTCGGCAACGCCTACCTGTCGCTGCAGCAGCGCCCGGTCGACCTGCGCGTGCAGGCGACGCAGGACGAAACGGGCGGGTGGCAGCTGCCGACGCTGGCCTGGAACGACCGCGGCATCCTCCGTGTCGACGCCAGCGCCGCGCTGGACCCGCAACTGCAGTTGCGCACGCTCGATCTGCGCGCGCACAGCGGCAACCTGTCGCCGTTGCGCGATGGTTATCTCACCGGCTTCCTCGGCATGGCAGGCCTGGGCGAACTGCGCCTGGGCGGCGCTGCCGATGTCCGCCTGCGGGTCGAACGCGGCGACCTGCGCGAAGCCGACCTCAACCTGCAATCGGCAAGCGCCGACGATCCGCGCGGAGGCTTCGGCTTCGAAGGCCTCGACGGCAACGTGCGCTTCTCCTCCACCCGCACCCTCGAAAGCGAACTGCGCTGGAGCGGCGGTTCGTTGCACGGTCTGGCCTTCGGTGCGGCGCGATTGCCGCTGCTGAGCAACGTCGGCGTGCTGCAACTGCGCCAGCCGGTATCGATCCCGTTGCTGGGCGGGCGCGCGGGTTTCGATCATTTCCAGCTGACCCCGCCGGCTGCGGACAAGGGTCTGGAGATCCGGTTCGGCCTCGAGCTGGAGCAGCTCGATGTCGCCCAGCTTTCGACCGCACTGGGCTGGCCGGCCTTTACCGGCCAGCTGACGGGCCACATCCCGCAGGCCCGTTACGCCGATGATCGCCTCGACTTCGAAGGCGGCCTGGCGATGGAGCTGTTCGGCGGCACGGTGCAGGTGTCGTCGCTGGCGATGGAGCGTCCGTTCGGTGTCGCTCCGACGTTGTCGTCCGACATCGCCTTCGACGACATCGACCTGGAATCGCTGACCGGCGTGCTCGGTTTCGGCACGATCACCGGCAAGCTCGACGGCCGCATCGCCGACCTGCGCCTGGTTGACTGGCAGCCAGTGGCATTCGATGCGCGCCTGCAATCCGATGCCGATGCCGCCAAGGCCGCCGGCGTGCGCCAGCGCATCAGCCAGCGCGCCGTGCAGGACCTGTCCAGCGTCAGCGACGCCTCGTTCGTCAGCAGCCTGCAATCGCAGCTGATCGGGCTGTTCGACGACTTCGGCTATCGCAATCTTGGTATCGCCTGTCGGCTCGTCGACGAGGTCTGCGAAATGGAAGGGCTGGGTTCAGCCGGACCGGGATTTATTATCGTCGACGGCTCCGGCCTGCCGCGCCTGAGCGTGGTCGGCTTCAACCGTCGGGTCGATTGGCCGACCCTGCTCGAGCGCCTCATCGCCGCCAGCAGCGGCGACGTCAAACCGGTCTTCGAGTAAGGTAAGCCACGCTTCAATCCGCACAGTGCGTACTGGCGCGGACACCTCTCACAGGAGAACAACATGCGCCGTTGGATGGGGGTACCGGTCGCCGCCGTGATGCTGACTGCCTGCGTCACGATCAACGTCTATTTCCCGGCCGCGGAGGCCAAGGAAGCGGCCAAGGAGTTCGTCGAGAAAGTCATCGGCGACGACGCCCAGCAGCCGCAGCCCAAGCCGCAGGACAAGCCGGGCGGCCAGAGCGCTTCGTTGACGCCGGCGGGTTCGCAATCGCTGGCCTCGCGCATCGACTGGCTGTCGCTGGTGGGCATCGGTTCGGCCCAGGCCCAGGACCAGCCGGACATCAACATCAAGACCCCGGCGATCCAGGCGATCCAGTCGCGCATGGCTTCGCGCTTCGACAGCCAGCTGCGCCCGCATTTCGATTCCGGTGCGCTGGGCTTCGCCAATGACGGCACCATCAGCGTTCGCGACGCGGCCAAGATCCCGCTGCCCGAGCGCGTCGGCGTGAACCAGGCCGTGGCCGAGCAGGGCCGCGATGCCAAGGCCGTCTACCGCGAGATCGCCGTGGCCAACAACCATCCGGAGTGGGAACAGCAGATCCGCGCCGTGTTCGCGCGGCAATGGGTGGATAGCGCACGCCCGGGCTGGTGGGTGCAGGACGCCGGTGGCGGCTGGAAGCAGAAGTAAGCGCTGAAACCCTCCCCCTCGCGGGGGAGGGACAGGCCACGAAGTGGCCAGGGAGAGGGGGAGGGTGCCCGATCTGCGACAATAGTCGGCCCCCTGCATCACGCCAGCCGCTGTGGCCCGCATAGATCAAACCCCCTTCGCAGCAGAAATCACCGGCCTGACCCACGATGGCCGCGGCGTCGCCCGCCGCGCCGACGGCAAGGCCGTGTTCGTCGCCGGCGCCTTGCCCGGCGAGCGCGTCATGGCCTCGCAGACTGGCCGCCACCGCAGTTTCGACGAGGCGCGCACGGTCGAGGTGTTGACCGCCGCGCCCGAGCGGGTCGAGCCGCGTTGCCCGCATTTCGGCACGTGCAGCGGCTGCGCCCTGCAGCACTATGCCCAGGACAAGCAGATCCTCGCCAAGCAGAACGTGCTGATGGAGAACTTCGAGCGCATCGGCCATGTCACGCCCGAGCGCATCCTCGCGCCATTGACCGATGCCTCCTGGGGCTACCGTCGCAAGGGCCGCTTCTCGGTGCGTCGCGTCGAGAAGAAGGACAAGACCCTGGTCGGCTTCCGCGAGACCGACCCGCGCTTCGTCGCCGACCTGCGCGAATGCCACACCGTGATCCCGCAGATCGGCCAGAGCATCCCCGCGCTCGCGGCGCTGGTCGACGGCTTGCAGGCGCGTCGCGAGATCCCGCAGATCGAATTCATCGCCGGCGATCCGACGCCCGACTTCAGTGGCATCGCATTGACGATCCGCCACCTGGTGCCGCTCACCGATGCCGACAAGGGCGCCATCGTCGCCTTCGGCCAGGCGCACGGGTTCGCGATTTTCCTGCAGCCGGCGGGCGTCGACAGCGTGCACGCGCTGTGGCCGGCCGAGCCGAGGCTGGCTTTCAGCCTGCCGCAATGGAACCTGGAGTTCCTGTTCCGTCCGCTCGACTTCATCCAGGTCAACGCCGGCCTCAACGGCAAGATGATCCAGCACGCCATCGACCTGCTGCAGCCCAGGGCCGACGACCGCGTACTCGATCTGTTCGCCGGCCTGGGCAATTTCACCCTGCCGCTGGCACGGCAGGTGCGCGAAGTGGTCGGGGTGGAAGGCGAGGCCGGACTGGTGCGTCGCGCCCGCGAGAACGCCGCGCACAACGGCATCGCCAACGCCGACTTCCATGCCGCCGATCTGGCCAAGGATCTCAGCGGCGAATCCTGGATGAAGCAGGGCTTCGACAAGCTGCTGCTCGATCCGCCGCGCTCGGGCGCCGATTTCGTGCTGGCACAGCTGCCGTTGAAACAGTTCGAGCGCATCGTCTACGTCAGCTGCCATCCGGCTTCGCTGGCGCGCGATGCCGGCTTCCTGGTCAACGAACGCGGCTGGAAGCTGCGTGCCGCCGGTGTGATGGACATGTTCCCGCACACCGCACACGTGGAGTCGATCGCGTTGTTCGAGCCGGGCTGACCGGGCACATTGGCTGGACGGAGATCTGCATGGGCATCGAAATCGAACGCAAGTTCCTGGTCACCGGTGACGGCTGGCGCGCGGCCGCGCGCGAGGTCGTGCCGATGGCGCAGGGTTACATCAACGACCAGGCGGCGATGGACACCGGCGCGATGAAGGCATCGGTGCGCGTGCGCATCGCCGGTGACGAGGCCTTCCTCAACCTCAAGTCGCGCGAGCTGGGGCACACCCGCCAGGAGTTCGACTACCCGATCCCGGTCGAAGACGCGCGCGGCCTGCTGGCGCTGTGCGTTGGCGGACTGGTCGACAAGCGTCGCCACTACGTCGAGCACGAAGGGCACCTGTGGGAAGTCGACGAGTTCCTCGGCGACAACGAAGGCCTGGTGGTGGCAGAGATCGAACTGTCGTCGGCCGATGAGGCCTTCGCCCGGCCCGACTGGATCGGCGCGGAAGTCACCGAGGCGGTGCGCTACTACAACCTCGCACTGGCCACGCGGCCTTACGCGCAGTGGAGCGAAAGCGAGCGTTCCGGCGCGGTTGCTTCGACGCACTGAGTCCCCAACTCCATGGCCATGAACAACAAACCCCTGCGCATCGATATCTGGTCCGACGTGGTCTGCCCCTGGTGCTGGATCGGCAAGCACCGCCTGCGCGCGGCGCTGTCGCAGCTGGGCGAAGCCGGGCAGAACGCGGAAATCCACTGGCACGCGTACCAGCTGGATCCGGAATCCGACGAGACTCCGGTGCCGCTGCGCGAGGCCTACGAGCGCAAGTTCGGGGGTCCTGAGCGCACCGCGCAGATCCTGGCGCAGACCCAGGCAACCGGACGCGCGGAAGGCCTGCCGTTCGACTTCGACCGTGGCCAGGTGCGCGTGAGCACCCTCAAGGCGCACCGGCTGGTCTGGCTGGCCGGCCGCGAAGGCGATGCGGACAAGGTGGGCGAGGCGTTGTTCCGCGCCCACTTCGCCGAAGGTCGCAACCTTGCCGACACGCAGACGCTGGTCGATGCCGGCGCCGCCGGCGGGCTGTCGGCACAGCGCGTGCGCGCGATGCTCGATTCCGACGAAGGCGTGGCCGAAGTCCGCGCGCAACTGGGCCAGGCCAGCGCGCTGGGCATCCAGGCGGTGCCGACCTTCGTCCTCGACGGGCGCCTGGCAGTGCAGGGCGCGCAGACCCCCGATGTGTTCCGCGATGCATTTGCCCGGCTCGGCATCGTGCCGACGGCGGGCGCCACGGATGCCTGAACCGCCGCGTCGCGGGGCTGCCGCGACCGGCCATCTGCGCGACAATGCGAGGCCGCGCCCTTGGCGCAGCCCCCACCGCCTGGAGTTTTCCGCATGCTCGTGATCGGCGTCGCCGGCACCGAACTTACCGCGCAAGAGCGCGACTGGCTGCAGCACGACGCCTGCGCCGGCGTGATCCTGTTCACCCGCAACTTCGCCTCACGCGACCAGGTCGCCGAGCTCTCGGCCGCGATCCGCGCCGCGGCCGGGCGCCCGCAGCTGATCTGCGTCGACCAGGAAGGCGGTCGCGTGCAGCGTTTCCGCGAAGGCTACAGCGCGCTTCCGCCGCTGCAGGGTTTCGGCAAGCTGTACGCCGACGACCGCGAGGCCGCGCTCAAGCTGGCCGAGGAACACGCCTGGCTGATGGCCACCGAAGTGCAGGCCAGCGGCGTCGACCTCAGCTTCGCCCCGGTCGTTGACCTGGGACGCGGCAACCTGGCGATCGGCAATCGTGCGTTCTCGGAAGATCCCGCGGTCGTCGCCGAATTCACCCGCGCCTATGTGCGCGGCATGCACGCGGCCGGCATGGCCGCCACGCTCAAGCACTTCCCGGGCCACGGCTCGGTGCAGGCCGACACCCATTTCGATGACGCCGTCGACCCGCGCGGGCTCGATGAGCTGCGCGCGACCGACCTGATCCCCTTCGTTGCCGGCATCGACGCCAAGGCCGATGCGGTGATGATGGCGCACGTGAAGTACCCGGCCGTCGCGCCGGAGCCGGCGGGTTATTCGAAGTACTGGATCAACGACGTGCTGCGCCACGAGATGGGTTTCCGCGGCGTGGTCTTCAGCGACGACATCGGCATGAAGGCGGCGTTCTCCGCCGGTGGCGTCAAGGCGCGCATCGACGCGCATTACGATGCCGGCTGCGACGTGGTGCTGGTCTGCCACCCGCAGCTGGTCGAGGAATCGCTGGCGGCCGTGCAGGGGCGCGCGCTCAACACGATGGCGCTGACCGGCCTGATCGGACGCGGCGCGATGGGTTGGGACGGCCTGCTGGCCGATAGCCGCTACGGGTCTGCGCGTAGCCATCTGGAGGGCCTGGCGTGATGAGCATCCCTGTTGCGAAGACCAATGACCTGGCGGCCGCACTGGCCAATTCCGACCTGCTGATCGACCGGCCCACGCTGGAGCAGGCGATCAGGCAGATGGCCGCGCCGATCCGCGCCGACTACGGTAACGACGACGTGCCGGTCTATCTGACGATCATGCACGGTGGCCTGCCGTTCGCCGCGCAACTGGCGATGGAAGTCGGCGCGCTCGGGCTCGACCTGGAGTTCGACTACCTGCATGCCACCCGCTACCGCGGCGCCACCTCCGGCGGCGAGCTGACCTGGAAGCATCGCCCGGCGACGCCGCTGCAGGGCCGCCGCGTGCTGCTGGCCGACGACATCCTCGATGAGGGCCATACGCTGGCCGCGATCCGCGCGTGGTGCCTGGAGCAGGGTGCGCGCGACGTGCGCATCGCCGCGCTGGCGGTGAAGGTGCACGACCGTTGCGTGCCTGGACTGCATGCCGATTACGTCGGCGTCGAGGTGCCGGACCGCTATGTGTTCGGCTATGGCATGGACTACCACGAGCAGGGGCGCAACCTGCCGGCCATCTACGCGTTGAAGGATTGAGCGGATGAGTGGAATCGCATTGGCCGTCATCGGCGGCACGGGCCTGTACAAGCTGGCCGCGCTGCGCGACGTGGAAACGCTGCAACCGTCGACGCGCTTCGGCGCGCCGTCCGGGCCGATCCGGCTCGGCACGCTGGACGGTCACCGCGTTGCCTTCCTCGCCCGCCATGGCGAAGGCCATTCGCTGCCGCCGCACAAGATCAATTACCGCGCCAATCTGGCCGCGCTGCAGTCGCTGGGTGCGCAGCGGGTGCTGGCGCTCAATACGGTCGGCGGCATCGGCGATCGTTTCGGGCCGCGCGTGCTGGCATGCCCGGACCAGTTGATCGATTACACCTGGGGACGGGTGTCAACGATTTGTGAAGAAGAGGGCGCCGAGGTGCTCCACGTCGACTTCGGTGAGCCGTACACGCGCGCACTGAGGCAGGAAGTGGTCGCGGCGGCCGGCAAGGCGGGCGTGGCGATGGTGGCTGGCGGTTGCTACGGCGCCACCCAGGGGCCGCGCCTGGAAACCCGCGCCGAGATTGCCCGGATGCGCCGCGACGGATGCGATCTGGTCGGGATGACGGGCATGCCCGAGGCCGGCCTGGCGCGCGAATTGGGCCTGGATTACGCCTGTCTGGCCATCGTCGCCAACTGGGCGGCCGGTGCCGGCCCGGACCCGGACGAGGTCATCACGCTGCAGGATGTGCTCGACAACGTGGCCGTGGCGTCGGCCGGTCTGCCGGCGCTGCTGGCGGCATTGCTCGACCGTTCGGCGCCAGGGTGATTGTCAAGCCGGCGTTCAGTTTGCATACTCGACCGGCGCTTGGGTCCGGTTGTCGGGCCCTGCGCGACAACGCATCCAGCATGAGGTTGATAAGGACATGCAGTACGGCACCGTGAAATGGTTCAACGACGCCAAGGGCTTCGGGTTCATTTCGCCCGAGGACGGCAGCGCAGATGTGTTCGCGCATTTCTCTGCGATCAACGCCAAGGGCTTCCGCAGCCTGCAGGAAGGCCAGCGTGTCAGCTACGAGCTGACGCAGGGTCCGAAGGGCGCGCAAGCGTCGAACATCACGCCTGTGGCGTGATCTGACGCGAGCCTGGCACTACCGGCTTGGGAGGCCCCGCATTGCGGGGCCTTTTTTTTGGTCACGGCCAGCGGCGGTAGAGGCCTAGAATCGACCCATGCCCGCGTCGGAGTCGCAGATGGAACCGCTGCCGCCGTTTGCCACGCACCTGGTCGAGAACCAGCCGCCCGAGTTCGGGCCGCGCGATCTGTGGCGCGATGACAGTGCGCTGTCCGAAGCGGTCGTTCGCGAGGGTGGCGGCGACTTTGCCGACGCGCTGGCAATCTATGGCGCGCTGGCGGGCGACGAGTTGTACCGGCTCAGCTTCGATGCTCACCGCGATCGGCCGCGCCTGCGGACGCACGACCGCTTTGGCCATCGCATCGACCTGGTCGAGTTCCATCCCAACTATCACCGGGTGATGCAGGCCGGTGTCGAGCATGGGGTGGCGGGGCTGTCGTGGGCGCAGCCGCGGCCGGGTTCGCATGTCGCACGCGCGGCGCTGAGTTATCTGCATCATCAGGTCGAGCCGGGGAGCAGTTGTCCCTTGACCATGACCCATGCCGCGATTCCGGTGCTGCGGCATTCGCCGGCACTGCACGAGTGGGCGGGCAAGGCGATATCGCCGTACTACGACCCGCGCGATGTCGGCATCGAGCACAAGCTTGGCGTGACCCTGGGCATGGGCATGACCGAGAAGCAGGGCGGCAGCGATGTTCGCGCCAACAGCACGCGCGCCACGGCGCTGGCGGCCGATGGCGAGTATCTGCTGGTCGGGCACAAATGGTTCTTCTCGGCGCCGATGTCCGACGGTTTCCTGGTGCTGGCGCAGGCGCCGGCAGGGCTGACCTGCTTCCTGTTGCCGCGCTGGCGTCCAGACGGTGGCAAGAACGCGTTTCGGCTGATGCGGCTCAAGGACAAGCTGGGCGACTGGTCGAATGCGTCGTCGGAGGTGGAGTTCGACGATGCCTGGGCGTGGCGCATCGGCGAGGAAGGTCGCGGCGTGGCGACCATCATCGAGATGGTGATGCTGACACGCCTGGATTGCATGCTCGGCGCGGCCGCCGAGATGCGCATGGCGCTCGCGCAGGCCATGCACCATACCCACCATCGCCGTACGTTCGGCAAGCGCCTCGCCGAGCACGCGCTGATGCGCAACGTGCTGGCCGACCTGGCCATCGAAGCGGAGGCGGCGATCACGCTGTCGATGCGCGTGGCGCGCGCGGTCGACCGTTCCGCGCTCGATCCGCGCGAAGCCGCCTTCGCCCGCATCGCCACGGCGATCGGCAAGTACTGGATCTGCAAACGCGCGCCGGCCTTCATCAACGAAGCCCAGGAATGCCTGGGCGGTGCCGGTTATGTCGAGGAGTCGATGCTGCCGCGGCTGTACCGGCAGGCGCCGCTCAATTCGATCTGGGAAGGCAGCGGCAACATCCAGTGCCTGGACGTGCTGCGTGCGCTGCAACGTGAGCCGCAGACGGGGCAGGCGCTGCTGGCCGAACTGGACGCGGCATCGCACCTGGATCCGGATTTCGACGCCGAGCTGAAGGCCTTGCGGCCGGTGCTGGTCGGCGAGGCCCAGGTGCCCGAAGTGGAGGCGCGGCGCTGGGTGGAAGCGCTGGCGCTGGCACTGCAGGCGAGCCAGCTGCTGCGCAACGGCAGCCCGATCGCGGAAACGTTCTGCTGCAGCCGGATCGGTGGCGATCACGGCAATGCGCTGGGCACGCTGTCGCGCGATTTCGATCTGGGGCCACTCATCGCGCGGGCCTGGCCGCCGGATTGAGCGCGCCTCGACTGCGCACGGCTGCACGGTGATGAGGAAGAACGTAGCCCGGGCAATTGGAGCGCACACGGGATCGAACGAGGATCGACCCGGGTGACACACGTCCTTGCCCGGGCTACGGAAAACTGGCCGCGCCGCGCTACCAGATGCCGATCCGCGGTTCGAAGGAGCGGCTCTTGACGTGGTGCGTCGCCTGGACGTTGATGCTGCTCGGCACGAAGCTGTTGCTCTTGTATTCGACGTCGAAGCTGAGCCGGTCAAACAGGCCCTCGTCGCGCAGGCAGAGCAGTGTCTCGGTCACCAGGTCCTTGATCTCGGGGATGCCGGCGGGCACGAAGATCAGGTTGTGCTGCTCCTGGTTGCCACCGAACTCCTCGGGGTAGAGCGTGACCTCGAACAGCAATCCCTGTTCCACCAGGTGACGTGCAACCTCGCGCGAACTCACGTGGGAGTAATCGGTTGCCGGTTTCACAGTCGCCGGCCGCGACTGGGCGATGCCGGGCGTTGTCAGGGCTGCGTGTGAAGTGGGCGTCATGGAGCACCTCCGCGCGGTTCGACTCAACCCGAGGGTGCTTGCGTGCAATGGCCAAGCCAATGAGAAACGTCTCAAACTCGCGTGAGCGCGGGCGCAACCCCGCGGATGGTGGCTCAGTGGCTCAGTCGAGGAACTGCAGCCTCGCCAGTTCGGCGTACAGCCCGTCCTGCGCCAGCAACTGCGCGTGCGTTCCTTCGGCGACGATGCGGCCGTGGTCCATGACGACGATCCGGTCGGCCTTCAACACCGTGGCCAGGCGGTGCGCGATGACCAGCGTCGTACGCCCTTCCATCAGGGTTTCCAGGGCCTTCTGCACGGCCCGCTCGCTCTGCGCGTCGAGGGCGCTGGTGGCTTCGTCGAGCAGCAGGATCGGGGCGTCCTTGAGCAGGGCGCGGGCGATGGCGATGCGCTGCTGCTGGCCGCCGGACAGGCGCGCGCCGCGCTCGCCCAGTTCGGTGTCCAGGCCCTGCGGCATCGCGGCGACGAAGTCGGCGGCATGCGCGGCGGCCACGGCGCGGTCGACGTCGGCGTCATCGGCATCCAGGCGGCCGTAGCGGATGTTCTCGCGCGCGCTGCTGGCGAAGATGGTCGGCTGCTGCGGCACCAGTGCGATGGACTCGCGCAGGTCCGGTAGCGCCAGCTGGCGGATGTCGACGCCGTCGATATCCACCTGGCCCGACTGCGGATCGTGGAAGCGCAGCAGCATCGAGAACACCGTGCTCTTGCCGGCGCCGGAAGGGCCGACCAGGGCGACGGTCTCGCCCGGGCGTACGCGCAGGCTGAAGCCTTCCAGTGCCGCCGCATCGGGACGCTGCGGGTAATGGAAGGTGACGTTGTCGAAGGCGATTTCGCCCCGCAGCGGTTTTGGCAGCACAGTCGGATGCGGCGGCGACGCGACCGCGGTTTGCTCGACCAGCAGTTCGCTGATCCGGCCCATGCCGCCGGCCGCGCGCTGCAGCTCGTTCCAGACCTCGGCCAGTGCGCCGACCGAGCCGCCGCAGAGCAGGGCATACAGCACGAACTGGCCGAGCGTGCCGGCGCTCATGCGGCCGGCGAGGACATCGTGCGCACCCGACCACAGCACCAGCGTGATCGCGCCAAACACCAGCATGATCGCGATCGCGGTGACCCAGGCCTGCGCCTGGATGCGCCGGCGGGCGGTGTCGACCGCGGTTTTCACCGCGCTGCCGAAGCGGCCCTGCTCGTAGGGTTCGCGCGCATGCGCCTGGACCGTGCGCACGGCGCCGAGGGTTTCGTTGGCAAGCGCGTTGGCATCGGCGATGCGGTCCTGGCTGGTGCGGGAAATCTTCTTCAGGCGGCGGCCGCCGACGACGATCGGCAGCACCGCCAGCGGGATGCCGACCAGGGCGAACGCGGCCAGTCGCGGACTGGTGAAGAACAACATCGCGATGCTGCCCAGCACGGTCACCGAACTGCGCAGCGCCACCGACATGCTCGAGCCGACGACGCTGCGCAGCAGTTCGGCGTCGGCGGTCAGGCGCGATACCAGCTCGCCACTGCGGTTGCGGTCGTGGAAGCCGGCATCGAGGCCGATCAGGTGTGCGTACAGGCGTTCGCGCAGATCGGCGACGACGCGTTCGCCCAATAGCGACACGAAGTAGAAACGCGCGGCGGTCGCCAGGGCCAGCGCCACGGCGACGGCGAACAGCAGCGCGAAGGTGCGGTCGATCGCGCCGCCGCCCTGGGTGAAGGCCTGGTCGATCATCGTGCCGAAGGCCTTGGGGAAGGTCAGCGTGGCGGCGCTCGACGCCGCCAGCGAGACCAGCCAGGCGACGAACAGGGCGCGGTGCTGGCGCACGAATGGCCACAGCGTGCGCAGGTTGCCGATGGGGGCCTTGGTCTGGGTGGCGTCAACGCGAGCGTTCATGGCGATCCGGGTCACTCAGATATCGGGGAGTTCGTCGCCGAAGCGCACCCGGTCACGAGTGGCGTCGCGAAGCCTGACTTTCAAGGGCGGCAGCTCTGCGGCCGGCAAACGCAGGCGCAGTTGTGCGCCGTGGGCGCCGAAGCGTTCGTCGAGTTTCTCGGCCGCGTGGGCGGACAGGGCCGCGTGCACGGTGCCGGTGTCCTCGAAGGGATAGTCGAGTTCGACAGTGACATGGGCGACGAGAATGCGCCTGGGCGCCACGCGCAGGCACTCCGCCGCGCTGCCGCCATAGGCGCGCACCAGGCCGCCGGCACCGAGCTTGATGCCGCCGAACCAGCGCGTGACCACGGCCACCACCTGGTCCAGGCCCTGGCCGTCGATCGCCGCCAGGATCGGCCGTCCGGCGGTGCCGGCCGGTTCGCCATCATCGTTGAAGCGGTATTCGCTGCCGATCCGGTAGGCCCAGCAGTTGTGGGTCGCGTCCGGGTCGCCGACCGCGGCGATGAAGTCCAGCGCCGCTTGCGGCGCGGTTACCGGGGCGGCATGGACGATGAAGCGGCTGTGCTTGACCTCGAGCAGGAACGAGGTCGGCGTGGCCAGCGTGGCGTTGCTCATCGCGCAGGATCGGCGAGCGCGCGCAGGTCGTCGGGCAGGCTCAGGCGAGGGTGGGTCTTGCGCAACAGCGCCAGGCTCTCGCGAGCGCCGGAGACGTCGCCAGCGTCGCGCCGATCACGGATGCGCTGCAGCCACTGTTCCGGTTCCAGGGCGCGATCGTTGCGCACCGGCAGGTCGGCGACGGACATGCGGCTGCCGGTGACTTCGATGCGGTCCAGGGTGCCGCTCGTTGCATCGGTGTCGGACGCTTGCGCTGCATCGGCCGCCACGGACGCTCCGGCGGCCTTCGCAGCGGCCTGCGCGCTCTGCTCGCGCCGCGCCGGCGCATCGTCCATCAGGGACTTGCGCTGGGCGGCGTCGGATTGCGCGGCGGCGCGCTGCCGGTACTCGCTTTCGGCGGCGGCCTCGGCGACCGGGGCCGACGCAGGTGCCGGCGCTGGCGCCGGCGCAAACACCGGTGCCGGCGCTGGCGCCGACACGGCAGGGGCATAACTGTCGCTACGGGCGGCAGCCGTCGCCGGATGGGAGTGTTGCGGATCGACCGCCTCATCGAGGAAGTGGCCTTCCTGCACAGGGGCTCGCGCATCCGGCGCGGCTTCGCGCTTGGCCGCCATTGGCGCCATGGGAGCGGTGTTCACGGCGCGCGCGGTCGCCGGTGAGCCGGCCTGCGCGGGAGGCGGTGGCGGCGCATTGCCCGTCGCCGCTGCGGCCGCGGTAGCCGTGGTGGGCGGTTCGGACCGCCTGATCACTTCAGCGGTGACAAAGCCGAAGTCGCTTTCGTCGCGGGGCGCCTTCGGCGCGGGGGCCGAAGGACGCAGTTGCCAGACCACGCCCACCGCCAGTGCCAGCACCGCGGCCATGCCAGCGCCGGTGACCAGGGTGGCCGGTATGCCGGTCAGGGCCAGCCAGCGCCGGCTCCGGCGCGGGGCGACGGCGGCGTGCGCGGCGGCGAGGATCTTCGCGTCGAGCGCCGGCGAAGGACCGTCGTGCGGCCCCAGCCGCGCCAGGCGGTCTGCCAGGGCGCGTTCCTCGGGGTTCAACGGTTCGTCGAAGGGATGGCTCATGGTTCAGTCGCTCAGCTCGCTCAAACCGGCACGCAGCTTGTCCATCGCGTACCGCAGTCGCGATTTCACCGTTTCCCGGCCGACCCCGGTAATGGCGCCGATGTCCTCCAGGCTCATTTCCTGCTCCAGGCGCAACAGCACCACTTCGCGCTGCTCCTCGGGCAGCGCCGCGATCGCCAGCTGCAGGCGCCGGCGCTGTTCGAATTCGGACAGTTCCCGCTCCGGGCTGCTCGGGTCGGGCACCCTGGCGGCGCGCTCGTCGCCGTCCTCGGGGGCGGGCGGCCGGTGCTTGAGGCCGCGCCAGTGGTCGTTGAGGCGATTGTGGGCGATGCGGAACAGCCAGGTCCTGAACGCGGCGTCGGGCTTCCAGCCCTGGCGCGCGGCGATCACCCGCTGCCAGACGTCCTGGAAGAACTCGTCGGCGAGGGCGTTGTCGCGCAGCTGGCGCAGCAGGAACCGGTACAACGGCCCGCGGTGGCGCGCATAGAGAACCTCGAAGGCAGCCGTGTCCCCGCCGGTCCAGGCCAGCATCAACAGGTCGTCGCTCGGATCCTCGCCCGCATTCATCCGCGGCAGGTTACGGGCTGGAGCCGCGGACGGGAAGCGCAAGGGCAGGGGTGCGGTCAGTTCCAGGGCCAGGCTCATATCAGATGAACGGATCGCAGTTCACGACGGGGTTGATCCACGTACGTGCGGAGGCGCGTTATCCTTCGCCGTCTGTCCAGGGGCTCCATCCGCAGTGTCGAACCGCAGCAGGCCAAAGGCCGTCAGAATCGTGAATGCCGGCTACGGGCGCGATTCGCTGGCCGACACCCTGCACGAAGCCCTGCCGTTCGGCTCCGAGGTGGCGGTGCTGTGGCGCGATCCGCACACCGGCATTTCCGCCGGCTCGGCCTCGCCTGGCGCCACCAGCGCCCTGGCCAGCCGCGCCGAGGTGCTGCTGCAGCGCAGCCCGGCCGGCCAGCATTCGCACCGGATCGAAATCGCCTGGACCACGGTCGAGGCCGTTCGCGTGGCCATCGCCGTGCAGTTGCCTGGACCGGTGTTGCCCGAAGTGCGCGACGTCTGGCTGGCGATGGCGCAGCGCGTGGTCGCCTCGCACCTGGTCGCATTGCGCACCCTGGCGCGGGCCGAGTCGCTGGAGAAATCCGAGCGCCTGCAGCAGGCCTTGTTCGAGATTGCCGACCTGGCCGGTTCGGACCTGGAACTGGCCGACATGCTGCGCCGGATCCACACGGTAGTGGCGGGTCTGATGTACGCGGCCAATCTCTACATCGTGCTGTACGACGACGTCCGCGACTGCCTTCGCTTCCTGTACTTCGCCGACCAGGTCGACACCTACGTCGCCGAACCCGAGCGCGACATCGCCATCGACGACATGCCCAACAGCGTGACCGTGGCGCTGCTGCGCCATGGCGAGCCGCTGCAGGGTCCGTCGGAACTGATCCGCGACCGCCTCGGCGTTCCTCGCGATGCACGCCATGGTCCCGACAGCGAGGACTGGCTGGGCGTGCCGATGCGCCGCGAAGACCGCATCTGCGGCGCGATCGTGGTGCAAAGCTACGACCGCCCGGATGTCTACGGCGAAGAAGAGCGTGCGCTGCTCTCGTTCGTGGCGCAGCACATCCTGACCGCGCTCGATCGCTTCCACGCCCGCGAAGAGCTCGAGCGCCGCGTCGAGGAACGCACCCAGGCGCTGCAGCTGAGCAACCGCGACCTGCAGGCCGAGATCATCGAGCGCCAGCGCGCCGAGCGCCTGCAACGCGCGCTGTTCCGCATCGCCGAACTGTCGATCACCTCCGAGACGCTCGAGCGCTTCTACACCCAGGTCCACGACGTCGTCAGCGACCTGCTGTACGCGCGGAATTTCTATATCGCGCTGGTGTCGGAGGACGGCGAAGGGCTGGAGTTCCCGTACTCGATCGACGAGCGCGACTCCAGTCGCGAGAACCGCAAGCTCGCCTCGGGCCTGACCGAATACGTGATCGCGCGCGGCCGCGCCCTGCTGGCCGACCGCAAGCGCATCGCCGCGCTGGAATCGCAGGGACTGGTCCGCAGCCGTGGCTCGCTGGCGCACTGCTGGCTGGGCGTGCCGCTGTTCCGCAACGAGTCGGTGGTGGGCGTGATCACCGTGCAGAGCTACTCGCCGGCGATCACCTTCAGCGTCCGCGACCAGGAACTGCTGACCTTCGTCGCCCACCACATCAGTATCGGCCTGGCGCGCAAGCAGGCGCAGGATCGCCTGGTGTCCGCGCATGCCGAGCTGGAGCAGCGCGTCGACTCGCGCACCCGCGAGCTGGCCCAGGCCAACACCGAGCTGCTGTCGCAGATCGGCGAGCGCCTGCGCGTGGAGCAGCAGCTGACCCACCAGGCAATGCATGACGCGCTGACCGGCCTGCCCAACCGCAGCCAGCTGCTCGACCGCCTGGCGCAGGCGATCGCGCGGGCGCGCAGCGAACAGCAGTGCACGTTCGCGGTGCTGTTCCTCGACCTCGACCGCTTCAAGCTGGTCAACGACAGCGTCGGCCATTCCGCCGGCGACGAGCTGCTGGTCGAAGCCGGGCGCCGGATTGTCGAGGCCGTCCGCGGCGACGACACCGTCGCGCGCCTGGGCGGCGACGAGTACGCGATCCTGATCGAGGACATCGACGGCCCCGAAGTGGCCGAAGAACTGGCCCAGCGTGTCCTGCGCGCCCTCGGCGAACCGTGCTGGGTCGCCGGTCGCGAAGTGTTCCCCTCGGCCAGCCTCGGCATCGCGCTGTGGCATCCGCGTTATCGCACCGGCGCCGAACTGCTGCGCGACGCCGACGCCGCCATGTACCGGGCCAAGGCCGCCGGCCGCGACCGCTGCGCCATATTCGACGAGGCCATGCGCGAGGAAGCCGTGCGCATCCTCGACCTCGAGGCCGACCTGCGCCGTGCCATCAATGGCGATGGCTTCGTCGCCTTCTACCAGCCGATCGTGCGCCTGGACGACCATCGCGTGATCGGCCACGAGGCGCTGCTGCGCTGGCGCCACGAGCGCCGCGGCCTGCTTACGCCCAGCGAGTTCATCGGCGTGGGCGAGGACAGCGGCCTGATCGAGGAAGTCGACTGGATCCTCTATGCCCAGGTCATGGAGGAACTCGCCCGCGGTGGCGAAGGCTACATTTCGGTCAACGTCTCGCCGCGGCATTTCCGTTCCGGCGACTTCGCCGATCGCCTGCTGCGGATGATCGACAACGCCGGCGCCGATCCGCACCGGTTGCGCATCGAGATCACCGAGGTGGCGCTGCTCGACGACGTGCCGCGCGCGCTGCGGATGCTGCGCACGCTGCGCAGCCATGGCGTGCTCGCCCAGCTCGATGACTTCGGCACCGGCTTCTCGGCGCTGTCGTACCTGCACCGGTTCCCGATCGAGTGCCTGAAAATCGACCAGAGCTTCGTCTCCGGCCTGATCGGCGACGCCCAGCCCGAGAGTGTCGCGGTGGTGCGCGCGATCCAGGCGCTGGCCGGCACGCTGGGCATCCATACCATCGGCGAGGGCGTGGAGACCGAAGCCCAGCGCGCGGCCCTGCGCGAACTGGGCTGCACCTACGGCCAGGGTTATCTGTTCGGCTATCCGGCCGAGCGGTCGCACACGCAGGCCCTTTTGCGCGCCGCCGTCTCGGGTTGACGCGTTGACCGTGCCGGTTGCAGGAGCCAGCGCGCTGGCCCTGCGGCGGTTCAGTCCCGGCTTACTGGCCCATGCCAATGCGCGTCTGGTTTTCGCTGCCGATCTGCGCCTGCGCCAGTTTCATCAGCTCCAGCAGTTCCGTGCGTTCGCCGTTCGGGTCGCGTCCCTTCGCGGCCGTCGCCGTGCGGATCATGTCGTCGAGGCTCCAGCCGTCCATGCGGCTGCCGCCGCGAAGCGCATCGGCGAAGCCAGCGACGGCGCTGGCGAATCGCAGCGCCTCGTCGGGTTCGCGCACCAGCTGCGAGGTCAGGATCGGAGTCTCGATCAGGCGGCTCTGGCCTTGGTCGGGCAACTTCTGGTCGGGCAACTTGTAGCGCAGGCGCAGGTGGGCGACTTCGTTGCGCGCGTTCTCCTGCGTGGTCTTCGGGGCTGCACTGCCGTAACGCAACGACGCCATGCGCTGCGCCGGTGACGACACCGGCGTGATCTCGTACAGCGCGGTCACTTCATGGCCGGCACCGATGTCGCCGGCATCGACCTTGTCGTTGCTGAAGTCCTCGCGCTGCAGGATGCGGTTCTCGTAGCCGATCAGGCGGTACTCGGCGACCTGGGCCGGATTGAACTCGATCTGCACCTTCACGTCGCGGGCGATGGTCATCAGGGTCGAACTCATCTGATCGACCAGCACCTTGCGGGCTTCACGCAGACTGTCGATGTAGGCATGGTTGCCGTCGCCGACGTCGGCCAGCTGCTCGGCCATCGCATCGTTGTAGTTGCCGCTGCCGAAGCCGAGCGTGGTCAGGGCGATGCCGTGCTTGCGCTGGTCGCCGACCAGCGTTTCCAGCGCTTCCTGGTCGACCGTGCCGACATTGAAATCGCCGTCGGTGGCGAGGATCACCCGATTCACGCCGTTGTCGACATGGGCCTGTCGCGCCATCGCGTAGGCCAGGCGGATGCCGTCGCCACCGTTGGTGCTGCCACCGGCCTCGAGACGATCCAGCGCGGCGAGGATCTCGCCGTGGTGGTCGCCCGGCGTGGGCGCCAGCACCAGCCCGGCACTGCCGGCGTAGACCACGATCGAAACCCGGTCCTGGCTGCGCAGCTGCGGGATCAGCTGGCGCAGCGATTGTTTGACCAGCGGCAGCTTGTCGGGCGAATCCATCGAGCCGGACGTGTCGATCAGGAACACCAGGTTGGCCGGGGCCAGGGTCGCCTTCGGGACGTCGTAGCCCTTGATGCCGACCATCAGCAACTGGCGCTGCGGATTCCAGGGCGCCACCGCCAGCTCGGTCGTCACCCGGAACGGCACCTCGCGTGTGGCCGGCGCGCGTTGACCGTAGTCGAAGTAGTTGATGAACTCCTCGGCGCGCACCGCGTCGGCCGGTGGTCGGACGCCTTCATTGAGCATGCGCCGCACATTGGCATAACTGCCGGTGTCGACATCGACCGAGAACGTCGACACCGGTTGTTCGGAAGCGCGGTGCACCGGGTTGTCGGTGATGGCGGCGTAGCGCTCGGTGTTGGCAGGAGGCGGGCTGGCGAGCACGGCCATGGGCATCGGCATCGGCATCGGCATCGGCATCGGCATCGGCGCCTGGACCGAAGCCGGCGCCGCTGCGTAATCCACTCTCGACCCGGTCACTTCGATCCTGTCCAGCATCGACGAATCCGGCATGGCCGCAGCCGGAGGCGGTGCCAGCGACTTGCGGGCGGCCTGCTGGCGCGTGCGCCCTGCTGCAGTTGGACCGGCCTCCCTGGCCGTGGCCTCGGCAGCGGCAACGGCCTGGGCGGCAACGGCGCGCGCTTCGGCTCGCGCGGCTGATTCGTCCTTGCCTTCGGCCACGCCGGACTCGCCCGTCGTCTGGCAGGCCGCCAGCACCAGCGCGACAGCAACGAACAGGGCAGGACGAACGAGGGGAGTGCGCTTTACCTGGGTGTTCATGGTGCTGTCTCCGGTTGGGTTGGAAGGTCCAACGAGCGGAGACAGCAAACGGGGTTGCGCCGGAGCCGCCGGCGTGGCGATGGCTCAGGCCGGGTCGCGGATCACCAGCAGGCGTTGTTCGGTCATGTCCTCGATGGCATAGCGCACGCCCTCGCGGCCGAGCCCGGAATGCTTCACTCCGCCGTAGGGCATGTTGTCGACACGGAAGCTGGGGACGTCGCCGACGATCACGCCGCCGACGTCGAGGCGGTCCCAGGCGCGCATGGCATGGTCGAGGCGGCCGGTGAACACGCCGGCCTGCAGGCCGAAGTCGCTGTCGTTGACCAGGTCGATGGCCTGGTCGAAGTTGTCGAACGGTTGCATCAGCGCGACCGGGGCGAAGGCTTCCTTTCGATAGAGGTCGCTGGTGCGCGGCACGCCTTCGAGCAGCGTCGCCGGTACCATGTTGCCGTTGCGCAGGCCACCGGCCAGGCGCTTGGCACCGCCCTTGCGCGCCGCCTCGATCCAGCTGTCGATGCGCTTGGCCGCGGCCTCGTCGATCATCGGGCCTATGAAGGTCTTCTCGTCGCGCGGGTCGCCCATCGGCAGCTTCGCCACCGCCGCCTTGAGCTTCCTGCGCAGCCGGTCGTAGATGGCCGCATGCGCGTAGATGCGCTGCACGCTGATGCAGCTCTGCCCGCTCTGGTAATAGGCGCCAAAGACCAGTCGCTCGACCACGCGATCGAGCGGCATGCCGGGATCGTCGTCGATGATGCACGCGGCGTTGCCGCCCAGTTCCAGCGTGACCTTCTTGCGCCCGGCGCGCGCCTTCAGGTCCCAGCCGATCAGGCCGCCGGTGAAACTGAGCAGGGCGATGCGTTCGTCTTCCACCAGCTGCGCGGCGTCCTGGGTCGAACAGGTCAGCACCGAGAACGCGCCCTTGGGCAGATCGGTCTCGGCCAGGATCTCGGCGATGATGAGCGCGCCGATCGGGGTCTTCTCCGAGGGCTTGAGCACGAACGGGCAGCCCGCCGCGAGCGCCGGTGCGACCTTGTGCGCGACCAGGTTCAGCGGGAAATTGAACGGGGTGATGAAGCTGCACACGCCGATCGGCACGCGCTTGACCATGCCGCGGTAACCGCGCGTGCGCTTGGAGATCTGCAGCTCGATGATCTCGCCGTCGATGCGCGTCGCCTCGCCGGCGGCGATGCGGAATGTGTCGATGAGGCGGGTCACCTCGCCGCGGGCATCGGCGATGGGCTTGCCGGCTTCGATGCACAGCGCCAGCGCCAGCTCGTCGAAACGTTCCTGGAAGCGGGCGACGCAATGCTCGAGCACGTCGCGGCGCGCGTCCGGCGGGAATGCCGCAACCGCCTCGCGCGCCTGGCAGGCAGCCACGATCGCCTTGCGTACGGCGGTGGCGTCGGCCAGGGCAACGCGGGTGGCGCGCTTGCCGCTGTACTTGTCCAGCACGTCGAGGTCGGTGTTGGCGGCGACCGGACGATTGGCCAGATAGTAGGGATAGCTGGCCATCAGGCCGGAGGCGGCGCGCTTGGACTTGGCCATGTTGTTCTCCGTGGGGAGGAATCGGAACAGGGTGGGGCGGCAGGCGTCACGTCACTGCACGGCGGCGCTCAACCTGGGGATCTCTTCGTTGAGCAGGCGGTCGTCGTCGCTGTAGTCGATGGGCACCTCGATCAGATCGATGCCCGGCGTGTCGAGCGCGCGCTGCAGCATCGGTGCGAACTCGTCGGCCGAGGCCGGGCGGTGACCGCGTGCGCCATAGCTTTCGGCATAGCGTACGAAGTCCGGATTGCCCAGGTCCATGCCGAAACTGGGATAGCGCTCGTGCGCCTGCTTCCACTTGATCATGCCGTAAGCGTCATCGCGCAGTACCAGCACGGTGATGTCGAGGCCCAGGCGCACCGCCGTCTCCAGTTCCTGCGAGTTCATCATGAAGCCGCCGTCGCCGCACACCGCCAGCACACGCCGGTCCGGGCAGACGATGCGCGCGGCGATCGCCGAGGGCAGGCCGGCGCCCATGGTCGCCAGGGCGTTGTCGAGCAGCAGCGTGTTGGGTTCGCGGCAGCGGTAGCAGCGGGCGAACCAGAGTTTGTAGAGGCCGTTGTCGAGGCAGGTCACGTCGCGCGGGCCCATGACCGCGCGCACGTCGGCGACCAGCCGCTGCGGCGCCATCGGGAAACGATCGGCGTCGCTGCGGTCGACCAGGTTGGCCAGCAGGGCCGTGCGCACGCGATCGAAGAAGCCGAAGTCCCAGTGCGCCTGCGGCGACAAGGTCTCGCCCAGTTGCCAGACCGTGTTGGCGATGTCGCCGACGACTTCGATCTGCGGGAAGTAGACCGCATCCACTTCGGCGCTTTCGTAATTGACATGGATCACGGTGCGCCGCCCTTCGCGCATGAAGAACGGTGGCTTCTCGATCACGTCGTGGCCGATGTTGACGATGCAGTCGGCGGCGTCGATGGCGCGGTGGACGAAATCGTGATCGGACAGGGCGGCGTTGCCGAGCCACAGCGGGTGCAGCTCGTCGATCACGCCCTTGCCCATCTGAGTGCTGAAGAACGGGATGCCGAGCTTGTCGATCAGCGAGCGCAGTTGCCGCGCCGTGGTCTTGCGGTTGGCGCCGGCGCCGATCATCAGCAGCGGGTGGCGGGCCTGGCTGATCGCGGCGGCGGCGTGGGCAATGGCCTTGTCGTCGGCGATCGGTCGGCGTGAGAACGAAGCGGGGATCACCCGCGCGCTGGTGTCGTCGCCGGCGATGTCCTGCGGCAGCTCCAGGTGGGTGGCGCCGGGACGTTCCTCCTCGGCGCGGCGGAAGGCCTCGCGCACGCGCGCCGGGATCGCGTCGGCAGAAACAATCTGGCGTGTGTACTTGGTCAGCGGCCGCATCGTGTCGACCACGTCGACGATCTGGAAATGGCCCTGGCGACTGCTCTTGATCGGCTTCTGCCCGGTGATCATCAGCATCGGCATCGCGCCCAGCTGTGCGTACGCTGCCGGCGTCACCAGGTTGGTCGCGCCCGGGCCGAGCGTCGACAGGCATACGCCGGCCTTGCCGGTGAGGCGGCCGTAGGTGGCGGCCATGAAACCTGCACCCTGTTCGTGGCGGGTCAGGACCAGGCGGATGCTCGACGTGCGCAGGGACTCGAGCAGGTCGAGGTTCTCCTCGCCCGGGATGCCGAAGACGTACTCCACGCCTTCGGCTTCCAGCGCGGCGACGAACAGATCGGAGGCTTTGGTCACGCACGCGTCCTCGGGCACGGGTCCGCGCATCGTAGCGGGGGCCGTGTGAGGGTCGGGGTGATGTTTCAGTCGTCCTTGTGTTCGACCCGGACGTTCAGCTGGCCATCGCTCAGGCGTGCCGCGAGGCGATCGCCCGGCGCTGCGTCCAGCACGCTGCGCACGATGCGTCCGTCGGCGTGCTGCAGGATCGTATAACCGCGGGCGACCGTGGCCAGCGGGCTCACGGCTTCGAGCGAGCGGGCCAGACCACGCAGGTGCATGGCGTCCTTGGCCAGGCGACGCACGATCGCCGCCTGCGGTCGCGGTTGCAGCGCGGCCAGGCGTTCGCGCAGGCGCGCGATGCGGCGCTGCGGGTGCGCGGCGCGCAGCACGGCATCGGCGTGGCGCAGGCGCGCGCGCTCGCGTTCGAGCTGCTGGCGCCAGGCGGCGTTGAGGCGGCGCAACGCTTCGCGCTGTTGCCGTCCCAGCGCTTCCAGGCGCGCCTGCGGGCGCAGGGCATTGAGCCGCAGCGCGGCCCGGTCCGCGCGCTGCATGGCCTGGCGCAGGCGTTGCGCGTGCAGGTTGCGCAGACGCGATTCGAGGATGCGCAGGCGGTGCAGCAGGTCCTCGCGATTGGGCGCCAGCAGTTCGGCGGCCACCGACGGAGTCGGTGCGCGCACGTCAGCGGCGAAGTCGCTGAGGCTGAAGTCGGTTTCGTGGCCCACTGCAGACACGATCGGCACCGGCGAGGCCGCGATCGTGCGTGCCAGGCGTTCGTCGTTGAAGGCCCACAGGTCCTCGAGCGAGCCGCCGCCGCGGGCCAGCACCAGCACGTCATAGCGCGCCGATGCGATGGCCCGCTGCAGCATCGCCACGATCTGCGCGGCCGCGCCTTCGCCCTGGACCTGCACCGGCAGCACGTCGGCCTCGACCAGTGGAAAGCGCCGCGCCAGCACGCTCAGCACATCGCGCACGGCGGCGCCGCTGGGCGAGGTGATCACGCCGATGCGGCGGGCAAAGCGCGGCAAGGCGCGTTTGCGTTCGTTGTCGAACAGGCCTTCGGCGGCCAGGCGTGCGCGCAGTTCCTCGAAGGCACGCCGCAGCGCGCCCTCACCGGCCTCTTCCATGTGGTCGAACACCAGCTGGTACTCGCCACGGGCCTCGTAAAGGGTCAGGCGGCCACGCCCGAGCACACGCAGGCCTTCGCGCGGAACGAACTTGAGCCAGCTGCTCTTGGGCCGGAACATCGCGCAGCGGACCTGAGCGCGCGCGTCCTTCAAGGTGAAGTAGAGGTGGCCCGACGAGGGCCGCGAGACATTGCCCAGCTCGCCTTCGATCCACACCTGCGGGAATGCCCCTTCCAGCAGATCGCGCGCCAGCGTGTTCAGCTGGCTGGGCGTCAGCACCTGGTCGGCGTGGCCGCCCGGGCCCGGTTCGGTGGGGAAGTCGTTCATGGACTGCTGGATGTCACGGCCGGTCAAGGTAGCGCAGCGGCCGCCACGGGTCACGCCCGGGTCACCTCCGGGTCATGCCGGAGGTAGGGCTGGGGGTGGGCCTGGCCTACAATGGCGGCCATGAATTCACATGCTCCCGCGCCTTGCGCACACCCCGGCTTCGGCCCGCTCCCGCGCCGCCTGACGCGTTCGGTTCGCATCGGCGGCGTCGAAGTCGGCGGCGGCCAGCCGGTGGTCGTACAGTCGATGACCAACACCGATACCGCCGACGTCGCCTCGACCACCAAGCAGGTCGCCGAGCTGTGGCGGGCCGGCTCGGAAATGGTGCGGGTGACGGTCAATACCGTCGAAGCCGCCGCCGCGGTGCCGCGCATCGTCGACAAACTGGCGATGATGGGCGTGGAGGTGCCGATCATCGGCGACTTCCACTACAACGGTCACCAGCTGCTGACCGCCGAACCGGCCTGCGCCGAAGTGCTGGCGAAGTACCGCATCAACCCGGGCAACGTCGGTTTCGGCAAGAAGCGGGACAGCCAGTTCGCCACGCTGATCGAGATGGCGATCAGGCACGGCAAGCCGGTGCGCATCGGCGCCAACTGGGGCTCGCTCGACCAGGCCCTGGCCGCGCAGCTGATGGACGAGAACCACAAGCTGGCCGAGCCGCGCGAGGCCGCCGAAGTGCTGCGTGAGGCGCTGATCCGCTCGGCGCTGGATTCGGCCGCGCGCGCGGTCGAGATCGGCCTGCCGGCCGACCGCATCGTCCTCAGCGCCAAGGTCAGCGGCGTTCAGGAATTGATTGCCGTGTACCGCGAGCTCGCCCGTCGTGGCGACTACGCGCTGCACCTGGGCCTGACCGAGGCCGGCATCGGCAGCAAGGGCATCGTCGCCTCCAGCGCCGCGCTTTCCGTGCTGCTGCAGGAAGGCATCGGCGACACCATCCGCATCTCGCTGACGCCCGAGCCGGGCCAGTCGCGCACCAACGAAGTCATCGTCGCCCAGGAGCTGCTGCAGACCATGGGTCTGCGCGCGTTCACGCCGATGGTCACTGCCTGCCCGGGTTGCGGCCGCACCACCAGTTCGTTCTTCCAGGAGCTGGCGCAGAAGGTGCAGGAGCACGTGCGGGCGAAGATGCCGGTGTGGAAGATCAGCCATCCCGGCGCCGAGAACCTGACGCTGGCGGTGATGGGTTGCGTGGTCAACGGTCCCGGCGAGTCGCGCCACGCCAACATCGGCATCTCGCTGCCGGGCACCGGTGAGGCGCCGTCGGCGCCGGTGTTTGAGGACGGCGAGAAGACCGTGACGCTGCGCGGCGAGAACATCGCCCACGAGTTCGTCGAGCTGATCGACCAGTACGTCGAGCGCAAGTACGGCGCGGGCGCCGACGCAGCGCGTGCCGGCTGAGGGCAGCGACGCGCTCAGTCAGGAACTGCGCTACGGCGCAGGCGTGTTGCGCCGCCATGGCGGCCGATTGTTGCTGGTGTTCCTCGGCCTGCTGCTGCCGCTGTGGGGCTTCGCCGGCCTCGCCGAGGAGATCCACGAGCGCGAAGCCATCTTCTTCGACGAACCCATCCTGCACTTCGCCCACGGCCTGGCCGGCGCGGGATTCGATGGCTTCTTCCTGCTGATATCGCGGATCGGTTACCTGTGGGGCGTGGTGCCGTTCGACATCGCGCTGGTGCTGGTGCTGGCGTTGCTGCGCAAGTACCGCGAGGCCACGTTTGCGGCGATCGCGCTGGCCGGCTCGGCGCTGCTGAACGTCGCGGCCAAGGCGGCGTTCGCGCGCGAGCGGCCGTCGTTGTGGGACTCGATCGCGCCCGAGCACAACTTCAGTTTCCCCAGCGGCCACGCGATGGGTTCGATGACGTTGGCCTGGGTGCTGGTGCTGCTGGCCTGGCACACACGTTGGCGCTGGCCGGTGACGGCGTTGATGCTGGCGTTCGTGGTACTGGTGGGATTCTCGCGGGTGTACCTGGGGGTGCATTACCCGTCGGACATCCTCGCCGGGTGGGCAGCAGCAAGCGTGTGGGCGGTGGCCGTGTATCTGCTGGTGTACTGGGGCAGCCTGCGGCCGTGGCGCTGATTACTCGCCCGGCGTAGCCGCGGCGCTGGGCGCAGTCGTTGCGGCGCGTCGCATCAATACCGCCTCGCGGTGGGCAATGTACGCGTTGGCCGAGAGGATGATCGCCGCGCCAGCCCAGGTCCAGGCATCGACGCTTTCGCCAAACCACAGCCAGCCCGCGGTTGCGACCAGTGGCAGCTGCATGAAGCTGATCGGCGTCAGCGCCGAAACTTCGCCCAGCTTGAGCGCATGGGTCCAGAGCACCTGCCCGCCGGTGCCGAAAATGCCCGCGCCAATCACCCACAACCAGGCGATGCCCTGCGGCCATTCCCACACCCACAGTGCCGGCAGCAGCGACATCGGCACCCAGAACAGATAGGTGTAAAGCACGATGGTGTTGGCAGCATCGATTCGCGACAGCTGCTTGATCTGGATCGCGACGACGCCGCTGAGCACGGCCGCCAGCAATGCGATCAGGCTGCCGGCAGTGAACTGCGCCGAGCCCGGCCGCACGATCACCAGCACGCCGACGAAACCTATCGCCACCGCCGCCCAGCGCCGGGCGCGGACGTGCTCGCCCAGGAAGAACGCCGCGGCGATGGTGACGAACACCGGCGTGGAATACGACAGCGAGATCGCCTGCGCCAGCGGCAGGTGGCCGATCGCCCAGAACCCGGCCAGCATCGAACCGATGCCGATCGCGCAGCGGACGAAATAGCGCGGCAACTGGCGCGTGCGCAGGGCCGCGCGGTCGACGCCGGCGACCAGCGGCAGCACCGCCACCAGGCCGAAGAAGTTGCGGAAGAATGCGATCTCGAAGGTGTGCAGTGTCGCCGATGCCAGGCGGATCGTGATCGCCATGGCGCCGAAGCACAGCGTGCTGGCCAGCATGAAGCTCGCCGCGCGCATCGGGGTGGACGTCGCGGCGGTCACCAGGCGGCGCCGATGACGCGCGGTTCGGGTTCGATGGCCACGTCGAAGCGTTCGCGCACCGAATCGGCGATGCGGTGGGCGAGATCGAGCAGCTGCTGGCCGCTGGCGTGGCCGTGGTTGACCAGTACCAGCGCGTGCGTCGCGGCCACGCCAGCGTCGCCGTCGCGGTGGCCCTTCCAGCCGCAGGTCTCGATGAACCACGCCGCGGGCAACTTGCGCGTGGCGCCATCGTTGCCGCGGAACACCGGCAGCGCCGGGTACTGCGCCTGCAGCGCCTCGGCCTGGGCCTGGGCGACGATCGGATTCTTGAAGAAGCTGCCGGCGTTGCCGAGCACCGCCGGGTCGGGCAGCTTGCGGCGGCGGATCGCGATCACCGCGTTGGCCACGTCGCGTGCGGTCGGCGCGGCGATGCCCATCGCCGCGATCTCGTCGCCGATGCCGGCGTAGTCGAGCTTCAGCGTCGGCGCGTGCGGCAAGGCGAATTCGACGGCGGTGACCATGTAGCGGTCGGGCTCGTGCTTGAACACGCTGTCGCGGTAGGCGAACCGGCAAGCCGCGGCGTCGAGGCGATGGACCTGGCCGCTGGCCGGCTCGAATGCCTCGACCGCATGGATGAAGTCGCGCACTTCGACGCCGTAGGCGCCGATGTTCTGGATTGGCGCGGCGCCGACCGTGCCCGGGATCAGCGCCAGGTTTTCCAGGCCCGCCAGGCCCAGGTCGAGCGTGTGCATGACGAAGCCGTGCCACTGCACGCCGGCATCGGCGCGGACGATGGCGGTGCCGTCGTCGCGCAGCACGCGCACGTCCTGGCCGGTCAGTGCCAGCACCGGCGCGTCCGGGTCGCCGGCAAACAGCAGGTTGCTGCCGCCGCCAAGCACCAGCGGTGCGCGCTCGCGGAACTCCGGTCGCGACAACAGGCCGGGCAGGTCGCCGGCGTCGCGCAGTTCGGCCAGCCACGGTGCGCGTGCAGCCACGCCAAAAGTGTTGCGCCGGTCGAGTGGGGCATCGCGCAGGATGCGGACTGCCTCGCTCATACGATCGGCGGCATGTTGCCCCGGCTCGGGGCTTCCTTGCGCCGGCGCATGGCTTCGACGCATTCGTGCACCAGGGCCGGGCCGCGGTAGACCAGGCCGGTGTAGCACTGCACCAGGGTCGCGCCGGCGGCCATCTTGGTCGCGGCGTCGGCACCGGAAAGGATGCCGCCGACACCGATCATCGGGATCGACTCGGGCAGCCGCGTGCGCATCATCCGCAGCACCGCGGTGGCCTGGCCCATCAGCGGACGGCCGGACAGGCCACCGGTCTCGGAGGCATGCGGCGCGCCGTCGATGCCGATGCGCGAGACGGTGGTGTTGGTGGCGATCACGCCGTCGACTGCGAGGCCGCCGAGCACGCGCGCGGCGGCTTCGACATCGTTGTCGCTCAGGTCCGGGGCGATCTTGACCAGCATCGGCACGCGCTTGCCGTGCAGCGCGCCCAGGCGCTCCTGCGCCTCGCGCAGGATCGATACCAGCCGCCGCAACGACTGCTCTTCCTGCAGTTCGCGCAGGCCGGCGGTGTTGGGAGAGGAGATGTTGACGGTGACGTAGTCGGCGAGCGGGTAGACGCGCTCGAGGCAATACAGGTAATCGGTCTCCGCCGACTCGTTCGGCGTGTCCTTGTTTTTGCCGATGTTGATGCCGAGCAGGCCGCCGCGACGACGGGCCTTGCCGACATTGCGCACCAGTTCGTCGACGCCGCCGTTGTTGAAACCCAGGCGATTGATCACCGCCTTCTGATCGGGCAGGCGGAACATGCGCGGCTTGGGATTGCCTTCCTGCGCACGTGGCGTGACCGTGCCGACTTCGACGAAGCCGAAGCCCAGCGCCAGCAGCGCATCGATGTGGGCGCCGTTCTTGTCCAGTCCGGCGGCCAGGCCGACCGGATTGGGAAACGTCAGGCCGAACGCGCGCGTCGGCAGGGGCGCCGGGCGGCGGCCCAGCAACGGGCTGAGCCCGCTGCGGTAGGCCGCCTCCATCGCAGTGAGCGTGGCGCCGTGCGCCGTCTCTGCGTCCAGGCCGAACAGGAAGGGGCGGACGATGGAATACATGTCAGCCCCCGACCGTCAGCTTGGCGCCAGGCAGAACCACGGGCGTGCCACCGGGCACCAGGCTGACGTCAGCGAGCGTGCTGTTGTCGCGGCGGACGACTGCTTGCATGCGGCGGGATCCTGGTTCCGGTGGCGGGGCGGTCAGAGGTCGAACTTGATGCCCTGGGCCAGCGGCATGGCGTCGGAGTAGTTGATGGTATTCGTCTGCCGGCGCATGTAGGCGCGCCAGGCATCGGAACCGGATTCGCGACCGCCGCCGGTTTCCTTCTCGCCACCGAACGCACCGCCGATCTCGGCGCCGCTGGTGCCGATGTTGACGTTGGCGATGCCGCAGTCCGAGCCCGATGCCGCCAGGAATGCCTCGGCCGCCTTGAGGTTCTGGGTGAAGATCGACGACGACAGGCCCTGCGGCACGTCGTTCTGCAGTTCGATGGCTTCCTCGAGCTGGCCGTACTTCATCACGTACAGGATCGGCGCGAATGTTTCGGTCTGCACCACTTCGGCGTCGTTGGTCAGGCCGGTGACGATCGTCGGCAGCACGAAATTGCCGGCGCCGTCGATGGCAGCGCCACCGGTCTCGACCTTGCCGCCGCTGGCCTTGGCCTTCTCGACCGCATCAAGGTAGGCCTGCACTGCGTCGCGGCTGTTGAGCGGACCCATCAGGTTGCTCGGGTCGGTCGGGTCGCCGATCTTCTTCTCGACCTGCTTGTAGGCGGCGATGAGCTTTGCCAGCACGTCATCAAAGATCGATTCCTGCACGAACAGGCGGCGCGTGGTGGTGCAGCGCTGGCCGGCGGTGCCGACGGCGCCGAAGGCAATGGCCGGGATCGCCAGCTTCAGGTCGGCGCTGGCGTCGACGATGATTGCGTTGTTGCCGCCCAGCTCGAGCAGCGAACGGCCCATGCGGCGGGCGACGCGCTCGCCGACGATGCGGCCGACCTTGGTCGAGCCGGTGAAGCTGATCAGGCCGATGCGCTTGTCGTCGACGAAGCTGGAAGCCAGCTCGGTGCCGGCGTCGTTGAACAGGAAGAAGATGTCCGGGAAACCGCCGGCCTTGAGCGCGGCGTTGCAGATCTTCATCGAGGCGATCGCCGACAGCGGCGTCTTCGGCGACGGCTTCCACAGCGTGATGTTGCCGCAGATGGCGGCAATGAAACTGTTCCAGGCCCAGACGGCAACCGGGAAGTTGAATGCCGAGATCACGCCGACGATGCCGATCGGATGCCACTGCTCGTACATGCGGTGGCCCGGGCGCTCGGAATGCATGGTCAGGCCGTACAGCTGGCGCGACAGGCCGACGGCGAAGTCGCCGATGTCGATCATTTCCTGCACTTCGCCATCGCCTTCCGGCTTGGACTTGCCCATCTCCAGCGCGACCAGCGAACCGAGCGCGTCCTTGTGCTTGCGCAGCGCATCGGCGCACAGGCGCACGGCTTCGCCGCGGCGCGGCGCCGGGGTGGTGCGCCACACCTTGAAGGCGGCCTGGGCGCGCTCGACGATGGTGTCGTAGTCGGCCTGCGAGGATGCCTGCACCTTGGCCAGCACCTCGCCATTGGTCGGGTTGACCGACTCCAGCACTCCGGCGTCGCGGGTGGGCGACCATTCGCCGCTGCCGAGGTAGGTGCCCGATTCGGTATCGGTCAGGCCGAGGGCGGTGAGGACGGGGTGGGTCATCGGACTTGCTCCTGGGGGACTGAAGGGCGAAAACCGAAGTGGCGACTGGAACCGGGCCGAAGGCCGGGTTTCCGCCTGCCGCACCTCTGGATCGCCGCAATGGCGGCCCCGACACGATTCGAACGTGCGACCTGTCCCTTAGGAGGGGACCGCTCTATCCAACTGAGCTACGGGGCCAAGCTTTGAAATCAAGGGTTTGAAAAACGCGAGCGCGGCATTTTCGCATGATTGCGCCGGAATCGGGTTGCTTGGGGTTGCCCCTGGGCTTGCCCTGGCTCGCCGCTTGCCTGTGTCCGCCAGAAGCGGCGCGGGAATCAGCTTTCCGCAGGCGTTTGCGCGTCGGGTTCGCTCTGGCCCCTGGCGACCACTGCCGTCGCCGTCAGGTCACCGGTGACATTGCCCAGGGTCGCGAATACGTCGGGGAGGGTGTCCAGCGCCAGCAGCAGGCCCAGCGGCTCGATCGGCAGCCCCATCGCCTGGGTCACCGGCATGTTGGTGGCCATGAAGCTGACCTGGCCGGGCAGGCCGACCGAACCCATGCTGATCACCACGGCCAGCGCCGCACCGGCCGCCATCTGCGCCACGCTCAGGTCGACGCCGTAGGCCCAGGCGACAAACGAGGCCACGCCGATGTACTGCATCGGGCTGGTGATGCGGAACAGTGATACCGCCATCGGCAGCACCAGCGACGTCACGCTGAGCGGATGGCCCAGGCGCACGCGCGAGCTTTCAATCATTGCCGGCAGCGAGGCCAGCGACGACTGCGTGCTGGCGGCAACGGCCTGTGCCGGCACGATTGCGGCGGCGAAGCGGCGGACGCGTTCGCCGCCGGCAATGACCGCGATCGGGTACATCAGGGCGGTCGCGCACAGGTACATGGCCGACAGGATGGCGATGTACCAGCCGAAGGCGCCGATCATGCCGTGGCCGACGCGTGCGCATACCGCCAGCACCAGCGCGAACACGCCCACCGGCGCCGCCCACAGCACCCAGCGCACGATCACCACCATCACGTCGGCGATGGCCTGGACCAGTTCCAGCAGTTGCGCGCGGCGCGTGGCCTCGATGCGGGTCAGGGCGAAACCGAAGAACAGCGAGAACACCACCAGCGGCATCATCGCGCTCTGCGCGGCGGCGGCGAGCGCGTTGCTGGGAATCACGCCGACGAACCAGTCGGCCAGCGAGTTGGGCAGGCTCAGCTGGGCCGTGCCGGCGGTGGCGGCGCGCAGCGATTCGGCCAGCCCCTCCTGGCGCGGCACCAGCGAGAAAAGCAGCGGAGCGACGATCGCGGCGAACGCGGCGCAGACGCTGAGGATGATCACGAAGGTGATGATCGCCTTGCGCGCGGTGCGTCCCGATGCGGCGGCGTCGGTGGCGGTGTTGACGCCGATCACCACCAGCGCCGCCACCAGCGGCACCACGGTCATCTGCAGGGCGTTGAGCCACAGCCGGCCGACCGGCTGGACGAAGTCGGCGACGGTCGTCGCCGCGGCGGCGTCCCACCAGGCCAGCAGCAGGCCGATGAGGGCGCCAAGAAAGAGTCCGAGCAGTACGCGGGCGGTGGTCGACACGGAAGGTCCTGGAATGGAGGTGGTGGGTGGTGGCTGCGAAACTCCGTTCGCCCTGAGCGTAGCGCAGCGAAGTCGAAGGGAGGATGCGGCGTTGCATTCGCCGGCCCCGTCGTCCTTCGACTTCGGCGCATTGCGCCTACGCTCAGCACGAACGGGGATAGGTGATCCGCGATATCAGGGCAGGTCCCAGTCGCGCCTGACGCGCCCGTACTCCGCCTTCGGCAACAGCACGAACACCGGCTTGCGCCGGGGATCCAGCCACGCCAGCAGTTGCTGCATCACCGGCTCGGCCATCGCCGTGCAGCCGGCGGTGGTCTCGCCCGGGGCCTTCCATAGGTGGGCGAAGATGCAACTGCCGGCGCCGTTGCGGTTATCCGGGTTGTGTTCGATCACGAAGCCGAGCTTGTAGCGCTGGTCGCCATTGGCGTGCAGGTCGCGGCGCATCGGCTCGGTGGAACCGGCCACGGCCTGCGCGCCGACCTGCGCGGCATCGACGATGCGGTTGTACAGCGGTGAGCCATCGACATCGATGCAGTAGTCCGAGGCGGTCATCGCCTGGTACGGCCACGCGCTGGCGCTGTTGTCGGCGTAGCCGAATGCGGTGCCGATGGCGAACACGCCGGCCGGCGCACGGCCGTCGCCCTCGCGCTTCTGCGGTTCTCCAGCCTGCGGCGCGTTGAGGCCGACGCCCCAGGCAGACCCGCTGCGGCCAATCGTGATGGGCGCCGCGTCGCCGAGTGCACGCCAGTGGCCACCATCGCGCTCGTATCGCTGCAGCGTGCCGGTGTTGGCGTCCCAGTCGGCGGTCGTCACCACGACCATCTGTTGCGCGCCGTCCCAGGCGCGTGTCGCCTGGCGGGTCGAGGTGCCGGCGCAACCGGCCAGGACCATGGCAAGCAGGCAAAGCAGGGCGGGTGCGGCGGCGCGGCGGAGGGTTCGGGTCATGTCAGCTGTCCAGCAGGTCCTGCATGCGCTCGAAGTTGAAGTCGAGCTGGCTTCGGCGGTCTTCGCTGCCGTCGCACAGCAGGATGAAGATGAGGTCCAGCAGGTGCTGCAACGCCGACTGGTACAGCAGCGGCTCGATATGCCGGCGCTCGTCGTGGGCGGAAACCAGCAGCGCCGCATCGGCATGCGCCCGCAACGGGTTTGGGGTATGGCGGGTGACCGAGATCACCTTGCCCACGCGCTCGCGGAACAGTCGGCTGATCTGGCACAGCGCCGGTTGCTTGCCGTGTTCCGAGAACACCAGCAGCACGTCGCCGGCGGTGGCGCTGGATACGCCGGCCTGCATCAGGATCGCATCGACGTAGTGCACGGTGAGGATGCCCAGCATCGATAGCCGGGTGGCGAACGCGCGAGCCGGGATGCCGTCCTCGCCCAGGCCGATGATGAACACCTTGCCGGCCTGCTGGATCGCCGCGGCGATCGCGTCGATGCGGTCGGGTGGATTGATCAGGCGCGTGGCCGCCTCGGCCTGCGCCTTGAGGTGCCACAGGTCCTCGGCGAGCGCGGCATGCGGGTCTTCGTTGCGCACTTCGCCGGCGATGGTGTCATCGCCGCCGTCGCCGCGCGCAACGGCCTGGCCGACCGAGTACTTCAGGTCCGGATAACCCTTGAATCCGAGCTTCTGGCTGAACTTGACCACGCTCGACTGGCTGATCCCCAGCGCATCGGCCAGCTGCTGCGAGGAGTAGTCGCGCAGCAGGTGGGCGTTGTCGAGCAGGAAGTCGGCGATGCGGCGTTCGATGGCGGACATCTGGTCGCGTTCGGATCGGATCTTCAGCAGGGGCGGCATGGTCGATCACTCTTCCGGAATGAAATAACCGTTCGCCATGAGCGTAGGGCCGCAGGCCCGAAGTCGAAGGGACGTGCAGCTTCGACGCCGTGACGCGTCCTGCTGTGCTTCGACTTCGCTGCGCTACGCTCAGGACGAACGGTGGTCATTGGATCATGCTCGATTGGATCAGGCCTCGATGGGAATCAGCCCGCGGATCTCGCGGATGCCCAGTCCCGGCGCATCGGTCACCGAGATTTCCGACTCGTTGAAATTGACGCCACCGTCGACCGGGTTGAACGCGCACAGCGACGGTCCATCGAGGTCGACCTTGGTGATCGCGCTGGACTTGGCCACCGCCAGGTGCACCGCGGCGGCGACGCTGATGCTGCTTTCGAGCATGCAGCCGATCATGCACTCCACACCATAGAGCTCGGCGATGTCGGCGATGCGGATGGCGTTGGACAGGCCGCCGGTCTTCATCAGCTTGATGTTGATGATGTCGGCCGCGCGCATGCGGATCAGGTCGATCACCTCGGTCGGCCCGAACACGCTCTCGTCGGCCATGATCGGCGTGTGCACGCGCTCGGTGACGTACTTCATGCCGTCCAGGTCCTTGGCCTTGACCGGCTGCTCGACCAGCTCCAGGCGCACGCCCGCGTCCTCGAGCATGCTGATCGCATACACCGCCTGCTTGGCGCTCCAGCCCTGGTTGGCGTCCAGGCGCAGCAGGGCGCGGCCCTCGACCGCGGCGTAGATCGCCTTGACCCGCTCGATGTCGACGCCGATATCCTTGCCGACCTTGATCTTCAGCGACTCGAAGCCGCGATCGACCGCGCTGATCGAGTCGGCCACCATCTTGTCGATGTAGTCGACGCTGATGGTGATGTCGGTGGTGATGACCGGGTCGCCCCCGCCGAGCATCTTGTACAGCGGCACGCCGTAGAGCTGGCCGAACAGGTCGTAGACCGCGATCTCGACCGCGGCCTTGGCGCTGGTGTTCTTCTCCAGCGCGGACTGGATCTGCGCGGTGATGTGGTTGAGGTTCGCCACTTCCTGGCCGATCACGCGCGGGGCGATGAACTTGCGGATCGCCTCGATGATCGAGCCGTGGGTGTCGCCGGTGATGACCGCCGTCGCCGGCGCCTCGCCGTAGCCGACGTGGCCGGTGTCGGTGTGCACCGAGACCACGATGTCCTCCACCGCCTCGACCGTGCGCAGGGCGGTCTTGAAAGGCGTTTTCAGCGGGACGCGGAGCATGCCGAAGCGGATATCGGTGATTTTCATTGATTCACGAGTGCTGGGATGAGGAGGGGAAGCGGGCGCTCGCGCGCATCGCTTCCGTCAGGGGCGGATTCGCTGAATGTTGGTCATGCGGTCGACATAGGTCTGCTTGCCGTTGAACAGCAGCGGCGTCAGCGGCGAAACAGTCACGCCGTTGGTCTTCGCGCGCACGGTCTTGCCGTCGGCGCCGGCGAAGCTCAACCCGGTGGTGTCGTGGATCACGTACGGTTCGCCGTCGAGCTGGCCGATCACCATCATCACGTGGCCGGGGATGTAGACCAGGTCGCCGACCTGCAGTTCGTGGGCGATCTGCAGCCTGCGCTCGCGGCTGTCCTTGTCGCTCAGGGCGATGCGGTTGAGGGCCGGGCTGACCGCCTGGTCGCTGGTGTTGCGCGGCAACTCCACGCCCATGCTGCGGTAGATCTCGGAGACGAATCCGCTGCAGTCGCGTCCGTTGTAACTGTGGCCCCAGCCATAGCGCTCGCCGAGGAACTTGAAGCCCTGCTGGATCAGGTTGCGCCTGCTCAACGGAAGATAGTGGTCCTGGCTGGGCTCGCGCCGCGGCAGCAGCGCCGGGGCGAAACGCAGGCTGCCGTCATCGCGGCGCACCGGCAGTTCGATCACGTGCGCGGTGTAACCGTGCTGGCCGTTGACCGGCTTGCCGACCGGCCAGTCCGCCAGCACCGGCACGCGCACGCCCATGTCGAGTTGCAGCTCCGACACGCCCGGCTCTTCCGGTGTGAACACGGTGGTGGCGCGGGCGCCGGTGACGACCCGGTAGGGCGCCTTGCGGCCGTAGCCCAGCACCTGCTCGCTGCTTCCCAGCGCAATGAAGCGCTTCTCGACCCAGGCGGCGTAACGCGGGCTCACCACGAACCACCACTGGCCATCGCGGCTTTCGTGCGCGACCACCACCGGATCGCCCGGGAACAGCGCGCTTTCCTGGAAGCGGTCGATGTCGTGGTCGTCATCGGACGAGAACACGCGCATCGAGGTCGGGAAGGTGCGCAGGGCGGCGCGATGCACGACCAGGCCGTAGCGCGCGTCCTGGCGTTCGGGAATGGCGGCGAGGTTGAGCGAGTCGACGACCTCATCGACGGCCGACTTCGCCACCGGCTTGCTGTGTTCGTCGAACAGCGGCTTTGAGGGTCGCCGCGACAGCGACTCGATCCAGCCGCTGACCTGGGCGCGATCGAGCGGGCCCTGCAGCGCCTGCAGATCGTGGATGCTCTTGTCGAGCTGGTGCAGTCGCGCGTTCTGCGCGGCGATGGCCTCGCTGTCGAGGACGACGCGGTCGGCGTCGCCGGGCTGTCCCTGGTCCAGCAGGGCCACCCAGAACGCCGGGTCAAGTTTCGCTTCGTCGACGCCGATGACGCCGGTGGCGGGAATCGTCCATGCCTTTTCCCGCGCCGCCAGCGGCAGCGATGCAGTGCCGGCCAGGCACAGGGCGAGGGCGAGGGTCAGTGGCAGGCGCATGGTTCGGTTTCCAGAAAGTCTGTAGAAACAGTCAACTTGCAACGGGAGCGAGGCTGGACAGCAACCCGGCCATCGCCAGGCCGATACCGGTGCCCAGTACCAGGCCAAGCATCGCCAGCAGCACGGCCACCGGCACGAGTGCGCGGGAATAGGTGGCTGCCAGCACCGGCGCGGTCGCCATGCCGCCGATCTGCGCCAGCGACGAGATGCCGCACAGGTGCAGATCGAAGCGGAACAGGCGCGCGGCGAGCAGCAGCAATGCCACGTGGACGACCAGCACCGTGAAGCCCACGACCACGAACAGTGGCGCGGTATCCATGCCCTGGAAGTTGCTCTGCGATGCGAGCACCGCCACCAGGCAGGCCAGCATGGCACTGGCCAGCGGCGCCGGCACAGGTGAATGGGCGAGGGTGGTGCGGGCGAGCACCAGGCCGACGATGGTGGCGATGAGCACCGTCCACGCGGTCGTGGTCAGGAAGCCGCCGACCGGCAGCAGCGCCGCGGCCCACGCCGACAGGTTGCCCACCAGCAGCGCCACGCCCAGCCAGAGCAGCACGCTGCCCGGGCCGGCATGGCCGATCGCGCGCGGTTCCAGTGTCGGCAGCGGCGCGCGTGCGTCGGCGCCGGTCCAGTGGTTGAAGGCCGGGGCGAAACGGTTGATCGAGAACAGCACGATCACCCACACCGAATAGCAGACCGCGTCTGCCAACAGCACCGACGGCAGCAGGTTGTCAGGCAGGCCGATCGATTGCTTGACCGCAACCAGGTTGGCCGAGCCCCCGGTCCAGGTGGCGCTCAGTGCCGCCAGCATCTTCCAGCCATCGGCGGGCAGGGCGTTACGGAAGATCAGGTAGGCGATGACTATCGCGGCCAGGATGCTCAACATCGCGCAGGCGAACACGGCAAGCATGCGCGGCCCCAGCTTCACGATCGCGCGCAGGTCGCAGCCGACCATCAGCAGGAAGAGCAGGGAAGGCAGCAATTGCCCGGTCAGGGAGCGCTGCGCCGTGGTGATCTCGGGCGTGGCCTGCCACAGCCCGGCGACCGCCAGGGCGGTCACGAACAGATATGTCAGCACGATCGGCGGCAGGACTGAGAACAGCCGCCACCCATAGCGCTTCTCCAGGGACGGAAACAGGCCCGCCGACACCAGCAAAACCGCGGCATAAGGCCACACCGTCTCGATCATTGCGTCCCCTCTGGGCCACCGGAAGGAAGGCGGTGGCCGACCGGGTCAGAATACATACTTCATTTCTGGTTTTAGTCAAGAATAAATTATTGACCGGGTACTCCACTCATGTTACACAGTCGTGAAACGGCACCCAGCGGGTCGATCGCGACGTGGATAGTCCTTTGCCTTCGCTTGTATCGAGTACCGGTCGGTCACGCACACTGCGTGCGCTGGCGATGTCGGTTCTGTGCCTGTCACTGATGACCTCGGCGGCCCTGGCCGGCCGCGCCGGCGAAACTGTGGACGAGGTCGCCGCGCAGATCGACGCCGGTCAATTCAAAGAGGCCAACGCTGGCATCGACGGCGCCCTGGCCCAGTCCGGCCTGGCTCCTGAAACGCGCACGGCCCTGGAATTCCAGCGTGAGCGCATGCGCCGCATACGCCTGGACTTCCCGATCACCGAACCGGAGGCCAAGGCCAGGCTGCGCGAACTGATCCCGGACATGACCGATGCCGAGTTCGACGGCTGGAAAGCCTCGAACCAGCTCGAGCACATGGTCATCGACGGTGTGCCGTACTATTTCAGCCGCTCGGTCTCAAATCTGTTCCGCGTCAGCCCGCAGGCAACGGCACGGCGTGCGACGCCGGCCACGCGCAACGACGGCCCGATGGAATCGGCCAACGCCTATCACGACGAAGCACTGGCGCAGGCCCGCGCGACCGGCAAGAGCAGCGTCGCCCCGCGCCGGGTGCGCGTCACCCAGTCGATCATCGTCAATGCCGACGCGGTTCCGGCCGGCAAGGCGGTGCGCGCGTGGATTCCGTTCCCGCGGGCCATTCCCGGCCAGCAGGAAGACATCACGCTGATCTCGAGCGCGCCGGCCAAGCATGAGACCGCGCCGGAATCGACGCTGCAGCGCACCGTCTACATGGAACAGCCGGCCGTCGCGAAGACGCCGACGAAGTTCTCGGTCACCTACGAGCTGACCATCTTCGGCCAGGTCCACCAGATCGACCCGTCCAAGGTGGTGCCCGCCGGCAACAGCGCCGAGCTTGCGCCCTACCTGGGCGAGCACCCGCCGCACATCGTCTTCAGCGACGACATCCGCGCCTTCTCCAAGCAGGTGGTGGGCGACGAGAAGAACCCGTACCGGATCGCGCAAAAGCTTTATCAGGCCGTTGACCGCATTCCGTGGGGCGGCGCGCGCGAGTACTCCACCATCAGCAACATCAGCCACTACGCACTGCACGCCGGCCACGCCGACTGCGGCCAGCAGACACTGCTGCTGATAACGCTGCTGCGCCTCAACGGCATTCCGGCGCGCTGGCAGTCGGGCATGGTCTATTCCGATGGCAAGTACGACAACCTGCACGACTGGGGTTTCATGTACCTGGCGCCCTATGGCTGGGTGCCCATGGATGTCACCACCGGCCAGTTCGCCGGCGCGAAGGATCCGGGCGTCGAATGGTTCTACTTCGGCGGGCTCGACGCCTACCGCATTGCATTCAACGACGACTACGGCACGCAGCTGGTGCCGCGCAAACAGCATTTCCGATCGGAAACCGTGGACTCACAACGTGGCGAAGTGGAGTGGCAAGGGGGAAACCTCTACTTCGACCAGTGGGACTACCAGTTCGAGGCGAAGGTGCTGGCAACCGCAATGGGCAATCGCTAGCCGGTACCAGCATCCGCTTCAAGCAACCACCTTCGAGCGGCCGGCTGTCAGACAACCGGCTGTCAAACAGAAATTATCCAGCAGGGGAGATGAGGGATGAACGGCAAGGCACTTCGTAGGGCAACGCTTGGCATCGCGTTGGGAGCATGCATCGCGTCGATGGTGCCAATGCTGGCTTCGGCACAGACCGTCAGTGGTGCAGTGACGGGTAATGCCACCCAGGGCGACCAGATCACGGTCACCAACACCGAGACCGGGCTGTCGCGCTCGACGACTGCCGACGCCAAGGGCAACTACCGCATCGCCCAGCTGCCGATCGGCAATTACACCTTGCAGGTGATGCGCGATGGCCAGGCCATTGGCCAGCCGCTCGCCGTCGCCGTGTCGATGGGCAGCTCGACCAACATCAACCTGGGCAGCGACGGTGCTGTCAACCTCGCCTCGGTGCAGGTCGTCGGTTCGCGTGTGGTGCCGCTGGTCGACGTGACCTCGACCGAGTCGGCGATGACGCTGACGGCCGAAGACGTGAGCCGCCTGCCGGTCGATCGCAACCTCGCCTCGGTGGCCCTGCTCGCGCCCGGCGTGACCAAGGGTGAGTCGTCGTTTGGCGGTATTTCCTTTGGCGGTTCGTCTGTCGCCGAGAACTCGTTCTACATCAACGGCCTCAACGTCACCGACTTCTACAACCGCAACGGTTTCTCGGAAGCGCCGTTCAAGTTCTACAAGGAATTCCAGGTCAAGACCGGCGGTTACTCGGTCGAGTTCGGCCGTACCACCGGCGGCGTCATCAATACCGTCGCGCGCTCGGGCACGAACGACTTCCAGGCCGGCGCCGAGGTGGTGTTCGAGCCGCGTGCCTGGCAGTCGCAGGCCAACGACCGCTACCACAATGGCGAGCGCTACCTGACCTTCAGCCAGGACGACTACTCCAGCAGCACGATGGACGTCTGGGCGTCCGGCGCGCTGATCAAGGACAAGCTGTTCTTCTACGGCCTGTACGAGCTGCGTGACTTCGAGCCGACCAACACCGACGACCTCGGCACGTCCATCACCAAGAACAACAACAGCGACGGTTTCTGGGGTGGCACGCTCGACTGGTACATTACCGACAACAACATCCTCAGCCTGATGGCGTTCTCCAACAAGAACGCGGGCGTCGGCAGCGTCTACAGCTACGACTACGACAGCAAGGAAGTCGGCGACAAGCAGAACGAGATATACACCGACACCGGCGGTGACAACTGGGCGCTGTCGTGGACGTCGAACTTCACCTCGGACTTCTCGATGAAGGCGATGTACGGCGAGAACCACCGCCAGGCCTTCACCCGCTCGCTGCTCGACCTGGAATGCAACCGCGTCCAGAAGGAGAGCGCGTTCCCGGGCCCCGCAGGCGGCGAGCAGCTGGGCTGCAGCACCAACTCCACGGTATTCAACCGCGATGACGTGCGCGAACAGGCCCGTGTCGATTTCGAGTGGGCACTGGGCGACCACCTGCTGAAGTTCGGTATCGACCACGAGGTCAATACCTCCGACCACAAGCAGTACTACGCAGGCCCCGGCGCGATCTTCTACAACGTCTACCGTGGCGCTCCGGGCACAGCGACCCCTAACCCGGGTGGCGGCGTCGTGCCGCCTGGCTACAACGGCTACGTCCGCGCGCGCCGCAACGAGATCGCCGGCACTTTCGAGAGCACCAATTCGGCGTTCTACCTCGAGGACAACTGGTCGATCACCGACACCTTCCTGTTGAATCTTGGCATCCGCAACGAAGCCTTCGACAACAAGGACGGCGACGGCAAGACCTACATCGAGATGAAGGACATGTGGGCGCCGCGCCTGGGCTTCGCTTGGGACATCAACGGCGACTCGACGATGAAGCTGTTCGGCAACGTCGGCCGCTACTTCCTGCCGGTGGCGAACGTGATCAACATCAAGCAGGCCGGTGGCCTGCTCGACCAGCGCACGTACTACGCGTTCAACGGCTGGGACATCCGCGACCTCAATGGTCTTGAGTACGCCGTGCCGAACCTCGGCCCGCAGATCGGTCCGGTCGATGTCTCGCAGGGCGACGGCACCGTCGGCGACCTGCGCGCGGAAGTCGACCGCAACCTAGACTCGGTCTACCAGGACGAGGCGATCCTGGGCTTCCAGCAGATGCTCGATGAGAAGTGGTCGTGGGGCGTGCGCGGCATCTACCGCAAGCTGACCAACGCGATCGACGACATGGAGATCAGCGCCACCGGCCAGTGCGGCGAAGACGGCTACATCGGCTGGGTCATGGCCAATCCGGGCGAGAAGGTCACCGTCTGGGGCGACACCGACTGTGCCGGCACCCCGGGCTGGGTCACGGTCGATACCGCGAAGGAAGGCTGGGCGCTGTACGACGCCGATGGCAATTACGTCGGCCAGCGCGGCTGGGTGAAGCCCAAGCGCACCTACAAGGCCCTGGAGTTCCAGCTCGATCGCGCCTGGGACGACAAGTGGGAGATGAACCTGTCCTACACCTGGTCCAAGAGCGAGGGCAACGCCGAAGGCCCGGTCAACTCCGACACCAACTTCTCCGACACCGGCCGCACCGAGAACTTCGACGATCCGTGGGTGAACTACAACGGCTACGGCCCGCTGGCGAACGACCGTCGTCATCAGATCAAGGCCCGCGGCACCTACGCCTTCAATGACAACTGGCAGGTCGGCGCCACCCTCGATGCCAGCTCCGGCGGCCCGATCACCGGCTTCGGCACCGGCAACCCGTTCGACCAGACCAACTACCACAGCTACTACATCTGCACGGCCCAGTGCGACAGCGACACGCCGGTGTACGTGCACTCGCCGCGTGGCGGCTACGGCGAGATGCCGTGGACGTATGAGGTTGGCGCGAGCGTAAGCTACCTGCGGTCGTTCGGCCAGGCCAACATGCGCATCAAGTTCGCGGTGTTCAACCTGTTCAACCAACAGAAGACCATCCGTGTGGACCAGGACCTGCAGCCAAGCGTCGGCATGGCGACGCCGACCCAGCCCGAGCTCAACGAGTTCTTCGGCGTGGGTCAGGGCTTCCAGGCGCCGCGCTATGGCCAGCTGACCGTGTCCGTCAATTTCTGAGGGCCCTCCAGGGCGGCCCGCTGCATGCGGGCCGCCCTTCTTTTTGTTCGAGGAAGCAGCATGGCGGTCAGTGCAAAGGCGTCGCAGACGGTGCGTTCCACGCGCCCGGCGGAAGGGGCGGGCGACGCCGCAAGTGCGGTTTCACTGGTATTCGACGGCGTCGACCTGCACGCCCTGGCCGCGCAGTTGCCCACCCCGTTCCACGCGTACTCCGCCAACGCAATCCGGCAGCGCATCAGCGCGCTGCAGTCGGCCTTCCACGGGCTCGACCACCGCATCTGCTACGCGGTCAAGGCCAATTCCAACATCGCCATCCTGCAGTTGATGGCCAACCACGGCGTCGGTGCCGACATAGTGTCGCTGGGCGAGCTTCATCGCAGTCTCGCAGCCGGTATCCCGGCCGAGCACATCGTCTTCTCCGGGGTCGGAAAGACCGCCGAGGAGATCGCCGCGGCCCTGGCGGTCGGGGTCTGGCGCTTCAATGTCGAGTCGCTCGATGAACTGCGCCTGTTGCAGCAGGTCGCGCAGTTGCATGGCGTCTGCGCGCGCGCCGCGGCCCGCATCAACCCCGATGTGGACGCCGGCACCCACGAGAAGATCTCCACGGGCAAGTCGGAGAACAAGTTCGGCGTCTCCATCGACGAGGCCCGTCGCTGGTTCGCCAATGCAGGCAAGCTGAGCAACGTGCGCCTGGACGGCCTGCATGCGCATATCGGTTCGCAGATCCTGAGCCTGGGGCCGTTTGCCGAGGCGCTGCGGCGCGTGGAGGCATTCCGCCAGGAGCTGGAAGCGGACGGGCACGTCATCACCAGCGTCGACATCGGCGGCGGTCTGGGCGTGTGCTATCGGCAAGGTCACGACCATCCTGTGGCGGCGGCGGACTATGCCGCGCTGGTGCGGGAGGTGTTCGCCCGATTCCAGGGCACGCTGGTGCTGGAACCGGGCCGCTACCTGGTGGCCGAGGCCGGCGTGCTGCTGACGCGCGTGATCCGGGTCAAGCCTGGCGTGGACCGCAGCTTCCTGGTGGTCGATGCGGCAATGAACGACCTGATGCGCCCATCGCTCTACGAGGCCTGGCACGAGATCGCTCCGTTGCATCGCGATTCGCGCGAGATGACCCGTTACGACGTCGTCGGGCCGGTGTGCGAGACGGGCGACACCTTTGCCCGCGACCGCGAGATGGCCCGGTGCCAGGCCGGCGACCTGTTGTCGATTGGCGGCACGGGCGCGTACGGTGCATCGATGGCCTCGACCTACAACTCGCGACCGCTTGCCGCCGAAGTGCTACTCGACGACGGCCGCTACTCGGTGATCCGGCGGCGCCAGACCATGGCCGAGATGATGGCCGGCGAACAACTGCCCAAGGTGTGGAATGAAGCCTGACACGATGCTGTTGCGATGCGCGCCGGTTGCTCTGGTGGCCGCGTTGCTGCTTGCAGTGGTGCCGTCGGCACGGGCAGCAGATAAAAGTACGGCCAAGGCGGAAGTGGATGCCGTCTTCGACCAGGTGATGTCGCGCTACCGATTGCCGGGCCTGGCGCTGGGCATCGTCGAGGACGGCAAGGTCGTCTACGCGCGCACGGCCGGCGAACTGGTCGAAGGCGAAGGCCAGAAGATCGATTCGGCCACGCTGTTCAAGATCGCCTCCAACACCAAGTCGATGACGACCGCCACGCTGGCGCGCCTGGTCGATGCCGGCAAACTGCACTGGAACGACCCGGTGGTGCGCTGGCTGCCGGACTTCCGCATGTACGACCCCTGGGTCGGCCGCGAGATGCAGGTGCGCGACCTGCTGATCCACAACAGCGGCCTGCGCGCCGGTGCCGGCGACCTGATGCTGTGGCCGGAACCCAACAACTTCACCCGTGCCGACATCATCCACGGCCTGGGGTATCTCAAGCCGCAGCGCGGCTTCCGCGCCGGCTACGACTACGACAACCTGATGTACATCGTCGCCGGCGAAGTTGCCGCGGCCGCGGGCGGCGCACCGTACGAGCAACTGGTGCGCCGCGAGGTCTTCGAGCCGCTGGGGATGCGGCGCTGCCAGGTCGGCGCGTGGCGCCGCGACGTCGTCGGCAATGTTGCCCAGCCGCACATGCGCCAGGGCGAGCGCAACATCCCGGTGCGCAGCGATGGCGATGCGATCGCGGCCACCACCATGGACCCGGCCGGCGGCATCCGCTGCAGCCTCGACGACATGCTGACCTGGGCCGGCGCCTGGCTGAAGCCGTCCGGTCCCAACGCCAGCTGGATCTCTCGCGAGCAGCGCGAAGCGCTGTGGGCGCCGCAGATGCCGATGCCGTTGTCGCGGCGCATGCGCGACTGGGACAACAGCCATTTCTCCGCCTACGGCTACGGCTGGCGCCTGGCCGATGTCGATGGCACGTTCAAGGTCTCGCACACCGGCACGCTGATGGGCATGTATTCGATGGTGACGCTGTTGCCCGACAAGGGCGCGGGCTTCGTCATCCTGATCAACGGCGAAGGCGAGCAGGCGCGCACGGTGCTCGGGCAAGTGCTGGTCAAGCGCTACACGCATCCGGATCCGGCGCTGACCGTTGCCCACTACGCCGGCCTGCTGGACCAGGAAGACGCGGCCCGCCCGGCAACCGACAAGGCACCGGATACGTCGAAGCGGCATGCAGTCAAGGCGAACGAGCTGTCGTCGCGACTGGGTGTCTATCGCGACCCGTGGTTCGGCGAGGTATCGCTGTGTCGCGACGGCGATGCGGTGCGCCTGCGCGCGCAGAAGTCGCCGATGCTGACCGGCATCGTCCAGCGTGCCGGCAAGCGCTTGCTGGTCAACTGGGATGACGACAGCGTCGATGCCGAGGCGTGGCTGGACTTTCCTGATGCCACGCAGATGCGGCTGGCCAAGGTCGATCCGCAGGCGGATTTCAGCTATGACTATGAAGACCTGGCGTTTGCGCGGGAGCGTGGCTGCGATTGAGGCCGGGACGTGGCGGGGGAGGATTGTATGAAGCGTTGCGCGCTGCTCGTTGCCGTCCTTGCCGTCGCCGCATGCGCGTCGACCCCGCCGTCGATGCCGGTCTCCAGCGCCACCACGCCCGAAGCCGCAGGCCTGGTCGACATCCGCAGTCTTGTCCCTGATCTCGATCTGGACATGCGCTATGCGGGCAGCAACAACTTCACCGGCGCCACCGTCGACGGTTATGGCGCGGCGCGGTGCTATCTGCTTGCCGACGCGGCAAAGGCGTTGCAGAAGGTCGAGCTCGGCTTGCGCCAGCAAGGCATGCGCCTGCGCCTGTTCGACTGCTACCGGCCGGCGCGGGCGGTGCGGAACTTCGTCGCCTGGGCAGGCGACCTCGACGACCAGCGCACCAAGCCGGAGTACTACCCGCGGCTCGACAAGCGGCAGCTGCTGGGCGACTACATTTCGCCGACCTCCGGCCACAGCCGCGGTGCAACGCTCGATCTGACCCTGTTGCAATGCGGCAGTGACGGCGGCGCCTGCGTGCCCCTGGACATGGGCGCGCCATTCGACTTCTTCGACACGCGGGCCAACACCGATTCACCCCAGGTCGATGCGCGCCAACGCGACAACCGGCAACGCCTGCGTGCGGCGATGGAGCGCGGCGGTTTCCGCAACTACCCGATGGAGTGGTGGCACTTCACCCTGAACCCGGAACCGGCGCCGAATGTGTTCTTCGACGTCCCGATCCGCTGATCAGATCCCCAGCGCCAATCCCGCGATCTGCTTGGCCAGCCCATAAGGCTCCGGATCATTGCGGTTGGTCAGCACCACCACGGTCAGGTGCCGCTGCGGAAAACGCACGATGACATTGCGGAAGCCGATGGTCTCGCCCGAATGCCATAGCGTCTCGCCGGTGATGCGCCAGCCGTAGCCATACTCGACCGTGGGATCGTCGGTATGCGTGGCCGGCGTGAACGCCTCCTGCAGCGACTGGCTGCGCAGCAGGCGCTGGTCGTAGAGCGCGGCGTCCCACCTGGCCAGATCGTCGATCGAGGAATAGATGCCACCGTCGCCCAGCACCGCGCTGGTGGTGCTCTGGTCGGTACGCAGCCAGCGGCCCTGGTCGAAAGTGTAGCCGTAGGCGCGATGGGCGACTTCGGAGATTCCGGACTCGTGGGCCACGGTATGGTCCATGCCCAATGGCTGGAAGATGCGGTCGTGCAGGAACTGCGCGTAGCGCTGCCCCGACGCCCGCTCGACGATCAGGGACAGCAGCGCGTAGCCGCTGTTGCTGTAGCGGTAGTCGCTGCCTGGCGCGAAATAGGCACGGTCCTGCGATTCGAGCAGGCGCAGCACGTCTGCGTCGTGCACCTGCACGGTGCTGGCCGGGTCCATCACGTCCTCGTAGTCGATCAGGCCGCCGGTGTGGGTCAGCAGGTGGCGGATGGTCACCTTGTCGGCGGCATCGGGCAGCGTGGGCAGCCAGCCGCGCACGGGGTCTTCCAGGCGCAGGCGGCCGTCTTCGGCGAGCAGGAGGATCGATGTCGCGGTGAACTGCTTGCTCACCGACGCCAGGCGGTAGTTGGTGGTCGGCGACGATGCGGCGCCCGATTCGAGCTCGGCCATGCCGTAACTGCGACGCAGCAGCGGCTTGCCGTCGCGCAGGATCAATACCGACGCTCCGGGCACGTGCCCGTCATAGTCGCGCATCAGCGCGTCGACCTGCCCTTGCAACGTGTCCTTCGGCGCGTGCTGCATCGAGTGGCTCCCGGCCGCGCAACCCGCGAGAAGGAGGACGGATCCGAGGAACCAGGGCGGTATGCGCATGGGCAGATGGTAACGGCACTGCGGGGCGTTTTGGGGGGCGTTTGGGCGCCTGGCTACTGCGCGACCCGCAACAACTCCTCGTCCGACCAGCCGCCGCCCAGGGCGCGGTAGACATCGATGTAGGAGGTCAGCCGCGACAGCCGGGCGCGGGACAGGTTGAGCTCGGAACTGAGCAGCTGCCGCTCGGCATCGAGCACTTCCAGGTAGCTGCTGACGCCGGCTTTGTAGCGCAGCCGCTGCAGCCGCAGGTTCTCGCGATTGGCCGCTGTGCTTTCCTCGTTGGCGCTGATGATGCTGGCCGACTTCTCGTAGGAACTGATGTTGCTGGAGACTTCCACCAGTGCCTGCAGCACGGTCTGGCGGTAGGTATGCGTGGCCTCGTCGGTCTGCGCGCGGGCGAGGTCGACATTGGCGCCGGCGCGGCCGAAGTCGATGATCGGCAGGTCGACGAACGGGCCCCAGGAGTTCACGCTCAGCGAGCGGTTGCTCGAACCCAGGTCGCTCAGGTCGACCGCATTGCGGCCGAACAGCGCACTCAGGCCGATGGTCGGGAAGGGGAACCGATTGGCCACGGCGACGCCGACGCGCGCGGTGGCCGCATGCAGCTGGTTCTCGGCCAGGCGCACGTCGGGCCGGCGCTCGAGCAGCTCGGTCGGCAGGCCGGTGGGAATGTCGGGCGAATCGGGCATGCCGCCGTTGGCCATCGGGCTGCCGCGATCGATCGGTTGCGGGTAGCGGCCCAGCAGTTGCGCCAGCTGGTTCTCGGTGGCGAGGATCTGCTGCTCGGTGGAGGGCAGCTGCGCCCGCGTCGTCGCCAGTTGCGCGATCGCCTGCTGTTCCTCGGCGCCGGACGCCACACCGCTGCGCATCTGTGCGCGGATCAGGTGCAGGGATTCTTCCTGGCTGGTGATGGTGCGCTCGATGATCGCCCGCTCCTCATCGAGTTCGCGCAGCGACAGCCATGTGGCGGCGACCTGGGTGACCAGGGTCGCCATCACGCCGCGTGCCGCATCCTCGGTCGCCAGCAGGTTGGCGCGGGCCGCCTCACTGCCGCGGCGCAGCTTGCCGAACAGGTCGATTTCCCAGACCAGCGACAGGCCGGCGGAGTAGACCGTGTCGTTGTCGCCGCTGCCGGGGGAGGGAGTGCTGCTCAGCGTGCCGCGGATGTCGGGTCCGAGCGAGCCGCGCGCGAACTTGGCGTTGGCGCGGGCCTGTTCGACCCGCGACAGGGCCTGGCGCAGGTCCAGGTTGTTGTCGATGGCCTCGCGGATCAACGCCGACAGTTGCGGATCGCGGAACAGGTCGAACCAGGCAACGTCGGCGATGGAGCGCGCTTCTGCCTGGGTCAGCGGCGCACGGTACTGCACCGGCAGGTCGAGATCCGGCCGCGAGTAGTTCGGGCCCAGCATGCAGCCAGTGAGCGCGACCGTCAGGCCGATGAGCAGGGCGGTGGCACGCATCAGTGCGCTCCTCCCTCCGGCGGCGCTTGCGGCGTCGCTGCCGTCGTCTTGAACTTCGGCGGTCCACCGAAGCGCTCGGCCAGGCTCTGGATCAGCACGTAGAGCGCCGGCACCACCAGCACCGCCAGCAGTGTGGCGGTGAGCATGCCGCCGAACACCACCGTGCCCACCGAGAACTTCGAAGCCGCGCCGGCGCCACTGGCCAGCACCAGCGGCACCACGCCGAGAATGAAGGCGAACGAGGTCATCAGGATCGGGCGCAGGCGCAGCTTGGCCGCCGTCAACGCGGCCTCGTGGATCGACATTCCGCCTTCGCGATAGAGCTTTGCGAACTCGACGATGAGGATCGCGTTCTTGGCCGCCAGGCCGATCAGGGTGACCAGGCCGATCTGCCCGTAGACGTTGAAGTCCAGGTGGGCGATGAGGATCGCGATCAGCGCGCCGAGCACGCCGAACGGCGTGGCCAGCAGCACCGCGAACGGCACCGCCCAGCTTTCGTACAACGCGGCCAGGAACAGGAACACCACGACCACCGACAGCGCCATCACCATCGCCGCCGCATTGCCGGCCTCCACTTCCTCGGCGGTCTGCCCGGACCACTCGTAGCCGTAACCGGCCGGCAGCACCTCGGCGGCGACTTCGCGCAGTGCCTGCAATGCATCGCCGGAGCTGTATCCGGGCGCCGGCGAACCGGTCATCTCGGCGCTGCGGTACAGGTTGTAGCGCATGGTGAAGCGCGGGCCGATGCCGGGCGTGGCGGTCACCACCGTATCGAGCGGCACCATCTCGCCGTTGCCGTTGCGCACGAACAACTTCGACAAGGTGGAAATGTCGCGGCGGAACTCCGCGTCGGCCTGCAGCGAGACGCGGTAGTTCTTGCCAAAGCGCGTGAAGTCATTGACCTGCAGGCTGCCCAGGAACACCTGCAGCGTGCCGAATACGTCGGAGATCGGGATGCCGAGCTTCTTGATCTTTTCCCGGTCCACGGTGATGCGGTAGTTGGGCGTGGAGGCCGAGTAGGTGGTGGTGATGCGGCCAATCTCCGGCCGTTTCTGCGCGGCCTGGATGAACTGCGCCGACATCTCCGCCAGTTCCTCCGCGGTCTGGCCGTCGCGCGCCTGCAGCATCATCGAGAAACCCGACACCGTGCCGAAGCCGGGCAGGGCAGGCGGGTTGAACGCGATCGCCACCGACTCGGGCGTCTGCGCGCCGATGCCCATGGCCTTCTGGATCAGCGCATTGACCTGCTGCTCCTTCTTCTTGCGGTCTTCCCAGGGCTTGAGCTTGATCACCATCATCGCCGCATTGGGCGCGGCGGTGCCGGAGATGATGTCGTAGCCGGTGATGCCCAGCACCGCGTCGACGCCGTCCAATGTCCGCAGCTTGCTGTTGAGTTCCTCGACGACGTGATCGGTGCGCTTGGTGGAGGACGCATCGGGCAGGATCGCCTGCATGAAGAACGCACCGACATCCTCGTCCGGCACAAAACCGGTCGGAGTGATGCGGAACAGCAGGAACAGCCCCACCAGCAGCACCACCATGATCACGACGATATGGCGCAGCGCACCCGTGCCGCGCTTGGCCACGCCGGTGTAGTGGAACGTGAGGCGTTCGAAATAGTGGTTGAAACGGGCAAAGAACCGGCCCAGCAAACCCTTCGGCGGTCCGGGCTGCTTGGGCTTGAGCAGCAGCGTGCAAAGCGCCGGCGTCAGGGTCAGCGCGACCAGCGCCGAGAACATGGTCGACACCGCCACCGTCAAGGCGAACTGCTTGTACAACTGGCCCGTCACGCCCGGCACGAACGCCATCGGGATGAACACCGCCGACAGCACCAGTGCGATCGCCACGACCGGTCCGGAGACCTCGTCCATGGCCTTGCGCGTGGCTTCCTTCGGCGGCAGTTTGTCGTGCTCCATGATGTGCTCGACCGCCTCGACCACCACGATCGCGTCGTCCACCACGATGCCGATCGCCAGCACCATGCCGAACAGCGACAGCGTGTTGATCGAGAAACCGAGGAACTGGTAAGCGATGAACGTGGCGATCAGCGACACCGGCACGGCCAGCATCGGGATGAGGGTCGCCCGCCAGCTCTGCAGGAACAGGAACACCACGATCAGCACCAGGATGAGCGCCTCGACGAAGGTGTGCACGACCTCCTCGATCGAGGCGACCACGAAGAGGGACGTGTCGTAGGTGATGTCATAGTCCAGGTCGGCGGGGAAGCTCTTCGCCAGCCGCTCCACCTCGGCATTGATCAGCTCGGCGGTTTCCAGCGCGTTCGCGCCCGGCGCCAGGGCGATGCTCATCGCCGCCGCCGGCTGGCCGTTGAACTTGGCCACGGTGCTGTAGTCCTTGGCGCCCAGCTCGACCCTGGCGACGTCGCGCACGCGGATATACGAGCCATCCGGGTTGGCGCGCAGGATGATGTCCTCGAACTCGGATTGCTCGACCAGTCGTCCCTGCAGTCGCAGCGAGTACTGGAAGCCGCTGGGCGAATCGGCCGGCGGCTGGCCGACCTGGCCGGCCGCGGCCTGCTTGTTCTGTTCCTGGATCGCCGACACCACGTCGGTGGTGGTCAGGCCCAGGCTGGCCATCTTGTCCGGGCGCAGCCACAGGCGCATGCCGAATTCGGAGCCGTAGACCTTGGCCTCGCCCACGCCCTTGACCCGCTTGAGCGTGTCGAGGATGTAGTTGAAGAGATAGTTGTTGAGGAACAGCTGGTCGTAGCTGCCCTTGGGCGAATAGAACGACAGGAACATCAGGATGTCGGGCGAGCTCTTGGCCACCGTCACGCCGATGTCGTTGACCTCGCTGGGCAGGCGCGGCTGCACCTGGGCGACGCGGTTCTGGGTTTCCACCGAGGCGATGTCGACATCGCGTTCGAGGTCGAAGGTGACCGAAATGGAGGTTGAGCCGTCGTCGCCGGACACCGACTTGATGTACTTCATGTCGGTGACGCCGTTGATCTGCGTATCCAGCGGCGCGGTGACCGCGTCCTCGACCACGTCGGCGCTCGCACCCGGATACAGCGTGGTGACCTTGACGTTGGGCAGGGCGATATCGGGGAACTGCGAGATCGGCAGGCCGATCATCACCAGCGTGCCGGCCAGCACCAGGAACAGCGAGATGACGATCGCGAAGACGGGGCGGTCGATGAAAAAGCGCGCCATGGTTTACGCCCCCTAGCCCTTGGTCGCGCCGCCGGGCGGCGGCGCCTCGGGCGCCGGCGCCTGGAGCTGCTCGTACGTCACCTTCGTCACCTTCAGCGGCACACCCGGACGCGCCTTCTGCACACCTTCCACCACCACGTTGTCGCCGGGCTTGAGGCCCTTGTCGATGACCCACAGGCCGCCGTAGCGCGGACCGGGCGTGACCGGCACCTGCTGCGCCTTGCCGTCGGCGCCGACGGTGGTGACGAAGTACTTGCCCAGCGTCTGCACCACCGCGCGATCGGGCACCAGCAGCGCGCCCTTGCGCTGGTCGGCGCGCACCTGGATGCGGGCGAACAGGCCCGGGTACAACTGATGCTGCGGATTGGGGAACTCGGCGCGCAGGCGATAGGTTCCGGTACGCGCATCGAGCGCACGGTCGGCGAAGATGATCTGGCCGGGCATCTTGTATTGCGTGCCATCGGTCAGCGTCAGCCTGACCTGCCGTATCGGGTCGTCCATACCCGGCGTGCTGCCCTGGTAACGTCGTTCGTAATCGAGCAGTTTGGCTTCGCTGATGCTGAAGTAGACCCACACCGGGTCGTCTTCGGACAATTCAGCGAGCACCGTGGTGCCTGCCGTGATCAGGTCGCCGGGAAACACCTGTGCCGCGCCGATCCGGCCGGTCAGCGGCGCGGTCACCGTGGCGTACTCCACGCCGAGCGAGGCCTGGTCGAGCACGGCCTGGTTGGCCGCGACCTGGGCCTGCGCCGCCTGCATCCCGGCTACGGCGTTGTCGTAGATCTGCTTGGAGATCGCGTTCTCTTTCACCAGCGGCCCGTAGCGGTCGACGTCCTGGCGCGCGCGGGCGAGGTCGGCGCGGGCGGCCGCCACCCCGGCGCGGGCGTTGGCCTGCTGCGCGAGGGGCTCGCGCGGATCGATGCTGAAGAGCTTCTGGCCTTCGGTGACCAGCGTGCCGTCGGTGAAGTTCTTGGCCATCAGCACGCCGGTGATCTGCGCGCGCAGCGACACCTCGCGCGAGCCGCTGACCTCGCCGATGAACTCCTCAAAAAGTGGGGTGTCCTGCTGCAGCACGGTCATGACCTTGACCGGCACGGCAGGCGGGGGCGGCGGTTCGTCCTTGCCGCAGGCAGAGACCAGCACCAGCGACGCCACGACGGCGGCGAAGGTGAACTGCCGCGCGCCGGCGACGACGAGGGCGGGCAGGCGTTCGTCCGCAGCGGCGAGGTCGTTCGCAGTCATGGTTCCTACCCTGAAGTCGACTTGGCGAAGCCGGGTCCCACATGCCCGTCCGCGCTGTCCGCGCCCCGTCGGGTTCGAGGACCTGACGGACCACCGCTGCGCGCTTGCCGGCGATAGCAGCAGAGTGGGTGCAATGGTCTTGTGACGACGTGGCGCGGGTGGCGAGGATCACGGCTAATTCACGGCCTCTCAGGACAATCGCGCTATACAGGCGCCACGTTGGCGGCATGTTCCAGGGAGGAGGGCGGCGATGAAGTACGGCATCGTTTTGGCACTGGTAGTGTTCGTCACCGGCTGCGCCACCGATCCTGGGACCCGCGAGACCCAGAAGCAGAGCGGTTCGGTCGTGGCAGGCGCGGTGGTTGGCGGCCTCGTCGGCAACATGTTCGGCGGCGGCACCGGGCGGGTACTGATGACCGCGGCCGGCGCAGTGGCCGGTGGATTCCTTGGCGACCACATCTACAAGAAGCACGCCAAGTCCGAGTACGAGAAGGACGCGGCGCAGCGCGCACTCAACCAGGGCGCCTCCGGGCAGAAGATCACCTGGGCCGACCCGCGCACCAACGAGGCCGGCTACTTTGTCGCCCTCAACACCAAACGGATGTCAGACGGACGCGTTTGCCGCGACTTCCGCCGTGGCCTGAGCGTGGGTGGCGCGTCGGTCGACGAGACCACCGGCACCGCGTGCAAGAAATCCAATGGACAATGGGATGTGGGCTGACAACCGGGGCGTCGCGATCATGATGACCAAGCTGATCCTCCTCTTTCTCGTGGCGGCTGCCACTCCTGCGTTTGCGCAGGTCAAGGCCGACGCGCCACCCTCGCGCTTCGATGCTGCCGATGCCAACCACGACGGCAAGATCGACCGCAACGAGTACGGCGGCTTCGTGCAGGAGCTGGTGCTGCTCTATGACGGCAACGGCGATGGCGACGGCAAGCTCTCGCGTGCCGAGCTGAAGTCCGCGCCGGACCCGAGCAAGTTCGACAAGATCGACAGCGACAAGGACGGCTATCTGACCATCGAGGAGATCGATGTCTTCACCGACAGCGACTTCGCGGCGATGGACACCAACGCCGACGGTGCGGTCGATCGCGCCGAGAGCGCGAAGCACAAGTAAGGCGGCGTGGTCGCCAGGCATGCGCCTGGTGCCGTGCGGAAATTCCCGAACATCCGAAGGCGCCGGGGTTTTGCCCCGGCGCCTTTCGGCGTGAGCGGCGCTTGGCCTGCCGCCGGCGGGGCCCCCCGGAAGCGGGTCAGGCAGCGCTCGGGTCGCAAGCTTCTGGCCAAAATGGGTAAAAGGGGTATATTGGGAACCAGTCCAGTTGCCGGAGCAACGCTATGGCCCTGACCCTCAAGCTCGATGCCATCGAAGACCTGCCCAGGACGCCCGCCTCGGACGTCAAGAAACTCGGCTGGCGCGGCGTGATGAAGGCTATCGGCCGCAAGGGCAAGGTCGTGGTGACCAACCACAACGAACCCGAAGCGGTGATCCTGTCGGCCGAGGAGTACGGCGCGATCATCCGCGCCCTGCACGAGGCGGAATCGAAGAACGAATCGGCGCTCGACGATTTGCGCCACCGCTTCGACGAACGCCTGGCCTCGCTGCAGTCCGCAGACGCCGGTGATCGCCTGCGCGCACTGATGACCGGTCCGGCGAAACTGCGCGGCAAGGTCAAGGCCGGGGCGAGTCATTGAAGTCGCGTCCCGTTCTCTATGTCCTCGCTGGAGTGAACGGTGCGGGCAAGAGTTCGGTCGGCGGCCACCTGCTCGTACGCGCCGGGCTGTCCTGGTTCAATCCGGACACCTTCGCGCGCGAGCTGATCGCGGAAACAGGTTGCGACCAGGCGCAGGCCAATGCCGCGGCCTGGCAGGAAGGCATGCGTCGGCTGGATGAAGCGCTGGACCATGGAACAAACTTCGCCTTCGAGACCACGCTCGGTGGCCATACCGTCCCGGCCAGGATCCACGCAGCCAGCCGGACGCATGACGTGCTGATGTGGTTCTGCGGCCTGTCATCGCCGGAGCAGCACATCGCGCGCGTGAAGGCGCGCGTGGCCGTCTGCGGGCACGACATACCCGAGGCGAAGATCCGCGAACGCTATCCGGCCGCGCTGGAGAACCTGATCGCGCTGATGCCGCATCTGGCGCACCTTCAGGTCTACGACAACAGCGTCGATGTCGCGAGGGGCATGGCGATTGCGGATCCGGTGCTGGTGGCGGAAATGGTGTCGGGCAGGCTGACCTGGCCCGCTGATGTGGCGTCGCTTGAGCGGACGCCGCAGTGGGCCAAGCCGCTGCTTGAAGCGGCGTTGATGATCAGCTGAGGCCTTCCGCGATCGGGCACGCCGCAGACGCCTCATGGTCGGCCAGGCGCGCGCCGTCCACTTCCACCAGCCGATCGAGTCGCACGGACTCGCCCGTGTTGATGGTCACGTACTCTTCGCCGTCGTGGGCGAACACATCGGTGATCACGGCGTCGCGGTCCTGCTGGGCACCGTGCTCATCCCGGAACTGGATTCGCGTGCGCTTGCGCATTGTCGCGAGGTCCTCGAGGCGATCATGGAACTCGCAGCTGATGGGTTGGTAGGGCGTGCGTTCGCTGTTCATACGGGTAACCGCGTGGGTGTGGGGAGACTGGACGGCGCGTACCGGCCGCCCTGGCGGGGCGACCGGTCGCGGGTGCAATTACGACGTTGCGACGTTGACGGTAAGTTCGATGTTCCCGTGCGTGGCCTTCGAGTAGGGGCAGATCTCGTGGGCGGCATGGGCGAGCTTTTCGGCGACATCCTGCGCAAGGCCCGGGATGCGAACCAGGAAGCGTGCTTCCAGCAGCCATGCGGCGCCGGCCTGGCCCAGATCGATCTCGATGTCGACCGACAAGTCCGCCGGCAGCGCGACGCGCTTCTGCGCGGCGACGAGACCGATGGCGGTGATGTAGCACGCCGACCACGCGCCGGCGAACAGCTGTTCTGCGGTGGGGTGGGCAACCACGGCCTCAAACTTCTGGTCGTACTCGGACTGGCCCGGGACCGACAGCGCCAGGTTGACGGTGCCGTGGTCGTCGCCGGTGGGCGCGCGGCCAACAGTGGTGTGGGTCTTGCCGGTGAAGAGAACCTTATTGATCTTGCTCATGTCTGCGTACTCTGGTGGGGGCGGTGCGGTGCGGGGGAGTTGTTGATCGCATACGAGTACATCGCATGCGATGGAGTGGAATGTAGAGATGTCGCCCGGTGCCGTCAACCGACAGGGGAGGCGGGCTTCAGGATCCATTCATCGCATGCGATTAAAGCGCATGCGTATTAATAGGCGGATCTAAACGGCGCTGGGGCCGCCTTGCTGCCCGGCGCACGACGCCAAGTCCATTCAGTCTCTTAAAGCGCTTGCGATTTACTCGCATGCGCTGAATAATGCCGCCTGGATTCACCAGGACGACAACCCTCATGAAAACCGGCAAGCGAACCCAAGCCACCAAGCTGGCCGACTTCCTGTGCTTCGCGGTGTACTCGACCAACCTGGCCTTCGGCAAGGTATACCGTCCGCTCCTGGACGAACTGGGTCTGACCTACACGCAGTACGTCACGATCGTCGCGCTCTGGGAGGAAGATGGCCAGACCGTCAGCGGCCTTGGCGAAAAGCTCTTCCTGGAGTCGAACACCCTGACGCCTATCCTCAAGAAACTCGAAGCGATGGGCCACGTGGAGCGCACGCGTGATCCCAACGATGAGCGGCAGGTGCGCGTGCGTCTGACCAACGGCGGCAGGCGTTTGCGCGAGAAGGCCTTCGCAACCGATCTGGCCGACTCGTGCGGAATCTCCACCGCCGAGTTCAAGCGGCTGCAGAAGGAAATCGTGGCCCTGCGGACCAATCTGCTGAAAGCGGCGCATAACGGGCGTTCCTGACCGACCCATCATCGCAAGGCGGCAAAGCCGCTTCGCACTTCCTGGCAGAACAGCTCCGGCTGTTCCCAGGAGGGGAAGTGACCGCCCTTGGCCAGGCGGTTGTAGTGGATCAACTGCGGAAATGCCGCTTCGGCCCAACTGCGGGGCGCTTCATACAGCTCGTCGGGGAACACGCTTACAGCCACCGGCAGGCTGACCCCTTTCACGCCGAAATACGGCGTGCGGTTCTCCCAGTACAAGCGCGCCGCGGAAATGACCGTGCTGGTCAGCCAGAACAACGTGATGCTGTCGAGCACGTCGTCCGGCGTCAGTCCTTCAGGGTGGCCGTCGATGGCGCGCGCGATCATCTCGCAACTGCGCGGGTACAGATCGATCAGGTATGCCGCCAGCCCCACCGGCGAGTCGGTCAGGCCGGTCAGCGTCTGCGGGCGATCGCCATTCATCAGCGCGTAGCCGATGTGCTGGTAAGCAAAGGCAATCTGCGTGCACGCCCGCTGCTCGTCTTCGCTCAGTCCGCCGGGCAGGCGGTCGCCCCGGAAGAGGGCTGTGTCGATGGCCGGTGGGACGGTGCCCGGCATGTTGGTATGGATGCCGACCAGGCCGGGCGGCGCCTGCACCGCCATCAGTTCGACCGTGATCGCGCCCCAGTCGGTTCCCGATGCGACCCATCTCGTGTAACCCAGGCGCTCCATCAGCGCGGCATACGCGCGGGCGATGCGGGGCGGGTCCCAGCCCGGTGCCGTCGGCCTGGCGGAGAACCCATAACCTGGCATCGACGGGATGACCAGATGGAAGGCCTCCGATGCCTGGCCGCCGTGTGAGGTGGGATCGGTCAACGGGCCGATGACCTTCATCCGCTCGATGAATGTTCCCGGCCAGCCGTGGGCCAGTAGCAGCGGCATCGCATCGTCGTGGCGGGAACGGGCATGCACGACGTGGAAATCGATCCCGTCGATGTCGATTAAGACGTTCGGAACGGCATTGAGTCTGTCCTCGAAGGCACGCCAGTCGTACGAGGTTGCCCAGTAGCGCGCGAGTTTCTGCATGGTCGCCAGTTGCACGCCCTGGCGCGGATCGGTCTCCCGATCCGGCCATCGCGTGGCCTCGATGCGCCTGCGCAGATCAGCCAGCTCGGCCTCGGTAGCCTGGAACCGGAACGGTCGACTTGCGGGTCGACTTCCGGCCGGGCGGGATTCTGCGATGGCGTTCATGCGCTTGCCCTCGACCAGTCCCCGCGAGCCCGATGCCGGCGCCCGCGGGGAGTGTTGCAGTTACCGCAGGGTCTTGAAGCCTGCGCGCAGCTCGTCCGAGTAGAACTTCGGCTGTTCCCACGCGGCGAAATGCCCACCCTTGGGAAGCCGGTTGTAATGCACCAGCTTCGGATACGCCTTCTCCGCCCAGCTCCTGGGCGCCTGGAACAGCTCGTCCGGGAAGGCGCTGACGGCTACCGGGATGGTGACGCCCTTGACGGCGAAGAACGGATTCTTGTTCTCCCAGTACAGCCGCGCCGACGACAGCGCCGTGTTGGTCAGCCAGAACAGCGTGACGTTGTCGAGGACATCATCCGGGCTCAGGCCCTCCGGCGTTCCGTTGATCGAGCGCGCGATCATGTCGTAACTGACCGGATCGTGATCGATCATGAAAGCCGCCAGGCCGACAGGCGAATCCGCCAGGCCGGTCAAGGTCTGCGGCCGGTCACCCATCAGCACCGCGTAGCCGATGTGCCGGTAGAACGCGAACAGCTGGTCGGCGGCCTGCTTCTCATCGCCGGTGAGATCCGCCGGCACGGGTTCGCCGAGGAACAGCGCCTTGTCGAGTTCAGGCGGAACCACGTTGGCCATGTTCGTGTGGATGCCGGCAAGGCCCGGCGGCGTCCTCAACGCCATCAGTTCGACCACGAGCGCGCCCCAGTCGCCACCGGCAGCCACCCACTTCTTGTAGCCCAGCCGCGACATGAGCGTGATGTAGGCGTCGGCGATGCGCTGCGGCGTCCAGCCTGCGGCGGTCGGTTTGCCGGAGAAGCCGTAGCCGGGCATCGAGGGGATCACCAGGTGGAACGCGTCGGCTTCGGTGCCGCCATGTGCCGTCGGATCGGTCAGTGGGCCGATGACCTTCATCTGCTCGATGACGGACCCGGGCCACCCGTGTGCGAGCAGCAACGGCATCGCATTTTCATGCTTGGATCGGATGTGCATGAAATGGATGTCCAACCCATCGATGGTGGTGATGAAGTTGGGAACGGCATTGATGTTTGCCTCGACCTTGCGCCAGTCGTACTTCGTCGCCCAGTGCTGGGCGAGCTTCTGGATCGTCGCCAACTGAACGCCTTGCGAGGAGTCCTTGACCGTTTCACGCTCCGGCCATCGCGTGGCTTCGATGCGCCGGCGCAGGTCAGCCAGTTCGGCTTCCGTCGCCTTGTACTGGAACGGACGAAGGTCGGTCGAACCGCTGGCTTTGGGTGCTTGTGCAACTTCGTTCATGGCGTTGTTCCTTTCGGTGCAGCCGAGCAGGCCCAGTGGTACGGCAGCGAGTGTTGTCGCGGCCGCGCCACAGAACCTGCGCCTGGCCAACAGGGTTGAGGTGAGGATCTTGTCCATGCGGTCTCCTTGGGCAGTGCTGTCGTGGAATGGGCTCCATGCGAACGCCCGAAGCGGACATGCCTGTGCAGGTGCAGCGTGCCCAGCAGACAAAGCGCCGCCGATCTGCAAGCGGGGGCTTGCAGAGAAGATCCGTTTCCTTGAGGCGCATCGGATTGAACCGCGCCGGGCATGTTGCGTCTATTGGACGATGGCTTACCGATCTACATTCTGGTTTAGACGGTCATCCCTCAGCGCGTCTGCAGCGCAGTCAGACACGCACCGGCACGGTGAACCGGAACACGGAGCCATGAGGTTCATTCGCCTCACACCACAATCGCCCGCCATGCACTTCGACGATGGACCGGCAGATCGACAAGCCGATCCCGACTCCGCTGGCCTTGGTCGTGTAGAACGACTCGAAGATGCGCTCGCGGCCCTCCGGGGAAACACCAGGGCCCGAGTCGATCACGGAGACCATCACGAAGCCCGGCGTGCTCATGCCGGTCTGGATGGATAGCGTCCTGACGTCACGATCGGCGCCGGTCATCGCCTCGATGGCGTTTACGATGAGGTTCAGCGCCACCTGCTGCACCTGGACCCGGTCGGCGTAGGCAGGCGGCAGCTCCGGCACCAGCTCCGTGGCCAACAGCACGCGATGCTTGGTCAGCTCGCCGCGGACCAGCGCCACCACTTCGCCGAGCGCTTCATTGATGTCGATGTCCTCCTTGCGCGGAGGTGCCTTCTTGATCTGTTCGCGCACCCTGCCGACGATGTCGCTGGCCCGATAGGTGTCGCTGATGACGCACTCCAGTGCCTCCTTGACCTCGGCCAGGTCCGGAGCATCGCCGGCCAGGAACCGGAGCGCGGCATGCGCATTGTTGCGTGTCGCACCGATCGGCTGGTTCACCTCATGGGCAATGGTGGCGACGAGCTGCCCCATGGTCGCCAGCCGGTTGGCGTGCGCCAGTTCGAACTGGAGTTCGCGCATCACATCGGCGGCATGCCTGCGCTCGGTCAGGTCGACCACGAACGCCACCCCCTGGTTGCCGCCGTCCTGGAACGTTGCCACACCCATCAGCACGGGCACGCGACTGCCGTCCTTGCGGAAGAACTCCTTCTCGAACGGCTGCAGACTGCCCACCAGTTTCAACTCGGGAATGAAGTGCTGCTCGTCGCGCTTGCGCCATTCCGGCGGTGTCAGGTCCGTCCAGCGCACACTCGGCGTCACCAGGTCCTCGCGGTCATAACCCACCATGCGCAGGAAGGCGTCGTTGGCCTCGATGATTCGCCCCTGCCAGTCCCAGATGAATATTCCGATGATGTTGGCATCCACGAGGCGGCGAATCCGGGATTCACGTTCGGCCAGATCCTGGTACAGGCGAGCATTCTCGAGGGACGTCGCTGCCAACGAGGACAGCAGTTTGACGATGGCCAGGCGCGTGGGATTGAACGCATCAAGGATGAGTCTGTTCTCGAGGTACAGAAGGCCCAGCATCCGGCCCTGTTTGAGAATCGGCAGGCAGAGCACCGAGCGGACACGTTGATCGAGGAGGTAAGGGTCGGAAGAGAAGGCGTTGTCCTGCGTCGCATCACCGAGCAGGGCCACTTCCCGGGTCCTGATGACGTACCGCAGGATCGACCCGGGCAAGTCGGCCCCGCTCGCGTTGCGTTGCTGCAGGTCCACGTCCATGCCCGTGCCGTGGATCGTTCCTTCCGCCTCGATCCGGTACTCGTCGTCCTGCGCCAGCAGCAGCAGGCCACGATCGGCGCCGGCGTGCTCGATCGCCGCACGCATGAGCGTGCTGACGAGCTTGTCCTGGACGATCTCACCGGAAACCGCTTCGGACACCTTCATCACGGTCGCAAGATCCAGGTGCTCGGCGAGTATCATGCCGCCGCCCACCGCAACGGTGGCCTCCGGGCGAAGATGCGGGAACTGTTGTTCCAGTTCGCGGACTTTTGCCTCGGCGCCCCAACGCAGGAAGCACAGACGTGCGTCGCGCAGGTAGACGGCGGCGACCTTGTCCAGGCCCGCTGCCAGGTAGAAGCGTCCTGCCAGCTCGTTGGCCAGCGCCTCGTTGTGGTCGTAGCCGAACTGATGCGCCGAACGTACCGCGGCCTCGTACAGCGCTTGCGCATCCACCGTCCTGCCTTCGATCCGCGCGAGCTCCGCGGCGACCAGGGCGAAGCGGTTCTCGAAGGTGGCCGGATTGTTGCGCGCCCACACCTCAAGCTGACGATGATGGTCCATCAGTGCGTCGATGTGCGCTTGCCGCTCGGCAGCGGAGTCGCAATGGTGCCAGGCCAGCGCATGGGCCAGCGCGCCATAGAATCGATGCTCCGCCGTCTCGAACATCGCTGTCGAGCTGGAGATCAATCGATGGGCGTTGAATGACGCGTCGGCCGCACAGGCGTAATCCCCGGAAAGAACGCGAGCCTGTGTCTTGCGGGTCCAGTAGTAGAACTCCGCCAAAGCCAGGTTCGGGTTGCTGGCCAGATAGTGCTCGGCTTCGTTCTCGCTGTAGCCTGGATGGTCGAGGCAGCCGACCTGCGTTCCCGTGTCGCGCAGACTCCTGATCAGTCCGAACTGTGCCAGGCAAATGTCCACGACCAGGCCGAACCCGGATTTCCTGGCGAATTCGAGACTGTTCCCGGACTCGATCAACAGTTCGTCAAGACGATCCCCGGCGGCCAGGCACACCGTGACCAGCTGGCAGCAGCTGTAGGCCGCAAATGTCAGGTCGCCCATTCGATACGCGACGTCGAACGCGCGGCGGACCAGTTCCTTGCCACTGGCCGGGTGACGGGCCCAGGGCAGCACGTTGGAGCCCATCGACATGAAGGTCCTGGCCTGGTAACGCGTGAGCCCGCGCTTCTCGACGAGGTCGCAACCGATCTGGCCGAAGCGGAATCCATCCTGGTAATTGTTGAAGCGGTGGCCCGCGAACATGGCCAGCCACACGAAGGCGAAGCACGAACCGTCGCAGACGCCGTGCTCCAGGCTCAGGTTGACCAGGCGACAAACGACCAGCGTGGCGAGGTTCTCGTCAAACAACAGCGACGGCGTCACGATCTCGGTGAACACGTCCACCGTGTCGAGGACATCCGGATCAGTCACCAGCGGCAGGTCGACGAGGTCTTCAATGGGCCGCCCCGCAAGCAGCACCCAGACCCGCTCGTACTCCTGCAGTCCGTCGTCGCGCGTCGGGTGCTTCGCCCAGACGGTGCCCTCGCGAGCGAGCCACTCGAGGAACACCTCCACGCCGCGCTCGGCCTGGTCGATCGCGGTGTACAACGTCAGGCGCGAACGCGTGGCGATGCACAGGTCGTGCCGGTTCTCGGCGCATTGCGCCAGCTGTGTCAGGCGATTCTCGGCCGCGACCATGTCGGCGGTGAGCAGTTCGCACTCGGCCATGAGGTATTCGCTTTCGAAGGCGAGGGCGTAGCACTGGCGCCATGGATCGAGCGGGAGCAGGGAGGTTCCCGCCTTCAGGTAGCGCAGGGCCGATTCATAGGCGGTTGCGGCCTTGGCGCGCCGTCCCGCCATGAGGTTGAGAGCGGACACACCTTGTCGTTCCTCTGCGGACTCGATGAGGTGCGAGCCGCGATTGAGCTGGTTCACGATCTCGAACACCGCCTCTTCACGCTGCTCCACAGGCGTATGTGCGGCCAGCAACCTGCCGATGCGCAGGTGGGCGAGGTCGCGTTCCTCCGCGGGAATCAGCGAGTACGCCGCTTCCTGCACGCGGTCGTGGAGGAAGCGGTAGGCGGTATCGGACCGGTAGACCAGGCCCCTGCGCACTGCCTCCCAAAGATGCTCGTGCAACTGCTGGGCCGACTCCTGGTACACCATCTGCAGCATGGCGAACTCGGCGGTATTGCCCATGCAGGCGAACTGCTGCAGGGCCTGCTGCGTTCGCAACGGCAGTCGATTGAGTTTGCCGACCATCAGGTCGACGACGTTGTCGGTGTAGCCCTTGGCGTGGATCCGGTCCAGGTTCCAGGCCCAGGACCCGTCGGCGTAGTCGAACGCCAGCAGTCCTTCGTCGGCCAGCATCGACAGGAACTGGATCGAGAAGAAAGGATTGCCGTTGGTCTTTTCGTGAATCATGTTTGCCAAGGGCGCCGCGTTCGCCGGAAGGCAGCGCAGCGTATCGGCGAGCAATGCGGTGACGTCGCCCCGGCTCAGCGGGGCCAGCACGATGTTCTGCAATGACGCGCCTGCCTGGCGGATCGCCTCGAGCTTGCGGGTCAGCGGGTGGCTTGCGTGGACTTCGTTGTCCCGGTAGGCGCCGATCAGCAGCAGGTTCTGCAAGTCCGTCTGTGTCAGCAGGTCTTCCATCAGGTCGAGCGTTGCGGCATCGAGCCACTGCAGGTCGTCCAGGAACAGGGCCAACGGGTGCTCAGGGCGCGCAAACACGCCGATGAACCGCCGGAACACCAGCTGGAACCGTCCCTGTGCGGCCTGTGGCGGAAGCTCCGGGACCGGCGGCTGCTCACCGATGATGTGCTTGAGTTCCGGCACCAGGTCCGTCATCAGCAGACCGTTTGGCTCCAGTGCCTCAAGCAGCGCTTGCCTCCACTTGCCCAGCTCGTCTTCGCTTTTGCCGAGCAGGGGCCGGATCAGGGCGGAGAACGCCTGCGCAAGCGTCGCGTACGGGATGTCGCGCTTGTACTGGTCGAACTTGCCGGATGCGAACAGTCCCCGCGGCGGTACCAGCCATTTGTGAAGTTCGTTGACGACCGCGGACTTGCCGATGCCCGAGTAGCCCGACACCAGCACCAGTTCAGGACGCCCGCCCGCGACAACACGATCGAAGGCGCCCAGCAACTTCGCGATTTCGCGATCGCGTCCATAAAGCGCCTCGGGAATCATCAGGTGGTCCGGCGTGTCGTGCTCGCCGGGAGTGGCATCGTCGATGCGTCCGCCGGCTTGCCATTGCTCCAGGCAGCGGCGGAAGTCGGCTTCAGCGCCGGCCGCCGTCTGGTAGCGGTCTTCGGCGGCCTTGGCGATCAGCTTCATCACGATCGCCGAGACGAAACCGGGCACGCTGCTCTCGCGGTCCGCCGGTTGCTCGGCCTGCCGCGCGATATGGCAATGCACCCACTCCATGGGGTCGTTGGCCAGGAAAGGCAGTCCGCCGGTCAGCAGTTCGTACAGCGTGATGCCCAGCGAGTAGAGGTCGCTGCGGGAGTCCACGGAGCGGTTGACGCGCCCGGTCTGCTCGGGCGCCATGTAGGGCAACGAACCTTCGATGTATTCAGGCGGTCGCGGCTGTTGGCGCTCGCGCGGAAGACGGGAGGCAATGCCGAAGCCGGTGAGCCACACGCGGTCACCGGCTGCATTCACGAGGACGTTTCCGGGATTGATGTCCTTGTGGATCAGGCCCTGGGCGTGCATCTCGCGCAGCGCTGCACACAGGGCAACAGCGACCTTGAGGAAAAGGCCGATTTCCATGGGGCGTCCCACCGCCCGCTCAAGCAGTCTGCCTTCGACGTAGTCGACCACCAGCAGCACCTGGCCTCGCTCGCGCAGCAACTCCACTGGCTGCAAGGCCCAGTCTGGGTGCAGATGGTCCCTGAGTTCGCACTCATGCGTGAGGCGGGCGATGCCGTCATCTCTAGGTTGCCCGGAGGGTACGGGCAGGAGGGCATGTCGGGAGATGGCGGCGTCGTCGCGCCACAGGCGGCAGAGGACGCGCCCATTGCCTTCCCACACGACTTCCAGCGAGTCGTCTTCCCAGCCCGGTCCCAGGTAGGCGGATGCTTTCATCTGCCGGACTCCTTCCACGCGGGACTCTGGCCAGCGAAGTCCATCGTAGTACTTTGTGGCGGGCCAGGGTCAGCGTCGATCGATCTCCAGCATTGGCCGTTGCCATCTGCGCAATGCGTTTTTCGCGGGCCGAATCGGACGCCCGCGCAGACCCTGTTTAGCCGACCGCATCCAGCAGGCACCTGATCAGGTGAGTCTCCTCCAGTGGCTTGCGCAGGTAGCACTTGACCCCTTCGGCGATCATGCGTGCGCTGACTTCCTCATCGGGGTAGCCGGTGACGAGAATGGTGGGAATCCGATAGCCGCTGCTGACAAGTGTCCGGAACAGATCGACACCGGAGGTCTCGGGCATGTGGACATCCGCCACCACGCACTGGATGCCCGCCAGTTCGGCCGATTCCAGGAATTGCGCTGCGGACGCAAACACCGACACGGAATACCCCAGCGACGTCAGCAACCTTCGCAGCGAATCGCGAAAGGACTGGTCGTCATCGACGATCGCGATCCGCGATGCGTTGGACAAGTCGGCCTCCGGCACGTCACCCGCCGCCACGGTGCCAAGTTGGACCGCGGTCGTGGTTTCCTTCAGTTGCCGACGATAGCGCGGTATTCACCGAATATCTCTAAACCATGGTTTAGACCGGATTGGTGTGCGAGTGGCGGCAGCGGGGCACGGCCGATTTCGTTTGAGCTAGACTCGATCCGATAGATCGACAGGAGCGCCTGAGGTGGAACTTCGGTCACGGGCAGACGCGGCGCAGGATGAGAATTCCTGCGTCATCGTCATCGATGACGATTCGGAGTTCCGTGAGTCGTTGGGACGCCTGTTGCGCGCCATCGGCCTGCGCTCGCTGCTCTTTGCCTCCATCGCCGAGTTTCTCGCATCGACGCTTCCTGATGGCCCCACGTGCCTGGTGCTCGATGTCAGGCTGCCGGGCCGAAGCGGACTGGACTTTCAACGCGACCTGGCCATCGACCGGATTTCGCTTCCGATCATCTTCATGACGGCATATGGAGACATCCCTATGACCGTGCAGGCGATGAAGGGCGGAGCCATCGAATTCCTCACCAAGCCGTTCCGCGAACAGGACCTGCTGGACGCAATCAACGTGGGATTGCAGCGGGACCGTGTTCGCCGCGAGGACGACAAGGCGATAAGCGCCTTCAAGGAACGGTTTGACGGGTTGACGCCGCGCGAGCGCGCCATTTTGCTCGAGGTCGCCCGCGGGAGGCTCAACAAGCAGATCGGCGGCGACATGGGCATTACCGAAACGACCGTGAAGGTTCATCGCAGCAACATGATGCGGAAGATGAAGGCGTCGTCGCTGGCCGAGCTTTGCCGGATGGTCGACAGGCTGAAGCTGTTGCCGAGGGACAGGTAGAGCGGGGCAAAACCGTGGGCGGGGGCGCGGCCAGCTGAGGCCGGGTCCGCCAAGGCGTGACTGCCGTTTGAAGCCTGAAGACTCAATGGCCCCAAAAGCATGAAAGCCCCGGAAAGACTTGCTTTCCGAGGCTTCCAAGGCTGGATGAAATGGTGGAGCGGAGGGCTACCAAACAGCGAAGGTAAGATGCTGATTAAGCTAGGAATCGCGTCACTTTGCTTGTTCTGTTGCCCCCAAAGTTGCCCCCGGAGCAGATCGGTACAGGCACAGTGACAAATCCAGTGTTGAGGATCGAACATCCGCATGCAAGCCCGGGTATCGACGGTGCTCGCTTGGCGCACCCCGCGTCCCACCTCTGGTCGGGATTATCTCTTGTAGTGGTGCCCGGCGCTGCCACGAGGATGGACATTGGCAGCGCAAGGGTGGGGATGGGGATTCGCCTCACCGCCGGACTAAGAGGATTCTAGGCATTTCGTACTGGCGATCACTCCCACACTCAATTGCATGTCGGCGTGCTCTGGGCCACAGATCTCTATATGAGGCACAACACTGACTCTGACTGAGTAGACTGGCGCGGGGTCATACTTCGGTTGAGGGCAAATGGGGAGCCGGCCACTCGTCATGAAAGCTGCAATGCCTGGCCGGGCATTTGCCGAACCCTGTGCCTTTGATGAGGACTTGCCTGCCAGCGTCGCCAAGGACCCTAACGGTCGCACGATTTCGCGAACGACTACCGACACCAGAGTCACCCAGGAGACTACGGATGACAACTGAGAATATGCAGGAATTCATGCCGCTTGTAATCCGCCAGGCGCGCCCTGCGAACGTGCCAGAAGCGCTGCGAGCAGATTCTGTCGACGTGACCGGAGATGCGCTGCCCTATGCCGTTCAGAGGCGTGCAGATGGCACGATCGCGAACCGCCAGAGCTCTTTGACTGAGGTAGGGCAGGAAACGACCGATGACAACTGAGACGACGTGCAGACCACTTATTACGCAATTTGCATCGAAGCTGTGCGATGACCGCGCCGAGGTTTACCGCTATGACCAGGTTCGTCAGGTGTCGCAGCTTTGGGACGGAAGTCAGTGGGTTGATGCTGCTCAAGCTCGCCGCGCGATCGCGCCGGAAACGCGCATGACCAAGGTCAGTCAGGAAACTGCGGATGACTGCTGATCAGGAGATCCTGATCGTCAGTACCGCCGTGGACGTGGCGACGGACGATGTAGTCAGGATCCTGGGACAACGCGGCGCCAAGGTAATCCGGATCAATACCGAGGATCTGCCGTTCGACGGATCCTTGAACATTGACTACCGGGACCCGCAAGTGACGAGCCTCGAGTTCGGAGGTCGGGACGTATCCCCCCAAGCTGTCTGGTATCGCCGACTTAGGACGCCAGAGAAGCCTTCCGCAATGGATAGCGGAGTCTACGATTTTTGTCTGCGCGAGAATCGGGCGGCGTTCCTTGGAGGGTTGCTGACTCAGCAGGCGCGGTGGATGAGTCACCCGACGGCCGTATGGCAGGCCGAGTTCAAGCCTTACCAACTGCGCGTTGCGCAGTCGGTTGGTCTCGCAATTCCGCCCACAATTGTGTCTAACGACCCGGCTGCTATCGCCCGCGCTCACAGCGAGCTAGGGGACATGATCGTCAAGCCAGCACGATCAGGTCACTTCTGGCAGGACGGCGAAGAGTACTCGGTCTTCACTTCTGCCCTGACTGCCGAGCACTTGGATTCGCTCGATGATGCGCGGTGGACGCCATCGATCTATCAGCAGCGGGTGCCAAAGGACGTCGATGTTCGCGTCACGCTCGTGGGTGACAAGATCTTCGCAGCAGCCATCCACTCTCAGACTGACCCGGCCGCCTCGATCGATTGGCGCAGGACGGTGAATCCCGATCTGCCGCACTCTCGAATGGACCTTCCCAGCCTGTTGGTCGATCAGCTGCGCCAGCTGATGGCGCGCTTGAATCTCACGTTTGGTTGCGTTGATCTAGTGAAGACGCCAGATGGCGACTATGTCTTCCTAGAGGTCAATCCCAGCGGCCAATGGCTTTGGCTGGACGACCAATTGGATTTTGGCATCTCCGACGCCATCGCGGACTGGTTGGTGACCCAATGACGATTGAATTGACCGCAACGTTGCCTGATGGACGGAAGTCCGTGAGGCAAAGGCTTCTCTCCTGCGCGCAGATTATGGGGAGATCTGCGCGTGCCAGCGCCGAAAAGGTGTTGGGCAGCTCCCACTTCGACTTCGTTATTCCATGGATGGCGCCGCTTGCAGCAGATAGGCAGGTGGCAGAAAGGTTGAGGCGCCAAACGACGATGGAGCAGTTGGCTCACCGTGTGGCGAAGATGAAAAAGGAACACCTCGAAGGCGTCCTTGAAGAGCTGGTTACTCTGGTTGATGCCGAGGACGAGCGTCGCAAGGGTGTCGATAGCCGACTGTCTACCATTGTCGGACTCTCTTCGATCGCGGCTACCTTGGCGACCGGCCTGATCATCGCGCAGGCGGGAGGCACATTGAACTTTGGCGGCGCGTGGAGCCGCGCCTTCATCGCAATGTTGGCTCTCTACCTGGTGCTCCAGCTGTGCGTTGCAATCTGGTGGGCCATCCAAGGGCAGTCACGAGCGACGTATCTGGACGACAGTGTCAGCGACGTGGTCCGAGACCCTGTGCTTTCGGAGTTGGACTGGCTTCGCGGGCGGATTGGTCAAAAGGCCAGGCAAGTATTGGAGAACCAGGCGCAGATCAACCGGAAGGTGACTGCGATGGCAGTTGCTCACCGGGCGACGGGAAACTTTATCGGCGGCTTGCTCGTGTTGAGCGTGGCAGGGCTAGTAGCCTCATTCCAAGCGCCGTCAGACAAGCCCGTTCCCAAGGCTTTGCGCGAAAATGCTGAGCTTAGGTCCGTGCAACAAGGCCCGCGAGGTCTGCCTGGTCCACCGGGCCCACCCGGGCCTTCAGGTCCGCCGGGGCCTCGAGGAGTTCAAGGATCGCGTGGCGAGCGCGGTCCTCCGGGCAGACCTGGAGCAAACGTGAGAGCTTCCTCCGCGACGCGATAGTCCCTTGGCGTGCACGTCTACTACCCCAAGCGCCTAGCTCTTTGGGATGCGCGCACACCTAGGCGCGTGCGCGCTCAAAGGCATCCCATCGAGCAAAGGCTGGGTTATCGCGAAGGGTGGGGTCGGCGGCCACTACGATATCGAGGATGCGCCGCAGATCATCGAAGGCCCAGAACTGGGCGTTTGGCGATAGGAATGCATCCATTAGCCTTAGAGAGGAGCCGGGGTGCTCACGAGGATGTCGCGACTCCGATAGCTCGTGGAGCAAGAAGTCGTTCTCGTCCGGAAGAATGAAAGGAGACACCGTAACAACGGCGTCTTCGAACGAATCGTTTGTCGCGAGCGCCATCTCCACCCAGGGCCGGGCCTCTGTAGTGCTCCTGGTCTGGGGGTCGCGGGGCCAAAACCTTTGGATCCATGGCTTCACCTTCCCGACCCACGTCGCGTCGGGATCGGGGGCGCGATCATCACCTTCGCGGACAAGTGCTCCTACGATCCAGTGAAGCACGTCTGCGCGAGACTCCGGCGCCAATCGGCGGATGGCCTCCTGAGTCGCCTGGCGCGGCAGCTCGTCAATCCCGAAGTGAAGTCCGACAGCGGCCAGAATCTGGGCTAGAGGACCAACAGTCCCGCCCAGCTGTCCGATCCGATCCTCGCTGAAGCAGGCGAGGAAGTCTTGCTTGATCTCCGACCACAGCAGCGGGTCGATGTGAGGTTGCCAACCGAAGCCCTGCCAGATCGCGAGCGCCTCGGTCTCGTCCCGCTCCCACCGGAAGTAAGGAAGCAGGTGTAAGCGCGTGAGATCCGGATCGATCGCGAAGAGGTACGAAAGGCGCGAGGCGAAAACGATGCGTGCGGGACGATGGCGTGCTTCTCCATCGCCGATCAGCTGCACGAACCGTCCCGTTAGGTCCGCAGGGATCCCCTCCCCAACAGTCAAACGTTTTGCAAACAAGGCGTTGAGAAAGGCGAGCGCCAGGTTCCCCATCGAGGTATTGATGGCAACAGCAACCCAATCAAGACCATCAGGGTTGCGCGAATTGGTTTCATCCTGAAAGACGCCCAACGCCACGGCGTCAAACGCTCGCCAGAAATCCTCCGTCGACATTCCCTTGAACTGCGCTGAGGATGCCGCCGATTCCAACAGGTAAGCGGCAGCAGAGGAAACACTTGGGTCACGCGCCAGCTCCTCGTCTATGCCAGCGACCAAGGTAAGCACGTTTTCGCCAGGCGTTGGGGCCGCGGCCTTAGCGCGGAGACCCAAGAGCGTGGCGGCCCAGAGCTCGGCATCGGGCCCCTTCCGCTCCGCCACGCCGCGGAGTACCGCCACCATCTTCTCCCAATCACTCGCTACCATCTCCCGCCAGCCGTCCAACGCATCTTCTCGTTGATCGGAGACCAAATCTTCGACGATCTCGGCCGGCGTCATCGCCTGAAGGCGGCTCTTGTCGTCCACAGCATCAAGGGCGCGCCACCCCGAATGACTGTAGAACGAGAAATGTGCCTGTTCGCCCTGAGCGACTTCCCACTGGGGATAGCGCTCCTTTAGGCGGGCGAGCTCAGCCTCCATCGCTCTGTGCGGCCGCTCGGCATCCGACCGCTGCATGATCCGTAGGCGCTCGAACACTCGTCGCGCGCGAAGCTGATCCCGATCAGTCTCGGGCAGGTGGTCAGACATCCATGCGGGCGGACCCGCTACGATTCGCTCAACCAAAACGTCACGGTCGCCTTCTTCCAGCTGCGGCCATAGCGCAACCAAGAGGTCGTAGACCTCCTTCCTCGCGGAGGCATCCCAGAGCGCGGGCGCGTTAGCCATCGAGGAGATGCTCCATTTTCTGGTGCCCGGTCAATCCTTGGGCGTGGTTGAGTGCAGCAAGCCCGAGCCTTCGTAGCACGATGATTCGGCTGGCGAGCCACTCAGCGACGAATCGACGGCTGGCGATGGGATCGATTTGGTCGAGGTGTTGCCAGCCGTGCCAGATCAGAGTGACTATCACCGTCCACTTCTCGTAGCCGCGGTTCTGCGCGTGCGGAACGATCGATGGTCGATGGAAGACGGAGACGTCGGTCCCGGCAGATGTCTGCTCTGTAAGCGTGAAAAGATCGACGGTCCGCCTCAGCAGCGTGGTTAATTCCGGCAGGAGTAATGCCAGGAACGCAGCGGATTCGTCGCGCGCCAGGATGCGTTCAACGAGGAGCCCGACCTGATCGCCCCCCGGGATAACTACTTTCGCGTTGGCGACTTCGGACAGTCGCAGTCCTAGTGCCTCCTCTTCCTGCCCCTCCGCATTCGGATTGAAGTCTGGAAGGCGCGTATCGAAGGGTTGCGCGAGAGAAATGGAGGGCCGCAGTGCCGAGAGCAGATCGACCTTAAATGCCAGGGCGTCGTCCCCTGCGGCAAGCCTCTCGGGCACCTTCAGCTGAAAAGGGAATAGCCGTCCCAACGCCAAAGTGTCGTCGGAGGTGGACGTAATTAGTTTCCAGAGCTTTGCCAACCCCGGCTTCACGTCGCCATCCTCTCGGAGAGAGCGGCGAAGTAGATCCAGTAGAGAAGGGTGCAAGGACCTGTGGTTGGCGAACTTTTGAATGATGCGTGTCGCTAAGCCGTAGTCGTCGATGTGCTTGGCGAGCCAGCGCGCCAGGTGCTCCGACTGCGGCGGCAGTTGCGCAAAGCGAACGTCCTGTGCTCGGGGGAACAGCGGCTCGATGACTAGTTGCGGGTAGGGAGGCAGGTCGTCGCCTTCTGCTTGCGCGGCTTCCACGGCCTTCTTGTGGACCGCCAGAATATCCGCCTCACGTCGCTCGAACTCGTCAAACCAATCGATTGGTGGGCGCTTCTTCAGCTCTGCGAACGCCTTGGCCCCGTGGCCCGCGTCTGCCGGTCGGCCACATACGGCCCAGACGAGGTTCGCCACGTCACTGGGCGTGATGGTGGAGGGGCGCTTTGGAGCGATCCGTGCGATGAGCCCCAGAGTGCTTTTAAGATAGTCTTCTCGCGCATCGGCCCACGCGACGATCGTATTGCGAAGATGCCGATGGTCTTTGGTTTCCTGGTAGAAAATCGGCCGGAGATTGCGATGACGATAGGGCGTGTCATCGGGGTCGCCCTTACCCTTGTGAGGCACAAAGATGTAGGCCGGAGATCGCTTGGACGCCACGCGCGACGATGAATTTTCAGCGGCGAACGCATCAGTCATGTAGCGAAGCACGGGATCGTTTAGGCTATATCCGATAAAAAGGACTGTGAAGTCGCTAAACAGTCTGGCGACAAAGCGTGCGGCCCATGCATCGGTCAGATAGGAGCGCCCGAAATCCGCGCTCGTCAGGACGAGGTGGTCGTTGGCACCCTCTTCGTCCATTCGGCCATGCAAGTAGACCACACTGCGCCACGTCACCGCTTTGTCGTTACGCGGTATTGGCAAGATTGGTCCAGAGTGCAGATCTTTGCCGAACTGCCATTTGGTTTTTGCCTGTTCGAATAGCGTGTCGAAGTTCGTGGTAACAAGCCGAACTCCAGTGTCACCGCGCAGCTTCGCGAGCCGAAGAATGGCCTTATGCATGTCGAGCGAGGTTGGCGCAGCGGAAAGACACCTATAGACAGCATCTCGCACCTGCGCCCTTCCAAACTTGCCCTCAAGGCTGCCGAGCATGCGATCTGGCCAGAGCCATTCAGGCGACTTCTTCTCTGGGAGCGGCTCTGCAAGGTCGTCATAGCAGTATTTGACCAAGCCAACATAGCTCGGGAGCCCAGCACCCATCGAGATGCCTGCGCCACAGAAGATCACTACACGATCATCTTCAAGCGCCTGCACTAGCTCGTCAGGCACGACAGGGCCCGCTTTCACGAACTTGGGCATCGGTGGCCTCCTGCCGCGTTAAAGCAGATCCGTTGCTCCGGCTGCAGGGTCGGTAGCGCCCGACATCGGGATGAAGGGTTGCAAGGCCATGGACGCACTGTGTAGGAACCTGCGCGAGCTGCTGAGAGCTGCAGACGATAGGTGACTCTCGACCGCCAGTTCAAGCGCGGCCGTGAGTGGCTGTCGCACGAGGTTTCGACCGGGTAGGCCGCTGCCGACACCAGCTGGGACGTTAGCAAAGCGCAGGTTGGCGAGTCGACCACTAGCAGCAAGGGCGCAGGTATGCGCCTGAACATTGGCGGTGGGCTTGCCGGCTTGAGTTCCCGCTTTTTGCCGAAAGGGACGTCTCAATCGCAGCAGAAAATCTTCGACCGCGAGTGACCCGCCCGATCTACCTGCCCGATGTAGCAACTACGGGTGCTTAGACCGGCGTCGGCGCCTCGCCATCGCTCTTGTAACGACGATAGGATCGAGCCGGGCCCAGACCCTGGCGACGCCGCCGGCGCGCCATGGGCGGCGGGGGTGGCGCCCATCCGGGATAGGGAGATCGAGCAGTTAGCGCATCGGTCCAGCTACTCATCGATGTTCCCGCCTGCGCCTCGATTGGCGCTTCGAGCCAATCCACGTCGATGGCGGCGATGCCCCGTGTCGTCCAAGGGGAAGAAGGGCCCGTCGGGCTCCGTGAGATACCACTCACCCTGCAGCGCGCCGCAGGCGCAGACATTCGCCAGGTACGTCAAACCGGCAGTCTTAGACGCTGCTGGCTGGATCTGCGGCGCACGGGCGGTCCAGGCCCACCGCGTTGCTTCGTCTACCGCCTCTCTCTCGTCGATGGCGACCCATTCGCCGTCGTCGTCGCGCTGGAGACGGGCAGGCACGAGCAGCGCCGACACGGCCATCGGCCAGCCAGCGGGTGCTGATCGGCGCGCAGGGTGGGTTCATGGGTCCAGCTGGGCTGACCCGAAAGCCCGAGGGGTCAGCGTGGCGACGCATAAATTGTTGTAGCGTGTCGCGCTACACGCTACAGTAGCCTGAACTAAGCCCGGTTGCCCCCATGTCCAAGAAGGCCCCGTCCCCCTTTACCCCGGTCCACCCCGGCCAATTCATTCGCTCGACGGTCCTCGCGCCGCGCAAACTCACCGTCATTGCCGCAGCTAAATTGGTCGGGGTCGGTCGCCCCGCGTTGTCCAACTTCCTGAATGGTCACGCGGCGACGACGCCGGAGATGGCCGCCCGTCTGGCAGGCGCGTTCGGGGTCTCAGCCAGCGAACTTTTGGAGATGCAGGCCGCATACGACGCTGCTCTGGCGGGAGGCACGCCACCGGCGAACGTAACGGCATATGTCGCGCCGTTCCTGCAGATCAAGGCCGTTGAAATCGAACGGTGGGCGGATCGAAATATTTCCGCTCGCACGCGGATGGCGGTGCTGCTCCGCACCTTGGTGAACTCGGCGGGCATCGAGCACGCGAAGGTGGACTTCCCGGGCAACGACGACGCCGAGCGGGCGGGGTGGGACGGCTACCTCCAGTCGCCCAAGGCCACCGCATGGATTCCCGCTGGGATTTCTGGCTGGGAGTTCGGCACCAACGAGAATGTCACCGCGAAGGCCGACAAGGACTTTGCCAAGAGCGTAACGGCGACGCCCAAGGCCGATCGCGAGCAAATGACGTTCGTGTTCGTCACGCCGCGGCACTGGTCAGGGAAGGCTGCCTGGCTGAAGAAGGTGCAGGCCAAGGCGCTGTGGGCGGACGTGCGGGTCTATGACTCGAGTGACCTGGAACAGTGGCTCGAGCAGTCGCTGCCGGCACAGGCGTGGTTCGCCAATGAAACCGACCGCGCCTCGTCGCAGGTACGATCGCTCGACAAGGCTTGGGCCGACTGGGCCTCGGCGACGACGCCGTCCTTGGTTGGATCGCTGTTCGCGCCCGCCATCGAATCGGCCAAGCCGCGCATCCTTTCCCGACTGCAGAAGGCGCCGGGTTCTCCGATCGTTATTGCAGCCGATTCGGTCGGCGAGGCGTTGGCGTTCCTGTCGCAATTGTTCGGCCCCGCCGGCGGCTCGGAGCTTGATGTCTATCGCGATCGCGTCTTGATCTTTGACAAGCCCGGCGTGTTGCCCGAGTTGGCCCGGGGAAACACGGATTTCATCCCGGTGACGGGAAACCGCGATGTCGAACGCGAACTCGGACCCGCCGCGAAGTCGATGCACTCCTTCATCGTCTATCCGCGCAACGCAACGAATGTCACCCCCGACATCGTGTTGGAGCCATTGGACGCTCGGACGTTTGGCGACTCGCTCGAGGAAATGGGACTGCGTGGCGACGAGATCACGCGCTACGGCGGCGCGTCTGGCCGATCGTTGACTGTCTTGCGACGGCAACTCACGAAGGTGCCGGCGATTAAGACGCCGGCATGGGCAAGCGATCGCGATACCGCGCGCCGCCTGATCCCGTACCTCTTCATCGGCGCATGGGAACGCGCGAACAAGGCCGACCAGACGGTCCTCTCCCTCCTAGCGCAGGACGTTCCGTACGAAGAACTCGAGCAACGTTGCCAAAACCTGGCCGCGCTTGAGGATGCGCCGGTGTGGTCCGTTGGCGGATATCGCGGCGTCGTGTCGAAGATCGACCTTTTCTTCGCGATCTCTGCCTCTCTCACGGAAACGGACCTGCAACGCTTCTTCGATGTAGCCGAGCTCGTGCTCGGCGAAGACGACCCGCGACTGGACCTGCCCGAGGATGACCGGTGGGCCGCGGGCATGTTCGGAAAGACGCGCGAAGTCTCCAGCACCGTGCGCGAGGGGCTCGCCGACACCTTGGTGCTGCTGGCGGTCCACGGGAACCCGCGCGTCTTGGAGCGCACCGGCTTCAACTGCGAACACGCGGCGTGGCGACTCGTCGGCAACCTGCTGACGCCGCTGACGGCGCGCGGGCTGGAAGCGCAGAACAGGGACCTGCCCGCGTACGCGGAAGCCGCACCCGATCGTTTCCTTGCCATCCTCGAAGACGACCTGCGATCTGCGCAGCCCGAAACGTATGGCTTGCTGCGTCCCGCCGGTTCCGCGTTGTTCGGGTCCTGTCCGCGCACTGGGCTGCTGTGGGGGCTGGAGGTGTTGGCCTGGAGCTCGAAGACGCTGCCGCGGGTTGCGCTGATCCTCTCGCAACTGGCGGAAATCGAGATTGAGGACAACTGGGCCAACAAGCCCATCCACTCGCTGGAATCGATCTTCCGAGCGTGGATGCCCCAAACCGGCGCCGATCTCGCAACGCGCGTCAGCGCGGTCCAGTTGGTGGCTCAACGATTCCCGAAGACGGCATGGCGGCTCTGCATGTCGCAGCTCACGCGCGGCAGTTCGACCGGTACGTACAACCATAAGCCGAGCTGGCGACAGGACGCGGACGGCCATGGGGAGCCGGTCGCGACGTATGGCCCCGTCCACGCCTTCCGGAGGGAGTTGCTCGACATGGTGCTCGCGTGGCCCGGCGGATACACGCGCGAAATGGTCTGCAATTTGGTCGAGCACCTGCCGGGGTTTCCCGACGCCGATCAGACGGAGGCGTGGGACCTCGTGCACAAGTGGGCGTACGAATGCGCGAGCGATGCGGACAAAGCAGTGGTTCGCGAAGCGATCCGCCGTTCGATCCTGACGCGGCGTGGGAAGCGTCGTGCTGGTGCGAAGGCAACACAGGTGTCAGCGGCGGCCGAGAAGGCGCGATCGGCGTTGATCCCGTCGGACCTGCTCAATATCCACGAGTGGCTGTTCCGCCAGCCGTGGGTGGACTGGTCCGCGGACGAGATGACGGACGACGACTTCGCCGACCATCGAAAGCGAGACGAACTGATCGCTGCGGGCCGCGCCGATGCCCTGCGGGAAATCATCGCAAACCGGGGACTCCAAGCCGTAGTCGAACTCGCAGAAATGGGGAAGGCATCTTCTGTAATCGGCCACCATCTGGTCGCATATGGTCTCGTGCCGGAAGCGGACCTCGCGGCATTCCTCCAGTCCGTCATGCCGCACGACCTAGCCGACCCCAGCTGGGCGAGAAAGGAACTCGCGGGAGGCATACTCCACCGCCTGGAGGATGACGTTCGCGAGCGGGTACTGGGCGTCTTGGCCGGGGCGATGGATGAAGCGGCCTTCGCACGGTTGTTGTTGCGTGCGCCGTTCCGGCGCTGCACTTGGAAGCGCGTATCCGCATTGGGTGAAGACGCGCGGCGGACGTACTGGGACCACGTCTCGCCCGACTGGCATTCTCTCGAAGACGACGACGAACGGAATGAAGCGGTCGAGACCCTGCTGAAGGCGCAGCGCTCGCACGCCGCGTTCGCATCGATGCGCTATGACTTGGGGAGCACCAGGCCGGAGCTGCTGTTCCGCGTGATGTCGGAATTGCCCAACACGAACAACGAAGCGCCCGACTACCACCGCGTGGAACGGCACGACATCGAGTCGGCGTTCGTCCTCCTCAACAAACACGCCGCCTTTTCGATGGAACAGCTTGCAATGTTGGAATTTACCTACATCGAAGCGCTGTCCCAACCCTGGAATGAGCGCGAGGGGTATGGTCTTCCCAACTTGGGAAAGTACGTCGAAAAGCACCCGGAACTGTTCGTGCAAGCGGTCGCGTGGACGTACCGCCGGAAGGACGGCATCGATCCGCCGGAATGGCGCGTGTCGCCCGAGCAGGCCCAGGCATTTGCCGAGCGGGGCTACAAGCTGCTCGAAGGGCTGGAGCGCATCCCGGGGCACAACGACGTCGGCGAACTCGACTCGGACCTTCTCGCCGACTGGATCAGGTCGGTGCGCGAGGCGTGTGCCGAGCTCGACCGGCTGGATGTCGCCGACATCTCCATCGGGAAGCTCCTGTCGGAGGCGCCAGGCGGCGAAGACGGAATCTGGCCCTGCGAGCCCGTTCGTCGTGTCATGGAAGACCTGCATTCCCGCAACATCATGCGCGGCGCACATACCGGGCTTTACAACTCGCGGGGGGCAGTCTGGCGCGGCGAAGGCGGCGATCAAGAGCGGCACCTCGCGGCGACCTATCGTGGCTGGGCAAACGCATTGCAGTACACGCACCCCTTCGTAGCGGAGTTGCTGACCGGCATGGCGGAAACGTACGAGCACGAAGCGAATCGAGAAGACACGGAGGCCAAGGTGCGGCGTCGCTTGCGAAACTGGTGACGTGCCCTTGACCGCGCTCGCCGCGCCCGTGCGGTCATGAGTCATCGTTCCGGTGTTCAGCAGCTCATTCGTCGGATGCCCCAATACTTTGCTTGGCCGCTAGGACACGCCCCCCTCGGGTTTGCAACCGAAGTAGGTGGCGACGACGCGGGCTGATCGATTCGGATGTTGTCGCGGCGAGGGTGGGCACCTCATTGGCGCCAATGGCCCGTATTCCGCAGCCGGAAGCCCTTGTGTGTGAAATCAAGTCGACCGGCAAGCACCAGATACCGTCGGGAATAGGCGATGAACTGCCTTTGCGGCATCCAGTCGGGTTTCTCGAATGAGGACAACAGCGGCCCGCCTGCATCCAGCTTGCGTCGGACTGCCCAGATGGAGCGGATGACCCGCTCGACGCCGCCGACGCGCTGGGAGGCATAGGTCGCAGGGACACTCGCGGCCAGCCGGTGGCAGAACCGGCCATGCTCCAGCCACAGGTACAGCTTCCGCGCACGCTTCCCAGTGACCGGGCAAACGAAAAACCAGGTGCGTCCGCCGAAATGCCTTTCGAGCAGCTGCTGGAATGGCGATCTTGCCGTTTAAGGCCGATTAGTGCCCGGTTGCTAGTCGATCCTTGCCTTCATTCAGTACCCCCAATCCTCATGCCGCACCGGTAGGCTATTCAACTCGTTCTTCACTTGCCTCCAATGCGGCATGAAGAGATCCATCAAGTACTGAAAACGGGAGTTGTGGGTCGGTTCAAGCAGGTGGACCAGTTCGTGCACGATGATGTATTCGAGGCATGCAGGCGGCTTGCGGGCCAAATCGGTGTTCAGGCGAATCAAGGCGGATGCCGGATTGCAGCTGCCCCACTTGGTCTTCATCCGCTGGACGAGCACTCTGTTTGCTTTCACGCCCATCAAGGGTTGCCAGCGCGATAGAAGGTTTGGAACGGCGTCCCGAATCTGCTCCCGATACCACGCATCTAGAACCTCGCGGCGCTTGACGGCGTCGCTGCCAGGACGCAGTCGCAACTCAAGCGTACGGTGCTTCAACCTCACCGCCGGTACAGAATCGGATTCCACCAGCCGGAGCAGGTAGCGCCTTCCCCAGACAAAGTGGCTTTCCTTGTCGAGGAATTCTCTGGGCGTTTCCCGTTCCTGCTCCCGAAATTTGCGCTGCTGGCGCCGAATCCAGTCCAGCCTAGTGATGGCGTACACGCGAATGGTGTCCAGCGCCATGTTGCGCGGCGCGGAAATCCGCACCCGGCCGTCGGGTGGGTACACGCTTAGATGGACGTGCTTGATGTCCTTGCGCACCACATCGGCGCGCATATCGCCCAGGTCGATGGCGCTGTGTGCGGACACGCTCAGTACTCCTTCTGCGCTTGGATGATGAGGAAGATGCGCTCTACTTCAGCCTCATTCTTCAATACCTCCCACAGCGCCAGCTTCACGACGTTCTCCCGCGGCAATACCCCGCGCCAGCCGTCCGGGCGATTCTTCCTGACGGCCTCATCGATCTTCAACGCCAGTTCCAGCGCCGCGTCCGTGGGCGTATAAGACTCGACCTCCGGCTCGGCCGCCCTGTTCTGCGGCACGACCCCTTTCAGGTTGTTGTACAGCGCGCGCTTCCCGGGCGTGTCCAGGGCCACAGGCGTGTCTTCCGCCGTCCCGCTCTGCACCTTGGCCGCCAGTTCGGCCATCCGCTTCAGGTATTCCTCGTAGTCGATGGCCTGTTCCCGGCGTTTCCTGATGATCTCGTCCAGCAAGGCCGACATCCTGGCGAAGTACGCCGGGTCGGTCAGGTGATCTTTCACGATTTTGCTGCGGACGTTGTTCTCGATGGTTTCGGCCACCGACTCCCGGTCCTTCATCTGGCCAAGCTTCTTGGCGATTGCGTCGGCAATGCCGGACTTCACGATCAAGTCCAGCAGGCCCACGTTGTCAAACTCGGAAATCTTGCGCGGTTCGCTGGCCTGGATGTACGTGTCGATGAGATGGCGCATGTCCGCCTCGTAGGGCTTCAGGTCGAGCGTCTCGCCACTGGCCAGGCGAATGACCTCGCGCAGCTTCACGTACTCGTCCAGCTTGGCCTTGATCGCTACCTGCCGCGCCGCGTCGTAGCCGGCCACGTCCAGTTCGTCGGCGATGCTGCCGTAGGCGCGCAGCAGGCCCACCACGCCGGTATAGAAGGCCACGCGCTGCGGCTCGTGCGCCTTCAGATCGTCGGCGTTCTCGGTATTGCCGCAGAAGTAGTGGATGTATTGCAGTTCGCCCTTGGGCGGTTCCACCTTCTCCACCAGCAGCGCCAGGGCCTCCAGCGCCGCGTCCAGCCGTTCCTTGCCCTTGGCGACGCGGCTCTTGAGGATCACCTCCGGCTCGGCGCCGCCGGCGCTGTGGTCCAGCTCGGAGGAATACACCGCGATGGCGCTCTCTACCTTCTTGAACAGATCCTTGTAGTCGACGATGTACCCGAAGTCCTTGTCGGCGGTATCCAGTCGGTTGGTGCGGCAGATGGCCTGGAACAGGCCGTGGTCCTGCATCTTCTTGTCGATGTACAGGTACGAACACGGCGGCGCGTCGAAGCCGGTCAGCAGCTTGTCCACCACGACCAGCAACTTCATATTCGCTGGCTCCTTGATGAACCTCGCCTTTGCGGCGTCCTCGTAGGTCTCGGACTTGCTCTTGCCAGGCTTGGCCTGCACGTCCCTCAGTAGTTCGGTATAGGTGTTGTAGATGAACTGCTTGTCGGTTTCGGTATTGGCACCGGTCTCTTCCAGCGTCACGTCGCCAGCCTGCGGGTTGTACGAGGTGACTACGGCGCATTTGCCCTTGAACGGGGTTTTCTGGAACAGACTGAAATACTTGCAGGCTTCGTAAATGCTGGAGGCGACCAGGATGGCGTTTCCACGTTCGCTGGACAGACGCGGCTTGGTCTCGAAGTCGAAGATGATGTCGGCCACCACCTGTTCCATGCGCGAACGGGAGCTGAGCACGTTTTGCATCGTGCCCCACTGCTTTTTCAGTTCGTTCTTCTGCCACTGGTTCAGGCCCTTGGTCTTGGCCTCGAACCAGGCGTCGATCTTGTCTTGCGAGCCCAGGGTCTGGTCGATGTCGCGCGCCTCGTAGACCAAGTCCAACACCACCCCGTCCTCCACGGCCTCGCTGAACTTGTAGGTGTGGATGTAGCCGCCGAACACCTCCAGGCTGGTGGCCACGTCCTGCTTCAGCAGCGGCGTGCCGGTGAAGCCGATCAGCACGGCGTTGGGCATCATCGCCTTCATCACCCGGTTCAGGCGGCCGCCCTGGGTACGGTGGCACTCGTCGACGAAAACGTACAACTCGCCCACGGTCTTGCCGGGATGGGCCTCCAGTTCCTTGATGAAAGCGTCGAAGTCACCAGCGCCCAAACCTTTGCCGGCGCCGAACTTGTGGATCAGCGAGCACAGCAGTCGCGGGGCCGGCTGGCCCAGTTGCGCCATCAGGTCGCGGCCGCTGCTGGTGCGATAGATGTTTTCGCCGACGCTTTCGAACACGCGCTTGATCTGGTCGTCCAGTTCGTCGCGGTCGGTGATGATGGCGACGCGCGCCCTGGGATTGTTCTCCAGTATCCACTTGGCCAGCAGCACCATCAGGATACTCTTGCCGGCGCCTTGGGTGTGCCAGATGATGCCGCCCTGCTTCTTCTGGACGTGTTCCTGCGCGGCCTTGATGCCAAAATACTGGTGTACGCGAGGCAGTTTCTTAATGCCGCCGTCGAACAGCACGAAATCGTGAATCAGTTCGATCAGGCGCGACTTCTCGCAAATCTTCAGCAGGTATTTGTCCAGTTTGTAGCCAGTGTTGTCGGTTTCGTCTTCCTTCCATTTCAGGAAGTGTTTTTCCGGGGTGCCGATGGTTCCGTACTGCAAGCCTTCGGTGTCGTTGCCGGCGAAGACGAACTGGACGGTACTGAAGAACCAGGCGTTGAACTCGGTCTGCTGGTTGGACAGATTCTGGCGGATGCCGTCGCCGATGCTGACGCGGCTGTTCTTCAGTTCCAGCACGCCGATAGCGATGCCGTTGACGTAAAGGACGACGTCGGGACGGCGGGTTGCGTTGCCTTTGAGAGTGACTTCCTCGGCAACGGCAAAGTGGTTGTTGGCGGGTTGACTCCAGTCGACAAGGTGGACGGTTTGGTTGACCTGGTCGCCTTCGACCTTGACCGGAATGCCGTAGCGCAGCAACTGGTAGACGGCCTGGTTATTGGCGTACAGGCCGCGCTGCGGATTGTCAGCTTCGGTCTTGAGCTTGTAGATGGCCTGGCTGGCCTGTGCGGGGGTATAGCCGGCTTGGGTAAGGTAGTCGACCAGCAGGCGTTCTTCGATGTTGCTGTTGCCCACACGGTCGGACCAGTCGCCGAGGTAGGTGTAGTCCAGCTGTTTTTCGAACAGATCGATGATCCGGTTCTGCGTGACCCGTTCCGACTTTCCGATGTCGCTCATTTCCCCTTTCTCCCCTTGTCCACTACTGGACTTCCCAGAGCCCGCCATTTTTAGGCATCGGCCAACGCCCGTTTGATATACGCCTCACTGAGACGGTGCGTTAGTTCGATCAGGTTTTCAATCCTGGCATCCTGCTCTTTGTCCGACCAAGGGATGACCATCTCCCCATGCATGGCGCTGTTGCGGATCTTCTCCCAGGCGGCAATCTGCGCTGCCGTAATGGTCCCATCTTTCATCAGGGACTTCAGCGTTTTCGCAACGCCCTTCGTTTTGAAGCCGACGACATAGTTGATGACCACGCTTCGCAGGTTGTCATTGCCTTTCCAGTTCCTCACAGCCTGCTTCAGGCTGTCGACATCGTCTTCGGGCCAATCGGATTTCCGCTCGGCCTCCGAGAACATCATTTTCACGATGCCTTCCACGACGCTGGCCAAGGTCATGCACAAGACCCAGTTGGTGCCCTTGGCTGCCTGGATGATCTCCCAGTAATAGTGAGTCAAGGGATGTGCTTCAAAATTCCGCTGGCCACTGGAGTCCTTGGCCGTTGCAACTACCGTCAGGATGTCGCGATACACATTCCAGAATCGCTCGCCAGCCCCGAACGGATCTTCGCGCAAGATGCACGCCACAAGTGAATTGGCAGGATGGCCGGAAGATGGATGCAGCGAAATAAACGCTTTGCCATTGCCAAAATTCCGACACTTCAGCCGCGGGGAAACCACTTCGCCTAGCAATAGGTTCAGCGGCTCACTCAGCCAGCTTTCCAAATGCGGATGGGGCAGGTCGGGCGAGGCATCGGCAACGGCCCAGACGTGGTCGTGTTCCGCCGACTGGTAGAACTCGATTTGCGTACCGAGGACGTCGAGAGTTCTTGTTCCCGCGCTGCGCGACCAGAGTACTTCCTTGTCGTCCCGATGCACGGTCTTGACCATGTTCATAGGGATGGGGAGCCGCAGTCGGCGGTCGTACACCAGTTCCACGCCGATCTTGTCGGAAACACCAAAGCCTTCGGCGTCAGTGTGCAGGGCTTGGACTGGACCGGAGAGCTGCCAGACATTCCCTCGTTCTTCGCCGAGCGTCAAAGTCGTCCAACCACCCGACCATTCCGTGCCATCGTAGCCCACGGCGTTCATCCTGAACTGGCGCAGGATGTCGTATGGATTCTTCTGGGCCTCTACGATCTTCCGAAAGGCATCGGAGCCATCGCGCGGGGTGCCGTGCATGAAGAAACGGATTCTTGTGTCGGCCCCGATCTTGATGTGCCCCGGCCCGGTGAAGATAGCCGGTTCGTGGTCGCGCCCCAGGATTTCCATGTGCGGGCACTCAATCGTGATCGGCCCGCTCAGAAGGCGATCCACCCAGCGGGAGAGTGTGCGCACGGTCATCCGGCAGTCCCTATATCAACCGTGTCCTGCCGGTCAGCAGTTCCTGCATCATGCCTTGTTTGATCAGGGCAGTCTTTTCGCGCTTGGCTTCCAGCGCGGCGATTTGCGCGTCTATGTCGCTCAACACCGCCGCAATCGCGGTTTGTTCTTCCTTTGTTGGCGGCAACGCCAGCGGGATTTCACCCAATACCTTTCCGTTCAGCGCAGGCAATGCCGTTGTCACTACAAGTTCGCCGAATTTCACGCTCAATAACTGATAGTGAATAAAAGATACATCAACCTTTTTCCCATCAAGGATGAAAGCCGCCATGTTGTTATCAATGCAACTTGGCATTGAGAGAATTTTCTTTCGCTCCAAGAAAACTGCTGCACCAACTTTTGCAAAAACAATGCCGCCCGCGGGAAAGGCTGTTGCGCCTAGCTGTTTTCGCGCTTGCTCAGAAATCCAGTTATTCGCATTCACCATGTAATTTTCGTTTCCGTCATTGTTCATATCGGAAACTTTGAAAAAAGGATACGCGCCACTTTGTTTGCCTTGCGCTGTCAGCGGGAACCCTGTTCCACCACGAAAGTAGCCAACTTGTGCTGCCTGTTTCACTTCCCACTTTCCGCCAAACCCCGGCAGTCTGCGCTTGCTGGTCAGTAGTTCCTGCATTGCGCCTTGTTTGATGGCGCGCTGCTTGGCGATCAGCGCGTCCTGCGCGGTGAGAAGAGCATCCACGTCGCCCAATGCGGTGCCGATGGCGGATTGTTCGGCTTTATCGATGGGAATCTGAATCTGGATGTTTCCGAGCGCGCTTCGTGAAATGCGCTTGTGCGTTGTGCCACCAACATTCTCCAGGACGGACGCGAACCACTCCGACGTTGAGAAGTACTGAACCAGATAACCACGGTCAAACCGTTCTGTGTCTGGCCGAAAGATTGTCACATCTACCGACGTGATTACTTTCTCCTCGCTGATATTTGGCAGGATGCAAGCGCGGCCAGCAGGTTCCGCCAAGCGACAAATCAATAGGTCACCAATTTCCAGTGGCTTACATTTCAGTAAGTCAAAGGAATTGTCGTAGATGTATTTTTTTGCGACTTTCTCGATGTAGCTGCCAACGCCAATGTTTCCGGTCTGAATCAGTCGAATGCCTTTGTCCGTGATGTGCTCTGCCTCGACCCAATCGCCATCGTCAAATCGCGCTTTTTTCCGGTCGGCAATATCAAACACGGTCAGTGCCTGCCAGCCCTCATGGATTCGCGACTTCAGTTCCATGCAAATCCCATCTTCGCCAGATGCCCGGCGACCTTTGCTTCGAGATCAGCAACTCGCGTCGTCAACACCGGCAGGGGCGCTTCGTAACGCTCGGCCAACTCGCGTACGCGCTGCGTCAGCGCCTGCGAAACCCGCTCCACCTCGCCATGCACTGCCACAGACAAAGCGTCCAGCCACTTGTCATCGACCACCAGCGCCTTGATTTCATCAGCCGACAGCGTCGGATACTTCTCGCAAGCTAGCTTGTCCAAGGCCAACTCCTGTGCCTTGAACGACTTCTTCAACTCGGCTTCCTTCTCGGCCAAGTCCTGCCACTGCCTCAATACCGCCAGCTCCTCGGCATCGTCCTTGCTCTTGCCGATCTCCTTGATCCGCACCTTCACCGCCGCCGCATTGATCTTGTCCAACGAAGCCAGCAAACCGTCTTCGCCGCCGTGCTCCTCTTCAAGTTCGGCCAAGGCACTACCGGTCGCTTCCAGTGCGACGCGGGTCTCGGCGATGGCCTTCTGCTCGGCAGCGAAGTACCGCGTCACCACGAATTGCTTAGGGATCAGGTCGCTGGCCCAGCCTTTGTCCTTCTGCTTGCCCTTCTTGTCGGTCTCGATGACGCGATAGGTCTCCGCCTTCCAGCCATCGATGGAAATCAGGTACGCATCGTCCTGCATCGTCTCCGCCCAGAAATCCATCAAATGCTGGTAAACGTCGTAGGGATCGACCAACGGTTGGCCCTGATAGTGCGCCAGCAGGTTGTCGGACAACTCCGCGCCCAACTGCTTGGGATGGAACTTCGGCGGCAACGCCCTGAGCTTCGGCGCAACCCGGTCGCGCCATGCCGTGAAGTGTTCGCCCATCTGGACCAGGAAGGCCGCGAACTGCGGGTGTGCATAGATGGCGGACTTGATCGCCGTCTTGTCCAGGGCCAGGTCCATGTACCCCTGACGCTGCGGGCGGAACAGCGCCGCCTTCAAGTCCGGGCAAACCGCCCAGTACGCTGACAGCGCTTCCACGTCAGCCACCGGAATGCCGCCCTGCAGATGGCCGGTGATGTCCTGCACATCCTCAGGTTCCGAGCTGTCGATGTAGCGCGCTAGGTTTAGATTGAAGTCGTTGCGCTCGATCTCGTCGAAGCCGACCAGGCGCGCAAAATGCGGCTCGCTTTCATCCTGGCGGTTGAACACGTCCACGATGCGGTGGATGTCCTGCTCGCGCAGCCGGTTCTTCGGACCGTCCTTAATGAACCCCTGGCTGGCATCGACTATGAAGACACCGCGGCGTGCCTGCGCGTTCTCCTTGTCGACCACCAGGATGCAGGCCGGGATGCCCGTGCCGTAGAACAGATTGGCCGGCAGGCCGATGATGCCCTTGAGGTAACCGTGGCGGACCAAGTTGCGGCGGATTTCAGCCTCTGCATTGCCGCGGAACAGAACCCCGTGTGGCAGGATGCACGCGCCCTTGCCGGTGGATTTCAGGCTACGCACGATGTGCAGCAGGTACGCATAGTCGCCCTGCTTGGCCGGCGGGATTCCGAAGGTGTCAAAGCGCCCGTAGGGGTCGTGTTCCGGGTCGAGGCCGGTGCTCCAACGCTTGTCCGAGAACGGCGGATTGGCGACCACGAAGTCGAAGGTCTTCAGGCTGTCGCCGTCCTTGAACTTCGGATCGGCCAGCGTATTGCCCTGCTTGATCAGCGCGGTGGCGTTGTCGTGCAAGATCATGTTCATGCGGGCCAGGCCGCTGGTGGCCGCGTCCTTCTCCTGCCCGTAAAGCGTGACCTTGGCGTGGGCGACATCGCCCACCTTCAGCAGCAGCGAGCCGGAACCGCAGGTGGGGTCGTAGACCGTGGTGTTGTTATCGGCCTTGCCACTGCCGATCCCGATGATCTGCGCCATAATCCGGCTGACCTCGGCCGGGGTGTAGAACTGGCCCTTGCTCTTGCCACTCTCGGTGGCAAAGTGGCGCATCAGGTATTCGTAGGCGTCGCCGAGGATGTCGTCGCCTTCGGCCCGGTTGGCGGAGAAGTCCAGTTCCGGCTTCTCAAACACTGCGATCAGGTCGGAGAGCCGGTCCACCATCTCCTTGCCGGTACCGAGCAACTCGGCCTTGTTGAAGTCCGGCATGTCGGACAGCTGGTTGGCCTGCCGCAGTGGCTCGATGATCTTCTTGTTGATCTGGTCGCCGATGTCCGACTTGCCCTTCAGAGCGACCAGGTCCTTGAAGCTGGCTCCTTCGGGCACCTTGATGGCCGCGTACGGCTGGCCGGCGTACTTGTCGCTGACGTACTTGATAAACAGCAGTACCAGCACGTAATCCTTGTACTGGCTGGCGTCCATGCCCCCGCGCAGCAGATCGCAGGACGCCCAGAGGGAGGAGTAAAGCTCGGATTTCTTGATGGCCATTTGGAAGCGGAGGACCTGGCGGGTTGTGGTTCCTGAGCGGAGATTCTAGAGGCCCTGGCGCCGCCCTGCGCGCTCAACGAGCCCGCAACGAGCCCTCAACGAGCCCCCATTGAGCGTTCATTGAGCCCTCCTCATTGAGCCGGGTCGAGGAGTTGCCCGGCCGGCCAGACGGGGATGTTGGCGGCGATTGCAGGGGGAGACGGTGACGTTCCGGAACCAGCTCGCCAGCGGCACGCGGTAAACCTGGCACCCACCTTTGAGGGGATTCGCACCCCCACTTACGGCCCGCGGACGGGAGGGGTCAACGGCGCAGCGGTTGCCCCCTGCTTTCACAGTCCTGCGGCCGGTTCATCTGTCCGGTTATCGACCCGACGACTGTCGCGTCCTCACTACGGGACTGCTTCTGCGCTGGGAATGTCCAAGTATCCCGACGTGGCCATTCCCAGGGCTCCACTGATCAGCGCCGGTAGGTCCAGGGCGGCGGGCATCATGCTTCAGGCAGCTTCGACACCAAATTGGTGAGAACGCCTTCGCCAATCCTCTGGGCGGCGCGAACGAATGGATGCGGCGGGCGCTGCAAACTGGGCAGATAGAGCTGGCAGCCAGTCCTTTTGTGAAAGTGGACGGCCAGGAACCAGAGTTCGGCGGCAATGTCTTCCTCTCGGGCGCCGACGCCGTGCAGACGGACATAACGCTCCAGCGCGACGGTGGCGATGTCGCTGCCGTCGATCATGGACTGACGACTCGGATCGCCTTGCCAGTGGACGCAGACAGTGCCGCGTTCGCACCAGTCGGGTTCGTCGACGGCGCTGATTAGGGTGCCATCATGCAGCGATCTTGCGATGGCGCCATCGGCCTTCAGGTACGTGTAGAGAGGGATCAGGTTGGCAAGGAAGCCGACGATGGCTTGGCTTTTAGTCATGGCGTTGTCTTCGAAGTGAACTTGCGTAGTTGGCGATGCTCAGCCAGGTAGCCCAAGCTCTCCTTGAGTACCTTGCGCGTTCCAGATGCGGAGGGATGCCTGCTGCCGTCGAGTCAGCACGGGATAGCAACAGCTTGGCAATCGGTCAGAGATGAAGGCGGAAATGCTGGATTGGTTCATTCGCTCCCCAACCGCAGCTACCGGACATCAAGGGGAAGCTAGCCGCTGGGGCAGCGGATCATGTCCATTGCGTCGTTTAGTTCCTTGAGCTGTCTCGACAAGGCTCGCATTTGTGGACGCTCGCCGCCCTTCCAGGCGTTACTGGCAACCTTCGCCTTGCCGGTGGCGCTGCGAGGGCCGGTGGACTGCGACCACGGTTTCCAGCGGCGGATGGCTTCGGCCTGCTTTGTCCTTCGTTCCGGTGACCAGCAGCTCATTCGTTGAATGCTCCAATACTTTGTTTGGCTGATTCCTAGATTCAGCACGCGCGAGAGCTTCGGCTTGCGGCAAGGTGCCGTTGTTCACCTGCTGCGGGCCGTGGGCAATATTGGCTTGCTTGGCGAACACGACCGGCGGGTTCTTCAGGTTGACCAAGGCTTCAATCGTGGCCCGTGATTGGTTCTGCGCGCGCAGGGCCATGCGCATGTTGGCCTCGAAGCCAGGAATCTGCGTGTGCGCCATTGCCCGTTCGGCCAAGTGGGTGAAAAGGCTTTCCAAGGCAATCGCTTGGGAGACCAGCATGCCTTCGAGCCGATGCATGTCACCGGCGTTAACGAGTTCGGTGTGCAGTTCGATATTGCGGACCAATTCACCAATGTCAGGCTCGCCGTAGACGCTCTTGGCATCCGTTGCGCAGATGACGCGAGCCGCCTTGCCCTCCGGGTACGTGCAAGCGAAGGCCATGCTTTTCGCAAGGCTGTTCGACTCGGTTGCCGGCGCGGACTGCTCGGGCGGGGGGAGAGACTTCTGGTTGGAACTACGGGTCATCAGTGGCGGTTCCTGTGCCATAGCTGCCGCGGGACGTGGTACAGGATGCAGCCACCAGGAAGCAGGGTTCGGCGCATTTGTCCCGGAATGGGAAGGAGAGTCAGGCCAAGTGCGCGCTCCAGTGCTTCCGCGTAACGGTCGCTGGTCGTGCTGCCACGCCTCCGATTCTTCGTTTGAGTTCCCATTCTTTCCTCTCCCCGTGCGTGACGCGCCTGCGCGCTCTATATCTACTAAGCCCATTGAAAGGCGAAGCCTTGCGATGGGTAGGGTCTACGTGTCTTTGAAGTAACCTTGATAGAACCTTGATACAGCCTTGATAGATCCTTGATGTCGATTATGTGGTGAAAAAATGGCCAGCTAAGCGGCAATTGCCGCATTCAAGTCGCCTTCCGCGAGGGCCGCATAGATGGCGGCGTAGTGCTCGCACGCCTCCGTGTGGGTCGCCCACCATGTTGTTGTGAGCGAGGTCCACGGGCGAAAAACCAGCCTGTAGATGCCAACAACGGCAGGGGGAGCGTAGTCACGAGGCGCCGGGATCACATAGTCGAAGCTCCGCGACTCGACCTTTTTCGCCTGCCACGCTCCCTCGAAGCGTTCGATCACACCGTCCAGTGCAGCTTTCACTTCGTCCGCAAGTTCATCGCCGGTCAGTGCGTGCTTCAGTTCCGAATCCGAAGAGTCGCCCTCGGCCACGTAGTGAACGACTTCCAGTATTCCTAGGCGCTCGAGGGTCTCGAGAAACGCCCACGACGGATATTCACCCTCAGGCTTCTTGTCGACCTGGAACCTCTCCAACGGTCCCTTCGAATAACAACTACTTCCACCGCTGCTGAATCCATAGAACCGGAATTGCCCGTGGTCGAAGACATGGGCGCGGTAGAATCTCTGCCAGACAAGCGCGCGGGGCAATCCGCATTCACTGGCCAAATTGTGTTCGCCATACAGGTCCACGAAGGACTGCAGGTAGGCCACGTTTTGGGTTCGCCTCAATCGCTCGATGGGGGACGACTTGCCGCCAACTCCGTCAACCAGGGAGTTCGGCAGCCACAAGACTGCGTCTTCGTCCTTCGGAAAGGACAGCTTGCGTGAGGGGCGTCCGGTCTTTGGCGCCCGGCTGGCCAGGCGGTTCTTTTCCAAGACCTTGATTGCGTCATCGGCGCGCACCCACGCAATACCGGTATTTTTCCTCACCGCCTCGGCGCTCCAACTCGTCGTGCTGTTGTCACCGCCAGTACCACGGGCAAGCACGAGGAAGGCGATGGCGGGATTCATGCCCAGCTTGCAGGCTTCCGCCCACTGAGCCTTGCCGATGGCGAAGAAATTGGCGGCCATCAGCTGGTCTCCTGGACGCCGGCGCTAGCGGAGTCGATTAGGGCGACGATGTCCTCGACGCGCCAGGCAGTGGCGCGTTCGCCGAGCTTCACCGGCTTCGGGTAACGGCCTTCAGCGACGCCTTTCCACCAGGTCGACTTCGACACGGGGTAAAGGGAAAGCACCTGCGGCAGGCGGAGGAAGCCGCGAGTGGTGGGAAGGTTGGGGTGCGTCATTGGGTGTCTACCTCTCCGGCATTTGGCCAGTTGCGCCACTGCTGGACAGCAATGGCGGCCTTGGGTCAAGGCGACACTTATTAGATTCGCTTTGGACGAACCGACTTCCCTCGTTTTCCGTTTTCGGTTGCCCATCAGAGGGCTGGTATGCAGCGTTTGAATCGATCGTGCCCGCAGTTCCTGCTTGTTCGTTGATTCTCCGCGAAAGATTGCGCCGTTTCGATTACCTGTAGGTATCAATTGAGGCATCAAATGAGCCGCAGAACAGCATCGTGCCCTCGATTCGTGTCATAGACTGTTGAGCACTTGCATAGAACAGGCTCCGCCACTGTTCTGGCGGAGCAGCTTCACAGTGCGGCCGGTCAGGCTGCTAGGTCCTGATAGGGGGGAGCTCGCCCTCGCGCAATTGGTCGACGAAGTCAGCCCACACCTGCGCCATCTTGCGACGCTCGATCAGGTACTGGGCTTGGTTGTAGACCCCCCGGACACCGGGCATCTTATGGGTGAGGGCGGCTTCGATAGCGTCCGGATTCCAACGTCCCATTTCGTTCAGTAGGGTGCTGGCCATATGTCGGAACCCGTGGATGGTGCTTTCATCCTTCTCGATCCCACAACGACGGGCCGCCACCAGAATGGCGTTGCCGGACATGTGCTTGCGCGGATCACGCCCGCCGGGGAACACGTACTCGCCGCGCCCAGTAAGGGGCTGCAGGTCACGCAGGATTTCGACCGCCTGTTCCGGAAGTGCCGCGATGTGCCAGCGGTTGGTCTTGGTGACGAAGTAGCGCCACTGCCCGGCATCTAGGTCCAACTCCGCCCATTTCATTCGGGCGAGTTCGCCGGGTCGGGTGAAGATGAGCGGGGCTAGGCGCAGTGCAGTGCGCACGACGGGTCGGCTAGTGCTGTTGCCGATCTTGCGAATCACAATGGTGGCTTCGTCGGGGGTAGTGGCAGCGGCGAACGGCATGGGGCGCCACGGAGTGAGTGCGCCCTTTAGTGCCCCTGTCGGGTCACCGCCGGCGCGCCCAGTTCGGACGGCATAGCGGAATACCTGCCCGCAGGTCTGCAACGCGCGATGGGCCGTCTCGATGGCTCCTCGCTGCTCGATCCGCTCCAGGTGCTTCAGCAGCTCAGTGGCCTTGATTTCGGAAACGGGTCGCTTGCCCATCCACGGGAAGATGTCGCGTTCCAGGCGGCGGATGACCTTGTCGGCGTGAGTATCGGCCCACTTTGTCTTCTGCTTGGCGAACCATTCGCGGGCTACGACCTCGAAGGAGTTGGCTGCTGCAGCATCGCCGGCAGCCTTGGCTGCCTTGCGGTGCTCACCGAAGTCGATGCCAGCGGCCAGCAGTTTGCGTGCGGCGTCGCGTCGCTCGCGGGCATCGGCCAGGCTGGTATCGGGGTAGGTGCCGAAGGAGAGACGCTTCTCTTTGCCGCCGAAGCGGTACTTCCAGCGCCACCATTTGCCGCCGGCGGGGGAGATTTCCAGGTACAGGCCGGCCCCGTCGAAGAGGCGCTGGGTCTTGGCGGCGGGCGTTGCTTTGCGAATTGCGGTATCGGTAAGGGCCATGGCAAGAGTTCCTGCCCCATCGGGGGCAACTGGAGGTGGACGACCTCGGTTGCCCCCAAATTTGCCCCCACCTGACCATGCATTCGGCTGGATTTTTCCGAACTGCATTGGACACAAAAAAGGCCGAAAGCCTTGCATTTGCGCGGCTTACCGGCCTTCGTTGTACCGTACTGGACGGTTAAATGGTGGAGCGGAGGAGGATCGAACTCCCGACCTTCGCATTGCGAACGCGACGCTCTCCCAGCTGAGCTACCGCCCCATGTGGCCGATTCTAGCGGCAGGAAAGGGCGGCTGCCAAGACGGGGGTGGGGCTTTGGGAAATGTAAGCCTGGCGTGCGTTCAAGCGATCCCAGCGCCCCTATGCGGATGATCCTCACCCGGACACCGTTTTCGGGCCCGTCCTAACGTGGCACTTACAGCACCTTACGGGACCACTCGACTTCGGCCAAGGCGCGAGCCGCAGCGTCGCTACCGCTCTGTCTCTTTGACCCTGGTATCGGTAGCGATCCAATTCACCTCCCAGGCTCGGCCGCCGTCAGCGGAGAACGCCTGCTCGAAGTGACAAGAGTCCGACGTGTCGCAGGAGATGACGAACCGGACGAGGATGATGCGGCCATCGACGAGCGTGTCCTGGCCGTAGAACTCGCCCCGTCCCAGCTTGAACCCGCCCACGACCGGGAGAGTCAGGGTCCCACTGGCGCTGTTGGAGTAATGCAGGCTCCACTGCTTGGCTTCAGGGTTGTAAAGGCGCAGCGACGAGCCCTGGATGCGGCCCGCCGGACCTTTGACGTCCAGCTCGACCATATTGGCCGGGCCGTTGCCGATCTTCCGCACGACACTGCGGCCTTCGTACTCGGCCCAGCTCGACGAGCCGGTCAGCGGGTGCAGGCGCCGCGACACGCGGGTGTACCAGTTGCCGATCTCGAAGTCGAAGTCGTGCCTGCCATCCGGCACCTCGACGCGGGGCAGTGGGTCGGGCCTGTCGCGCGACTGTTCCGCCATGCAAGGCCACGCCAGCAGCGCGATCCAAAGCAGGGCCCACGAAGGCAAGGTGCGGCTACGCATCGATTCGTTCATCACGGCATTCCCATGGTGCCATCGCGAGGGTAGGGCGACTTTATCCCGCAAGGCCATGTACGAACGACGTGAATGGCACCGTCAGGCATTACGTGATTGGGTCTTGTACGTAGTCGGCACGCAGCAAGTCCTGGCCTTTGAGGTGCCTTCAGCCTGCAGGTCGGTTTGCATCAACGTCGGAACCATGTATGATGCGCATCATATGAAACGGGTCGCCAACAAATCCAAAGAAGCCACGCACGACCGGATTGTCGACGCCGCCTCGCGTGCCATCCGCCGCAGCGGTTACAACGGCACGGGCGTGGCCGAGATCATGAAGGCGGCCGGGCTAACCCACGGCGGCTTCTATGCCCACTTCCCCTCGCGCGAGGCCATGCTAGTCGAGGCGGCCGATCGCGCCGGCAGCGCGAGCGTCGACATGATGCAGCGGATTGCGGCTACCACTGAGCCCGGGCAGACGCTGCAGGCGATGGCGCACGCATATCTCTCGAAAGAACACCTGGAAAGCGTGGAGACTGGATGCGCAACCGCCGCGCTCGGCTCGGAAATGCCACGCCAGGCACCCGAGGTGCGACGCGCAGCCACGCGCCGAATCAAGGAAATGATCGACCTCGTGTCGCGCCAGATGCCCGACTGGGGCCAGCCGGGCGCGCACGAGCGTGCGCTTGTGACCGTGTCCACGATGGTCGGCACGCTCGTACTTGCTCGTGCGGTCGACGATCTCCGGCTCTCCGATGCGCTGCGCGAGGCGGCACTGAACTACCTGTTCCCCACTCAGACCTGAAGCTGCGACGGCGCAGTCTTGTCCTTGCTGCGAGCGAAAATATGATGCGCATCATACTCGCAACTACCGAGGTCAGCGGCTTGACCATCGATTCAACCAACCGGCGATGACTCAACGGACATCGTGTCCTTCGTCTTACCAAGAGAAACGCATCGTGAAAGCCTTCATCCTCGATCGCTATGGCAGAACAGGTGGCGCACGGATCGGCGACATTCCGGAGCCGGAGCTGCGCGAAGACGACGTCCTGGTCCAAGTCCACGCCGCCGGCGTGAACGTCCTGGACTCCAAGATCCGCAACGGCGAGTTCAAACTTCTCCTGCCGTATCGCCTGCCCCTTGTCCTAGGCAATGACGTGGCGGGCGTGGTGGTACGCGTCGGATCCCGCGTGCGGCGCTTCAGGCCCGGCGACGAAGTCTATGCGCGGCCGGAAACATTCCGCATGGGCGCGTTTGCCGAACGAATCGCGATGAGCGAAGCCGCGGTGGCGATCAAGCCCAAGCCGCTTAGCATGGTAGAAGCGGCGTCCGTCCCGCTCGTCGCCCTGACCGCCTGGCAGGTGCTGGTCGATAGGGCGAACGTGCAGGAAGGCCAGAAGGTCTTCATCCACGCCGGCTCCGGCGGTGTGGGCGCCGTAGCTATCCAGCTTGCGAAGCATCTGGGCGCGTTCGTGGCGACCACGACGAGCACTGCCAATGTGGAGTGGGTGAAAGGCCTCGGCGCTGACGTGGTCATTGACTATCGTAAAGACGATTTCGCAACCGTTCTGCGGGATTACGACGTGGTGGTGAACAGTCTGGGCGCCGACGCACTCGAGAAATCGCTGCTGGTGCTGAAACCCGGCGGAAAGTTGATCTCGATCTCGGGTCCACCGGACCCCGCATTTGCCAAGGGCATCAGAGCGTCCTGGTTCCTGCGGCAGGTCATTCGCCTACTGAGCCATCGCATCCGCAGACAGGCCAAGCGCCGCGGCGTGACCTATTCGTTTCTCTTCATGAAAGAGAGCGGAGATCAGCTGCGCGAAATCAGCACGCTTATCGATCTTGGAATCATCCGGCCCGTCGTGGACCGGGTATTCCCACTCGAATCCATCGACGAAGCCATGGCATACGTAGACACGGGACGCGCGAAGGGCAAGGTTGTCGTCAAGGTTCGTTAGGCGCTTTTCTCGCCGCCACAAGGGCACGGTGTCCGATTCGGGTTCGGCCTAGATCATCGAACCGAACGGTATGTCAGCGCGAATATGAGCCAGGAAGAAGCGTCAGCGCCGGACCTCATGGCAAACTTGCTGGCGATCGAGATTCTCGTTTGCCTTGAGCGGTTGCGTGTTGCACGACAGGTCCGCCCGCCGAATAGCTGCCTGATATCTCGGGGGTAGACCATTCAGTGTGAGGGTCTGCATAGCACCCGGTGCACACGGCGATGACAATCACTGGAAGCAGACACAGAATCCGCACTGTCCCTCCTACGCCCCGGTTAGTTCGGCCGGCGTTGCATGCCTGCTGGTGACCGCTATCGGCTAGAAGCCGACGCCTTCCGGGTGATGCGCGCAAGCACCACCCCCGTGATGCCAAGAACCAGCGCATAGACCATGTAAGCCTGGCTCGGGTTCAAGCCGTCCCATCGCCCCGATGCGGATGATCCGCCCCCAAACACCGTTTTTCGGGAGGAGGTGTCCCAACCTGGCACTTACAGCCACTTACGGGAACACCGGCGCACCTTCGAGCATTGCGAAGGTCCCGTGCTCCCAGCACGAGAGGTCGTCTACCAGGCAGTTCAGCGCCGCTGTATCACTTAGCCATGACCCGCACCAATCGGAAACCGATTGAGTCGTCCCTGGCCCCGGCCGAATACCGCATTCGGTTTGCTGACCGGGTGTCTTTCGCTGTCGTGCCCCAGGAACCCCCTCGGGTGATGCGCTTGTCGCATCCCCTCGCGAGCTGTGCACTGCCATCCGTCGGTGCGTGAAAGTAATCTGGCGCGCCGCAATCCAGTGTCCACTCGTTGACGTTCCCCATCACGTCATGCAGCCCGAACGCATTGGGCCGATAGGCTCCGACAGGAGCCGTGTGCTGCGATCCATCGTCGCAATGCGCCAACTGGGCATCCGGATACTTCTTTGCGAAGTTCACGTCACCATTGTTGGCGTCCTTGCAGCCGTCGTCTGCGCTGTCGCCCCAGGGATACGCGTGCTGGCTGCCGGTGCGCGCCACGTACTCCCATTCCGCCTCGGTAGGCAATCGATAGGCTCCGCCTGTCTGCACATTGATCCAGTCAACGTAGGCTTGAGCATCCTCCCAACTCACGCACACGACCGGATGGTTCGGCGCCTGTGAGAACCCGGGATCGAGATAGGTCGTGGCGGCATCAGGTTGCCAGTCGTTGATCTTCACCCTGTCGGTTATGCAGTCGCCGCCGACTGCCCGCTTGGACGCGGCAGTGAAGTCGAGGTACTGCGCCAGTGTCACTTCGTAGACACTGACTGCAAGCACGTAGTCGATTGACACGCGGTGGAGCGGTGCTTCGTCTTTTCCACGGCCCGGTTCTGAATCCGGCGAACCCATTTCAAAGTGTCCGCGCGGCACGATGACCATCACCGGGCACTGCGCGCACTCCTGGAATGTCACCCCCGCTTCACCGCGGCGCATTGCGTCATTTACAGCCTCCTTTGTCGTCAACGGAGCGGCCGCGACCGCGACGGAAATGAGAAGCTGCACCAGGATGAAATACCATGCGTTCAGACGCATATGCCGACGCTGCAAGCCAGGGAAGCGCTGGATTGTAGGTAACCGCGAGTGAGGAGTTTGCATCCGCCCCATGGGCCGATTCCCGCGGCAAGAAGAATTCCCACTTGACGGCCCCCGCCGGCCTGCCTGCAAATCGGCACTGTCGCGGCCGGATTGTGGCGTTCTCGATCGGGGGCACCGAATAGTCCGGTAGCCCCGGGGCCTGGGCCTAGTCCTGCGCCGCCAGCAACGGCGCAATGCCCGGCTCGAGCGCTTCACGCCGCCAACCCGACAGCGCCTCCGGCCATTCGCCGCGATCGAGCAGCGCTTCAAGCCAGCGACGCGAAGCCAGCACGCCATCGGGCAGCCCGAGTTCGGCACTGCGCGCGGCAACGGCGTCCTGCAGCTTGCGCAACCGCTGCTTGTCGCGGTTGTCGCCCTGGTTGGCGTCGGGCGCATCGGCCTCATCGGCCAACGTTGTGTTCAACGCAGCCCACACCGCATCGCCGAGCTTGCGCGGCGCCTTCGGATGCGCGTCGAGATCGCGCTGCAACCCGGTGCGATCCATCGGCGGATTGCGCGCAAGGTTGACGGCCAGTTCGTTGTCGAGGATCCAGTTGCGCGGGCGGTCGTTGTCGCGCGCGTACGTGTCGCGCCAGCGCAGCAGGCGCAACAGGCGCAGCTGGGCGTCGCGCTCGAGGAACTGGGCGCTGCGCATGGTCGCGTGCGGCCAGCGTTCCGGGCCTTCGTTCTCGGCGTTGACGACGGTGCGCACGGCGTCTTCGGCCAGCCATTGGCTGCGCTCCAGTTCCTGCAGGCGGTGCTGCAGCTGGTCGTGCATTTCGAACAGGTGGCGCACGTCGTCGGCGGCGTATTCGAGCTGGGCCGCCGACAGCGGGCGACGCAGCCAGTCCGAGCGCGTCTCGCCCTTGGCCAGGGTGATGCCGGTGAGTTGCTCGACCAGTTTCTGGTAGCCCACACCGGCGCCGATGCCGGCCAGTGCGGCCGCCAGCTGGGTGTCGAACAGCGGCTTGGGCACGACGCCGCAGGAATGCTTGAAAGCCACCAGGTCTTCGCTGGGGCTGTGCATGACCTTGACGATGGACTCGTCGGCCAGGATCGGCGTCAGCGCGGCCAGGATGCCCGGCGCCAGCGGATCGACCAGCAGGATGTCCGGCTCGTCGCTTCCCGCGCGCTCGATGGCGATCTGCACCAGCGCCAGCTGCGGCCAGTAGGTGCGCTCGCGGATGAACTCGGTGTCCAGCCCGATCCGCACCGGCGGCATGGCGCCCGGCAGCGTGGAGAAGTGGGCGCGCAGGGCGGCGGGGTCGGTGATCCAGGCGACAGGCATGTGGCGATGGTAAGCGGGTAAGGGGTCGGCAAGGTTGCCGCGGCGGGCGACAATAGCCTACTTTCGACGCACCCGAGTGACCTGGCATGTGGCGAGGAGGACGATTGCGCGCACCGCTGTTGGCTTTCGCCGCCTTGCTGGCATTGGGCTCGGGCTGTTCGCGCGAGCCCGCGGGGCCGTCCCGCGAAGCCGCCGGCGCGCGCGCGCCGATCGTGACCATCAGTGCCGACCAGGCGGTGTCGCCAGTGCCGCCGTGGCGCGCGCCGGTGGTCGAGGTCAACGACGGTAACTTCAAGGAACTCAAGACCAGGGCCGCCGCGGCGCTGAAGGAAGGTCGCCTGTCCGGCGACGCCGACGACGCGATCCCGCTGTACCTGGCGCTGCGCCGGTTTGCTCCGGACGACGCGGCGGTGGAAGCGGGGTTCCGCCGCGCCACCGCCAGCCTGCTGCGCAAGGGTGGCGAGGCGCTGGCCGCGATCGACCGAGACCCCCTGTCGCTGCGCCGTGCGCACGAGGTGGGCGCGGTCGCCCGTGCGATCGCTCCCGATGACGCCAAGGTCGCGGCCTACCTTGCACGGCTGGACCGCGCCGACCAGGCGCAGGAGGCGAACCGGCTTGGCGAAGAGGCGATCAATGAAGGCCGCCTCGGCGTGGATGGCGGCAAGGACACCGCGCTGGCCTACTTCAACCAGGCACTGGAACTGCGCCCGGGCGATCAGCGCGCCAACCAGGGCATCGCCGCGGTGGAAAGCGCGCTGATCCGCCGCGCCGAAGTCGCCGCCGACCACGACGACTACCCCGGCGCACAGCGCGAGCTCGACACCGCAGCGAAAGTGCGGCCGGGTTTCTCCAGCGTGGACGACGCGCGCGCCCGCGTGGCGATGCAGCGCATCGCCCGCGTCAACGCCCTGCGCGACGCCGGCGTGGCCGTGCTGACCCGCAACGCCGGCGTCGACGAAGCCCGGCGCCTGCTGGCGGTGCTGTTGCGGATCGCCCCGGCGGGCGACCCGGCCGCGCGCGAGCTGCGCGAACGCATCGACCTGGCCACGCATTACGGCCTGTTCCGGCCCGGCCAGGCCTTCACCGACGCAATGCAGGGCGGTGGTCGCGGGCCGCAACTGGTGGTGATCCCGCACGGCGCGTTCCGCATGGGCGCGCCGGAGGGCGAGATCGATTCCAGCGACGCCGAGCGGCCGCTGCGCAACATCCGCTTCGAGCGCGGGCTGGCGATGTCGCGCACCGAGATAACCGTTGGCGAGTTCCGTCGCTTCATGGCCGCGACCAAGCATCGCGCGCGCGCCAGCCGGCGCGGTTACTCCAATGCCTACGACGAGCGCAGTGGCAATTTCGTCCGTCGCGGCAACGTCGACTGGCAGTCCGATTACGCCGGCAATCCGGCCCGCGACGACCTGCCGGTGATCCACGTCAGCGCCAAGGACGCCCAGGCCTATGCCGAGTGGCTGTCGGCGCAGACCGGGCAGCGCTACCGCCTGCCCAGCGAGGCCGAGTTCGAATACGCACTGCGCGCCGGCAATGCCCGCCGCTACCCCTGGGGCGATGGCACGCCGCCGGTGCGCGCGGGCAACTTCACCGGCGGCCTGGATGTCTCGCCGAGCGGGCGCCGCTGGCAGAACGCGTTCGCCGGCTACGGCGACGGCGCCTGGGGACCGGCGCCGGTTGGCAGCTACCGGGCCAATGCATTCGGCGTTCACGACCTGTCGGGCAACGTCAGCGAGTGGGTTGCCGACTGCTGGCACGACACCTACCGGCGCGCGCCCCGCGACGGCGCGGCCTGGCTCAACCCCGGTTGCCGTTCGAGGGTGATACGCGGCGGTTCGTGGGCGAGCTCGCCGGCGCAGACGCGTTCGGCGTGGCGGCAGGGCAGTGACGGCAATGTCACCAGTGCGCGCATCGGTTTCCGGGTGGTGCGCGAGATCTGAGCGGACGGCATGAACTTCACGCACGAGCTGCACACAAGCTGCACGACACAATCCAGGACGGATGAGGAGAGGGCGCGATGAGGACCGATCCCTTTGGTGGTGCGCAACAGCAGGGCCGGCCGCGGCGTGGCTTCGGTGGCATGCGCTGGTGGATCCTGATCCTCTTTGCCGGCTATGCCGCGTGGCAGTGGTTCGGCAGCGCCAAGGTCGACCCCTACACCGGCGAGACCGCGCACTACGGCACCACCGCCGAGGAAGAAGTGCAGTTGGGGTCCCAGGCCTTCCAGCAGGTGCTCGGCGACGCCAACGCGCAGGGCGCGCTGTTGCCCGCCAACGCCCAGGTCAGCCAGCAGATCCGCGAGATCGCCCAGCGCCTGATCGCGCGCGTTCCGCAGGTCACCGCGGCGCTGGCCGCGCAAAACAAGCAGGACGTGCCGGTCGACCACCAGGCGTTCCAGTGGGACGTGGCGGTGATCCAGTCCGACCAGGTCAACGCGTTCTGCCTGCCGGGCGGCAAGATGGCGGTCTACACCGGCCTGTTGCCCGTGGCCAAGACCCAGGACGCGATGGCGGTGGTGATGGGCCACGAGATCGCCCACGCGCTGCTGCGCCATGGTTCGCAGCGCATGGCCCAGCAGAAGCTGGTGCAGATGGGGCAGATGGCCGCCGGCATGGCGGTCGGCGGGATGGACCCGGGCCAGCAGCAGGCGATCATGGCCGCGCTAGGAGCCGGCGCGCAGTACGGTTTGATCCTGCCGTACGGCCGCAATCACGAGACCCAGGCCGACAAGGTCGGTCTGATGCTGGCCGCGGCGGCCTGCTACGACCCGCACGAAGCGATCCCGCTGTGGCAGCGCATGTCCGCGCTGGAAGGCGGCGGGCGCCCGCCGGAGTTCGCCTCGACCCACCCGGATCCGGCCAATCGCATCCAGGTGCTGCAGTCGCTGATGCCGCAGGCGGAGCAGTTCCGCGCGCAGTTCTGCGGCAATCAGGGGAAGTGAAGGTGCCCCGTCCCCCCTGACGCTTAGCGCTTGGTATCGGCCTTGGGCTTGCTGCTGTTAGCTGCGCCCGGCGGCGTCGGGCTCTGGCCGACGTTGCTCGACAGGTTGCGCTGGAGCTCGTTCCACATCGCCAGGTTGCGTTCGGTGAGCTGGTTCATCAGCGCCCACGGGGTCTGGCCGAGGATGCCGCCCATCTGGTTGCGGAACTGCTGCTGCTGGTCGAGGAAGACCTGCATCGAGCGCTCCAGGTAGCTGCCCATGAAGCCCTGCAACGAATCCCCGTAGAAACGGATGATCTGGCTCAGCAGCTGGGTCGACAGGACCGGTTCGCCGTCCTGCTCGTGCTCGGCAATGATCTGCAGCAGCACCTGCCGCGTGAGGTCGTCGCCGGAGCGCGCATCGCGCACTTCGAACTCCTCGCCATCGACGATCAGCTGTCGCACATCCTCGATGGTGATGTAACTGGAAATTTCAGTGTCGTAGAGCCGGCGGTTCGGATACTTCTTGATGACGCGCATCGATGCCATGGAGCATTGGCTCTAAATCGTGGTGCTTCGCAGCATGGCTCAGGCCGGCAGGGCTTGCAACAGGCGGATGACAGGTTGGCAGGTGAATGGGGACAGTGTTGCTGGCTGAGCGGGAATCCGTTCTCCCGGTTCCCGCTCCATTCCTCACCAGCCCATATGGTGGCCGCCGTTGATGTCGAGGTTGGAGCCGGTGATCCAGGCCGCTTCCTCGGCGACCAGGAAGCCGACCGCGTAGGCGATCTCGTTGGGCGTGCCCAGGCGGCCGGTCGGGATCTCGGCCACGATTTTGGCGCGGACTTCCTCCGGCACCGACATCACCATGTCGGTCGCCACGTAACCCGGCGATACCGTGTTGACGGTGATGCCGAAGCGGGCGTTCTCGCGCGCCAGCGAAATGGTGAAGCCGTGCATGCCGGCCTTGGCCGCGGCGTAGTTGGCCTGGCCGTACTGGCCCTTGAGGCCGTTGATCGAGCTGATCTGCACGATCCGGCCCCATTTGCGCTCGCGCATGCCTTCGATCACCGGCCGGGTGACGTTGAAGCAGGAGTTGAGGTTGGTGCCGATCACTTCGTTCCACTGCATCGGTGTCATGCGGTGGAAGGTCGAATCGCGGGTGATGCCGGCGTTGTTGACCAGCACCTCGATCGGGCCGAGGTCGCGTTCGATCTGCTCGATCAGCGCCTGCGCCTGCTCGGGCGAGGACACGTCGCCCGGGGCGAGCGCGACCTCGACACCGGCCTCGCGCATCTTCTCCTGCCAGGCGCGCGCGCGGCCTTCGTCACGGTAGTTGGTGGCGACCCGATGACCCGTCTGTGCCAGGCGCTGGACGATCGAACTGCCGATGCCACCGGTTCCGCCGGTGACCAGGGCTACGCGTGACTGCATGGTGTCTCTCCTGAGAGTGCCGGACCGCTCGGGCCGCGGCCGGTCGATTGGATTCTAGGGCGTTGGAAGCTGCAGCAAAGGTCAGTTGCCATCGCCTGCCTCCATCTGCGCCATGGTGACGGACGCAAATGACAACTCGCGCCCGGGCGACGGCTCGGCCGCGTCCGCAGCCGGGATCCTCGCCGGCACGAACGCGCTGACGGCGCGGGCGAGCAGATCGTCCAGACCACCGGCATCGGCCAGCACGGCCGGCTCCTGGCCCAGGCGCTGCCAGGCCGCGCGCAGGGCCGGCAACGGGTCGTCGCGGTCGACCGGCTGGGCTGCGTCGGACTTGGACAGCTTGCGCCCGTCCGGCCCGAGCACCAGCGGCAGGTGGGCATGGCGCGGCGTCGGCAGGCCAAGCGCCCGCTGCAGCAGGATCTGGCGCGGGGTCGAATCGAGCAGGTCGGCGCCGCGGACGACATCGGTGATGCCCTGCGCGGCATCGTCGACGACCACCGCCAGCTGATAGGCCCAGAAGCCGTCGGCGCGCCGCAGCACGAAGTCGCCGACGGTGCTGGCCACGTCCTGGCGGTAGTGGCCGACGATCAGATCGTCGAACTCGACCACGCTGCCGTCGGCGACGCGCAGGCGCACCGCCGGGTCCGGGCGTGGCGGCCGCGCCACGCAGGTGCGATGCACGCCGCCGGCGACGGCCAGGTCGGTGCGGCTGCAATGGCAGAGGAAAGCGCGGTCCTGCTCGAGCAGGCGGTCGATCGCGGCCTGATAAAGAGCGCCGCGCCGGCTCTGCCAGAGGATGTCCTCGTCGGAATGCAGGCCGAACGCGGTGAGGGTATCGAGCTGGCGCGGGGCGGCGCCGGCGACCTCGCGCGGCGGGTCCAGGTCCTCGACACGGACCAGCCAGCGGCCACCGGCCTGGCGCGCCAGCAGCCAGCTGCCGAAGGCGGCCAGGAGCGAGCCAAAGTGGAGGTCGCCGGTGGGCGAGGGCGCGAAGCGGCCGCGGTAATGGGCAGGCGTCAGGGACACTGCGGACTCGTCAGGCAAAGCGTTCGCGTGCGGTTTCACTTGAATTCAACGCCAGCGTGCCACATTTTTCGTAGGTAACGCGCATGGTGCGCGAAAGGTTCCAGTCATGTTCAAACGCATCGCCCTGTTTCTCGCCACCAACCTGGCGGTCCTGGCCCTGCTCAGCGTCGTCATGGCCGTGCTGCAAAGCATGGGCATCCGTCTGGAAGGGACCGGACAATTGCTGGTCTTCGCCGCCGTGTTCGGCTTCGGCGGTTCGCTGATCTCGCTGATGACGTCCAAGTGGATCGCCAAGCGCAGCACCGGCGCCCACGTCATCGAACAGCCGCGCAACGAGTCCGAGCAGTGGCTGGTCGACACCGTGCGCCGCCAGGCCGAAGCGGCCGGCATCAAGATGCCGGAAGTGGCCATCTACGACGGTCCGGAAATCAACGCCTTCGCCACCGGCCCGAGCCGCAACAACTCGCTGGTCGCCGTGTCGACCGGCCTGCTGCGCGCGATGAACCGCGACGAAGCCGAAGCGGTGCTCGGCCATGAAGTCAGCCACGTCGCCAACGGCGACATGGTGACGATGGCGTTGATCCAGGGCGTGCTCAACACGTTCGTGATCGTGCTCGCGCGCGTGGTCGGCCGCGTCATCGACAGCTACCTCAGCGGCAACCGCGAAGGCGGCCCGGGCATCGGCTACTACGTGATCGTGTTCGTGCTCGACATGATCTTCGGCCTGTTCGCCAGCATGATCGCGATGTGGTTCTCGCGTCACCGCGAGTTCCGCGCCGACGCCGGCGGCGCCCGCCTGGCCGGCCGCGACAAGATGATCGCCGCGCTGCAGCGCCTGTCGCAGACCTACGGTGAAAGCACGCTGCCCAAGACCGTCCAGGCCTTCGGCATCAGCGGCGCCGTCGGCCACGGCCTGCGCAGGCTGCTGATGAGCCACCCGCCGCTGGAAGAGCGCATCCAGACGCTGCGCAATGCGCCGGTCGAGCAGGTGCGCGGTACCGTGGTTAGCTGAATGTTGAGCTGAATGACGAGCTGATCGCCGCATGGCGCCGGAACGAAAAAGCCCGCCAGTTGGCGGGCTTTTTTTGTGTCCGCAGGCGATTTCGCGCGGTCAGAACTCGTAGTCCATGGTGGGCCCCGGGGGCGCCAGGAAGTTGCCCTGGGCGTAGTCGATTCCCGCACCGAACAGGATGCTCATGCTGCCCGCATCCTGGACGAACTCGGCGATGGTGATCTTGCCCAGCTCGCGTGCCTTCTCGGCGATCTCGCGGATACGCTGCTGATGGTCCGGATTGCCGGTGAGATCCTCCATGTAGCTGCGGTCGATCTTCAGCAGCGCCGCGTCGAAATGGCTCAGCAACTGGAACGAGTTGAGGCCCACGCCGAACTGCTCCAGGCCCACGCGCACGCCATAGCCGGCGACCTTGGCCTGGAACTCCTGCGCCGCGCGCAGATGCGTGAACACCTTCGATTCCGGCAACTGCAGGACCAGCAGGCTGCCGTCGGCGCCATGGCGCGCCAACTGCTCCTGGATGAACACCTGAAGAGTGTTGTCCTGCAGCGAAGCCTGGGTGATCTTGACCAGCATCGTCGTCTGCCGGCCCGCGCGCATGCGCTCACCGATGACGGCGATGGCCCGGCCCACCACCCAGCGATCGATCTCCCACAGCAGGCCGTGTTCCTCGGCGATCTGCAGGAAGGTCAACGGCGGCACCAGCTCGCCGTGCTCGCCGCGCAGGCGCAGGTAGGCCTCGTACATCTCGATCGGCTCGCCGTGCAGGCCGATCAGCGGCTGATAGTCCATGACGAAGCGGTCGGCATCGAGCGCCTCGCGAATGCGCGCGACCCAGGCCTCGACCCGCTCTTCCTCGGCGCGATCGGCTGCGCCCGGATCGAACAGGTCGGTGCGGTTGCCACCGACGCCACTGGCCGACTGCATGCACTGGCTGGCCTTGCCGAGCACCGCGGTGATGCTGGCGATCTTCTCGCCAATCAGCACGCCGCCAATGCTGACGGTGGTGCTGAGCGAGCGGTCGGCCGTCTCCAGCACATGGTCGGCGAACGCACTGCGCAGGCTTTCGGCCAGGCCCATGCTGCGCTTGTGGTCGCTGTTGCTGGTGAGCACCGCGAACTGGTGCTCGCCAAAGCGCGCGGCGACGTCGTCCGGACCCAGTGCGGCGCGCAGGCGCTGCGCCATCGCCGCGATCAGCGAGTCCGCGGCGTCCAGGCCGATGTCCTGGAGCAGGCGGTTGAAGTGGTCCGGCTCGACCAGCAGCAGGCCATGATGGGTGGCGTTCTGCGCGGCGTCGGCGACGGCGTCCTCGAGCGCACGCAGGAACGTGGCGCGGTTGAGCAGGCCGGTGACCTGGTCGCGCTGGCGCAGCTCCTCGACCTCGCGGGCGAGTTCGGGATCGATCTCCTGCCGGCGCAGGATCACCTGCAGGCAGGATTCGCCCTCGTAGCTGGCCTGGGTGAATTCCATGACCGCGGCGAAATGGCTGCCATCCAGCGTCCGCGCCTCGGTTTCGTGGCGCGGCGGGGCCTCGCCCTTGCCGATCTGCTTGAGCAGCTGCTTGAACCCTTCGACCCGCTGCGGGGCGATCAGGTCGAGCAGCGACATGCCTTCGATGTCCTCGAAGGTCTCGAAGCCGAAGATCTCCAGGTACGCCGGATTGGCGCGGATGTGCATGCCTTCGTGGATGTAGGCGATCGGCTCGCGCGAGGAGTCGATCAGCGCATCGCAGCGGCGTTCGGTCTCGCGGACCTGGGCTTCCAGGCGGCGCAGCGCACGGCGTGCCTCCAGGTCGGCCCATTCGCGGCGGACCCGGCTCTGGATGTGGTCGGGGTGGCCGCGCAGGATCACGCCGCGGGCACCGATGGTGAACATCTCGAGCAGGCGGGTGTCGTCGATGCTGTCGATCAGCATCAGCACCGGCAGGTCCTTGCCGCTGGCATCGACGGCCTGCATCACCTTGGTGATCGGCACGCCACGCGCTTCGCGCGCCGCCAGCACGAGGTCCGGCGGGTGTTGCCCGATCATGGTGGCCAGTTCGCCATCGTTTTCCGGTCGCGATGGTCGAACCGCGATACCGCTGTTACGCAGGCCGCTGACGATGGCCTCGGCTGCCTCGACGCTGTCGTCGACGATCAGCAGGCGCAGCGCCGTGTCTTTGCCGAATTGCATTGCGTCACCTCCCCAAGCCGGTTTTATGACACGAACCGCCGGATGAGTCCACGCGGCAGCGACGAAAACGGGATTGGCGACGGGGTTTTGCAGGCAAGGTCATCGTCCGGATTTGCGGCGTGGCGGGGAGGGCGTTCAAGAAAACACATGGAAACGCCGGGGGGCAATCGTGGCGCCGTCCGGCTACCCCCGAATGACAGCCGGCGCTGCAACAGCCCGCGCTACAACGGCTGGCCGTGGAGCGGGCGCTTGCCGGTGTCGCCCGCGACCTCGCGCACCAGCCGCGGTACCAGGTAGCCCGACAGGCGTGCCGCCAGTTCGCCATGCAGGCGCAGCGCGGTTTCGTCGCTGACCTCGAAATGGGCCGACCCCTGCACGCGGTCGAGCTGGTGCAGGTAGTAGGGCAGGACGCCGGCGGCCAGGCCGCGCTCGCTCAGGTCGGCCAGGGCATCGACGGAGTCGTTCACCCCGCGCAGCAGGACCGCCTGGTTCAACAGCGTCGCGCCGGCGCCGCGCAGTCGCGCCAGGGCTTCATCGACCTGGGCGTCGAACTCGTTGGCGTGATTGGCATGCAGGACCACCGTGACCGGCCAGGGCAGGGCCCTCAGCCAGGCCAGCAGGGGCTCGTCGACCCGCTCGGGCAACACCACCGGCAGGCGCGTGTGCACGCGCAGGCGCTTGAGGTGCCGGACCCGGGCCAGGGCGTCGGTCAGTTCGGCCAGCTTCGGCGTGGCCAGCGACCAGGGATCGCCACCGGAGAGGATGACCTCCTCAATGCCATCGTCCTGCGCGATCAGCGCCACCGCCTCGCGCCAGCCGGCGGCGGCTGCGGTCTCCTCGGCGTAAGGGAAATGGCGGCGGAAGCAGTAGCGGCAATGGATCGCGCAACTGCCGGTGGTGACCAGCAGGGCCCGGCCGCGGTACTTGCGGATCACGCCGTGGCCGGCCTTCGCCGCGCCGTCCCCGACCGCATCGAGGCTGAAGCCCGGCATCGGCTGCATCTCCGCGTCCAGGGGCAGCACCTGACGGAGCAGCGGATCGTCGCGGTCGCCGTGGCGCATGCGGGCGATGAACCCGCGCGGGACCCGCAGCGGAAACTGCGCGGCGGCCGCGTCGGAGATGTTCGACGCCAGGCCTTCCGACCCCAGGTCCTTCGACTCCAGGCCCAGCAGCGCCAGCAGCTCGCGCGGGTCGCGCACGGCCTCACGCCAGAGCTGTTGCCAGCGCGGCGCGGGAGGGGTGTGCGATGGGGCGAGCAAGGGGGCGAGCAAGGGGGCGTGCGAGGAGGCGTGCTGCATGGGGGTGGGGGCTGCGGGTATCATGTCGGACCGGTTTTTCTTGCGCCGTGGCCCCAGGGCCGGGCACAACAACCCGACATTCTAGCCTCCGCCGCCATTGCGGCGGGCCGGCGCCAATACTTATTCATCTAGCAGGAGTTGCACCCATGGCCAGTTTGGGCATGAACGACGTCAAGAACGGCCAGAAGATCCTGGTCAACAACGACCCGTGCATCATCACCGACACCGAGTACGTCAAGCCGGGCAAGGGCCAGGCCTTCACCCGCGTGAAGTACCGCAGCATCAAGTCGGGCCGCGTGGTCGAAATGACCATGAAGGCGACCGACAACGTCGAGCAGGCCGACGTCGTCGACACCGACATGCAGTACCTGTATTCCGATGGCGAGTACTGGCACTTCATGAACCAGGAGTCGTTCGAGCAGGTCCAGGCCGACAAGGCCGGCATGGGCGGCGCCGAGAAGTACCTCAAGGGCGAGGAAGCCTGCGTCGTGACGCTGTGGAACGGCACCCCGATCGCGGTGCAGCCGCCGAACTTCGTCGAACTCAAGATCGTCGAGACCGACCCGGGCGTGCGCGGCGACACCTCGGGCGGCGGCGGCAAGCCGGCGACGCTGGAAACCGGCGCCGTGGTGCGGGTGCCGCTGTTCGTTGGCCAGGATGAAATCATCAAGGTCGACACCCGCTCCGGCGAATACGTCAGCCGAGTGAAGTGACGATTTGGCCCGTGGCCGCATAGCGGCCACGGCCTCGCCAAATCGTCATCCCGGCGAAAGCCGGGATCCATGGGATTTTGCCGTCATCGCGGCGAAGCCCGGGATCCAGTCAAAGGAAGCGCATGACCCACGACACCCGTCCCGAAGCCTGCGACCTGTTGATCGAAGCCGGATGGGTAGTGCCGGTCGAGCCGCACGGCGTGGTGCTGGAAGACCACGCGGTGGCGGTCCGCAACGGCGTCATCGTGGCGCTGCTGCCGAGCCGCGAGGCACGCACCCGCTTCATCGCTGCCGAGACCGTCTCGCGCCCGGATGCGGCGCTGATCCCCGGCCTGGTCAACGCCCACACCCACAACCCGATGACGCTGCTGCGCGGCATTGCCGACGACCTGCCGCTGATGGAATGGCTGCAGGGCCACATCTGGCCGGTCGAGGGCGCGGTGATCGGGCCGGAATTCGTTGCCGACGGCGTCGCCCTGGCCATCGCCGAGATGCTGCGCGGCGGCACCACCTGCGCCAACGAGAACTACTTCTTCCCCGACGTGCAGGCGGCGGTCTACAAGCGCCACGGTTTCCGCGCCCGCGTCGGTTTGCCGGTCATCGACTTCCCGACCGCCTGGGCCAAGTCGTCCGACGAGTACTTCGACCGCGCCGGCGAAGTCCACGACCAGTGGCGCGATGACGCCCTCGTCAGCACCACCTTCGCGCCGCATGCGCCGTACACGGTGTCGGATGCCAACTTCGAGCGCATCCGCATGCTCTCCGACCAGCTCGACGTGCCGGTGCACCTGCACACCCACGAGACCGCGCAGGAAGTCAGCGAGTCGCACGAAAAGCACGGCCAGCGCCCGTTGGCGCGACTGGACCGGCTCGGTCTGGTCAACGATCGCCTGATCGCCGTGCACATGACCCAGCTGACCGACGCCGAGATCGAGCTGTGCGCGCAGCGTGGCGTCAGCATTGCCCACTGCCCCGAATCCAACCTCAAGCTGGCCTCGGGCTTCTGCCCGATCGGCAAGCTGCAGAAGGCCGGCGTCAACATCGCCATCGGCACCGACGGCTGCGCCAGCAACAACGACCTGGACATGTTCGGCGAGACCCGCACCGCGGCGCTGCTGGCCAAGGCGGTCGCGTCCGATGCCTCGGCCTTCGACGCGGCCAGCGCGCTGCATGCGGCGACGCTTGGCGGCGCGCGCGCGCTGGGCTTCGAAAGCCAGGTCGGTTCGATCGAGGCGGGCAAGCAGGCCGACCTGGTCTGCGTCGACCTCAACCAGATCGAGACCCAGCCGCTGCACCATGTGATCTCGCAGCTGATCTACGCCACCGGCCGCCAGCAGGTCAGCGATGTCTGGATCGCCGGGCAGGCCAGGCTGCGCGGGCGGGTGCTGGTCGATCTCGACGAGCAGGCGCTGGTCGCCAACGCCAAGCAGTGGCGCACGCGGATCGCGGCGATCCGCCTGTCGTGATCCTTCTCCTGTCTTCCCCGGGAAGACGACCGAGGTCCTTAGCATGAGCGCTGCATCCCAACCCAACGACAGCAACTTCAACCAGGCCGAGCTCGACAAGTTCGGCGCGCTCGCCCAGCGCTGGTGGGACCCGCAGGGGCCGCAGAAGGCGCTGCATGCGCTCAACCCCGCGCGACTTGGTTACGTTGCCCAGCGCACCGCGTTGCAGGGCGCGCGCGTGCTCGACGTCGGCTGCGGCGCCGGCCTGCTCAGCGAAGCGATGGCGGGCGAGGGCGCACAGGTGACCGCGCTCGACCTGGCGCCGGAGCTGGTCAAGGTGGCGCGCCTACACGGACTGGAAAGCGGCATCAAGGTCGACTATCGCCTGCAGTCGGTGGAGTCGCTGGCCGAGGAGATGCCGGCGCAGTTCGATGCCATCACCTGCATGGAGATGCTCGAGCACGTCCCGGATCCGGGTTCCATCATTCGCGCCTGCACGGCATTGCTGCGTCCGGGTGGCCGCCTGTTCCTGTCCACGCTCAACCGCACGCCGGCGGCCTTCGCCCTGGCCATCGTCGGCGCCGAGTACGTCGCCGGCGTGCTGCCGCGCGGCACGCATCAGTACCGCGATTTCATCAAGCCCTCCGAGCTGGGCGCATGGCTGCGCGGCGCCGGCATGCAGCTGGAGGATGTCAGTGGCCTGATGTACGAGCCGTGGCGCAACAGCGCCCGCGTGATCTCGCGCACCGACGTCAACTACCTGGCATGCGCGCGCAAGCCGGACGCCTGACAACCCTTCCGTAAAGCCGCGCCATGCCCACGCACACTTTCCCCCGCGCCGTCCTGTTCGATCTCGACGGCACCCTGCTCGACAGCGCGCCCGACATGGTCGCGGCGATCGATGCGATGCGTGCCGCGCGCGGACAGCCGCCGATGCCGCTGGAACAGTTGCGTCCGCACGTGTCCAAGGGTGCGCGGGCGATGATCGCGGCGTCATTCCCGCAGGTCGACGAGCCGCAGCGCGAAAGCTGGATCCCCGAGTTCCTCAGCCATTACGAGCGCGAGCTCGGTCGCCATGGCCATCTGTTCGATGGCATCGACGCGATGCTGGCCGCGCTGGAAGCGGCCGGCAGCATCTGGGGCATCGTCACCAACAAGCCCGAATACCTGGCCCGCCTGCTGATGCCGGTGCTGGGCTGGGAGCAGCGCTGCGCGGTGCTGATCGGCGGCGACACGCTGGCGCGGCGCAAGCCCGATCCGTTGCCGTTGACCGTCGCCGCCGAGCGCATCGGTGTCGATCCGGCGCAGTGCGTCTACGTCGGCGACGACGAACGCGACATCCAGGCCGCACGCGCCGCCGGCATGCCGTCGGTGGTGGCGCTGTGGGGCTACCGGCTCGATGGCGACGATCCGGTGGCGTGGCAGGGCGACGTGATGATCCAGACGCCGGCCGAACTGATCGGCGCCGCGGCCTGGCCGCTGCCGCGATGAGCGGGCCGAACGAGCGCCCTGCAGCCGGCGACGACGAGGCGCTCGGCAGTTTTCTCGACAAGTTCCGCGCACGCTGGCCGGAGTGGGCGGTGGTGCAGGTATTCGTGCCGCAGGCGCAGCGCGAAGTCGCACTGGCCTGGGCAGCGCTGCTGCAGGAGCTGACCGACGCCGCCTGGGGTGGCAGCGATGCGCGCCCCGGTGAAGCCAAGCTGGCGTGGTGGGCAGAAGAGCTGCGCGGCTGGACACTCGGCGCCCGCCGCCATCCGCTCGGCATCGCCCTGCAGAGATTGCAGGCGCCATGGCTGACGTTGGCCACTGCGCTGCCGTATCTGCGCGAGAGTCGCGAGCGCCCGCGCGATCGCGACGACGCCTATGCCTCGCTGCGGCCGTTCGCGCACGCTGTCGCCGCCGTCGAGTCGGCGCTGTTCGCCGGGCTGGAGCCACCTCGTGCCGACGTCGAGTCTTCCGTCCTGAACGAGCAGGCCGAACTGACTGTCGCCGCCGGCCTGTTGTATTCGCGCCTGGCGCACGTCGGCGAGGCCGCCGCGCCACTGGCAACGCTGGCCCGGGCCGGCAGCGGGACGGTGACGAGCGCGTGGGCGGCCGAACTGCTGAAGGCTTGGCCGTCGGGCGGGGCGGCCACGCGCCCGCGCAGGCTGTGGTCGGCGCTTGCCCGCCAGCGCCTGCGCCGGGGCGACGCGGCCTTGCCGTTGCCGCCATGGAGCGCCGTGCTGAGCGCCTGGCGCGGCGCCCGCAGCTGAGGCCGGCAGGCGCTCAAGCCAGCTGCGGCCTCGCAACTCACTGTTTCAGGTCACGCCGGCGGGGGGGTCGTGGTGGCCCGCTACAATGGCCCGGCTTGCGCTCCCCCGCGCCAACCCCATATCCCTCGCCGTGACCACGATCCCGCAAACCCCGCGCCGTCTCCCCGATGTCGCCTTCGACGCCGCTGCAGCGGCGCGTCCGCTCGACTGGGTTGGCATGTCCAACATCGCCCTGCCGCTGCGCGTGGCGTCCGCCGATGGCGAGACGATGACGGTTGCGGCCTCGGTCGACGTCTCGGTCGACCTCAAGGACGCCAATGCCCGCGGCATCCACATGTCGCGCATGTACCTGCAACTGCAGAACGCCTTCGCCAGCGAGACGGTCACCCCGGCCGGCCTGCGCCGCGTGCTGCAGAACCTGATCGACAACCAGGGCGGAATCTCCAGCGCCGCGCGCCTGGTCGTGCGCTACGACCAACTGCTCCTGCGCCGCGCCCTGGCCAGCGACAACGCCGGCTGGAAGCGCTATCCGGTCGAGATCGATGCCAGCCTGCGCGAGGGGCACCTGCACCTGGCGCTGCGTTTCGCCGTTGAATACTCCAGCACGTGCCCGGCCTCGGCGGCGCTTTCGCGCCAGCTCAATGCCGATCGCTTCGCCGAGGATTTCGCTGGCGCGCGGCCGCTGTCGAATGCGGTGGTTGGCGAATGGCTGTCGTCGGAGCGTGGCTTGGCGGCCACCCCGCATGCCCAGCGCAGCCGCGCCGACGTCAGGGTAGAGCTGCGCCCGGCCTTCGACGAACTGCCGCTGGCGGCCCTGATCGACGCGCTCGAGCAGGCGCTCGGGACGCCGGTGCAGACCGCGGTCAAGCGTGAGGACGAGCAGGCCTTCGCCCGTCTCAACGCCGAGAACCTGATGTTCTGCGAGGACGCGGCCCGCCGCGTCGCCGCCGCGCTGTCGGCCGACCCGCGCATCGAGCGCTTCGACGCCGAAGTCGCCCACTTCGAGAGCTTGCACGCCCACGATGCGGTCGCTCGCGTCAGCGGCCAGGGCGCCCAGGCGTAACACCCCGGGCGGCCCGACGCGGCCCCCGGCATCTCCCCGCAGGGCCTCCCGCCAGAGCCCGGTCGACGGCAGGCACCCCTGCTCCGCCGGGCGGTTTCGCGACGCACGTCTCACTTGGGCTATGCTGACTGCGTAAAAGCAGGGGGCCGGTCCGGATCATGGGGAAACCCGCGCGACGGTGGTGGCAGGCAGCAGTTGCCGTGTTCGGAATGCTGGTGGCGACCTCAGTGTCGGCGCAGCTTTTCGACGTGGCCCGCCTCGACGGCGATCCGCTCCCGGTCCAGGTGCTTGCCGGTGAGCATGACAGCGAGTTTGCCCAGGTCGAAGGCCAGTCGATCTTCGAGACGTCGTCGCAACCGAAGTGGTGGCGGCTGACCGCACGCGAGGCGGTGGCGCCGGCCGACGCACCCAACCTGGTCCTGCGCTTCCCGCACCTCAACCAGGTCGAGGCCTGGCGACCTGGCGAAGCGATGCCGGTGCGGCGGGGCCTGATCGGCGACGTCGCCGATCGCTCGTTCTCGACCCGCGCGCTGGTCATACCGTTGCCGCAGGGACTGGCGACCGGCGAGCAGATCTACCTGCGCGTGCACATGCTCAGTCCGTCGCCGATGCCGGTGGCCGTCGAGTCGCTGTCGGAAGTCCATCGCCACGACCTGAGCCACGTCGCCCTGCGCACGCTGGTGCTGGGCACGTTGCTGGTGCTGGCGATGCTCGCGTTCGGATTCTGGATCGGCATCGGCGAACGCAGTTACGTCTATCTGTTCCTGGCGATGTTCGCCCAGGCCGTGTACCAGGCCAGCATCGGCGGCGAACTGCGGATCCTGCCTGGGCTGGCCGACCTGATCGGTTACGACCCGCGCGTTGGACGCATGTTCGGCATGCTCACCGTGCTGGCCAGCAACAGTTTCCTCGCGTTCTACCTGAGCCTGCCGGAGCGGCAGCCGCGCCTGATGCGGGTCCTGCACGTCTGCAACGCGCTGCTGCTGGTGCTGATGATGGCGACGATCGGCAGCGCAGCCAGCGCCATCGCCCTGACCGCGAACCTGGTGCTGTTGGCGTCAGCGGCGATCATGTTCGTCGCCAGCGTGGTCGGCAGTTTCCAGCGCCAGCGCGAAGCCTATTTCATGCTGCTGTCGTGGTCGCCGATGGTGGTGCTGGTGATCCTGCGGATGGGCGAGCTGCTCGGTGGCTGGCGCAATCCGGAGTGGCTGGAATACGCACTGCCGATTGGTTTTGCCCTCGGCGGGCTGGTGCTGACGATCGGCCTGACCGACCACATGCACCAGCTGCGCCGGGATCGCGACCACGCCAGCCGCCTGGCCACCTATGACGTGCTGACCGGCGCGCTGACCCGCTCGGCGATCGAGGAGCGGCTGGAGGCGCTGGTCGAATCGGCGCAGCGCGGGCGCCGGCCGCTGTCGTTGGTGTTCTTCGACGTCGACCACTTCAAGCGCATCAACGACGAACACGGCCATCGCATCGGCGACCAGACGTTGCGCATCATTGCCTTGCGCACGCGCAATCGCCTGCGCACCTACGACCTGTTCGGACGCTTCGGTGGCGACGAGATCCTGGTGGTGCTGCCCGACACGCAACTGCGCGAGGCGCTAGGCGTGGCCGAAAACCTCCGCGTTTCGGTGAACTGCCGGCCGCTGTCGATCGACGGACGCCTGTTCACCGCCACGCTCAGCCTCGGCGTTGCCGAGCTGCACCATGGCGAGAGCGTGGAAAAGGTGCTCGAGCGCGCCGATGCCGCGCTGTATGCCAGCAAGGCCGCCGGCCGCGACCGCGTCACCGGCTACACCGCATCGCGCCTGCGCGCGACCGCCGCGATCGTCTGAACGAGGCGAACCGCGGGCGGGTTACTGCGTTGGCGGCAACAGCAGCAGCGGGTCGATCCTGACGTCGAACCAGTTCATGCCCCAATGCAGATGCGGCCCGGTGGCGCGACCGGTGGCGCCGACCAGGCCGATCACCTGGCCCTGCCGGATGCGATCGCCGACTTTCACGTCGATCCGCGACAAGTGCAGGAAGTTGGAACTGACGCCGTGGCCATGGTCGATCAGCAGCGTGCCACCGGTAAGGTAGAGATCGGGCGCGGCAAAGGTGACCACGCCCGCAGCCGGCGCCTTGACCGGCGTGCCGGTGGGCGCGGCGATGTCCATCCCCGAATGCGGTGACTTGGGCGTGCCGTTGTAGACGCGCTGGTTGCCGAAGCGACCGCTGATGCGTCCCTGCAGCGGCCACACGAATGTCTGTGCGTAGTCGTCGCGATCGTCGTCGCGCACGCGCGCGGCGGTTACCTGCGCCTGTTCGCGTTCGATCCGCGCGGCGATCTCCGGCGGTGGTTCGACCGTCCTGGGCGGCACGCCGTTGATGTTCTCGACCGGCCAGTCGCGCCTGGACACGGCGATCTGGTGGACGGCGCTGCCGTTGCTGTCGCTGATCGTCACCGACAGCGGGCCGGTGGCGTCGCGGCCCACGCCGAACGCAAACGTCCCGTTGGACGACACCCGCAAACGGCGGCCGTCGTACTCGACTTCGGCATCCGGACCGGCCAGGCCGATCACCAGCGAACCCTGCGGCACGCTGGTCGGCAGGAACGCGCCGTGGAAGGAATGACTGGACGAATCCGGCCTCTGCGGTGTTGGCCCCTGCGGCGTGGTCGCCTGTTGCGCCGCGGCCGCGCCGGCCACCAGCAGCACCAGCGCCAACGCCAGGCGCAACCTCATCGATCGAAGGCCAGGCGCTGTCCCTGCGGCGTGCCGATCAGGCGGCGACCGTCCCAGACCAGCTCGCCGTTGACCCAGGTCGAGGCGATGCGCGAATGGAACGTGGTGCCCTCGAACGGCGACCAGCCGCACTTGGACAGCACGTCCTCGCGTTGCACGGTGAATGGCGTGTCCTCGACCAGCACCAGGTCGGCGGCATAGCCCTCGCGCAGGAAGCCGCGACCCTGGACGTCGAACAGCTGTGCCGGCGCATGGGCGAACTTCTGCACCACCTGGGCGGTGCTGAGGTGGCCTTCATGGACCAGTTCCAGCGCGGCGTTGAGCGCGTACTGCACCAGCGGCAGGCCGCTCGGCGCGGAGGTGTACGGGCGGGCCTTTTCTTCCAGCGTATGCGGCGCGTGGTCGGTGGCGAGCACGTCGATGACGTCGTCGGCCAGCGCCTGGATCAGCGCCTTGCGGTCGCTGGCGTCCTTGATCGCCGGATTGCACTTGATCAGGTTGCCCAGGCGCTCGTAGTCGGCGCGGTCGAAGCGCAGGAAATGGATGCAGGTTTCGGCAGTGATCCGCTTGCGGGTGCCATCGCCACGCAGCAGCGGGCCGCGTTCGAACAGCGCCAGTTCGTCGGCAGTGCTGATGTGCAGCACGTGCAGGCGCGAACCGTGTTTCTTCGCCAGCGACAGCGCCAGCTGCGTCGACTTCATGCACGCTTCGCGCGAGCGGATGTCGGGGTGGCAGGCGGCCGGGATGTCGTCGCCGTACCTGGCCTTGTAGCGGGCCATTTCGGCGTCGATCATCGGCGTGTCTTCGCAGTGCGTGATGATCGGCGTGGGCGCATCGCGGAAGATGCTGTCGAGGATCTGCGGGTTGTCGACCAGCATGTTGCCGGTGGACGCGCCCATGAACACCTTGATGCCGGGCGCGGTGCGCGGGTCGAGCGACTGGATTGCGGCCAGGTTGTCGTTGCTGGCGCCCATGTAGAAGCCGTAATTGCCCCAGGCGCGGCCGGCGGCGCGCTGGTACTTGTTCTCCAGCGCCGCCGCGTCGAGCGTCGGCGGGTTGGTGTTGGGCATGTCCATGAAGGTGGTCAGGCCACCGGCCACGGCCGCCGCCGACTCGGTCGCGATGTCGGCCTTGTACTCCATGCCCGGCTCGCGGAAGTGCACCTGGTCATCGATCATGCCAGGCAGCAGGCGCCGTCCGGCGGCATCCACCACGGTTTCGCCATTGCGGGCCGACAGCCCGCTGCCGATCTGGCCGATGCGGCCGGCTTCGATGCGCAGGTCGCCGTCGAATTCTCGGCCTTCGTTGACCAGGCGGGCGTTGACGATCAGTGTCGATGGCATGTGGAGGTTCCGTCAGTGGTTCCATCAGTGGACCCCGGCACCGGGTCGTGCCCGCCGGGATGGAGGGGATGGCAGCGCAGGATCCGCCGCAGCGCCAGCCAGCCGCCCTTGAAGGCGCCAAAGCGGGCGATTGCCTGCATGGCGTATTCCGAACAGGTGGGATGGAAGCGGCAACGCGGCCCGAGCAGTGGACTGATCCAGCGCTTGTAACCGCGGAGAATGGCAATGAGAAGGCGGTCGATCACGATTCCTTAATGCGGTCAAGCACTTGAATGTGCGGTTGCCGCGGGTGCCGGGGCAGGGTATAACAGCGCGCTTTCCCGTCACAAGGCTTCAGGTTCGGACGATCCCTTGCGGCTCGCTTGAACCGTGCGGAACCGGCACGATGTATGGCTCCGTACCGGCATTTCGGCACTTGCACGCCGCGATGCAAAGTGGGGCATGCTGTGGCCTTTACACGCTGGCCTTAATTCAGCCTTCGAGCCCCGGTTCGAAGGTCCTCAGGGGAACAGAAGGACAAGTCGCTCGTGGCAGTGAAAAAAACCGCGAAGAAGGCCGCAAAGGCCGTCAAGAAGACCGTCAAGCCGGCCGCGAAGAAGGCCGTGTCCAGCAAACCCGCAGCGAAGAAGGCGGTCGCCCAGAAGCCGGCCGCGAAGAAGGTCGCCAGCAAGAAGCCGGTCGCCAAGAAGGCGGTTGCGGCCAAGAAGCCGGCTGCCAGGAAGGCCGTGGCCAAGAAGGCTCCGGTCAAGAAGGCAGCCGTCGCCAAGAAACCCGTCGCCAAGAAGGCGGTCCCGGCCAAGAAGCCGGTCGCCAAGAAGGTGGCAGCCGCGAAACCGGCAGCCAAGCCAGCGGCAAAGCCGGCAGTTACGAAGCCGGTAGTTACGAAGCCGGCAGTTGCAAAGCCGGCAGTTGCAAAGCAAGTTCCCGCGAAGCAGGCCGCACCGGCCAAACCCGCGCCGAGCAAGCCCATCCCCCGTAACGAAGGCAAGCCCGCCGCAAAGCCGGAGAGCAAGCCCGTCGTCGTCAAGAAACCCGCACCGCGTCCGGCCACCAAGTCAGCATCGGTGGAACCGGCCGTAAGCAAGCCTCAAGTTGCCAAGAATCCAGTGACGCAATCCGCATCCAATAAGGCGCCTGCATCGAAAGCGGCGGCCGCCAGCACCCCAGCGACCAAAACCGCTCCACGACCGACCGGCAAGGTAGCCGTGGCCGTCGTCGCCAAGCCGCAGGCCCCTGCGCCGAGAGGCAAGGTCAAGGTCGTGCCGTACACCACCGATGAAACCAGCGGACGCCCCGTCGTCCCGACGGGCTACCGCCCGGCGGTCGACGAGGAGTACATGAACCCGCTCCAGCTCGAGTACTTCCGTCAGCGCCTGCTGCGTTGGCGCACGGATCTGGTCGAGGAATCCAAGCAGACCATCGAGAACCTGAAGGACGAAGTCCGCGATGTCGGCGACGAAGCCGAGCGCGCCACCCGCGAGACCGAAAACTCGCTGGAGCTGCGCACCCGCGATCGTTACCGAAAGCTGATCAGCAAGATCGACAGCACGCTCAAGCGCGTCGATTCGGGCGACTACGGTTACTGCGTCGACACCGGCGAAGAGATCGGCCTGGAACGCCTCGAGGCACGCCTCACCGCCGAGCGCACGATCGATGCGCAGGAGCGTTGGGAGCACATGCAAAAGCAGATGGGCGACTAGGCCTTCGCGCTCGACTGTCAAAAAAGCCCGGCTCAGGCCGGGCTTTTTTGTTCTGGGCCCGATTGGGTGACGGGGCGCCTACTGCAGATCGCGCAGATCCAGCCGGCGCAGCTTCGGCGCCAGTTTCGCCGTCGCCCCGACCACCGCCAGCGTCATGCAACCGCCGAAGATCACCGACGGCACCAGGCCCAACAGGCGTGCGGCAACACCGGACTCGAACGCACCCAGCTCGTTCGACGAGCCGATGAAGATGCCGTTGATCGACGAGACCCGCCCGCGCATGTGATCGGGCGTGGCCAGCTGCAGGATCGTCGAGCGCAACACCACCGACACGCCGTCGCACATGCCCGACAGCATCAGCATCAACGCCGACAGCCACAGGTGGCGCGACAGCGCAAAGCCGATGATGCACAGCCCGAAGCCGGCAACCGCGACCAGCAACACCCGCCCCGCATGGCGCTGCAACGGCCGCCGCGCCAGATAGACGCCTACCAGCACCGCGCCCGCGGCCGGCGCCGCGCGCAGCAGTCCGAGCGCCTCCGGACCGTAGTGGAGGATTTCATTGATGAAGGCCGGCAGCAGCGCCACCGCGCCGCCGAACAGCACCGAGAACATGTCCAGTGCCTGCGCACCGAGCACGACCTGGGTCCTGAAGACGAACTGCAACCCTTCGCCGATGCTCTTGAATACCGGCGCCCGCTCGGCCGGCTTCGGCGGCTCGGTCACGCGCACGGCGATCACCGCGATCGCCGCGGCCAGGGCGAAACCGGCAGCGACCAGATAGGCCGAGGTCTTCCCACCCCATGCAACCAGCAGGCCGCCCATCGCCGGACCCAGCACCAGGCCGGTCTGCATGACGACGCTGCTGACGCCCGCGCCGCGTGCGAACTGCTCGCGCTTGAGCACGCGCGCGAACAGCGACATGTAGACCGGCGCCAGGAACGCACGGACGACGCCATTGACCGCGATGGCGGCGTAGATGGTCAGCGCGCTGAAACCGGAGACGCCGGCGGGCAGGACACCGGAAGCCACGCCGGCCAGGGTCAGCGTCGTCAGCAGCAGGCCCAGGCACGCCGCCATGCCGAGCTTGCGCCGCGGCAGATGGTCGACCGCATAGCCGGCGAACAGGGCAAAGCAGAAGTACGGGATCACCTCCGCCAGGCCGATCAGGCCCAGGGCGAAGGCATCGCGGGTGAGCTCGTAGACATGCCAGCCGACCGTCACCGCGACGATCTGGTACGACAGCATCGCCAGCAGGCGATAGGTCAGCAGGCCAGTGAAGCCGCGATTGCGCAGCAGCTCGGAGACGCCGGGGACGGGCAGGGCCTCAGCCTCCGTGCTCATGGTCCCTCACGCCTGGCGAAAGACCGGACCGGCATTACAGGCGCTGCCGTGCCTGGTCGCGGATGAAACCCAGGATCGCGGACAGGCCGTTGCTGCGCGTGGGCGAGAGGTGCTTGGCCAGGCCGATGTCGGCGATGTAGTCGGCGTCGGTGGCGGCGATCTCGGCGGCGCTGCGGCCGGAGTACACGCGCAGCGCCAGGTAGATCAGCCCGGACACGATCGCCGAATCGCTGATGGCGTGGAAGTCGAGGCGGTCGCCGTCGCCATCGACGACGATCCACACCATCGACTGGCAGCCGTGCAGGCGATGCTCCTCGGATTTCCATTCCGCCGGCAGGTCCGGCAGCTTGCGGCCGAGGTCGATCAGGTACTGGTAGCGTTCGGACCAGTCGCCGAAAAAGGCGAATTCCTCGCGGATCGCCGCCTGCGCCTCGCTCGGCGAGGCTTCGGTGGGAAACGGGCTGGTGGGGGCGGCGATGGCATTCATGGCGGCAATTTTACGCCTGTACAGGTGCTGCCCGTGTGCGCAAACAGGTCCGTCAGTTCCGCCAGTGCTAGGCCCGCTTCCAGCGCACGCCCTGCGCGGTGTCCTCGAGCAGGATGCCTTCTGCGGCGAGCTGGTCGCGGATCGCGTCGGCGCGGGCGAAATCGCGCGCCTTTTTGGCCGCAATGCGCTCGTCGATCAGCGCCTGGATGCGGCCATCGTCGTCGTTGCTGGCGCCGCGCGCGAACCACTGCGCCGGCTCCTGCTGCAGCAGGCCCAGCGCCAGGCCGGCGCCGAGCAGTTCGCCCTTGAGGCGGGCGCGATCGCTGGCGGAACTGCCGTCGATGGCACCGGCCTTGCGCGCCTCGCCGGCGATGCGGGCGATCTCGGCCAGCACCTGCGGGGTATTGAGGTCGTCGTCCAAGGCCGCCTCAACCGTGGCGGGGATCGACGTATTCGTCGCCTCGCAATCGGCCAGATCGCGCAAAGTGCCGTAGAGCCGGTCGAGCGTGCGGACACTCTGTTCGATCAAGCCGTCCGACCATTCCAGCGGCTGCCGGTAATGCGCCGAGAGCAGGGCCAGGCGCAGCGCCTCGGGCGGGTACTCGCGCACCAGGTCGTGGACGCGCTGGATGTTGCCCACCGACTTGGCCATCTTGGCGCCGCCGAAGTTGAGCATGCCGTTGTGCAGCCAGTGGCGGGCGAAGATCCGGCCGCCGTGGGCGCACTCGCTCTGGGCGATCTCGTTCTCGTGGTGCGGGAACTGCAGGTCGACGCCGCCGGCGTGGATGTCGATGGTCTCGCCCAGGTGGGCGGCCGCCATCGCCGAGCATTCGATGTGCCAGCCCGGGCGGCCGCGGCCCCAGGGCGAATCCCAGCCGGGGAGGTCGTCGGTCGACGGCTTCCACAGGACGAAGTCGCCCGGGTCGCGCTTGTACGGCGCCACGTCGACGCGGGCGCCGGCGAGCATTTCCTCCGGATCGCGGCGCGAGAGCTTGCCGTAATCGGGGTAGCTGGCGACCGAGAACAGCACGTGGCCTTCGGCGGCATAAGCGTGGCCGGTCTCGATCAGGCGCTCGATCATCGTGATGATCTGGCCGATGTGGGCGGTGGCCTCCGGCTCCAGGTCCGGGGCCTTCACGCCCAGCGCGGCCATGTCCTGGCGGTAGGCTGCGGCGAAACGGTCGGTGATCGTGGAGATCGGCACGCCCTGTTCGCGGGCGGCGTTGTTGATCTTGTCGTCGACGTCGGTGATGTTGCGGGCGTAGGCCAGGGCCCCGAAGCGGCGGCGCAGCAGCTCGGCCAGGACGCCGAAGACGACCGGCCCGCGGGCATTGCCGATGTGGACGTAGTTGTAGACCGTGGGCCCGCACACATACATGGTCGGGCGGGCGGGGTCGAGGGGCACGAACGGCTCGACCCGTCGCGTCAGGCTGTTGAAAAGGTGAAGGCTCATGGGGTTACCGCCGGATTTGCGGCCATTCTAGCGGCTGATCGCAGGTGCCTGCGCCGTGCCGGTCGATTACGCTCGGGCTCTGGCCGAGGCTGTGTCCGTGAGCGTGGCCGGCCGTCTAAAGGCGGGGTTCAGGCCTCGGCCACGGTCTGCGCTTACAATTTCTAAACATTTATGACTCCGCGAGTGTGATGGACCGTCCAGTTCCGCTTCCGACTGCCGTGATCTGGACTGTCCTGGTCGGACTCGTGCTGGCTGCCTGGCCGGCCACGCAGGCAATGGCGCAGAACACGGTCATCCAGGCCGAGAACGTCCGCTTCGACTATGCCCAGGTGCTGCGGGTGACACCGGTCTACCAGACCCTCAAGGCCAACACCGTCGAGCAGAAGTGCGAAGGCGACTCGCGCCTGTCGCGGGTGGTCGGCGCGGTCAAGGACGCCCTGACCCGCGAGGAGAAGGAACAGCAGGACAACAAGTGCAAGCCGGTGACGGTCGAGCGCGAGTACCGCCGGCCCATCGCCTACGACGTCGACTACACCTACAAGGGCGCCAAGTTCCGCTCGCGCCTGCCCGAGGATCCGGGGAACCGCCTGCGCATCCGGGTTTCGGTGACGCCGGTCGTGGCGCCCGGCAGCAGCCGCTGACGGCCGCCGCGGAGCCGAAGGCTTGCACCCGCCGCGGGTGCGTGCGAGCATGCGCGCCTCAATGAACACCCACTACGCCGACGCCGACGTCCTGACCTCCGCCTACATGGCGGCGGGGATGACCTCGCGCGCTCGCCGACCGCATACCTGCCATCCAGCTGGGTAACGGTCACTAGCGCGTCTTGAAACAGACGAAGTGACACACGAAAAGCCCAGCCTACGCGCTGGGCTTTTTTGCTTTCCGGGCCCGCGCAGCGAACCGCACCTCCCTCCCCATACGATCACCGGAACCGCACTCGATGACCGCTTCTGCTCAACGGCCCGCTCCCGACAGGCATTTCCTAAACACCCAGGACTGGTCGCGTGCCGACCTCGACGCGCTGCTGGCGCAGGCCGCCGCGTTCAAGCGCAGCAAGGCCGGTGAGCAGCTCAAGGGCAAGTCCATCGCGCTGGTGTTCTTCAATCCGTCGATGCGCACCCGCACCAGCTTCGAGCTGGGTGCGTTCCAGCTCGGCGGCCATGCCGTGGTGCTGCAGCCGGGCAAGGACGCGTGGCCGATCGAGTTCAACCTCGGCACGGTCATGGACGGCGACACCGAGGAGCACATCGCCGAAGTGGCGAAGGTGCTGGGCCGTTACGTCGACCTGATCGGGGTGCGCGCGTTCCCGAAGTTCGTCGACTGGCAGTACGACCGCGAGGACATCGTCCTCAAGAGCTTCGCCAAGTACTCGCCGGTGCCGGTGATCAACATGGAGACGATCACGCATCCGTGCCAGGAACTGGCCCACATCCTGGCGCTGCAGGAGCACTTCGGCACGACCGATCTGCGCGGCAAGAAGTACGTGCTGACCTGGACCTACCACCCCAAGCCGCTCAACACCGCGGTGGCGAACTCCGCGCTGACGATCGCCACGCGCATGGGCATGGACGTGACCCTGCTGTGTCCGACGCCGGACTACATCCTCGACCAGCGCTACATGGACTGGGCCGCGCAGAACGTCGCCGAGAGCGGTGGTTCGCTCGCCGTCAGCCACGACATCGAAAGCGCCTACACCGGCGCGGATGTCGTCTACGCAAAGAGCTGGGGCGCGTTGCCGTTCTTCGGCAACTGGGGCCCGGAGAAGCCCATTCGCGACCAGTACCAGCACTTCATCGTCGACGAGGCGAAGATGGCGCTCACCAACAACGGCGTCTTCAGCCACTGCCTGCCGCTGCGCCGCAACGTCAAGGCCACCGATGCCGTGATGGACTCGCCGCAGTGCATCGCGATCGACGAGGCCGAAAACCGCCTGCATGTGCAGAAGGCGATCATGGCGGCGCTGGTGGCGCGTTAAAGCAGGGAGTGTGAAGCGGGAGTGTGAAGCGGGAACACGGAACGAGAGTCCGCTCTCTCATCCGACGCTCTGCCGACTCCTGCTCAGGCTGCCACCTTTCGTTCCCGATTCCCGTATTCCCGAATTCCGCATTCCCGTACTCCATTTCCACACCGGACCCCCAAATCATGACCACCCGTGACATCGTCCTCGCCTTCTCCGGCGGCCTCGACACCAGCTTCTGCGTGCCCTATTTGAAGGAGCGCGGCTGGAACGTGCACACCGTGTTCGCCGACACCGGCGGCGTCGATGCCGAGGAGCGCGCCTTCATCGAAGAGCGTGCGGCCGAACTGGGCGTGGCCTCGCACGTCACCGTCGATGGCGGTCCGGCGATCTGGGAAGGCTTCGTCAAGCCGTTCGTCTGGGCAGGCGAGGGCTACCAGGGCCAGTACCCGCTGCTGGTGTCTGACCGTTATCTCATCGTCGAGGCCGCGCTGAAGCGCTGCGATGAGCTGGGCACCAAGGTGATCGCGCACGGCTGCACCGGCATGGGCAACGACCAGGTGCGTTTCGACCTGGCGGTGAAGGCGCTGGGCGACTACGAGATCGTGGCGCCGATTCGCGAGATCCAGAAGGAGCACACCGAGGTCCGTGCCTACGAGCAGAAGTACCTGGAAGAGCGCGGCTACGGCGTGCGCGCCAAGCAGAAGGCGTACACCATCAACGAGAACCTGCTCGGCCTGACCATGTCCGGCGGCGAAATCGACCGCTGGCAGGCGCCGGGTGAGGGTGCGGTCGGCTGGTGCAAACCACGCAGCGAGTGGCCGGCGCAGCCGCTGAAGGTGAGGGTCAGCTTCGTCAACGGTGAAGCGGTGGCACTCGACGGCGAGAAGATGGCTGGCCACAAGATGCTGGCGAAGCTCAACGGCCTGTTCGCGCAGTACGGCGTCGGCCGCGGCCTGTACACCGGCGACACCACGATCGGCCTGAAGGGCCGCATCATTTTCGAGGCCCCGGGCCTGACCGCGCTGCTGACCGCGCACCGCGCGCTGGAAGAGGCAGTGCTGAGCAAGCAGCAGAACCGCTTCAAGCCCGACGTGGCGCGCAAGTGGGTCGAGCTGGTCTACGAAGGCTTCTTCCACGATCCGCTCAAGACCGATCTGGAAGCATTCCTGCAGTCGAGCCAGTCGACCGTCAACGGCGACGTGGTGATCGAGACGCAGGGCGGCCTGGTCAGCGCGGTGGCGATCGAGTCCAGGCACATCCTCAATGCCAAGGGCGCGACCTACGCGCAGGCGGCGGACTGGGGCGTGGCCGAGGCCGAGGGCTTCATCAAGCTGTTCGGCATGAGCAGCACGCTGTGGGCCGAGATCAACCGCAAGTAACCCGCCATGCTCGCCAAAACCCTCAAGCACCTCGAAGCGCTGGTCTCGTACGACACGCGCAATCCGCCGCGGGACATCGGCACCGGCGGCATCTTCGACTACCTGCGCTCGCAGCTTTCGGACTTCCGCATCACCGTCACCGACCACGGTGACGGCGCGGTGTCGATGCTGGCCGTGCGCGGCAATCCCAAGCGCTTGTTCAACGTGCACCTGGACACGGTGCCGTCGTCGGAAGCCTGGAGCGCCGATCCGCACACGCTACGTGTCACCGGCGACCGCGCGATCGGCCTGGGCGCCTGCGACATCAAGGGTGCCGCCGCCGGTCTGCTGACCGCCGCCTCGGTGACACAGGGCGATGCCGCGTTCCTGTTCTCCACCGACGAGGAAGCCAACGATGCGCGCTGCATCGCGGCCTTCCTGGGTGGGCTGCACGGGTTCAACGAAGTGGTCGTCGCCGAGCCGACGATGAGCGAGGCAGTGCTGGCGCATCGCGGCATCAGCTCGGTGCTGCTGCGCTTCCGTGGTGTCGCCGGGCATGCCTCGGGCGCGAACGCGATGCAGGCCAGCGCCTTGCACCAGGCGATCCGCTGGGGCGGGCACGCGCTTGACTACGTCGAGAGCGAAGCGCACCAGCGCTTCGGTGGCCTGACCGGGCTGCGCTTCAACATCGGACGCGTCGAGGGTGGCATCAAGGCCAACATGATCGCGCCGAGCGCTGAGCTGCGTTTTGGTTTTCGGCCGCTGCCGTCGATGTCGATCGACGGGCTGCACGAGCGCTTCGGTACGCTGGTCGAGGCCGGCGCGATCGAACGCTACGAGGAAACCTTCCGCGGTCCGTCGCTGCCGTCGGGCGAGGTTGCAGATGCCGAACAGCGCCGCCTGGAGGCTCGCGACCTGGCCGATGCGCTGCAGTTGCCGATCGGCAACGCGGTCGACTTCTGGACCGAGGCCTCGCTGTTCTCCGCCGCCGGCATGACCGCGATTGTCTACGGCCCCGGCGATATCGCCCAGGCCCACACCGCCGACGAGTGGGTGACGCTGGAGCAACTGCAGCGCTACACCGATTCCATCATCCGGATCCTGGACGCCAAGTGAGCTGCCAGAGCCCTCGAATCGGATGGAGAACCTCCGCTGTTGGAGCCCCCTTGAGTCAAGGGGGCGGACTCGTCGCGCAGCGACGAGGCGGGGATATGGCGCTAGACCCTGAGGGCTTCGCGAAGCGGAGCCCGTCGATCCGAAGCCAATGCAGTCAAGGCACACAGAAAGCTCAAAGATGAACGACACCCGCGATATTCAGACGCGCCAGACCATCGTGCGCCTGCTTTCGAGCATGGCCAGCGCGAAAGAGATCTCGCAGTACCTCAAGCGCTTCTCCCAGCTCGACGCCAAGCGTTTCGCCGTGGTCAAGGTCGGTGGCGCCGTGCTGCGCGACGACCTGGAGGCGCTGACGTCCTCGCTCGCCTTCCTGCAGGACGTCGGCCTGACGCCGATCGTGATCCACGGCGCCGGCCCGCAGCTCGATGAGGAGATGGCGGCGGCCGGCATCGAGAAGCAGACCGTCAATGGCCTGCGCGTGACCTCGCCGGAGGCGCTCGCCATCGTGCGCCGCGTGTTCCAGTCGCAGAACCTCAAGCTGGTCGAGGCGCTGCAGGCATTCGATGCGCGCGCGACCTCGATTGTTTCGGGCGTGTTCGAGTCCGACTATCTCGATCGCGACACCTACGGCCTGGTCGGCGAAGTGAAGCGCGTCAACCTGGCGCCGATCGAAGCCAGTCTGCGCGCAGGCTCGATCCCGGTCATCGCCAGCCTCGGCGAGACGGCCGGTGGCCAGATCCTCAACGTCAATGCCGACTTCGCCGCCAACGAGTTGGTGCAGAAGCTGCAGCCGTACAAGATCGTGTTCCTGACCGGTACCGGCGGCCTGCTCGACGACGCCGGCAAGGTGATCGACTCGATCAACCTGTCGACCGAGTACGAGCACCTGATGTCGCAGCCGTGGATCAACGGCGGCATGCGGGTCAAGATCGAACAGATCAAGGCTCTGCTCGACAAGTTGCCGCTGACCTCCTCGGTGTCGATCACCAAGCCGGCGGAACTGGCCAAGGAGCTGTTCACCCACAAGGGCTCGGGCACGCTGGTGCGCCGTGGCGAACGCGTGCTCCAGGTCACGCAGTGGGACCAGCTCGATCTCGAGCGCCTGCGCGGCCTGATCGAATCGGCGTTCGGTCGCCGGCTGATGCCGGACTACTTCGAGCGCACCACGCTGCACCGCGCCTATGTCAGCGAGAACTACCGCGCCGCGGTGATCCTCACCCAGGAGGATGCCGGCATCTACCTCGACAAGTTCGCCGTGCTCGACGAAGCCCAGGGCGAGGGCCTCGGCCGTGCCGTGTGGCATGTCATGCGCGAACAGAACCCGCGCCTGTTCTGGCGTTCGCGCCATGGCAATGCGGTCAATCCGTTCTACTACGCCGAGTCCGACGGCTGCCTCAAGCAGGAGAAGTGGAAGGTGTTCTGGTACGGCATGGAGGGTTTTGGCGAGATCGAACGCTGCGTGGAGCATTGCTCGCAGCGCACGGCGACGCTGAAGGACTGACATGGCAGCGCAAGCCGGTCAATGGAACGTTGCCCCGACCCTGCGCGGCGAACACGTCACGCTGGAACCGCTGTCGTCGGCACACGCCGACGGACTGCGCAGCGCCCTCGGCGCCGGCGAGTTGTCGCGCCTGTGGTACACCACCGTGCCGGCGCCGGACCAGGTCGAGTCGTACATCGCCTCCGCGATGGATGCGCAGGGAAAGACGATGCCGTTCGTGGTTCGCGACGCCGCCGGCGACATCGTTGGCAGCACGCGCTACTACGACCTCGATGCCACGGTACCGCGCGTTCAGATCGGCTACACCTGGTACGCACCCAAGGTGCAGCGCACCGGCCTCAATACCGAGGCCAAGCTGCTCCTGCTGCGCCATGCGTTCGAGGCCATGGGCTGCGTCTGCGTCGGCTTCGAAACCAGCTGGTTCAACCTCGCTTCGCGCGCCGCCATCTCCCGCCTCGGGGCGAAACAGGACGGCGTGCTGCGCAGCCACCGGCGCCACGCCGATGGCAGCGTCCGCGACACGGTGGCCTTCTCGATCATCGAATCGGAATGGCCGGCGGTGAAACGCAATCTTCTTCACAAGTTGCACAATCATGGAGCATCCGGACGTGACTAAGTCCGTTGGCATCGTCGGCGCCCGTGGCTACGTCGGCGCTGAACTCATCCGCCTGATCGCCGCGCATCCGCAGTTCGAACTCGCGTTCGTGTCATCGCGCGAACTGGTCGGGCAGCGCGTCGCCGATCACATCACCGAGTACGTCGGCGACCTGCGCTACAGCTCGCCATCGCACGAAGAGCTGCCCGCGCTCGGCGCCGATGCGGTCGTGCTGGCGCTCCCGAACGGCAAGGCCGCGGTGTGCGTGGCTGCGTTCGACGCGGCCGGCGTCGACCCGGTCATCATCGACCTGTCGGCCGACTACCGCTTCGACGACGGCTGGTACTACGGCCTGCCGGAGCTGACCCGTGCCAGCTACGACGGCCAGCGCCGCATCAGCAATCCCGGCTGCTACGCCACGGCGATGCAGCTCGCGGTCGCGCCGATGGTGGATGCGCTCGCAGGTCCGGTGCAGTGCTTCGGGGTCTCCGGTTACTCGGGCGCCGGCACCTCGCCCTCGGACAAGAACGATCCCGAAAAGCTGCGCGACAACCTGATGCCCTACGCGCTGACCAACCATGTGCACGAGCGCGAGGTCACCCGCCAGCTCGGCCACGAGGTGCAGTTCCTGCCGCATGTGGCGCCGCACTTCCGCGGCCTGACCATCACCGCCAACCTGCCGCTGGCCAGGTCCTTCGCGCGCGAAGAGGTGGTGGCGCGGTATGTTGACCGCTACGCCGGCGAGCCGCTGGTGGATGTCGGCGACGAGGCCCCCTGGGTCAGCGCGATCGCCGGCCGCCACCATGTCGAGCTCGGCGGGTTCACGCTGACGCCCGACGGCAAGCGCCTGGTGGTGGTCGCCACCGAGGACAACCTGCTCAAGGGCGCGGCGACGCAGGCGCTGCAGAATCTCAACCTGGCCTTTGGCCTGGACGAGATGACCGGCATCACGCGCTGATACCTACGCACCAAGGAATTCGACGATGTCCGATCTGTTGTGGCAAAAACCCGGCGTCAAGGTGGACGCGCGCATCCAGCAGTTCCTCGCCGGCGAGGACGTGATCCTGGACCGCGAGTTCTTCCTGTTCGACATCCAGGCCAGCCGCGCCCATGCCGAAGGCCTGCAGCAGATCGGCATCCTCGATGCCGACGAACTGACCGGACTGAAGCGCGAACTGCAAACGCTGGCGGAGGATTTCCGCGCCGGCCGTTTCGTCCTCGACGAGCGCTTCGAGGATTGCCATTCGGCGATCGAATCGCGCCTGGTGGAGCGTCTGGGCGACGCCGGCAAGAAGATCCACACCGGCCGCAGCCGCAACGACCAGATCCTCGTCGCCACGCGCCTGTGGCTGAAGGATCGGCTCGCGCGCGTGGCGGCCACCTGCCGCGAAAGCGCCGAGGTCGCGCTCGCTCGCGCCGAAGCAGAGCAGGGCGTGCCGTTGCCGGGCTACACCCACCTGCAACGGGCGATGGTGTCGTCGCTGGGCATGTGGTGGGCGGCCTGGGCCGAGGGCTACATCGACAACGCGCAGCGCGCATTGCAGACGCTGCAATGGGTCGACGCCAATCCGCTCGGCAGTGCCGCCGGTTACGGCGTCAATCTTCCGCTGGCGCGCGACCACACCACCGCCGCGCTCGGCTTCGGCCGGATGCAGGTGGCGGCGACCTACGCGCAGATCTCGCGCGGCAAGTTCGAGATGGCGGCCATCGAGGCGCTGTCCTCGGCGCTGCTGGACCTGCGCCGCCTGGCCTGGGACCTGAGCCTGTTCACCAGCGCCGAGTTTGGTTTCGTCGCGCTGCCGGCGCAGTACACCACAGGCAGCTCGATCATGCCCAACAAGCGCAATCCCGACGTGATCGAGCTGATGCGCGCGAGCTACTCGGCTGCCGCCGCCGCGCGCACCGAGATCGAGCAACTGTTGTCGCTGCCGTCGGGCTATCACCGCGACCTGCAGTTCTCCAAGGGCGCGATCTTCCACGCCTTCGGACGCGGCCTGGGCGCGCTGGAACTGCTGCCGGACCTGCTGCGCAACCTCGAATGGAAGACCGGTCGCATGCGCGAGGCGCTCGATCCCTCGATGTATGCCACCGACCTGGCCGTCGACCTGGCCCGCCAGGGCCTGCCATTCCGCGAGGCCTACAAGCAGGCCGCCGATCCGGCGCGGTGGGAGCAGGGCGATCCCGAAGCCAGTCTGGCGGCGCGCGTGTCGCCCGGCGCCGGCTCGGAACTGCGCCTGGACGAGCTGCGCAGCCGCCTGGAAGCGCTGCAATGACCGCGCCTGGAAGTGCCGTCGACGTTGCAGTCCGGGACTTCCAGGCACAGCCGCTGCCGCGCTGGCAGCGCGCCGTACTCAAGGTGGGCAGCAGCCTGCTCGCCGGCGGCTCCAATCCAGTTGACTCCGATCAGCCCGACGCCGCAGGGCTGGACCCTCGTCATGCCGCCGGACTGGCGCGCTTCATCGCCCAGGCCCGCGCCCAGCAGCGCGAGGTGGTGCTGGTGTCGTCCGGCGCCGTCGCCGCCGGCCGCGGCCGCATCGGCGCCGGTGGCGACAGCCTGGTGCTGCGGCAGGCATTGGCCTCGCTCGGGCAGGCGTCGTTGATGGGCTTCTGGCAGCAGTTGTCCGATCGGCCCGTCGCCCAGGTCCTGCTGACCCACGACGACCTGCGAAACCGCCGTCGCTACCTCAACGCCCGCGCCACGCTGCGCGAGCTGCTGCGCCTGGGTGCGTTGCCGATCATCAACGAGAACGACGCCGTCGCCGTCGACGAACTCAAGCTCGGCGACAACGACAATCTCGCCGCCGCCGTGGCGTCGCTGGTCGATGCCGACCTGCTGCTGATCGCCACCGACATCGGCGGCCTCTACAGCGCCCATCCGCAACGCGATCCCGATGCGCGCGCCATCAACCGCGTCGAGCGCATCACGCCAGAGCTCTTGCAGGCGGCCAGCGGCGGCGCCGGCAAGCTCGGCACCGGCGGCATGCGGACCAAACTGGAAGCAGCCGCGAAGGCGACCGCGGCCGGCATCCCGACTGCGCTGTTCTGCGGCCGCAATGAGGCAGTCGTGCAGGCCCTCGGCGAGGGGCAACTGCACGGCACGCTCGTGCTCGCACAGGGGGATAGGCTGCGCGCCCGCAAGCAATGGCTGCGCCATGCGCCTTCGTCAGGGCGGTTGCTGGTGGACGATGGCGCGCTCGCGGCACTGCACCGGCAGGGCGCTTCGCTGCTGCCCGGCGGCGTGGTCGCGGTCGAAGGCGATTTCCGCCGCGGCGACGTGATCGAGGTGGTCTCGAGCACGGCGACCGCCGAGCCTTTCGCCCGCGGCCTGGCCCAGTACAGCGCAATGGAAATCGGCCGCATCGCGCGCCGGCATAGCAACGACATCGAGGCCGTTCTCGGCTTCCGCTATGGCGAGTCTGTGATCCACCGCGACGACCTGGTGCTGCTCGTCACCGCAGATGGAAATCCCGAGGTGAAGCCATGAGCGGTTACGTGCGCAACCTGGCCGAGCGTGCGCGCGAGGCTTCGCTGGTGATGGCCGCGCTCGACGGCGATGCCCGCCGGACGCTGATCGAGCGCATGGCGCAGCTGCTGGAACACGATGGCCCCGCACTGCTGGCCGCCAACGGCGAGGACATGGAGCGCGGACGCGCGGCCGGTCTTGGTGCGGCCGTGCTCGACCGCCTCAAGCTCGACGCGGCGCGAATCGCGGCGATGGCGAACGGGCTGCGCGAGGTGGCCGCACAAGACGATCCGCTCGGCCAGGTCACGCGACGCGAAGTGCGCCCCAATGGCATCGTGATCGAGCGCCAACGCGTGCCGCTGGGCCTGATCGCGATGATCTACGAGGCCCGTCCCAACGTCACCGCCGATGCCGCGGCGCTGTGCCTGAAGGCGGGCAACGCAGTCCTGTTGCGCGGCGGCTCCGAAGCGCGTGCCAGCAACGCCGCGATCGCCGCCTGCCTGCACCAGGCCTTGCGCGAACAAGGACTGCCGGAGGCGGCGGTGTCGCTGGTGGCCGACCCGGCGCGCGAGCACGTGGTGGAGCTGCTGCAACTGTCGGACCTGATCGACCTGGCGATCCCGCGCGGTGGCGAGAGCCTGATCCGCTTCGTCGCCGAGCACGCACGCGTGCCGGTGATCAAGCACTACAAGGGCGTGTGCCACCTCTATGTCGATCGCCTTGCCGACGTCGGCAAGGCGCTGGACCTGCTGGTCGACGGCAAGGCCTCGCGGCCGGGCGTGTGCAACGCACTGGAGACGCTTCTGGTCCATCGCGACATCGCCGCCGACTTCATGCCCGCGGCGCTGCGGCGTCTGGCGGCACGGCAGGTCGAAGTGCGCGGCTGTGATCGCACCCGCGCGTTCTCCGACCAGGTCGGGCAGGCCGAAGACGCCGACTACGCCGCCGAGTACCTCGACCTGATCCTCGCCGTGCGCGTGGTCGATGGAATCGGGGAGGCGCTGGCGCATATCGCTCGCCATGGCTCCGATCACACCGAAGTGATCGTCACCGAAGATGCCGCAGCGGCCGAAGCATTCGTGCGCGGTACGCGCAGTTCGGCGGTGATGGTCAATGCCTCGTCGCGCTTCAACGACGGTGGCCAGCTCGGCCTGGGCGCGGAGATCGGCATCTCGACCACGCGCCTGCACGCCTACGGCCCGATGGGCGTGGAATCGCTGACCATCGAGCGCTTCGTGGTGCGCGGCGAAGGGCAGGTGCGGCACGAGGAGTCGCGCGGCCCCTGACCGCAGCGGCGGCTAGGCCTGCAGCCGCTGCATGCCGCTCCATTGCTCGCCCGGCGCCAGCGTCACCGGTGCGGTGACGGTGCCCGACTCGACGCAGACAAAGTGCCGGTGCTCATCCGCGCCGAGGTCGGCCATCGTTGCGGCCAGTGCCGCGCCGGGATTCCACACCACCGTGTCGCGGAAGCCATCGGCCGTGATGGCGACGGCGTTGTCGCCTTCGCACAGCCGCAGCTCCTGCGCGCAATCGGCATAGATGCGGTCGATCTCGCCTCCGAAGCGCAGCGGGCGGTGTTCGGCTGCCGTGGCCAGGCCGTCGCGCGTGCTGTCTTCAAATGCCGCCGCTTCCAGGCCTTGCAGCGAAACCGCGTCGAGATCGCCCACCCGCAGGTAGGTGTGCAGGGCCGTGGTGAAGCTCATGGGCATCTGGCCCGCATTGCGGACCGCGAGCCGGACCGTCAACGCGTCCGATGCCAGCGACACATGCAGTCGTGCGCTGAACATGGCCGGCCAGTAGCGGCGGGTGTCGTCGCTGTCGTTCAGTTCCAGCACCGCCGCCGCCAGGCCCGTGCCGGGCTCGGCCTCGATTCCGACGAAGCGCCACGGCAGCAGTCGCGCGAACCCGTGCTTGATCATCGGCCCGCGGCCCGCGAACTGCGGGAAGACCACCGGGATGCCGCCGCGGATGGCCGCGCCGTCGGCAAAGCTTGCGCGCGGGCTCAGGTAGAGGCGCTCGCGGCCAGGCGAGGGCTGCCAGGACAGCACGTGGGCGCCGTGCAGGCTGATCCGGGCGGTGGCGCCGTCATCGGCGTCCAGGCGCAGGCAGTCGCGGCCGTCGCGCTGGAGGAGGTCGCAGGAGAGAGCCATCGGTCGGCACGCGCAGGGCAGGGCCGACATCATTGCGATGCTGGCGGCCGGTCGCAACACCGCGCAAACGAAAAACGCCGGCAGGGCCGGCGTTTCGTATTTTCAGCGTATTCCACATCATGATGCGGAGTTGGTCGGGGAGACAGGATTTGAACCTGCGACTTCTACGTCCCGAACGTAGCGCTCTACCAGGCTGAGCTACACCCCGACTGCTGAGCCGCAAATTCTAGTCAGTCGGGCGGGGTCGAGGCAAGGGGTTGGACACAAATTCCTTCAATTGGATGTCAGGCCGTTGGGGGAAAAGCGGTCGCAACGGCTAAACTGTCGTCGATTTCCCCCTCTACACCGCGAATCCACCGTGCGCCCGATGCCTGTACCGCGTCCGGCCGCGTTCGCGGTCTGCCGTCACTGGAGCCTTGCTTGATCAAGCCGCGCACCCCGCCCGGGGTCATGGAGCTGCTGCCTCCTGACCAGATCGCCTTCCAGCGCATGCTGGATACGATCCGTCGCAATTTCGAACGATTCGGCTTCCTGCCGGTGGAAACGCCGGTCATGGAGCTGTCGGAAGTACTGCTGACCAAGTCCGGCGGCGAAACCGAGCGCCAGGTCTACTTCGTCCAGTCGACCGGTGCGCTGGGCAAGGCCTCCGAGGGCGCGGCGGGCGAGGGCATGCCCGAGCTGGCGATGCGCTTCGACCTGACCGTGCCGCTGGCGCGCTACGTCGCCGAGCACGAACACGAGCTGGCGTTCCCGTTCCGTCGCTACCAGATGCAGCGCGTGTACCGCGGCGAACGCGCCCAGCGCGGCCGCTTCCGCGAGTTCTACCAGTGCGACATCGACGTCATCGGCAAGGACGCGCTCAGCGTGCGTTTCGATGCCGAGTTGCCGGCGGTGATCCACGCGGTGTTCTCCGAGCTCGCCATCGGTGCGTTCACCATCCAGCTCAACAACCGCAAGCTGATGCGCGGCTTCTTCGAGGCCCAGGGCATCGCCGACGGCGAACTGCAGGCGCTGGTGCTGCGCGAGGTCGACAAGCTCGACAAGCGCGGCGAGGACCATGTCCGCGAGACCCTCACCGGCGAAGGCTTCGACCTTCCGGCCGAGGCGGTCGCGCGCATCCTCGATTTCGTCAAGGTGCGCTCGGACTCGCACGCCGATGCGCTGGCCAGGCTCGACGCGCTGGGCGAGGGCAACGAAGCGCTGCGCGAAGGCGTGAGCGAGCTGCGCGAAGTGCTGGAGCTGGTACGCGCGCTGGGCGTTCCGGAAAGCGCCTACGCGCTGAACTTCTCGATCGCCCGCGGCCTGGACTACTACACCGGCACCGTCTACGAGACCACGCTCAACGACTACCCTCAGATCGGTTCGATCTGCTCCGGTGGCCGCTACGAGAACCTGGCCAGCCACTACACCAAGTCGAAGCTGCCCGGCGTGGGCATCTCGATCGGGCTGACCCGTCTGTTCTGGCAACTGCGCGAGGCCGGCCTGCTCGGCAATTCGGCCGGCAGCACCGTGCAGGCGATGGTGGCGCTGATGGACGGCCAGTCGCTGACCGATGCGCTGGAGATCGCCCGCCGGCTGCGCGCGGCCGGCATCAACACCGAAGTGCAGATGGAAGCGCGCAAGATCGGCAAGCAGTTCCAGTACGCCTCGCGCGCCGGCATCCGCTTCGTCGCCCTCGCCGGCGACGACGAGAAGGCGCGCGGCGTGGTCGCGGTCAAGGACCTGCTGCGCGAGGAGCAGTTCGAAGTGCCGCTGGAGGATCTGGCGAGCACGTTGCGCGTGGAGCTGGAACAGACCCGCGCGCTGACCGGCCGCTAGGGCCGGGCTACCGCAGGCGCGGTGGACGACCACGTCCGCACGCGCCGTTCATACAGGGGACGCCGGCACGCCAACGCGAGGCCGGCGCAGATGGCAGGCAGCTGCAAGGTGAAACGATGAAACCGATCCGACTCGATGGCCGCTCGCTGACGCGCGCACAGCTCGTGGACGTGGCCTACGGCGCGCATGTGCAGCTGGCGCCGGAGCAACTGCCGGCAGTGGCGCGCGCCGCCGAATTCCTGGCCGAACAGGTCCGCCGCGAAGAGCCCATCTACGGCGTCTCGACCGGCTTCGGAAGCAACGCTGACCGCCTGCTCGGCAACCACCACCTGCGCGACGAGCTGCCCGGCGCGGCGCGTTCCGACGTCACCCTGCACGAAGAGCTGCAGCGCAACCTGATTGTCACCCACGCCGTCTGCGTCGGCGACGCGTTCGCGCCGGAGATCGTCCGCGCGATGCTGTGCATCCGCATCAACACGCTGATGCGCGGTCACTCCGGCATTCGCGTCGAGACCCTGCAGGCGCTGACCTCGATGCTCAACGCCGGCATCGTGCCGGTAGTGCCGCAGCTGGGTTCGGTGGGCGCCAGTGGCGACCTCGCACCGCTGTCGCACCTGGCCATCGTCCTGCTCGGCGGCGGCGAAGCCTTCTTCGAGGGCGAACGCATCGCGGGTGGCGAAGCCCTCAAGCGTGCCGGACTCGCGCCGGTGACGCTGTCTTACAAGGAAGGCCTGGCGCTCAACAATGGCACCGCGCAGATGCTCGCCTGCGGCGTGCTGGCGCTGGCAAAACTCGAGGATCTGCTGGACACGGCCGATCTGGCCGCGGCGATGACCATCGACGCCTTTGCCGGTCGCCTGGGTGCGTTCGCCGAGGAAGTGCATGCGCTGCGTCCGCATCCGGGCCAGGTGCACAGCGCCGCGCACCTGCGCGAACTGCTGCACGGCTCCACGCTGGCCGATATCCCGTACCACCTGGTGCCGAAGTTCCGCGCCTGGCAGCCGCGCAGCTGGGACACCGCGCAGTCGCAGGCGCTTCGCTTCGACATCGGCTGGGACTGGGTGCCGTTCAGCCAGCGCCACGGCCGCGAGAAGTTCTACCTGCGCTTCCGCCCGTTCCGCGGCGGCAAGAAGCACCAGCCGCAGGACAGCTACTCGCTGCGCTGCATCCCGCAGGTGCACGGTGCGGTACGCGATGCCGTCGCCCAGGCCGCGCGCGTGCTCGAGATCGAGCTCAATGCGCTGACCGACAACCCGATCGTGTTCCCCGACGCCAAGGCGGAGTTCGTCGAGCAGCAGGTGATCTCGGCCGGCCACTTCCACGGCATGCCGCTGGCGCTGGCGATGAGCTACGTCAAGGCGGCGATCCCGGTGCTGGCCAGCATTTCCGAGCGCCGGCTCAACAAGCTGGTCGATCCGGCCACCAATGATGGCCTGCCGGGTTTCCTGATCGGCAACGAGGACTCGACCGAGTCCGGCCACATGATCGTGCAGTACACCGCCGCGGCGATCGTCAACGACCTCGCCAGCCGCGCGCATCCGGCCTCGGTCTACTCCATCCCGACCAGCGCCAATGCCGAAGACCACGTTTCCATGGGCGCCAACGAGGCCCGCCACGTGCTGGCCATGGCCGACGACCTGGGCAAGGTGCTGGCGCTCGAGCTCTACACCGCCGCGCAGGCGCTGGACCTGCGCCGCGACATGATCAATGCCGCACGCGACCTGGCCGACCGTGCCGATGCGCGCGCACTGGCGGCGAAGGTGCAGGGCGCGCCGGTGGCCGGCAGCGACGAGTACGAAGCGTTCCTGGCCGAAGTCGAGGGTCTGCGCGTCGAGCTGGCCGCGGCCGATGAGTTCCATCCCGGCCGTGCAGTCGCCGCCGCGCATGCCGCCATCCGCGAAGCGATCCCGTTCCTCGATCGCGACCGCGCGCTCGATGGTGAAGTCGCCACCGCGGTGCGGCTGGTGCGCGAAGGCATCGTGCTGGCGGCCGCGCGCGGCTGATCCGCGCTTCCCTGAGGCACCTCCCCTTGAAGCAAGAAGGGGAGGGAGCTGTCAGACCGTCTCCACCTGCGACGTCCGCACGCAGTCGCGGCCGTCCGCCTTGGCCCGGTACAAGGCCTGATCAGCCAGCTGCAACAGCGGGTCGATGCCGCCGAACGACACGGTCTCGATCGCGTGTACGCCGATGCTCGCGGTGACCGTGATCTGCTGGCTGATCTGACGGTCGCCGCCTTCGAAGGGCTGGTCGCGCAGGCTCTGGCGCAGGTCTTCGGCGACCCGGGTCGCCGCCGACAGGTTCAATCCCGGCAGCACGACCACGAACTCCTCGCCGCCGAATCGCGCCAGCAATGCATCGTGGTGCGGGCGCAAGCCATGGCCGAGCGTCCGCGCTGCCCAGCGCAGGCATTCGTCGCCGATCAGGTGCCCATGCTGGTCGTTGATGAGCTTGAAGTTGTCCAGGTCGATCATCAGCAACGACAGCGGGTGGTGGTGCTCGCGCGACTGCCGCAGCAGCGATTCGAAACGGTCGCGGAAGTGGCTGCGGTTGTGCAGGCCGGTCAGCGCATCGCGCTGGCTGCTCTCGCGCAGGCGCGCATGCGCGTCCTCGAGTTGTCCCAGCGCGCTGCGCAGCTCCACGGTGCGCTGCTCGACCTTGTGTTCCAACTGGTCCTTGGCCTCGCGCACGATCCGCTCGTTTTCATTACGCAGCGCCGCGTAGCGGTGGCCCAGTGCGATCGATAGCAGCAGCATCTCCAGCGCCGAACCAATCTGCACCCCGTACTCGGTGATGAAGGTCTTGGGCATCAGGCCAAAGGCGATCGCGACGAACAGGCCGGTGCCGAGCAGGAACATCGCCCAGGCCAGCAGGAACAACTGCGCCGGCGCATAACCGCGCCGAACCACCGTGACCGACACCACCGCGATCCAGGCAATGCTGACCAGTACCGCCGCGGAGGCCACCGGCGTGGAGATGTGGTACGGCAGCCAGGTCGAGGCGATGCCGAGCAGGGCGAAGAACGCGATCAGCCCAAGGCCGACGCGATCGCCAAATCGCCAGCGTTCGCGCAACCCGAGGAAGACCCGCGCGAACTGCTGCATGCCGATCTGCGCCAGGCAGATCGACAGCGGCACCATGCGGTCGCTGAGCCATGAGGACTGCGGCCACAGATACTCGAATCCGAAGCCGTTGAGGGTGAAAAGCACCAGGCCGAACGCCGAAAGGTGGAACAGGTACCAGAAGTAGCTGGCATCGCGCAGGCTCAGCCACAGCGCCAGGTTGTAGAAGAACAGCGCCAGCAGGATGCCGTAGTACATCCCGATCACCAGCTGCGCATCGCGCGAGAGTTCGGCGAACGCCACCGGTGTGTAGATCCACAGCGGAACCTGCATCGAGCTTTCGCTCTGCACACGCACGAAGACGTCGACCGGCTGGCCGGGAGGCAGCGTCAACCAGAAGTTCGGATGCCGGTAACGCACGCTGCGGGCGCTGAAAGGCAAGTGGTCGCCGCCGGCCTGGAAGGCGGTGTGGCCATCGGGGTAGCGTGCATACAGGTCGATGTGATCGCTCAGTGCGTAACTCTGCACCAGCAGCCAGCGTTGCTCGGGATTGCCGCGGTTGACGATGCGCGCGTGGAACCAGAACGCGCCAGGGCGGAAGCCAAACGAACTTTGCCCCCCGGGCAGCGGTGCGAACTGTCCCTGCGCCAGGCGCCGCGCAACGGCATCCACGTCATCGCCGGCGGCAACATCGTGGTAGTAGGCCAGGTAGGGCGACAGCGATGTCTGTCGCAGGTCGCTGCCGATCTGGAGGGTCGCCGGCAACGGAGCCGTGCCCGCGCCCGTGCCCGCACCTGCGCCCAGGGTGGGTGCAGGCGCGGCCAGCAGCAGGCACAGGCCGGCCAGTCCCAGCCCCAGCCCCCGCCATATCCACGACGCAACACGTCCCATGTCTCCCCCTCGCCCAGCCGCCGCGGCAGCTATATCCGTATCGCAAGCCAAACGGCGTGAACGCCGCCAACAGGTCTCCCGGATCGCGCAGGGGCACGGAAGCGGCTTGACGGGGTCTTGCGGCTTCGCTTAATGTATTAGCACGTTAATACATTAATACGCTGGCATGAAACGACGACCGCAGGACACCGACCGCAACGAGCGGGCCGAGGACGACCTGGCCGGCCTCGCCACGGCCCTGCTCGGGCTGCGCAGCCCGCAGGAAGTCCAGGCCTTCCTGCAGGACCTGTGCACGCCGGCGGAACTGGAGGCGATGACCGATCGCTGGCGGGTGGTGCCGCTGCTGTACGGCAACGTCCCGTACCGCGAGATCCACGACCGCACCCAGGTCAGCGTCACCACCATCGGGCGTGTTGCCCGGACCCTCGAACGCGGCGCCGGCGGCTACGCCATCGCCTACCAGCGCCAGACCGGTGAGACCGGCCCGGCGTCCCCCGGCAACAGCGACTAGCCGCGCCCCGACCTACGAGCATCCCCGATGAGCCCCCCCGCAAATGCCCCGGTGCGCGATCGCCTGCGCATCGCCATCCAGAAATCCGGCCGCCTGGCCGAGCCGGCGCGCGCGCTGCTGGCGTCGTGCGGCTTGAGCTGGCGCGAAAGCCGCGACCGCCTGTTCTGCTATGGCGAAAGCCTGCCGATCGACCTGCTGCTGGTGCGCGACGACGACATCCCCGGCCTGATCGCCGACGGCGTCTGCGATCTGGGCATCGTCGGCCGCAATGTGCTGCTCGAACAGGACGGCAGCCGCAGCGACAGCCGAAGCGCCGGCGATGGCCGCGCGTCGGCCTTTCGCGAATGGCGGGCGCTGGGCTTCGGCGCCTGCCGCCTGGCGCTTGCGGTGCCCGATGCCTGGGACTGGCAAGGGCCGCAGCAGCTGACCGGCAAGCGCATCGCCACCAGCTATCCGGCGCTGCTGTCGCGCTGGCTGGCCGGGCAGGGCATCGCGGCTGATGTGGTGCTGTTGTCGGGCTCGGTGGAAATCGCGCCGCGGCTGGGGCAGGCCGAAGCGATCTGCGACCTGGTGTCGAGCGGCGCGACGCTGTCGGCCAACCAGCTCAAGCCGGTGATGACGCTGCTGGAGAGCGAAGCGGTCCTGGCCGGGCCGGCCGATGATTTCGACCCGGTGCGCGGCGAACTCGCCGACCTGTTGCTACGCCGCCTCGACGGCGCGCTACGGATTCGCCACAGCAAACTGCTGATGTTCCAGGCACCACGCAATCTGCTGCCCGACCTGCTGCCGTTGTTGCCCGACGCCGAAGCGCCGACAGTAATGCGTCTGGACGAAGGCGACGACCTGGCATTGCAGGCGCTGTGTCACGGCGCGGTCACCTGGCAACGGCTGGAGGAACTCAAGCGCGCCGGGGCGCGTGGGCTGATGGTGCTGCCGGTCGAGGGAATGCTGGCATGAGCGCTGCAACCACTGCCGCCGCCGCGCTGATGCGCCGTGCCGACTGGAACCGCCTGGGCGTCAGCGAGCGCGCCAACCTGCTGCGCCGCCCGTCGCAGCGTACTTCCACCATCACCACTACCGCGGTCGCCGCGATCATCGGCGAAGTCCGCGACAACGGCGACGCGGCACTGCGCGCCTTCGCGCTGCGTTTCGATGGCGTCGAACTGGTTGACCTGCGCGTGGGCGCCGAGGAGTTGCGCGCAGCGATCAAGGGCCTGGCTCCGGCGTTGCGCCAGGCCATTGACGAAGCCGCCGCGCGCATCGCCCTGTTCCACGAGGCCGGCATGAGCGAGGCCTACGCGGTCGACACCGCGCCCGGCGTGCGTTGCGAGCGCGTGCTGCGACCGATCCGTCGCGTCGGCCTGTATGTACCGGCCGGGTCCGCGCCGCTGCCTTCGACCGCCCTGATGCTCGGCGTTCCCGCGCGCCTGGCCGGCTGCCCTGAAGTCGTGCTGTGCACGCCTCCGCGGCGCGACGGCAGCGCCGATCCGGCGGTGTTGTACGCGGCGCAGCGCTGCGGCATCGATCGCATCTTCAAGATCGGTGGCGCGCAGGCGATCGCGGCAATGGCCTGCGGCACCGACGCGGTGCCTCGATGCGACAAGCTGTTCGGACCGGGCAACGCCTATGTCACCGAGGCCAAGCGGCAGGTCGCGATGGCTCCGGATGGCCCGGCCATCGACATGCCGGCCGGTCCCTCCGAAGTACTGGTGATCGCCGATGGCGGCGCCAACCCGGCCTTCGTTGCCGCCGACCTGCTCTCGCAGGCCGAGCACGGCCCGGATTCGCAGGTGGTCCTGCTGAGCGACAGCGAAGCGATGCTCGATGCGGTCGCCATCCAGCTGCAGCTCCAGCTGGAGTCGCTGCCGCGCGCGGCGATTGCGCGCGAGGCGCTCGATGCGTCCTGTGCGATCCGGGTCGACTCGATCGACCAGGCCATGCAGGTCAGCAACGACTACGCGCCCGAGCACCTGATCCTGGCGCTGCGCGAGGCACGCCGGTGGCTGCCGCGGGTGCAGGCGGCAGGCTCCGTGTTTCTCGGCGACTGGGCACCCGAAGCGCTGGGCGACTATTGCAGTGGCACCAATCACGTCCTGCCGACCAGCGGCGCGGCGCGTTTCAGCGGCGGTCTCAACGTCGCCAGCTTCCAGATCGCGATCACGGTGCAGGAAGTGCAACCCGATGGCATAGCGGCCATTGGCCCATGCGCGGTGGAGCTGGCACGCGCCGAGGGGCTCGATGCGCACCTGCGGGCGGTCGCACTGCGGCTGCAGGCGGTGGCGGCATGAGTGCGGCGGCGCAGCAGGACGTGGCATCGGTCACTGACCCCCAGGCGCTGGTGCGCGAAGACCTGCGCGATTTCGCCGGCTATCGCTCCGCGCGCAGCGAGAGTCTGCAGGGTCGGATCTGGCTCAATGCCAACGAATCGCCGTGGCGCAACGATGCCGATGCTGACGGCACGCTGCGGCGTTACCCGGATCCGCAGCCGCAGGCGTTGCGAAATGCACTGGCGGACTTGTACGGCTGCGCGCCGGAGCAACTGCTTGCCGGCCGCGGCAGCGACGAAGGCATCGACCTGCTGGTGCGGGCCATATGCCGGCCCGGTGGCGATGCCGTACTCATCAGCACGCCGACCTTCGGCATGTATGCGGTCAGTGCCCGGTTGCACGGCACGCGCGTGGTCGATGTGCCGCTGCGCGAGGATGCGCAGGGCTGGCAGTGCGACTTCGCCGCTGTGGCCACGGCGGTTCGACGCGATGGCGTGAAGCTGGTGTTCCTGTGCTCACCCGGGAACCCCACCGGCGCGCTCATGCCCCTCTCCGCAATCGCCGCCCTGGCTCGTCAACTCGACGGCCAGGCGCTGGTCGTCGTCGACGAGGCCTATCAGGAGTACGCCAACGGCCCATCGGCGATCACCCTGCTGCCCGCCAATCGGAATGTCGTGGTGTTGCGCACGCTGTCGAAGGCGCACGCGCTGGCGGCGGCGCGCATCGGCAGCGTGATCGCCGACCCGGAACTGATCGAGGTGCTGCGCCGCTGCCAGGCGCCATACCCGCTGCCGGTGGCGTGCGTGGAGCAGGCGCTGCAGGCATTGGCGCCGGCGGCACGCGCGGCGACGGGCGAACACATCGCCACCGTCCTCGGCGAGCGCGAGAGCCTGCGGTCGGCACTGGCCGCAGCGCCGGGCGTGCGCCGCGCCTATGCCTCCAGCGCCAACTTCGTCCTGGTGCGCTTTGAAGACGCCCAGGCGGCGTTCGACCGGTTGCTGTCCGCCGGCGTGGTGGTTCGCGACATGCGCGCGGCACCCGGCCTGGGCGACGCACTGCGCATCAGCATCGGCACGCCGGAGCAGAATCGCCAGGTGATCGCCGTGCTGGCGGGGGGCGCCGCATGAGTGGCGCGCCCATCCTCTTCGTCGACCGCGACGGCACCCTGATCGAAGAGCCGGACGACTTCCAGATCGACCGGTTCGAGAAGCTGCGCTTCGTCGCCGGTGTGATCCCGGCCATGCTGCGGCTGCGCGACGCGGGCTACCAGTTCGTGATGGTGACCAACCAGGACGGCCTCGGCAGCGAGGCCTTCCCGCGCGCCGATTTCGACGGGCCGCACGGGCTGATGATGCAGGTGTTCGAAAGCCAGGGAATCCGTTTCCGCGACGTGCTCATCGACACCAGCCTGCCGGCCGACAACGCGCCCACGCGCAAGCCGGGCGTCGGCCTGGCGCTGCCGTACCTGCGCGATCGCGGCATCGACTGGTCGCGCTCGGCGATGGTCGGCGACCGCGACACCGACAACGCCTTTGCGCGCAACCTGGGCATCCGCGCCTTCCAGTTGCGCACCGTGCAGTTCGGTGGCGAATGGGACTGGGGTTCCATCGCCCACGCCCTGGCGGACGCCCCGCGTACCGCGCGCGTCACCCGCGCCACCCGCGAAACCCGGATCGAAGTCGCACTCGACCTCGACCGTAGCGCCGAGCCGGTGGTGACCACCGGCCTGGGCTTCTTCGACCACATGCTCGAGCAGATCGGCAAGCACGGCGGCTTCGCCCTGGAGCTGCGCTGCGAGGGCGATCTCCACATCGACGAGCACCACACCGTCGAGGACAGCGCGCTGGCACTTGGCCAGGCACTGCGCGAGGCGCTCGGCGACAAGCGCGGCATCGGCCGTTACGGTTTCACGCTGCCGATGGACGAGAGCCTCGCCAGCGCCGCGCTGGACTTTTCCGGGCGGCCGTACTTCGTCTTCGACGGAGCATTCGCTCGTGAACACGTGGGTGGTCTGCCGACCGAGCTGGTGCCGCATTTCTTCCGCTCGCTGTGCGAAGGCGCCGGGCTCAATCTCAACCTGCGCGTGCAGGGCGACAACGACCACCACAAGGTCGAGGCCTGCTTCAAGGCCGTCGCGCGCGCACTGCGCCAGGCGATCCGGCGTGAAGGCCACGAGCTGCCAAGCACCAAGGGCAGCCTGTAGCACGCGCCGACGCCATGAACGTAACCGGAGAAGAACTGCAGTGACCGAAGTCGTGCTCATCGACTGGGGTGGGGGGAACATCGGCTCGGTGCGTTACGCGCTTGAGAGGTTGGGTGCGCGCGCGGTACTCAGTGCCGACGCCGACACCATCGCCAATGCGCGACGCGTGATCCTCCCCGGGGTCGGCGCGGCGCCGCCCGCGATGGCGCGGCTGCGCGAGCTCGGCCTGGTCGAGCCGATCCGTCGGCTGCGGCAACCGCTGCTCGGGATCTGCCTGGGCATGCAGCTGCTGTACGAGTCCTCCGACGAGGGCGACGTCGAATGCCTGGGGCTGCTGCCCGGCCGCATCAGCCGCATGACATCCGGACCGGGAGTACGCGTGCCACATATGGGATGGAACCAGTTGCAGCCAGTCAACGGTGCAGTGAGCGGCCTTCTGGACGGCATCGACGCCGGCGCGCACGCCTACTTCGTCCACAGCTACGCTGCGCCGTTGGGCGAGGACACGCTTGCCAGCAGCGACCACGGCGGCGGCTTCACCGCGGTCGTTGGCCGCGGCCGCTGCTTGGGTGCGCAGTTCCACCCGGAGCGCTCTGCGGCCGTCGGCCAGCGATTGCTGGCGAACTTCCTGGCGATGGAGGCGGCATGAGCGCCGATCCATTGCAGTCACCGGTGCCCGGCATGGACTTCGACCTGTATCCGGCAATCGACGTGCGCGAGGGCCACATGGTGCGGCTGCACCAGGGCGACTACCGGCGCGAGACCCGCTACGAGGAGCGTCCGCTGGACGTGGCGATGCGGCACGCGCGCCTGGGCGCGCACTGGCTGCATCTGGTCGACCTCGACGCCGCCCGCCATGGCGGCTACACGCTGCTGCCGCTGTTGCGCGTGCTGGCACGCACGAGCTGGCTGCGCGTGCAGACCGGCGGCGGCGTGCGCAGCGAAGAGGACGTGGCGACGATCCTGGAGGCGGGCGCCGACCGGGTCGTGATCGGCTCGCTCGCGGTGCGCGAGCCCGAGCGCGTGCTTGCCTGGGTCGAGCGCTTCGGCGCGGAGCACATCACCATCGCCCTCGATGCGCGCCAGGACGGCAATGGCGACTGGCAGTTGCCGGTCGCCGGCTGGACCGAGAACAGCACGGCGCGGCTCGAGGACCTGGTCAGGCGCTTCGCCGATGGCGGTGTCCGCCACCTGCTGTGCACCGATATTTCCCGCGACGGCACGCTCGGCGGTCCCAACCTGGATCTCTACCGGCTGATCGTTGCGCTTGCGCCCGAACTTTACGTGCAGGCATCGGGCGGCATCCGCGACATCGCCGACATCCTCGCCGCGCGCGCCGCCGGCTGCAGCGGCGCGGTACTGGGCAAGGCGCTGATCGAGCGGCGCTTCGCCCTGGATGACGCACTCGACCGGGTGCGCCGATGCTGAGCCGTCGCATCGTGCCGTGCCTGGATGTCCGCGACGGGCGTGTGGTCAAGGGCGTGCGTTTCCGCGATCACGTCGACATGGGCGACATCGTCGAACTGGCGTTGCGCTATCGCGACGAAGGCGCCGACGAGCTGGTGTTCTACGACATCACCGCCAGCCCCGAGGGACGCAGCGTCGACCGCGCCTGGGTCGAACGGGTCGCCCGCCAGATCGACATTCCGTTCTGCGTCGCCGGCGGCATCCGTTCGGTCGACGATGCGCGCACCGCACTGCACGCCGGCGCCGACAAGGTCTCGATCAACACGCCAGCGCTGGAGCGGCCGGCGCTGATCGGCGAGATTGCCGATGCATTCGGCCAGCAGTGCGTGGTGGTCGGCATCGACAGCCTGCGCGACGAGGATGGCCAGTGGCGCGTGCGCCAGTACAGCGGCGATCCATCCCGGACCAGGGCATTGCCGCAACGCACGCTCGACTGGGTCGACGAGGCGCAGCAGCGCGGTGCCGGCGAGATCGTCCTCAACTGCATGGGCAGCGACGGTGTTCGCGAGGGCTATGACATCGAGCAGTTGCAGGCCGTGCGCGCGCGTTGCCAGGTGCCGCTGGTGGCCTCGGGCGGGGCGGGCGCGATCGACCATTTCGCCGAGGTTTTCCACGAAGCCGATGTCGATGCCGCGCTGGCCGCCAGCGTGTTCCATTCCGGTGCGGTTGCCATTCCACTGCTCAAACGGCATCTGCGCGAGCAGGGCATCGAGGTGCGCGATGACTACCGCTGAAGCCGCCACGTCGCTCAATGCGCCGTTCGACGAATTGGCCTGGGAGAAGCAGGACGGCCTGCTGCCGGCAGTGGTGCAGGACGCCGATACCCTGGCCGTGCTGATGCTGGGCTACATGAACCGCGAAGCGCTGCAGGCCACGCTCGACAGCGGCCGTGTCACCTTCTTCAGCCGCAGCCGCCAGCGGCTGTGGACCAAGGGCGAGAGCTCCGGACATTTCCTCGAGCTGGTCACGGTGGAGACCGACTGCGACGCCGACACCCTGCTGGTGCAGGCGCGGCCGCAGGGGCCCACTTGCCACCTGGGACGTGCCAGCTGCTTCGCCCAGGCTCCGGCGCGCGCCTCGTTCCTTGGCGAGCTCGACGAGCTGATTGCCGCCCGCGACCGCGACCGTCCGGCTGGCAGCTACACCACGGCGTTGTTCGAGGGCGGCATGCGCAGGATCGCGCAGAAGGTGGGCGAGGAGGGTGTGGAGACCGCACTGGCCGCGGTGGCGCAGCCGGACGAGGAACTGCTGGGCGAAGCCGCCGATCTGCTCTACCACCTGATGGTGCTGTTGCGGGCGCGCGGGCTGGGGCTGTCGCAGGTGGAGGCGCTGTTGCGCCAGCGTCATCGCGGCTGATCGTTCACGACCCCGAGCGCGGTGCTTCCGGTCGTCACGGGCACGTCCGATAATCGTCTGGCCAATCACGGTTCCGCCACCGTGACCGTCCGGGAAAGCCACATGCTGCGATTGTCCGTCTGCTCCATTTTCCTCTGCCTGCTGGCTGCCACCTGCGCCGATGCGCACGCGCAGACCGCGCAACTGACCGGCACCGTCTATGACGACGGCAACGGCAACCAGCATCGCGATGCCTCCGAGCACGGGATTGCGGGCATCAAGGTCTCCAACGGCAGCGACCTGGCCGTTACCGATGCGAAGGGGCGCTACGCGCTGCCGGCGCGCGAGAACGCCACCGTGTTCGTGATCAAGCCACCCGGCTACGCCACCGCAACCGGCGCCAATGGCCTGCCGCTGTTCTGGCACCACGTCTTTCCGGCCGGCTCGCCGACCCTGCGTTATGGCGGCATCGCGGCAACGTCGTCGGACGGCTCCGCGGACATGGACTTTCCGCTGCGCCGGCAGTCCAAGGCCGGTGGCGAGCTGAAGATGCTGGTGTTCGGCGATCCGCAGCCCAAGAGCCAGGCCGATGTCGGCTACTACGAGCGCGACATCGTCGCCCCGCTGGTGGGCAAGCACGACGTGCGCCTGGGCCTGAGCCTGGGCGACATCGTCAATGACGACATCAGTCTCTACCCGGCGATGAACCGCGTCACCTCGAAGCTTGGCGTGCCCTGGCTGCACGTGCCCGGCAACCACGACCTCGATGTCGACGCCACGCGCGACGAAGACGCGCTGCTGTCGTTCCGCAACGTCTTCGGACCCGACAGCTACGCCTGGGAGGAGCCGCAGGCCAGCTTCATCGTCCTCGACGACGTGGTTTATCTGCCGGGCCAGCAACCGGCCTATATCGGCGGCCTGCGCGAGGACCAGTTCGCCTTCGTGCAGGCTTACCTGGCGACCCTGCCCAAGGACCGGCGAGTGGTCATCGCGGTGCACATCCCGTTCTTCGAGCCGTATCCCGGCGTGGAGAGTTTCCGCCGAGCCGATCGCGACCGCCTGTTCGCGATGCTCAAGGACCACAGCCAGGTCCTGTTGCTGAGCGCGCACACGCACAACCAGCGCCACTACCGCCACGACGCCGCGACCGGCTGGCATGGCGCGCAGCCGCTGCACGAGTACAACGCCGGTGCGGCCTGTGGCGCGTTCTGGTCGGGCGTCAAGGATGCGCAGGGCATTCCCGACACCACCATGAGCGACGGCACCCCGAATGGCTATGCCTGGCTGACCTTCAAGCCCGACGGCGCGTATTCGTTGCGCTACCAGGTCGCGCGCGCACCGGCCGACTATGCGATGGCGCTGTACGCGCCCAAGGTGCTGAGGCTCGGCGCCTGGGCCGCCAACGGCGTGTACGCGAATGTTTTCATGGGCGATGCCGACAGCCGCGTCGAATACCGCATCGATGACGGCGCGTGGAAGCCGATGCGGCGCGTATCGCAGCCCGACCCCAACCTGCTCGCCGAGAACCTGGCCGACGACAAGGCCGACCAGCTGCGCGGTTACGACCGGTCGCCGGAAGCCGTTCCCTCCACGCACCTGTGGCGCGGCGTGCTGCCGACCGATGTCGGTGCCGGCGAACACCGGGTCCAGGTGCGAGTGTTCGACCGCTGGCGCGGAGCGTTGACGTCGGAAACGCGTTACCGCCTCGACCAGGCCCGGGAATGACTGCATTGGCCGCGCAATTGCCGACCGACCTGCCGATCGAATTGTTCCGCGATGCGGCGGCATGGGAGAAATGGCTCGTCGCCCACGCCACTGCACCGGGGTTGTGGCTGAAGATCGCCAAGAAGGACGCGGGCATGGTCTCGGTGACGTACGCCGGCGCGCTCGATGTCGCGCTGTGCCACGGCTGGATCGACGGCCTCAAGCGTGCCTGCGACGAGCAGTACTTCCTGCAGCGGTTCACGCCGCGTCGGCCGAAGAGCCTGTGGTCGAAGATCAACGTCGGCAAGGTCGAGCGCCTGATCGCCGAAGGGCGGATGCAGGCGGGCGGCTTGCGCGAAGTCGAAGCGGCACGGGCCGACGGGCGATGGCAGGCGGCCTATCACGCCGCAAGCGGCATGGAGGTGCCGCCGGAACTGGCGGCGGCGCTGGCGGGCAACGCCCGGGCGCGGCGGTTCTTCGAGCAGCTCGACGGCACCAACCGCTACGCGTTCTGCTGGCGCGTGCATACGGCCAAGAAGCCGGAAACGCGGATCGCGCGGGCCGAGAAGTTCGTCGAGATGCTGGCCCGGGGCGAGAAGATCCACGCGTAGGCAGTCCTGCCGGCGCCGTTCCCGCCACTGTCGTCCCGTCCCCGTCGTCCCGGCGGACGCCGGGACCCGGATGACGGTCGTGCTTCCGGGATGACGGCTGTACTTCAGGCCAGCTCGATCTGATCGAAGCGTTCCACACGGGCATGGCCGTGCGCGGCTTCGCCCAGTCGCGGCTGCGGGTAATCCTCGCGACGGTCGACCAGGACGGTCTGCAGCCCCGCTTCGCGCGCGGCATCGAGCTCTTCGACCACGTCCGACAGGAACACGATGTCTGCGGCGGCGATGCCGACGGCATCGACGATGTTGCGGTAGCTCAGCGCGTCGCGCTTGCCACCCATCTCGGTGTCGAACCAGCCCGAGAAAAGTGTCGTCAGGTCACCGGCATCGCTGTGGCCGAAGAACAGCCGCTGCGCCGGCACGCTGCCGGAGGAATACACATACAGCGGCAACCCGTCGGCGTGCCAGCTGCGCAGTGCCGGTGCGGCGTCGGGATAGATGTGCGCGGTGAAGTCGGCGCTGTTGTAGCCGTCAGCCCAGATCATCCCCTGAAGGGCCTTGAGCGCGGTGTGCTTGCGGTCCTCGTCGATCCAGCCCTGCAGCACCTCGACGATCATGGCGTCGTCGCACATGCCGCCATTCTCGGTGGCCACGGCATCGAGCCATTTGCGCACCGCCGGCTCCTTGCCGCGCGCGGCGACAAAGCGGGGCAGGGCGCGGCGCGCATACGGGAACAGCACGTCCTTGACGAAGGAGATGCTGCTGGTGGTGCCCTCGATGTCGGTGAGGATGGCGCGAGTGGTCCTGGTCGCCATCAGCCCGCCTGTCCCTTCTCATAGCGCGGGAAACGCTGGGCAATATCGGTGCCGGTGAAATGGCCGACCCAGCCATCTGGCTCGGTGAAGAAGCGGATCGCGATGAAGCTCGGCTCCGGGCCCATGTCGAACCAGTGGCGGGTGCTGTCGGGGACGGCGATCAGGTCGCCCTGTTCGCACTTGATCTCATAGACCTGCTCGTCGACGTGCAGGGTGAACAAGCCGGAACCGGCGACGAAAAAGCGCACCTCGTCTTCCTTGTGGAAGTGCTCGTCGAGGAACTTCGCGCGCATGGTCTCGCGCTGCGGGTTGTCCGGGGCGATGCTGACCACGTCTACGGTCTTGAAACCGCGTTCGCTGACGAGGCGATCGATGTCGGCGCGGTACGCCTCCATGATCATTTCCGGCGCATCGCCCGGAGCGACCGGCGCCGACGCCTGCCATTGTTCGAAGGCAACCCCGATCCGTTGCAGTTCGCGCGCGATGTCGCCCTGGTCGGTGGTCGACACGGTCGGGTTGGCGGTGTCGGTTTCGGAAAAAATGCGCAGGCGGCTCATCGCTGCAATCTCCTGATTTCAAGCTCGCAGCCGAGCAGGAATTCGAATGCTTCCAGGTGGCGACGGGCCTCGGGCATGTCCTTGCCCCAGGCATACAGGCCGTGGCCGTCGATCAGGTAGCCCCACATCGACTTGCGGTCGAGCAGGCAATCGACCTGTGCGGCCAGCGTGTGCATGTCCTGGCTGTTGGGCAGGACCGGCAACTCGACGCTGATCTCGTGCGTGGTGTTGCCGCTGAAGGCCTTCAGTAGCTCGTAGCCTTCCAGGTGCACATGGCCCTGGCCCGAATACAGGCGCGACGCCACCGTCTGCACCTTGGAGTGGGTGTGCAGCACGCAGCCGATCTCGGCAAAGCGCTTGTACAGCTGGGTGTGCAGCAGGGTCTCGGCGGAGGACTTGTTATCGGTCGCGACCGGGTTGCCATCGAGGTCGACGACCATGATGTCGGCCTCGGTCAGGCGGCCCTTGTCGCGTCCGGAGACGGTGATGGCGATGTGCTGGTCGTCCATCCGGCGCGAGAAATTGCTGCTGGTCGCCGGCGTCCAGCCCAGCTGCGACAGCTCGCGCACGTTGACGATGATCTCCCCGGCGCAATGCGCCAGGCGCTGGGGGTCGTAGGGCAGTGGGGTGCTCATGGTGAAATTGTAGCGAAACCCGGGGCAATTCCGTGTTCCGGTCACTGGCGTCACGCCGGTCCGCGGTTACGGGCGCATACTCGCGCCCGGAGGTGCTCCATGAACGCATGCGACCCGTCACGACGTGGATTCCTTGCCCGCCTGGCCGCTCTGACCCTGTCCGCGCTGGCCGTGGGCACGGCGGCAGGTCAGGCGCCGCCCAAGCCTGCGGCCAAGCCGGCCGCACTGCCCAAGCTGCCGTTGACCAATCCGCAGGCCCAGGCCCTGGGCTATTCCGAGAATGCCGCCAGCGTGAAGCATCCGTTATTCAAGCCCGGCAGCGACTGCGCGAACTGCAACTTCTACAAGGGCGCGGCCGGGCAGGCCTACGGCCCGTGCCTGATGTTCCCGCAGAACACGGTGTCGGCGAAGGGCTGGTGTTCGGCCTGGGCGAAGAAGACCGGCTGAGTCAGATTTAAGACTTTTCTTATGGAGCTGTGATACGCGTGCGGGTCCACTTGCCGTTTCAGGCGTCGGTGGGTCCCGCATGCAAACTGCAATAAGCAAATTCGGGCTCGCGGGCATGTTGCTCACGCTGCTCGGCATCCTCCTGCTGGGTGGCTGCGATGTCCGCAGCGTCGACATCGGGCAGACACCCGGGCAGGGTGGCGAGGCTTCAGCGGCGCCCCCGGGCATCTCGCAGATGGCTGGGGAGTGGGTGGTGATCACCGCCGGCACCGGCAAGAGCGGCGAGAAGGTTGCCAGCTCCTGGTACCTGCTGCGTTTCGGGGAAGACGGCACGGTCAAGCTGCTGTGGGTGACGCCGGGTCACTACGCCCGCGAGCGGGTGAGCTACTCCCAGGAAGACGACGTGGTCACCTTGCACGGCGCAGTGGACGCCCCGCAGGTCAACGGCGTGCCCTTCCGGCTCGGCGACGACGGAACCCTGCGTGCCAGCATCCCCGGCACAGGTGGCGGCGAGCAGCTTTCGTTCACCCATCGCGGGATTGCCTGGCCCTACGTCCACTGGGTGCTGATCTTCGCAGGCCTGGCTGCGGCGTTCATGATGTGGCGGCAATGGAAATGGTTCACGCCGATCGTCTGCGGCCTGGGCATCGTGGTGATGAGCTTCTACTGGATCAACGAATCCAACGTCACCTCGGTGTTCCGCTGGGTCAAGCTCTACACCCTGGTGGTGTCGATCTGGTTCTTCTGGTTCGTGCGATACACGCCATTGCACAAGTACAAATGGATGCGCTTCCTGGTGGCGGCGATCCTGGCGGTGAACATCCTGGAGGCGGTCGAGGTGGACTTCACCTCGGGTTACCTGCCCAACCTCCTCAACGGTGCGGCCGGCATCCTCAACATCCTGGCGATCACCCGCTGGAACGCCATTGGCCCCAACCGCACCGCCGTGCGCGACCTGGTGTGGCCCGGCCAGGCGGTGCTGTGGATCATCGCCTACGACATCTGGAACGTGACGTTCTCGTACCTCAACTTCAACGAGTACACCTCCAACAGCATGGCGCTGAATCTGGTGCCGACGCTGATCGCGCTGTGGATCCCGGGCGTCTGGGTGGCGGCCCGCGGTACGACCCTGGGTTTCTTCTACCTGTACCTCTTCACTTTCAGCGTGTTCGTGATGGAGAAGGGATTCGTGCCGATTCCGATCAACGAAACGTCCGCCCTGGTCGTCGCCAGTGCGAGCTTCGCCATCAACCTGGTGTTGTGCATGCTGGTGTGGAACTGGAAGCTGTTCCAGCGCGGTCCGGCATGGCTGAATTTCGGTCAGTACCGCCACGCCGAGCACATTGGCGGCGAACTCGATTCGATCCATGTCGGCCTGGATACGATCCCGGCGATGGCGGACTATCCGCCACTCAAGCAGAACGAGAGCGAAGCCACAGCCCAGACGTCGACGGCTGGCCCGCAATAAGGACGCAGGAAGGTCTGGCCGCGTGAGCGCGGCCAGACCCGTCGCAGAACGCGCCCGATCAGCGGGGTGGGCTGCCGCCCATCATCGAGCCGGCCAGCCCGATCAGGTCGGAGAAGTCCGTATCGCCATCGCCGTCGCGATCGAGCACCGCGCCAAGCAGGCCGCCGCCAATACCACCCTGTTGGGTGATCGTCTGATGCTCCTGGCCCAGCGCCTGCTCCAGCGACTGCGGCGAGGCCGGTAATTGCGCCGCCAGCGTATTGCCGCCGTTGGAGAACATCTGCTTGGCCAGATAGGCCATCACGATCGGTGCAAGCACCTGCAGCAAGGTCCCGGCCTGGCTGCTGCCAAGCCCGGTCGCGGCACCCAGTCCCTGCGCCGCGCCCTGCTGGCGCGCACCGAAGATGTGGCCGAGGATCTGCCCGCCCTGGCTGGCGCCGCCACCGCCCATCACCGCGCCGAGCACGCTGCCAATGTCGAGGCTGGCGTGATCGCGTTCGAGTGCGCCATATAACGCCTGTGCGCCCTGGGGCTGTCCGGCATTGCGTCCGAGCGCGCCGAGCAGCAGCGGCAATGCCGCCGACACCGCGCCGGTAGCCTGCGACGGCGAGAGTCCGAGTTGTTGTCCGATCTGCGCCAGCGGCTGTCCCTGCAGCTGGTTGAGCAGATCGTCGGTCAACGAAGTGGTCATTTCTGTCAGTCCCTTGGGTGGGACTGCGATGCTAGCGCCGCGCCGTTCAGTGGCCGTGACGGTGAACCGTCATCCCCGCATTCGCGGGGATGACGAAGCGACTTCAGCCCGCTTCCATCGGCTCATTGCTGCGCTGCGCCGCGGCCGCCGTTTCCAGACCCAGCGCTTTCGCCACGCCAGCGCCGTACGCCGGGTCGGCCTTGGTGCAGTTGCCGATGTGGCGCAGCTTGATGAATTCCGGCGCGTCGCCCATTGCGCGGGCCGTGTTGTCGAACAACACCTGTTGCTGTTCGCGGTTCATCAACCGGAACAGGTCGCCAGGCTGCTTGAAATAATCGGCATCGTCCTCGCGGAAGTTCCAGAAGTCTGCGTTGCCATTGATCTTCAGCGGCGGTTCGCGGTATTCGGGCTGCTCCTGCCACTGCTGGTAACTGTTGGGCTCGTAGTGCAGGGTGCCGCCGTAGTTGCCATCCACGCGCATCGCGCCATCGCGGTGGTTGCTGTGCACCGGGCAGCGGGCGGCGTTGACCGGGATCTGGTGGTGGTTGACGCCGAGCCGGTAGCGCTGCGCGTCGGAATAGGCGAACAGGCGCGCCTGCAGCATCTTGTCCGGTGAGACGCTGATGCCGGGCACCAGGTTGTTGGGCGCGAACGCGCTCTGCTCGACGTCGGCGAAGAAGTTCTCCGGATTGCGGTTGAGCTCCATCACGCCCACTTCGATCAGCGGGTAATCCTTCTTCGGCCAGACCTTGGTCAGGTCGAACGGGTGGTACGGCACCTTCTCCGCGTCGGCCTCCGGCATCACCTGGATGAACATCCGCCATTTCGGGAATTCGCTGCGTTCGATCGCGTCGAACAGGTCGCGCTGATGGCTTTCGCGGTCGTGGCCGACGAGGTCGGCCGCTTCGGCGTCCGTCAGGTTCTTGATGCCCTGCTGGGTCTTGAGATGAAACTTGACCCAGAAGCGCTCGTTGGCGGCATTGATGAAGCTGTAGGTGTGCGAACCGAACCCGTGCATGTGGCGGTAGCTGGCCGGGATTCCGCGGTCGCTCATGACGATGGTGACCTGGTGCAGCGCCTCGGGCAGGCTGGTCCAGAAGTCCCAGTTGTTGCGGGCGCTGCGCAGGTTGGTCTTCGGGTCGCGCTTGACGGCCTTGTTGAGGTCCGGGAACTTGCGCGGGTCGCGCAGGAAGAACACCGGCGTGTTGTTGCCGACCAGGTCCCAGTTGCCTTCCTCGGTGTAGAACTTGAGGGCGAAGCCGCGGATGTCGCGCTCGGCATCGGCGGCGCCGCGCTCGCCGGCCACCGTGGTGAAGCGGGCGAACATCTCGGTCTGCTTGCCGACGGCGCTGAAGATCTTCGCGCGCGTGTATTTGCTGACGTCGTTGGTGACGGTGAAGGTGCCGAAAGCGCCGGAGCCCTTGGCGTGCATGCGGCGCTCGGGAATGATCTCGCGATTGAGGTTGGCGAGTTTCTCGATCAGCCAGACATCCTGCATCAGCACCGGGCCGCGCGGACCTGCGGTCATGCTGTTCTGGTTGTCGACAACCGGTGCGCCGAAGGCGGTGGTCAGCGGGGTCTTGTCGAGCTTGTCGGGCTTGTCGGTGGGGTTGTTGCTCATGGCGCGTTCCTTCGTTGGCGATGTGGCTACGAGGCTATGCAGGAATGACGATCAATGAAAATCGTTTCTGGCGAATGACTCGATAGGGGGAGGCTATCGGCGCGCGCGACGTGTCTACGCGAGCGGGCTTTGCGGCGCCGCTACGAGAGTTTTAAACGTTCAGACGTTCACGCGGCGTCTACATTCCGCCGAGATTGCAGCTTGACTCGTTACGTCAAGGATTTGAGCCGGTAGAGCGCTTCCAGTGCCTGCTTTGGTGTCAGCTCATCAGGATCCAGCGAGACGAGCGCATCGAGTGCGGCCGAGGAAGGCGAGAACAGGCCGAACTGCTGTGGCGCATCGAGGGCGACGGCTGTCAGCGACGGCGTCGGCGTATCGCGGCTTTGTTGTTCGAGCTCGGCCAGCCGTCCGCGTGCCTGCTGCACGACGGCCTTGGGCAGGCCGGCAAGCGCAGCCACCTGCAGGCCGAAACTGCGATCGGCAGGACCGTCCTTGACGGCATGCATGAACACCAGCTGGTCGCCGTGCTCCACCGCGTCGAGATGGACGTTGGCGATGCCGCTGCCTGGTTCGGCCAGCGTGGTCAGTTCGAAGTAGTGGGTGGCAAACAGCGTGTAGGCGCGGTTGTTGTGCGCCAGATGGCGCGCGCAGGCCTCTGCCAGCGCGAGGCCGTCGTAGGTCGACGTGCCGCGCCCGATCTCGTCCATCAGCACCAGCGACTGGGCCGTGGCGTGGTGGAGGATGTAGCTGGTCTCGCTCATCTCGACCATGAAGGTCGACTGGCCGCGGGCGAGGTCGTCGCCGGCGCCTATGCGGGTGAGGATGCGGTCGATCGGGCCGATGGTCGCGCGCGACGCCGGCACGAAGCTGCCGGTGTGGGCGAGCAGCACGATCAGCGCGTTCTGGCGCATGTAGGTCGATTTACCGCCCATGTTCGGGCCGGTGATGACCAGCATCCGGCGGTCCTCGCCGAGGATCAGGTCGTTGGGCTCGAACGGATCGCTGCGTACCGCCTCGACCACCGGATGGCGGCCGCGCTCGATGTGCAGGCCGGGCTCGTCGCCAAGCGTCGGTGCGACCCAGTCCAGCGTCTGCGCGCGTTCGGCGAAACAGCACAGCACGTCGAGTTCGGCCAGCGCGGCAGCGCAGCGTCGCAGCGGTTCGAGGCGGGCATTGAGTACGTCGAGCAGCTGTTCGTAGAGCAGGCGCTCGCGGCTGAGCGAACGTTCGCGTGCCGACAGCACCTTGTCCTCGAACTGCTTGAGTTCCTCGGTGATGTAGCGCTCGGCGCCGGTCAGCGTCTGCCGGCGCGTGTAGTGGGTCGGCGCCTTGTCGGACTGGCCCTTGCTGATCTCGATGTAATAGCCGTGGACGCGGTTGTAGCCGACCTTCAGCGTGGCGATGCCGCTGCTGGCGCGTTCGCGCGCCTCCAGGTCGATCAGGAACTGGTCGGCGTGCGTGGACAGCGTGCGCAGTTCATCAAGCTGCGCGTCGTAGCCGTCGGCAAACACGCCACCATCGCGGGCAAGCACCGGCGGCTGCGTCACGATCGCCGACTGCAGCAGGTGCGCGTGTTCGTCGTGCTCGCCAAGCTCGGCCGCCAGTGCGGCCAGGTGCGGCGAATCCAGCGGCGCCAGCTCGGCGCGCACCTCGGGCAGCATCCCCAGGCCATCGCGCAGGGTCGACAGGTCGCGCGGACGGGCACTGCGCAGGGCGATGCGCGAGAGGATGCGTTCGAGGTCGCCAAGGGCACGGAACCGCTCGCGCAGGGAATCGCCGGCGCGTGCATCGACCAGCGTCGCAACCGCCTGCTGCCGCAGCCGCAGTGGCGTGCGTTCGCGCAACGGCCGGTGCAGCCAGCGGCGCAGCAGGCGGCCGCCCATCGGCGTGATGGTGGAGTCGAGCACGCCCAGCAGCGTGTGGCGATGGTCGCCGTCTACGCGGCTGTCGATTTCGAGATGGCGACGGGTCGCGGCGTTCATTGCGATCGCGCCATCACCGGACTCGACCGCGATCGACGTCAGGTGCGGCAAGCGCTGCTTCTGGGTTTCCTCGACATAGCCGAGCAGGGCCGCTGCGGCGGCGATCGACAACGGCTTGTCCTCCAGGCCGAAGCCGGACAGGTCGTGAAGGTTGAAGAAGCGCAGCAGCTGGCGGCGGCCGCTGTCGGCGTCGAACAGCCACGGCGCGCGCCGGCGCAGGCCGGTGCGCTCGGCGACGAAGGGCGCCCAGCCGTCTTCGTCGGCGATCAGCGTTTCGGCAGGTTCCAGGCGCGCCAGTTCGGCCTCGAGGGCATCTTCGCTGGCGACTTCGTTGACCATGAAGCGGCCGCCGGCAAGGTCAGCCCAGGCCAGGCCGTAGCCACTCTTGGCGCGGGCGATGGTCAGCAGCAGCGTGTCACGGCGCTCGTTGAGCAGCGCCTCGTCGGTGACCGTGCCGGGGGTGACGATGCGCACCACCTTGCGCTCGACGATGCCCTTGGCCAGCGCCGGGTCGCCGATCTGCTCGCAGATCGCCACCGATTCGCCCAGCGCCACCAGCCGCGCCAGGTAGCCCTCGGCAGCGTGATGCGGAACGCCGGCCATCGGGATCGGCTGGCCGCCGGACTGGCCGCGCTGGGTCAGGGTGATGTCGAGCAGGCGCGCGGCCTTGCGCGCGTCATCGAAGAACAGCTCGTAGAAGTCGCCCATGCGGAAGAACAGCAGCACGTCCGGATGCTCCGCCTTGGCGGCGAAAAACTGCTTCATCAGGGGGGTGTGCTCGGGCGGCCGTTCGGCTGAACTCATGGATCGCGGGTCTTTCGTGCTTGGGGAAGGGCCGGCGACGGGGCCGGCGGGCAGGGCGCTAGGCTAACAGCCGGGGGGGATTTGCGGACCCCGTTGCCTGCGGGGGGATTCCGTGCTCGGTCCGGCGCACCCTGCTGCACTGCCACATGGGGCCTGTCGGCGACATGTTACGGTTTCGTTCGCCGTTCGCTGCCGTTTTCCCATCGGGACCGTGTTGCGTTGGATGGGGTGTCGCCGGTCGCGCGGGACGTGCCGAAAAGGGGGCGCGTGCATTGGCTGTTGGTTCGGACGCCGTACATCCAATCACTCGAGGGGAGGGGACGCGATGGATTCGTGCAAGCCGGTTTTTTCCGTGGGCGCAACAAAAGCAGGCACCCGAAAGCTGCTGGCGCTGGCGATCGCGACAACGCTCGCGGTGCCAGTCTGGTCGGTCCAGGCGCAACAGGCCGCCGCCGCTCCCGTCGTGCAGGGCGGCGAACTGAAAAAGGATGAAGAGCCCACCAACCTGGCGGGACTGACCGTCACCGCGCAGAAGCGCGAAGAGGCGCTGCAGGACGTTCCGATCGCGATCACCGCGTTGCCCGAGCAGCTGCTGCAGGACACCGGCGTTCGCGACGTCAAGGACGTGCAGATCCTCGTCCCCGGGCTGACCGTGACCAGCACCCAGAGCGAGGCGCAGACCACCGCGCGCATCCGCGGCATCGGCACGGTTGGCGACAACGCCGGCCTGGAATCCTCGGTCGGCGTGGTCATCGATGGCGTGTACCGCCCGCGCAACGGCGTCGGCTTCGGCGACCTGGGCGAGATCGAACGCATCGAAGTGCTCAAGGGCCCACAGGGCACGGTGTTCGGCAAGAACACCTCGGCCGGCGTGATCAACGTGATCACCAAGCGCCCGCATTACCTCACCCAGATCGAGGGTGAACTGACGGTGGGCAACTACAACGCGATCGGTGTTGCCGGTTCGCTCAATGCCCCGATCAGCGATAACGCCGCGTTCCGTGTCTACGCGGCCAAGCGCAAGCGCGACGGCTTCACCGACGTGCATACCGGCGCCGGCCCGCGTACCGAGACCGAGGACGGGGACCAGAACTTCCACACCCTGCGCGGCCAGTTGCTGCTGGAACCGACCGACAACCTCGACATCAATTTCATCGCCGACTTCACCAGTCGCGAGGAGAACTGCTGCGTCGGAGTGACCACCGTGCGCGGCGCCACCGGCGACATCGTCAACGCCCTGTCGCCGGACGAGGGCGTGGCGCCGGTGGCCGATCCGTTCGCGCGGGTGGCCTGGAGCAACCGCAGCACCAAGCAGGACATCAAGGACAAGGGCGTCGCGGCCGAGGTCAACTGGATCACGCCGTGGTTCGACGGCGCGACGCTGACCTCGATCACCGCCTGGCGCAAGTGGGACTCCATCAATGGCCTGGACTTCGATTTCAGCAGCGCCGACATCCTCTACCGCAACGGCGAGGAGGATGAGTCGCTGACCGGCTTCGAGACCTTCACCCAGGAGTTCCGCCTGACCGGCTCCAGCGACAGCATCGACTGGATGGTCGGGCTGTTCTATTCGGACGAGGACCTGGACCGCAACGAGACCTACCGCATCGGCAACGCCTACGAGCCGTACCTGTCGGTGGCGCTGCTGTCGATGATCAACCCGGCGCTGGGACGCAGCCCGACCGCGCCGCTGTTCCTGTCGCAGGCAAGCGGACGCCCGCCGGGCACCGTGTTCGCCGGATTCGGCGCCGATGACGTCTACAAGCAGAACGCGAAGAGCCTGGCGTTGTTCACCAACAACACCTGGCACGCCACCGACGCGCTCGACCTGACCCTGGGCCTGCGCTACACCAGCGAGAACAAGGAACTCGATTCGGCCTACAGCAATCCCAACGGCAGCCCGGGCTGCTCGGCGATGCTCGGCCCGGGTGGGCAGCAACGCGTGGCTGCGGCGCTGCTGGCGCGCGGCGTGCCGGCCGCGGCGTTGCCGGCGGTGATCCCGCAGGTGATCGGCTTCTCCTGCCTGCCGTGGGCGAACCCGCTGCACAACGGCCGCGTGACCCACCAGGAGCGCGACGAGAAGGAATGGTCCGGCACGCTCAAGGCCGCCTACCGCTGGAACGAACACGTGATGGGTTATGCCTCCGCCGCGCGCGGCTACAAGGCAGGCGGCTTCAACCTCGACCGCGTGCAGTCCAACACCGGCCTGTCCAGTGGCGGCTCGGGCATTGTTCCGGTCAACGACACCTCGTTCCCGGGCGAGTTCGTCGACAGCTACGAGCTCGGCGCCAAGACCACCTGGGCCGAAGGAAACCTGCTGGCCAACGCCACGCTGTTCCACCAGACCTACGAGGACTTCCAGCTCAACAGTTTCCTCGGCACCAGTTTCGTCGTGCGCTCGATCCCCGAAGTCGTGTCCAAGGGCATCGACACCGAGCTGCTGTGGCAGGCCACGCGCGGTCTGATGGTGCAGGGCGGCGTGACCTACGCCGACACCCGCTACGGCGACAGCATCCCCGGCGGCGACTTCGTCGCACCGACCGGCGCGCTGTACAAGTTGCCAGGCAGTCGCGTGAGTTTTGCCCCGTACTGGTCTACCTCGGCGTCGGTGACCTACGACTACCCGTTTGCCGGCGACCTGGTGGCCCGCTTCAACCTCGGCGCCAAGTACATGTCCGACTACAACACCGGCTCGGACCTGGACGTCGAGAAGGTCCAGGACGGCTTCACCGTGGTCAACGCACGGGTCGCCCTGGGCAAACAGAACCGCAACTGGATGGTCGAGCTGTGGGCGCTGAACCTCACCGACGAGGAATACGCCCAGGTCGGCTTCGACGCCCCGCTGCAGAACGTGTCGCCGGCGCCGAACAATCCGTTCAACTCGTTCAATGCCTTCCTCGGCGCGCCGCGGACGTACGGCATGACCTTGCGGATCCTGTACTGATTGGAGTGATCCCTCTCCCGCACGACGGAGAGGGGCTTCGACTCCGGCTATCATGCGCGGCATGAAGAACGACGTCTCCGATGCCGCCCTGCATCGCCTCGCCGAGCAGGTGGGCGAAGCGGCCCGCAACCACCGCCAGACCCTGGTCACCGCCGAAAGCTGCACCGGTGGCTGGATCGCCAAGATGCTCACCGACATTCCCGGTTCCTCGACCTGGTTCGAGGCGGGCATGGCGGCCTACAGCTACGAGGCCAAGCAGGCCTTGCTTGGCGTGCGGCCGCAGACGCTCGAGCAGCATGGCGCGGTCAGCCGCGACACCGTGATCGAGATGGTTTCCGGAGCGCTGGTGCATTCCGGCGCGACGCTGGCCGTGGCCGTGACCGGCATCGCCGGACCCGGCGGCGGCACCGAGGACAAGCCGGTCGGCACGGTATGGATCGCCTGGAAGCGACGCGGTGGCTATCCGACCGCGGTGACCTTCCACTTCGATGGCGACCGCGACGCCGTGCGCCGCCAGAGCGTGGCGGCGGCCCTGCACGGTTTGGCCGAGCTGATGGCCTGACAGGCCGTCCCGCGCCGGGGGCTTGACGGCGGGAAAAGTCCGTTAGTAGTATTGCTACTAATGGACATCACCGACACCCAGCGCACCATCCTCGCCCTGATCGCGCATCGGATCGAAGCCGAGGGCGTGCCGCCCTCGCAGACCGAGATCGCCCGCGCCATGGGTTTCAGCAGCGTGCGCGCGGCCCAGTACCACCTCGAGGCGCTGGAACAGGCCGGCGCGATCCAGCGCATGCCGGGGCGGGCACGTGGCATCCGCCTGGTGGCGCCGGTTGAGGACATGGCCGAGACGGTCGCGGTGGAGGCGGTCGATCCCGCTGGCGCGGTCTCCGACGACGCCCTGCGCCTGCCGGTGCTGGGGCAGGTCGCCGCCGGCCGGCCGATCGGCGCCGATATCGGTTCCGACCAGGTCGTCCTGCTCGACCGCGTCTTCTTCTCGCCGACCCCGGACTACCTGCTCAAGGTCAAGGGCGACTCGATGCGCGACGAAGGCATCTTCAACGGCGACCTGATCGGCGTGCACCGCACCCACGACGCCCGCTCCGGGCAGATCGTGGTCGCCCGCATCGACGACGAGATCACCGTCAAGCTGCTCAAGATCGGCAAGGACCGCATCCGCCTGCTGCCGCGCAATCCCGACTACGCCCCCATCGAGGTCGAGCCGGACCAGGATTTCGCCATCGAGGGCCTGTACTGCGGGCTGGTGAGGCCGAATCGATGAATTCGTTGATGGCTCTCGACGGGATGTTCCAACGCCACCGTGCGGCGTTCGCCCACGGCCGGTTCCGGCCTGCGCCAATGCGCAGCGGCGGCCGGATCCAACAGATTTGCAATCCAGGCGCGGGAGTCTCAGTCCGTGCGACCTGCCAAGCCTAGATTGTCGCCAACACGTTCGCCCTCAGCACGCCAACACGACCTCAAGCAACACGACCTCAAGGAATCCACGATGGACGAGAACAAGAAGCGCGCCCTTTCGGCCGCCCTGGGCCAGATCGAGAAGCAGTTCGGCAAGGGCTCGGTGATGCGCATGGGCGACCGCGTGGCGGAGCCGGCCGAGGTCATCGGCACCGGTTCGCTGTTGCTCGACATCGCCCTCGGCATCGGTGGCCTGCCCAAGGGCCGCGTCGTCGAGATCTACGGTCCGGAGTCCTCGGGCAAGACCACGCTGACCCTGCAGACCATCGCCGAGTGCCAGAAGCTGGGCGGCACGGCGGCCTTCGTGGATGCCGAGCACGCGCTCGACCCGACCTACGCCTCCAAGCTCGGCGTCAACGTGGACGACCTGCTGGTCAGCCAGCCCGACACCGGTGAGCAGGCGCTGGAAATCGCCGACATGCTGGTGCGCTCGGGTGCGGTCGACATGGTCGTGATCGACTCGGTTGCAGCGCTGACCCCGCGTGCCGAAATCGAAGGCGAGATGGGCGACCAGCTGCCGGGCCTGCAGGCCCGCCTGATGAGCCAGGCGCTGCGCAAGTTGACCGGCAACATCAAGCGTTCCAACTGCATGGTGATCTTCATCAACCAGCTGCGCATGAAGATCGGCGTGATGATGCCGGGCCAGAGCCCGGAAACCACCACCGGCGGCAACGCACTCAAGTTCTATGCCTCGGTGCGCCTGGACATCCGCCGCATCGGCGCGATCAAGAAGGGTGACGAGATCATCGGCAACCAGACCCGCATCAAGGTGGTCAAGAACAAGCTGGCGCCTCCGTTCAAGCAGGTCCTCACCGAGATCCTGTACGGCGAGGGCATCTCGCGCGAAGGCGAGCTGATCGACATGGGCGTGGACGCCAAGCTGGTCGAGAAGTCCGGCGCCTGGTACAGCGCGTACGACGAGCGCATCGGCCAGGGCAAGGAGAACGCCCGCCAGTACCTCAAGGACAACCCGGAGATCGCCAAGCGCTTGGAGGCGGCACTGCGCGAGAAGTTCGTGCCGGCGGACGCGCGCCGTGACGAAGGCGACGACACCGCCACCGCCGAAGAATGAGCTAGCGCCCGGTAGCGTCGATGCAAGGCGACTGGCCACACGATGATGCGCCGGCCGGCGTTGCCGGAGGCGAGGACCGCGACGGGTCCGGCGAGGCTTCCGGGCCCGCCCGCCGCCGCGGCCGGCCGCAGCAGACTCCGCTGCAACGCGCGCTGGGCCTGCTGGCCCGGCGCGAACACTCGCGAAAGGAACTGAGCCGCAAGCTGACCGCTCGCGGACTCGATGCGGCCGATGTCGAGAAGGCGGTAGGCCGTCTGGCTGGCGAGGGCTGGCAAGACGACAAGCGTTTTGCCGAGAGCCTGGTGCGCAGCCGCGCCGGCAGCGGTTATGGCCCGGTCCGGATCCGGGCCGAACTGGCCACCCATGGTCTCGACCGCGAGGCGATTGCCCGCGCCATGGAGACCTACGAGGGCGACTGGGCCGAGAACGCCCGCGACCTTGCCCAACGCCGCTTCGGGCCGACCCTGGCGGAGGAGCTGAACCTGCAGCGCAAGGCCGCCGATCTGTTGCTGCGCCGGGGCTTCGACGGCGCCAGCATCCGCGCCGCGATCCGCTTCGACCCCGACGACTGACCGCGGGCCGCATCGCCGTTGCGGCCCCGAACCAGGCAAGGCCGCAGAGCGGATCCGGCACGGTGGACGGGCCCTGGCGCCTTTGCGCAGAGCTGCCGCCGTCCTGATAACCTAACCGGCTTTCGGGTCCTGGGTTGCCTGCTCCTGTCGACGTCCCCATCGTGAGGGGCATGGGCCGGTCCGCCCAGTCCGGTCCCGTCACCGACATTCGCGCGCAGGCATGAACAACCCCCGTCACATCAGCACCAGCGAAATCCGCAGCGATTTCCTCGAATTCTTCCGTGGCAAGGGCCACACGATCGTGCCGTCGGCGCCCCTGGTGCCCGCCAACGATCCGACGTTGCTGTTCACGAACTCGGGCATGGTCCAGTTCAAGAACGTCTTCCTCGGCAGCGAGAAGCCCGGCTACGTGCGCGCGGCCGACGTGCAGCGCTGCCTGCGTGCCGGCGGCAAGCACAACGACCTCGACCAGGTCGGCTACACCGCGCGCCACCACACCTTCTTCGAGATGCTGGGCAACTGGTCCTTCGGCGACTACTTCAAGGAAGACGCGATCGCGTGGGCCTGGGAGCTGCTGACCAGGGTCTGGAAGCTGCCGGCCGAGCGCCTGCTGGTCACGGTCTATCACTCCGATGACGAGGCGTATTCCATCTGGAACCAGAAGATGGGCATCCCGGCTGAGCGCATCATCCGCATCGGCGACAACAAGGGTGCGCCGTACGCGTCGGACAATTTCTGGCAGATGGCCGACACCGGCCCCTGCGGTCCGTGCACCGAGATCTTCTTCGACCACGGCGACCACATCGCCGGTGGCCCGCCGGGTTCGCCCGACGAGGACGGCGACCGTTTCATCGAGATCTGGAACCTGGTGTTCATGCAGTTCGACCGCCAGCCCGACGGCACCCTGGTGCCGCTGCCGGCGCCGTGCGTCGACACCGGCATGGGCCTTGAGCGCCTGGCCGCCGTGCTGCAGGGCGTGCATGGCAACTACGAGATCGACCTGTTCCGCCACCTGATTGCCAAGGCCGCCGAATTCACCTCGACCGCGGACCTGGGCAACAAGTCGCTGCGCGTGATCGCCGATCACATCCGCGCCTGCTCGTTCCTGATCGTCGACGGCGTGCTGCCGAGCAACGAAGGCCGCGGTTACGTGCTGCGCCGGATCATCCGTCGCGCCCTGCGCCACGGCTGGATGCTCGGCCAGAAGGGTCCGTTCTTCAGCCGCATGGTCGCGCCGCTGGTCGAGGTGATGGGCGATGCCTATCCGGAGCTGGTCGCCAAGCGCGAGTTCGTCGAACGTGCATTGCTGGCCGAAGAGGAGCGCTTCGCCGAGACGCTCGATTCGGGCATGCGCATTTTCGATGAAGTGGCCGCACGCTCCACGGGCGTGATCCCCGGCGCGGATGCGTTCCGTCTCTATGACACCTACGGTTTTCCGGTCGACCTGACTGCCGACATCGCGCGCGAGCGCGGGCTGACGGTGGACATGGACGGCTTCGACCTGTCGATGGAAGAACAGCGCCGCAAGGCGCGCGAGGCCGGCAAGTTCGGCAACGCCACCACGATGCCGGCCGAGCTGGCCGCACAGCTCACGCCGACCCGCTTCCTGGGCTACGACGAACTCGACGCAGAGGGCCTGGAAGTGCTGGCCCTGCTCAAGGACGGACGCCCGGTCGAACAGATCGATGCGGGCGACGACGCCGTGGTGATCCTCGACCGCACACCTTTCTACGCCGAAAGCGGCGGCCAGGTGGGCGACACCGGCGAGCTCGACGCCGGCGCCGCGCGCTTCGTCGCGCGCGATACGCAGAAGTTCGCCGGCCAGTTCCACGGCCACGTCGGCAACCTGGCCAGCGGCTCGATCAAGCGCGGTGATCGCGTCCGCGCCAGTGTCGATGGCTCGCGTCGCGCCGCCACCGTGCTCAACCATTCGGCCACGCACCTGCTGCATTCGGCATTGCGCAGCGTGCTCGGCGATCACGTCACCCAGAAGGGTTCGCTGGTCGCGCCCGACCGCCTGCGTTTCGACTTCGCCCACTTCGCGCCGGTCAGTGCCAGCGAGCTGGCCGAGATCGAGCGTCGCGTGAATGCAGAAGTGCGTCGCAACCACGCCGCCGAAGTCCGTCACATGGGCATGCAGGAAGCGCTGGATTTCGGCGCGATGGCGCTGTTCGGCGAGAAGTACGGCGACGAAGTGCGGGTACTGCGCATGGGCGATACCTCGACCGAACTGTGCGGCGGCACGCATGTGTCGCGCACCGGCGACATCGGCCTGTTCAAGATTGTCTCCGAAGGCGGCGTCTCCGCCGGCGTGCGCCGCATCGAGGCGCTGACCGGGCAGGGCGCACTGGACTTCGTCGCCGAGGAAGAGCGTCGCCTCGACGAAGCCGCCCGCCTGCTTGGCGGCAACGCGGCTGACGTCGCCGACAAGCTTCGTGGCCTGCTCGACCGGCAGAAGAAGCTCGAGCGCGAACTCGAATCGATCAAGGCCAAGGCCGCCTCTGGCGCCACCTCGGACCTGGGCGCGTCAGCGACGCTGGTCGGTTCGGTCAAGGTCGTGGCCACCCGCCTGGACGGCTTCGACGCCAGGGCGCTGCGCGACGCGGTCGATCGCCTCAAGCAGCAGCTGGGCGACAGCGTGATCGTCCTGGCCGGCGCCAGCGACGGCAAGGCGGCCCTGGTCGCCGGCGTCAATGGCGCGGCCGCAGGCAAGGTCAAGGCCGGGGAACTCCTGGCCCATGTGGCCAGTCAGATCAACGGCAAGGGCGGTGGTCGCGCCGACATGGCCCAGGGCGGAGGCGATGACGGTCCGGCACTGGTCCAGGCGCTGGCAGGTGTCGCTGGCTGGGTCGAAGGCAAGCTTAACTGAACGAGAAACATGACCTTCTGCGGTTGCGGTCACGTTTGACCGGCCGCTAATATGGTTCACGTTTGTGTACAAAACTGGAGGCGCTCCCGGGAGCGCCCATTTGCCGGCGGTGGACCTGCCGGCCATAGGAGATGTTAGATGCTGATCCTGACGCGTCGCGTCGGTGAGACCCTGATGATCGGCGACTCGGTGACCGTCACCGTGCTCGGCGTCAAGGGCAACCAGGTGCGTATCGGAATTACCGCACCGAAAGATGTCGCTGTGCACCGCGAAGAGATCTACCAGCGTATCCAGCGCGGCGAAGAGCCCGCTGATGACGCAGGCAAGAACACCGACGCCTGACACAAATTGTTTGCCGTGCGCGGGGCGAGCCGTTATGCTTTGCGCCCGCGCCGACTTGAGTTTTGTCGCGGAGACTTGCCCGAGTGGCCGAAGGGGCTCCCCTGCTAAGGGAGTATGGGGTCAAAAGCTCCATCGAGGGTTCGAATCCCTCAGTCTCCGCCAGTTCTACCGGCGAGGCCCGGGTTCCGCAGTAGTGCATGCACTCCTGAAAACGCGTCGACATGGTTGGCACCATGCGATGCCCGGAACCGCGGAATTCGCCAATCACGAAACACCTTCGGGAGTTTCGTGGACCTGAAGACCCTCGCAATACGCGAGGCCATCGACAGGGAAATGTTCGAAAAATGTTTGACGAATCGAAATCGACCCGTCATAATTTTTCAACTCAGCGCCCGTAGCTCAGCTGGATAGAGCACCAGGCTACGAACTTGGTGGTCGGGAGTTCGAATCTCTCCGGGCGCGCCACACAAGAAAGCGAAGGGCCGATGGGAAACCATCGGCCCTTTTGCTTTGTAGCAGCGTGCGGCCGATGGGAAACCATCGGCCCTTTTGCTTCTACCTCACGCGTACTGCCGCGCCGGCACTGCGGCGCCGAGGTGGTAGTAGTCGCGGTACCAGTCGACGAAATTCGCCACGCCTTCCTCGACCGTGACCTGTGGCGAATAGCCCATGTCGTCGGCCAGATCGCTGCAGTCGGCTTCCGTTGCCGGCACGTCGCCGGCCTGGAGCGGCAGCATCTGCAAGGTCGCCTTGCGGCCCAGGCATTGCTCGAGCACTTCGATATAACGCAGCAGCTCCACGCTCTGGCGGCTGCCAATGTTGTAGAGGCGATACGGCGCGACGCCGCTGCTGGCCGGGTCGGGCGTATCGCCGCGCCAGCTGTCGTCACGCGTGGGCACGCGATCGAGCGCGCGCACCACGCCGGCAACGATATCGTCGATGTAGGTGAAGCTGCGCTTGTGCCGGCCGTGGTTGAACACCGGTACCGGTTCGCCGGCGAGGATCGCCTTGGTGAAGAGGAACAGCGCCATGTCCGGCCGGCCCCACGGACCGTAGACCGTGAAGAAGCGCAGGCCCGTGCTCGGGATCCCGTACAGATGCGCGTAGCTGTGCGCCATCTGCTCGTTGGCCTTCTTGGTCGCCGCGTACAGCGTCAGCGGATGCTCGGTGGGCTGATGCTCGGAGAAGGGCATCGCCGTGTTGGCGCCGTACACCGAGCTGGTCGAAGCGAACACCAGATGCTCGCTGCCATGGCGGCGGCAGCCCTCGAGCACGTGCAGGAAACCGCTGACGTTGCTGCTGACGTACACGTGCGGGTTTTCCGCCGCGTAGCGCACGCCGGCCTGTGCGGCCAGGTGCACCACCCGCTGCGGGCGATGGCGCTCGAACGCGGCTTCCACCGCGTCGCGGTCGGCCAGGTCGGCGTGCAGGTGGGTGTAGCGCGGATGGCTGAGGAAACGCGCCAGCCGGGCCTTCTTCAGGCCGACGTCGTAATAGCTGTTGAGATTGTCGAAACCCACCACTTCATCACCACGGCGCAACAGTTCCAACGCGACATGCGAGCCGATGAATCCGGCCGTGCCGGTGACGAGGACCTTCATCGCAGTGAATCTCCGCAAAGTGGAATGAAATGGTTGAAAGGATTGCCGCGCGCGGGCATCACAGCCTGCCGTCGACCGCGTCGCGGGGCAGCACGTACTTGACGTCGTAGATCACCGACACCGGCTTGCCCAGGGCCTTGACGCCCTGCGCGCCGAGTGCGGCGAACTGGTGGTGGGCCACGGCCACGATCACCGCGTCGTACTGGCCCGCTGCGGGTTCGGCAATCGGGGTGATGCCGTACTCGGCGCTGGCCTCGCCGGCATCGACCCACGGGTCATGGACATCGACGTCGGCGTTGTAGCCGTGCAGCGCATGCAGGATGTCGACCACGCGCGTGTTGCGCAGGTCCGGGCAGTTTTCCTTGAAGGCCAGGCCGAGGATCAGGATCCGCGCATGCACCGGGTTGATGCCCTTGCGCACCATCAGGCGCACGACTTCGCTGGCGATGTAGGAGCCCATGCCGTCGTTGGTGCGGCGGCCCGCCAGGATCACGTCCGGGTGATGGCCGATCTCCTGCGCCTTGTGGGTGAGGTAATAGGGATCCACGCCGATGCAGTGGCCGCCGACCAGGCCCGGCCGGAACGGCAGGAAGTTCCACTTGGTGCCGGCCGCCTGCAGGACTTCCAGGGTGTCGATGCCTAGCTTGTTGAACAGGATCGCCAGGTCGTTGATCAGGGCGATGTTGAGATCGCGCTGGGTGTTCTCGATGACCTTGGCCGCCTCGGCGACCTTGAGCGAACTGGCCTTGTGCGTACCGGCCTCGATGATCGAACCGTAGAGGCGATCGACGAAGTCGGCGGCCTCCGGTGTCGAGCCGGAGGTGATCTTGAGGATCGACGTGAGGCGGTGGTCCTTGTCGCCGGGATTGATCCGCTCCGGGCTGTAGCCGACGAAGAAGTCGCGGTTGAACACCAGGCCCGACGAGCGTTCCAGGATCGGCACGCACACTTCCTCGGTGCATCCGGGGTAGACGGTGGATTCGTACACGACCACGTCGCCGCGCTTGAGCACCTTGCCCAGGCTTTCGCTGGCGCGGGCGAGCGGGCCAAGGTTGGGACGCTTGGCGGCATCGATCGGCGTGGGCACGGTGACGATGTAGACGTTGCACGCGCGCAGGTCCGCCAGGTCGCTGCTGCAACGCAGGCGGCGCGCCGCGGCCAGTTCGGCCTGGTCGACCTCCAGGGTGTTGTCGCGCCCCTGCCGCAGCTCGTCGACGCGGGCGGCATTGATGTCGAAGCCGACAGTGTCGAAGTACTTCGCGAACGCGACCGCCAGCGGCAGGCCGACGTAACCCAGCCCGACCACGCCGACCCTGACGGTCTGCAGCGACGGCGGCGCGAAACTCGCGGTGGCGCCGTGCGCGACGGTGCTGCCGTCCGCGCCGCGTCCTTCGCGAGTGCCGGCGTGGACGTGCCGGCCTTCGAAATCGGTGGTGTCCATGGCGCTCAGCCGCGCTGGCGGCGACGCGCGCCGCGCGTGGGCGTGGACGGATGGCTGCTCTGGCGTGCGCGCATGTTGGCCCCGGTAGGAGGCGACGTCACGGTGGCGACATCCGGCCTCGCTGCAGAGAACGCGTCGGGGCGCCAGAACAGGACGCCATCGATCGCGGCGGTGCCGGTCGGTGTGGGTTCGCGGCCGCCGTGGCCTCGTCGCGACCCCCGCTGCGTTGAGGGTAGTCGTGATCCACGAGGCAGCTGGCGCCAGGCCGGGGCAGGGGGAATCGATGACACTCATTGCGCCAGTGCGCCCGCTGGGGGTACCGGTGGCCATCGTCGGGGCCATGCCCGAGGCGCCGGACCTTCGTCCTTCGCGCGCGCGTTCCTGCGTGGTGGCGCTGGCCGAGCTGGAAACGTGGCAGTCCTGGCACGACGAGGCATGGGCGCTGCTGGACCCGGCCGAACGGTCGCGGGTGCTGCACCGACGCCACGCTTCCGACCGCGAAGCGCTGACCATTGCCTACGCCTTGCATCGCGTGGTGCTGGCCGGCGTGCTCGGCATCGCGCCGGCGCAGGTGCCGCTGGCGCGCGACGAACGCGGCTGCCCGTGCCTGCCAGGCCTGTCGCTGCACACCAGCCTCAGCCATGCCGAGGGTGTTGCCGCTTTTGCGGTCTGCGCCATGGGGCCGGTCGGCATCGACATCGAACCTTCGCAGCGCGCCACCGAATTGCCGCAGGTGTCCACCAGCGTCTGCCATGAGGTCGAAGCCCGCCAGCTTGCCGGCATGCGCGAACCGGCCTATGGCCGCGAACTGCTCGCGTTGTGGGTGCGCAAGGAAGCGCTGCTCAAAGCCGAAGGCATCGGCCTGGAGCGGGAAATGACCAGTTTCGTCGCCGCCGACGGTGCGGTCGTGCCGTTGACGCATCCGGCTGCCGACCGTTCCGGTGGACCGGTGCGCCTGTCGATGCTCCAGATCGGTGCGCGCTGGACCGCGGCCGTGGCCGCTCCGGTGGATGCGGTGATCGAGGGCGTCTGGTTGCGTCCGCTGGGTGGCCGGGTGGTCGCCGAGCCGGCGTTGTACGTGTCGTGAGTTCGTCGTTGGGGGGATAGGCAACGACGGCCGGGTCGATGGCGAGCGCCATCGTGACGAGACCCGCCCACCCCTCGACGCAATGCAACGGTTCCCGCGCCATCACTGAGCAAGGGAGCCCCCACGCAGCGTGTGCGTCAACCGCATGCAGCCCGCATCGAACGGGTATTGCATGCCCCCCGCGGGAGTGCGGTTCCATGGTATTCGCAAAGTCTAGTCGCAAGAATCGAGCGCTCACGCTCATCTGGGTGCTGGAACTGTTGCTGGTGATGGCGGCGGTCGCGGGCGCAGCATGGCTGCGTTTCATGAACGACCCGGAAGGCCACCAGATCTTTTCCGAGAACCTCGCCATCAGGGCATTCATGGTGGCCCTGTTCGTGACCACCTCGATGGCCGCGCTGGGCCTGTACGAAGTGCACGTGCGCCTGAACCGGTTCGAGTTCGCGCTGCGGTTGCTGGTGTCGTTCGCGATCGGCGGCATTGGCCTGATGGTGCTGTACTACCTGGTGCCGGCGGCCTACATCGGACGCGGCGTGATCGTGATTGCGCTGATCCTGGCCATGGCCGGAATGGCGCTGCTGCGCCTTGGCATCCTGCAGGTGTTCGCCGGCGACCTGTTCCGGCGGCGGGTGCTGGTGCTCGGCGCCGGCCACAACGCCGACCTCATCAACAGCCGCATGCGCCGCAACAGCGACCGTCGCGCCTTCACCCTGGTCGGATTCGTGCCGATCGCGGGACAGGAGATGGCGGTGCCGGCGGGCCTGCATGTGTCGGCCGACGGCGGACTGGCCGAGCTGACGCACCGGTTGCAGATCAGCGAAGTCGTGGTGGCGCCGGACGAGCGTCGCGGCGGCCTGCCGATGGAGGACATGCTGGCCTGCGTGCAGCGCGGCGTGGCCATGACCGACCTGTCGACGTTCTTCGAGCGCGAGGCGGGCATCGTCACCACCAACCTGGTCGACCCGTCGTGGCTGGTGTTCTCCGGCGGCTTCGATCATTCGACGTCGCGGTGCATGAACAAACGCTTCTTCGACGTGCTGGCTGCCGCCATGCTGTTGATCGTGACGTGGCCGTTCATGGCGCTGGTGGCGCTGTGCATCCGCCTGGAGTCGAGCGGTCCGATCCTGTACCAGCAGACCCGGATCGGCGAGGGCGGGCGACCGTTCGAGCTGATCAAGTTCCGCAGCATGCGCGTGGATGCCGAAGTTGACGGCGTGGCCCGCTGGGCGCAGACCGGCGACGATCGCACCACGCGGGTGGGGCGTTTCATCCGCCTGACCCGGCTCGACGAACTGCCGCAGTTGTTCAACATCCTGCGCGGCGAGATGAGCATCGTCGGGCCACGGCCGGAGCGGCCGCAGTTCGTCGACATGCTCAGCCGCGAGATCCGCTACTACGCCGTGCGCCACTGCGTGAAGCCGGGCCTGACCGGCTGGGCGCAGTTGCGCTACCCGTACGGCGCATCGGTGCGCGATGCCGAAGAGAAGCTCAAGTTCGACCTGTTCTACGTCAAGAACCATGGCCTCGCCTTCGACCTGATCATCCTGCTGCAGACGGTCGAAGTGGTGCTGTTCCAGCGCGGAGCGCGCTGAGGTCGAGCGAAGGCAGGAGGCGGCCGCCGGCTCGCAGGCGGCTGCCGGCGGGGAACCCTACTGGGCCTCGTCGGGTTGCTCTTCTTCCTGCACCGGGCGTGGCGTGGCTGCCTGGAGCCGGTTGGGTGGGGCGCTGCTCCAGTCGACGAGATGGCCGTCCTCGAAGCGCACCCAGGACGAGCCGTAGTTCCAGATGTCGTCCTGGACCAGCACCGGCGCTCCCTCGAGCGCGAAGACCGCGCCTTCTTCCATGCCCAGTTCCAGCCTGGGTTGCTGCGGGTCGTAGGCCGGTTCGGATTCCTGCGCGTGCAGGCCGTTTTCGACCTTCTGTTCGAACCGGGTCTCCGACCAGTGCAGCGCGACCATCACCACGATCAGCACCAGGATGGTCACGATCGCCAGCGTCGGCGTGGTCCGGTTGGGCGAAAGTCGACCGCTTGCGATGCGGCTGGCAGGGGTGGTGACGCGCGCCGCGGAAGCGGCTGTTTCGTGGTTGCTGCGGCCAGGCGCCTGCGTCTGCGACGAATGCGTCTGCGATGAATGCGTCTGTGCCGGGTGCGCCGGGGCCGCGTGTGCAGGGTGCACCGTGTGCAGGCCACTGGCCTTGGGCGCGGCGCCCGGCAGGCGGCCGTGGATGCGGTGGAAGCGGATCGCCTTGGAGTAGAGCGCCGTCAGCTCGGTCAGGGCGTCGTGGTCTTCGCTCGTTGCACTGCCTTCGCCGTGGCGGTCAGGGTGCAGTTCGGCCACGCGCACCCGGTAGGCACGCTTGAGGTCCTCGAGGCTGCAGCCTGGCTCCAGCCCGAGCTGGAAGTACAGAAGCGAGAAGTCCTGACTCATGGCCCCCCCTGATTCGGCGCATCGTAGCGCGTACCGGAGCCGTGCGCACAAGCTGGGGCATGGAAGGCCGCTTTGCCGCCTGTACTGCGTTGGAACAGACAAGCGGCAGTGTGCATGCGTCCTGCCTCGCGACATTCGCGGCAAATATTCCGGTCCATTCCCTTGCAATGACTTCAGTGCTGACCGCCATTGCGGCGCGAGCACGTTATCCCTCAGTGGATATCGGGGGATAGAACATGCGTAACACGGGTGCGGGCACGCTGGACGAAGCGCGGGATACGTGTGGCAGCACCGCGCAAGCCGACCTGTCGCTGCTGTTGCCGGCATTGATCGAAGTCCCGGCCGATCGCCCCCGCGGACGCGACCCCACGGACACGCGTGTGCACGCGCAGCAGCTCCTGCCGGCGGCTGTGCGCACCGCGCTGCAGCTGCTGGCCGACGATCACGGGCAATCGCTGGCGGTCGCCATGCTGGCCGGCTGGGCGGTCGCGCTGTACCGCTTGTCGAACCAGACCGGGCTGGCGGTCGCGGCCGCATTCTCAGCCGATGCCGCGGCACTGCCGGTTCGCTTCGAACTCGACCCGGCTGCATCGACCACGGACCTGCTGGCCGCCACCGCAGAGCAGCTGTCGCTCGCAGCGAAGGCGCGCGACCAGGGTGAGACCACGGCCGGCTGGCAGATTGGCTTCGCCAGCGGCGACGGCGCGATGGCAGGTGTCGAGCTGGGCCTTCGCATGCGCGACAACGGCGGCATCCTGGAGATCGCGCTGGAAGGCGATGCCGCGCTGTACGACGAAGCCACACTGCAGCGTTACCTTGGCTACACACGCAACCTGCTGATCGCCGCGACCGCAACGCCGGAACTTGCAACCGGTCGCCTGGCCATGATCGATGTCGACGAGCGCGCCGACCTGCTCGACGGTTGCAACGACACGTACGTCGATTACCCGCTGGACTGCAGCCTGCATGCGCTGGTCGAAGCGCAGGTCGCGCGCAGCCCCGATGCTCCTGCGGTGATCGCGCAGGACCGTACGCTGACCTTTGCCCAGCTCAACCGCGAAGCCAATCGCCTGGCGTGCCACCTGCGCGCGCAGGGCGTGGGCCCGGACGACCGCGTCGGCATCTGCATCGAACGCGGCTGGGCGATGGTGGTCGGCTTGCTCGCCATCCTCAAGGCCGGTGGCGCCTATGTGCCGCTGGATCCGGCTTACCCGCACGATCGTCTCGTCCACATGCTCGGCGACAGCGCGCCGAAGGTGCTGCTGACGCAGGCGACGCTGCTGCCGCTGCTGCAGACGCTGGAAGTGCGCTGCCCGGTTCTGGACCTCACCGTCGAACAGCCGGCCTGGGCCGGTGAAGCCGACACCGATGTCGCGGCGCAGGCGCTCGGACTGACCGCGCGGCACCTGGCGTACATGATCTACACCTCCGGTTCGACTGGCCTGCCGAAGGGAGCGATGAACGAGCATCGCGGCATCGTCAATCGCCTGCTGTGGATGCAGGACGCCTACGGGCTTGGTGCGCACGACACGGTCCTGCAGAAGACGCCCTTCAGCTTCGACGTGTCGGTGTGGGAATTCTTCTGGCCGCTGCTGACCGGCGCGCGCCTGGTGATGGCGCGCCCTGACGGCCACAAGGATCCGGCCTATCTGGCATCGGTGATCGGCGAGCATGGCGTGACCACGCTGCACTTCGTGCCGTCGATGCTGCATGCGTTCCTCGAGGACGATGCCGCACCCTCCTGCGCGGGCGTGCTCAAGCGCGTCATGTGCAGCGGCGAGGCGTTGCCGGTCGCTCTGGCGGAGCGCTTCCACCAGCGCCTGCCGGGCGTCGAACTGCACAACCTCTATGGCCCGACCGAAGCTGCGGTCGATGTCACCGCATGGACCAGCGCACCGGGCAAGGCGACGTTGAGCGTGCCGATCGGCAAGCCGATCGCCAACACCCGCATGTACGTGCTCGACCCGTGCCTGCAACCGGTGCCGCGGGGCGTGACCGGCGAGCTCTACATTGGCGGCGTGCAGGTCGGTCGCGGTTACCTCAATCGCGACGAGCTCACGGCCGAGCGCTTCGTGGCCGACCCGTTCGCAGGCGATCGGCAGGCGCGCATGTACCGCACCGGCGACCTTGGCCGGTGGCTGCCGGACGGCAACATCGAGTACCAGGGCCGCAACGATTTCCAGGTCAAGATTCGTGGTTTCCGCATCGAACTGGGCGAGATCGAGGCGCGGCTGATGGAGCATCCGCAGGTCAGTGCCGGCGTCGTGCTGGCGCGCCCGGATGGCGATGGCGACCTGCGCCTGGTGGCCTACTACGTGACCCAGCCGGTCGATGCGGCGATCGGCGTGGAAGCGCTGCGCGCACACCTGGGCCTGCAGCTGCCCGAACACATGATCCCGGCGCATTTCGTCCGCCTGCCGGCGCTGCCGGTGACACCCAACGGCAAGCTCGACCGGCGCGCGCTGCCCGAGCCGGGTTCGGAACGGCCGGAACTGGCCGTGGCATTCGAACCGGCGCAGGGTGCGATCGAGCAGATGATCTGCGCGGCGTACGCGTCGGTGCTGGGCATCGAACAAGTCGGCCGCAACGACAACTTCTTCGACCTGGGCGGCAACTCGCTGCTGGCGATGCGGCTGCTCGAGCGCGTCCGCCGCGAGCGCGAGGCGACGGCAGGCGAGGGCGCATCGAACACGCCGCTGTCGGCGCTGGATTTCTTCCGTCACCCGACACCGTCGGCACTGGCATCGCTCCTGCAGGGCGGGGCGCAGACGACCATCCCGGCGTCGCGCTTCGGCCGCGCGCCGCGCGAGGGCGCTGCCCGCAACGAAGCCATTGCCATCGTCGCCATGGCCGGCCGCTTCCCCGGTGCCGGCGACGTCGAGGCGTTCTGGCGGAATCTGTGCGAAGGCCGCGACAGCATCACCTACTTCAAGCCCGACGAGCTCGATCCGGCCGTCACCGCCAGCGAGCGCAGCGATCCGGGCTACGTCGCCGCGCGTGGCGTCATTGAAGGCCTGGAAAACTTCGACGCCGCCTTCTTCGGCATCAGTCCGCGCGAAGCCGAGCTGATGGATCCGCAGCAGCGCATCTTCCTGGAGCTGAGCTGGGAATGCCTGGAACGCGCCGGCTACGCGCCCGATGCCACGCCCGGACCGGTCGGCGTGTTCGCCGGCATGAACAACGGCACCTACTTCCAGCGCCATCTCGCGCATCGTCCCGACCTGATCGCCAAGCTCGGCGACTTCCAGGTCATGGTCAACAACGAGAAGGACTACATCGCCACCCACGTCGCCCACAAGCTCAACCTGACCGGGCCGGCGGTGAGCACGCATACCGCGTGTTCGACCTCGCTGGTGGCGATCTGCCAGGCCGTGGACAGTCTGCGCGCCGGGCATTGCGACATGGCCCTGGCGGGCGCGGCGTCGGCGACGTGTCCGCCGCGCAGCGGCTACCGCCACATCGAAGGCGCGATGCTCTCGCGCGATGGTCACACCCGCACGTTCGACCGCGATGCCACCGGCACGGTGTTCAGCGATGGCGCGACGGTGGTGCTGCTCAAGCGCCTGGACGACGCGCTCGCCGATGGCGACCCGGTCTATGCCGTGATCCGCGGCGCCGCCGTCAACAACGACGGTGGCCACAAGGCCAGCTTCACCGCGCCCAGCAGCGAAGGGCAGGCTGCGGTGATCGCGATGGCGCACACCGACGCGGGCGTCGACCCGCGCAGCATCGGCTATGTCGAGGCGCACGGTACCGGCACGCCGCTGGGCGATCCGATCGAGGTCGAGGGGCTGACGCGCGCGTTCCGTCGCAGCACCGCCGACACTGGCTTCTGCCGGATCGGCTCGGTCAAGAGCAACGTCGGCCACCTGGTCATCGCTGCTGGCGGTGCGGGCGTGATCAAGACGGCGCTGTCGCTGTGGGAGCAGCGCATCCCGGCGTCGCTGCACTACCAACAGGCCAATGCATCGATCGATTTCGGCGCGACTCCTTTCATCGTCAACGACCGCCTCAGCGACTGGCCCGCGGGCAATGCGCCGCGGCGCGCCGGCGTGAGCTCGTTCGGCGTGGGCGGAACCAACGCCCATGTCGTGATCGAAGAAGCGCCCGCGCGCGACGAATCCGAGCGGGGGCAGGGCCCACAGTTGCTGGTGCTGTCGGCGCGGACCCCGGCGGCGCTGGCGCGTTCGGCCGAGCGCCTGGCAGACCATCTGGCGGCGCAACCGCAGGCCAACCTGGCCGACGTCGCCTGGACCCTGGCGGTGGGCCGCAAGGCCTTCGCACACCGTGTGTGCGTGGTGGCTGACGACGTCGCCGCCGCCGTGGATGCACTGCGCACGAACGAGCTGACCGCCGCGGCGACACGCAGCCGGCCGGCGCGTTCAAGCGATGTCGTCTTCATGTTCCCGGGGCAGGGCTCGCAGTACGCCGGCATGGGCCGTGGCCTGTACGCCAGCGAGCCGGCTTTCCGCGCCGCCTTCGACGAGTGTGCCGACCTGCTGCGCGCCGAACTCGGCTTCGATCTGCGCGAACGCGTCTTCGCCGGCAGTGCCGAGGACCTGCAGCCGACGGCCACGATGCAACCAGCCACCTTCGCCATCGAGTACGCGCTGGCGCGGATGTGGATGAGCCACGGCGTGATGCCGGCGGCGATGATCGGCCACAGCGTCGGCGAGTTCGTCGCCGCCGCGCTGGCCGGGGTGTTCACGCTTGCCGATGCACTGCGCCTGGTCGCCCGTCGCGGTGCGCTGATGCAGGCGCAGCCGACCGGCACCATGATGTCGGTTCGCCTGGCGCTGGACGCACTGCTGCCGCGACTGCCGGACGATCTTTCGCTGGCGGCCGAGAACGCGCCCGGTGCCTGTGTCGTGTCCGGTCCGGACGACGCGATCGCGCGGTTCCAGGGGCAACTCGAGTCCGACGGCGTGGCGTGCCGGGTGCTGCATACCTCGCACGCCTTCCACTCCTCGATGATGGACGACGTGGTCGCGCCGTTCCGCGCGGAAGTGGCGGCGGTGGTGCGCAGCGCACCGGCCGTGCCGCTGATGTCGACGGCAAGCGCGCAGTGGCTCGATGACGAGACGGCCATGTCCGCCGAGTACTGGGCACAGCATCTGCGCGAGCCGGTCCGTTTCGCCGCCGCGCTCGAGCGACTGGTCGATGAGCGCCCGCGCGTGCTGCTGGAAGTCGGCCCGCGGACCACGCTGGCCACCCTGGCGCGGCAACACCCGGGCGTGCAGCGCCAACCGGCCGTCGCAGTCTCCACGCTCACCGATTCGCCGGACGCCGAGGAGGCGTGCATCCGCAACGCCGCCGGGCAGCTCTGGTGCCGCGGCGCCGCCATCGACCCGGCCACGTTCGACCGCCGCCAGCAGCGCCGCCGCGTGCTGCTGCCGACCTATCCCTTCGAGCGGCAACGTTTCTGGGTGGAAGCGCCATCGGCGATCGCCAATGTCGTTCCGCACCCTGCACTGAACATCACCACGGATCTGGAGATTCCCATGCCGCACCTCGTCGCGTCCCCCACCACCCAGGACGTCGGCTCGCCTGCCCAGAGCGCCGTAGCCGCCGATCGCCGGCCGGCACTGATCGGCCGGCTGCGCGATGTCTTCGAGGACGTGGTCGGTTTCGATCTGTCCGATGCCGACAGTGAAGCCAACTTCATGGAGCTCGGCCTGGACAGCCTGATGCTGACCCAGGTGGCGACGCAGTTGCAGCGGACCTTCGCGGTCAGCGTCACCTTCCGCCAGCTGATGGGCGAGTTCTCAAGCCTGGAGCGGTTGTCGAAGATGCTCGACGAGCGTCTGCCGCCGGAGGCGCCGCCGGCGCCTGTCGCCGCGCCGGCGCCGGTTGCGAGCGCAGCGGTGGCGCAGGCCGCCGTGGCAGTGGCAGCGCCGCAGGTCATGGCGATGCCGGCGCAGGCGTTGCTTGGCGCGGCCCAGGGCGACTTCGCCCGTACCCTGATCGCGCAGCAGATGCAGCTGATGCAGCAACAGCTGGCATTGCTGTCGGGGGTGCCGGTCGCCGTTGCCGCGCCTGCAACGGTTGCGGTGGCCCCGGCTGCCGCCGCAGTCGCTGCCGCTCCAGTCGCCGCTGCTCCAATGTCCGCCGCCCCGGTGGCACCGTCTGCCGCCACCGACGCGACTGCCGACCCCGAAGCGGCCGCGCTCGCCCACACCAAGTACGACGTGCAGAAGGCGTTTGGCGCGATCGCCCGCATCCATAACGCCCGCCAGGATTTCAACGATCACCAGCGCAAGCGCCTGGCCGAGTTCATCGCGCGCTACCTGGCGCGCAGCCCTAAGTCGAAGGCATACACCCAGCAGCACCGTGCCCACATGGCCGATCCGCGCGTGGTCAACGGGTTCCGGCCGGCGCTGAAGGAAATCATCTACCAGATCGTGATCGGGCGTTCCAAGGGTTCGCACCTGTTCGACATCGACGGCAACGAGTACATCGACGCCACCAACGGCTTCGGCATGAGCATGTTCGGCTGGCAGCCGGACTTCGTGCTCGATGCGATCCGCCAGCAGCTGGACCTGGGCTACGAGATCGGCCCGCAGCATCCGCTGTCGGGCGAGGTGGCCAGGCTGATCTGCGATTTCACCGGCCACGACCGCGCCGCGCTGTGCAACACCGGTTCGGAAGCCGTGCTCGGCGCGATCCGCATCGCCCGCACCATCACCGGCCGCAGCACCATCGTCACCTTCAACGGCTCGTATCACGGCATCAACGACGAAGTGATCGTGCGCGGCACCAAGAAGCTGCGCGCGGTGCCGGCCGCGCCCGGCATCCTCGCCAACACCGCCGAGAACGTGCTGGTGCTCGACTACGGCACGCCCGAATCGCTGGAGATCATCCGCAGCCGTGCCCACGAGCTGGCCGCGGTGCTGGTGGAGCCGGTGCAGAGCCGGCGTCCGGACTTCCAGCCGGTCGAGTTCCTGCGCGAGGTCCGCAAGATCACCGAAGACGCTGGTGCCGCGCTGATCTTCGACGAAGTCATCACCGGATTCCGCAGCCATCCGGCTGGCGCGCAGGCGCTGTTCGGCATCAAGGCGGACATTGCGACCTACGGCAAGGTCATCGGTGGCGGCTACCCGCTCGGCGTGGTCGCCGGCAGGCGCGAGTTCATGGACGCCCTCGACGGCGGCCACTGGCAGTACGGCGACGATTCGGTGCCCACCGTCGGCGTCACGTACTTCGCCGGCACGTTCGTCCGCCACCCGCTGGCGCTGGCTGCGGCCAAGGCAGTGCTGGAGCACATGAAGGAAGTCGGGCCGGCATTGCAGGAGCAGCTCACCGCGCGCACGACCGCGTATGTCGATGAGCTCAATGCGTTCCTGGAGGAGGTCGGCGCGCCGATCAGCATCAAGCGCTTCGCCTCGCTGTGGCGCACGCAGTTCCTCGAAGACCACCCGATGCAGGAACTGCTGTTTGCGATGCTGCGCAGCCGCGGGGTCCACATCGTCGACAACTTCCCTTGCTTCCTGACCACCGCGCACAGCGAAGCCGATGTCCAGGCGATGCTGAAGGCCTACAAGGAGTCGGTGCTGGAACTGGTGGAAGCGCAGCTGCTGCCGGGCCGCCTCGGGCCGCCGCCGGTGGTGATGGATCCGAACCGTCCGCCGGTGCCAGGCGCACGGCTCGGTCGCGAACCGGACGGACGCCCGGCCTGGTTCGTGCCCAACGAAAGCGAACCGGGCAAGTACCGCAAAGTGGGAGCATGAGCATGGCGGCCATCGTGCAGACTCCGCCCAGCGATACGGTCGACTACGATCCGTTCGCTGACGGCGTACTCGATCGCGTCGTACCCACCACCGAACCGCAACGCGAAGTCTGGCTTGCCGCCCAGCTCGGCGACGACGCCACGCTCGCGTTCAACGAGTCGGTGTCGCTGCATCTGCGCGGCCGCCTCGATCGTGCCGCGCTGCACGCCGCCCTGGGCGATCTGCTGCAACGCCACGACGCACTGCGCTCCAACTTCGGCCCCGATGGCGAAACGCTGTGCGTGCGCGAAGTGGCGCAACTGCCGCTGCCCGTCATCGACCTGTCGGCGCTGGCGCCGCCAGCCCGCGATGCGGCGCGCCTGGAGCGGCAGCGCCTCGCGGTGGAAACCGGATTCGAGCTGGCCCACGGCGAGCTGTTCCGCGCCGAACTGCTGTGCCTGGGCGAAGACGACCACGTCCTGCTGCTGACCGCGCACCACATCGTCTGCGACGGCTGGTCGTGGTGGCTGATCGTGCAGGACCTGGGCCAGCTGTACGGCAGCCGTTGTGGCGCCCCGGTGGCGCCGATCGCGCCGGCGGTAGCGTTCTCCGAATACGCGCTGGCGCAGGCGATCCACCCCGACAGCGCGACCGCTGCCGGCGACGAGGCCTACTGGCTGTCGCGCTTTGCCAGCGGCGCACCCGTGCTCGACCTGCCCACCGATCGGCCGCGTCCGGTCCGGCGCAGCTTCGCCTCGCGCCGCGAGGACCACCTGCTGGACCCGGAACTGGTCGCCGCGGTGCGCCGCATGGGCGCACGCCGTGGCGTGAGTCTGTTCGCGACCCTGCTGGCCGGCTTCGCCTGCGTGCTCTCACGCCTGGCCGGGCAGGACGAGGTCGTGGTCGGCATCCCGGCGGCCGGGCAATCGGTCGACGGCAACGACCAGCTGGTCGGCCACTGCGTCAACCTGCTGCCGCTTCGCTTCGGCATCGAGGCCAAGGATGCCTTCGGCAAGGTCCTCGATGACGCCCAGTCGACCCTGCTCGACGCCATCGACCACCAGCGCTACACGTTCGGCACGCTGCTGAGCAAACTGCGCATCGAGCGCGACCCGGGGCGCCTGCCGCTGTGCAGCGTGATGTTCAACATCGACCAGGCGCTGGAACGCGAGACCGCCGGCTTCCCGGGCCTGACCCTGGAATTCAGCAACAACGCGCGCAGTTTCGAGAACTTCGAAATCTTCATCAATGCCGTGCAGACCCAGGGCGGAATGCGCCTGGAGTGCCAGTACAACAGCGACCTGTTCGACGCCGACACCGTCGGCCGCTGGCTGGCCGCCTACGAATCGCTGCTGCGCGATGCCGTGGCCCGGCCCGATGCCGACGCCAGCGCGCTGTCAGTGGTCAACGCCGCCGCCTACGCCGAGCTCAATGCGCTGCAACCGGAGCCCAGTGCATTCGACCGGCAGTGCCGGATGCATGAATACTTCGAGCGGCAGTGCGATCTCACCCCCGGCCGCACCGCGCTGATCTTCAACGGGCGCGCGGTCTGCTACGCCGAACTGGAGGACCGCTCCAACCGCATCGCCCAACTGCTGCGCAGTCGCGGCGTGCGTCGCGGCTCGCTGGTCGGGCTGGTGCTCGATCGCGGTGTCGACATGCTGGCCGGCCTGCTCGGCACGCTCAAGGCCGGCGCCGGTTACGTGCCGCTGGATCCGCACTTCCCGGCCGAACGCCTGACCTACATGGCCGGCGATGCCGGCCTGGCGGCGCTGCTCACGCAGCAGGCCCATGCCGGCAATTTCGACCTGCGCGGCAGGCCTGTACTTGCGCTCGATGCGCTCGAAGACGAACTGGAAAGCTTGCCGGGCGAGCGCCTGGGTCGTGACGCAATGGCGGCCGAGCCGGAATCGATCGCCTACGTGATCTACACCTCCGGCTCGACCGGGCGGCCCAAGGGCGTGCAGGTGCCGCACCGTGCGGTCAGCAACTTCCTGGCCAGCATGCAGCGCGAGCCCGGCATCGTCGACAGCGACCGGCTGGTTGCGGTGACGACGCTGTCGTTCGACATCGCCGTGCTCGAACTGCTGCTGCCGTTGAGTGTCGGCGCGCAGGTGGTGCTGGCCGACCGCGACACCGCCACCGACGGCGTTGCACTGGCGCAGCTGGTGCGCAGCAGCGGGGCGACGATCATGCAGGCCACGCCGGCCTCCTGGCGCCTGCTGCTGGACGCGGACTGGAAAGGCGACACGAACTTCAAGATCCTCTGCGGCGGCGAAGCCCTGCCGGCCGACCTGGCGGCGCAGCTGCTGCAGCGCTGCGGTTCGCTGTGGAACGTCTATGGCCCGACCGAGACGACGGTGTGGTCGACCTGCGCCCGTGTCGTCGCATCGGCGCAGGGCAAGCCGGCCGACATCCACATCGGCCGCCCGATCGCCAACTCCCAGGTCTGGATCCTCGACCCGCAGGGCGGCCTGTGCCCGCTCGGTGTGCCCGGTGAAATCTGGATCGGTGGCGATGGCGTCACCCTGGGTTATCTCAATCGCGCCGAACTGACCTCCGAGCGCTTCATCGACGATCCCTTCGCCAAGACCCCTGGCGCGAAGCTGTACCGCACCGGTGACCGCGGTCGCTGGCGCCAGGACGGCGTGCTCGAACACATGGGCCGCCTGGATTTCCAGGTCAAGGTCCGTGGCTACCGCATCGAACTGGGTGAGATCGAAGCACTGCTGGCGACCCATGCGGGTGTGGCGCGCGTGGTCGTTGCCGCGCGCGAGGACCGCCCCGGCGACGTGCGCCTGGTTGCCTATGTCGTCGCCGCCGAAGGGCACGCTGCCGAAGGGCACGCGGTCGAAGGGCACGCGGTCGACGAGGCACAACTGCTGTCGCACCTGCGCGGCTCGTTGCCCGATTACATGATCCCGCAGCACCTGATGCTGCTCGATGCGATTCCGCTGTTGCCCAACGGCAAGATCGACCGCAAGTCATTGCCGGTGCCCGACATGAGCGCGCGCGCCGCCGGGGAGCGCATCGCACCGCGCAGCCCGCTCGAACGCACCATCGCCGAGACCATGGCCAAGGTGCTGGGCGTGGCCGAGCTCGGCGTCGACGACGATTTCTTCTCGCTCGGCGGCCACTCGCTGCTGGCGGCGCAGCTGACTTCGCGACTCAACAAGGAACTGGGCATCGCGCTGTCGCTGCGGGCGCTGTTCGACGGCCCGACGGTGGCGAAGCTGGCGCGCCTGATCGACGCCTACCAGCGCGAGCACGGCGGCGAAGGCGCGATCGTGCGCGAGCCAATCGTGCACCTTGCCGACCAGTCGCACGGCCCGATGTCGGTGATGCAGGAACGCCTGTACCTGCTGGAGCAGTTCAACCCGGGCCAGATCACCTACAACACGCCGTCGGCGCACCGCCTGCGTGGTCCGCTCGATACCGAGGCGTTCCAGCGCGCCGTGCAGGCGATGCTGCAGCGGCAGTCGGCGCTGCGCACGTCCATCGAGCTGGTCGATGGCGAACCGATGCAGGTCGTGCACGATCATGTCGCGCTGGACATCCGCGAGGTCGAGGACCTGAGCCACTTTGCCGACGATGTCCGCGACGGCGAAGTCTCGAAGCGCCTCGATACGCTGATCAAGCAGCCGTTCCGGCTCGACCAGGCGCCGTTGATCGCCTCGCGCCTGTTCCGGCTGGGCGCGGAGGAACACGTGTGGTTCTTCATGCCGCACCATCTGATCTGGGACGGCTGGTCGTTCGACCTGATGTACACCGAAATGTCCGAGCTGTACCAGGCGCAGGTCGAGAACCGCGCACCGGTGCTGCCCGAACTCAGCGTGACCTACCTCGACTACTCGGTCTGGCACCGGCAGTGGCTGCAGGGCAGCGAGTACGCGAAGCAGCTGGCGTTCTGGCGCGACCGCCTCGGCGGCGCGGGGCAGGGCGTGGAGGCATTGCCGACCGACCTGCCGCGGCGACCGGGCATGTCCGGTCGCGGCGTCACGCGACGCGTCAATGTCTCGCGCGCCACCACCGAGACCCTGCACGCCGCCGCGCTGAAGCTCGATGCGACGCTGTTCATGGTGCTGCTGACCGCGTACTTCACCCTGGTCAGCCGCACATCGGGACTGCGCGAGCTGATCGTCGGCACACCGGTGCGCGGCCGCAACAGCGCCGAAGTTGAACCGCTGATGGGCTACTTCACCAGCCTGCTGCCGCTGCGGGTGGAGCTGGATGCATCGATGACGTTCGCCCAGGCGCTGGCCCGGGTGAAGGACATGGTGCTCGACAGCTTCGGCCATCCGGACGTGCGCCTGGAGGACCTGGTGCGCGAGTTGAGCATGCGCAGCCGCGAAGGTGGCGCGGTGCTGTACCACGCGCTGTTCTCGTTCCAGGACATCCGCAAGCGCGTGACCCACTGGGGGCCGCTGGAGCACGGGCGCTTCCCGGTGTTCCAGACCGGCGCCACCCAGGACCTGGGCATGTGGCTGGTGGAGCAGGACGAAGGCCTGTCGGGCGGGTTCATGCACAACGCCGACATCTTCCACGCTGAAACCGCCGACCTGCTCTATAGCCGCTACCTGCAACTTCTCGAGCGCATCGGCCGCGATCCGGCGATGACCCTGGAAGCGCTGACCACGTTCGACGACGGCCAGCCGCTGCTGTTCGGCCGGCCAGCCGCGGAGGCCGCGGTCGATGCGCCTGCCGCGCAGGAGCCACCGGCCGGGGCGGTCGCATTGACTGCTGCGGCCAACGATGAAGACCTCGATCCGCTGGCCGCGCGCCTGCTCGAGATCTGGCGCGACCTGCTGCGCAACCCGCGCATCGTCGCCGACGACGACTTCTTCACCCTCGGCGGCCATTCGCTGCAGGCGGTGCAGATGTTCCACCGCTTCAACCACGAGACCGGCATCAACCTGCCGCTGGCGACGCTGTTGAGCGCGCGCACGGTGCGCGCGCTGGCACTGGCCTACCGCCATGCCGGCGCCCATGCCGAAGGCGAGGAGAACGCATCCGCGCGCCCGGACCCGTGGGCGCCGCTGGTGCCGATCCGTACGCACGGCGATGGCCTGCCGTTCTTCCTGGTGCATGCCGTCGGCGGCAACGTCCTCAACTATCGCGCCCTGGCGGAGGCGTTGCCGGAAGGGTTCCCGATCCATGGCCTGCAGGCGCTCGGGCTCGACGGCCGGACGGCGCCGCTGGAGAGCATCCAGGCCATGGCCGAGCGCTATGTGCGCGAGATCCGTCAGCTGCAACCGCACGGTCCGTATCATCTGGCCGGCGGCTCGATGGGCGGCATGATCGCCTATGAGATGGCGCAGCAACTGGTCGCCGCCGGAGAACGGGTCGGGCTGCTCGCACTCATCGATACCTCCGCCGAGTTCGGCAGCCGCTACCGCGAGAGTGTGCGCAATGGACTGGTCGCGCGCGTGCGCCGCTTGCGCCAGCGCATGCAGGGGCAATCGTTCGGCGAACGCATCGCCACGATCAGCGATGCGGTCAATCGTCGCATCCAGGCCCGGCAGTTGCGCCAGCACGCCGAGCAGGCACGCCTCAGCGGTGCTCCGCTTCCGCACGACATCCGCTACGCCGAACTCGAGGCGGTGCACACCCGCGCCTACGTCAACTATGCGGTGCAGGCCTATCCGGCTGCCGTGGTGCTGTTCCGCGCCAACGAACAGCCCGCGCACCTGCGCGACAAACCGGCGCTGGGCTGGGAGTCGCTGGTCGACTCGATCCGCATCATCGCCATTCCCGGCTCGCACCGCGGCCTGGTCGAAGCGCCGGCGCTGGCGCGGGCGCTGGGCGCCACCATCGTCCGTGCCCAGGCTGGCGCCACCGAAGATCTCGCTGCACTGGCGCTGTCCGGCCTGGACGATCCCGGCAACGACGAGTCGGTGACCGACACCGCCGCCATCGACGCAGCCGACCCGCGCTGCGCCTACCTTCGTGGCCTGTGGAAGGAACTGCTGGGCACGGAGGTCAGCCATGCGGACAACTTCTTCGACCTGGGTGGAAACTCGATGCTCGCGGTGCAGATGTCCAGCCGCGTCGCCAAGGAGACCGGCGTGCGAATCCAGCTGATGCGGCTGGCGACGCAGAGCCTGGCGCAGATCGCCGCCGAGCTGCCGGCTTCGGCCGTCAGCCAGGAGGAAAGCGGCGTCGCCTCGCGCATGGCGCGCCAGGTCAAGCGTCTGTTGCGCACGGGGATCGTCGAGTGACCGGCATGAACGCAATCGCCATCGACGAAGCCGCAGCGGTGAGCAGCGGCCCCGTGTTGTTCGGCGGCGCCGACCGCCGCCTGTTCGGGTTGCTGCATGCACATGCCGCGCAGGATGCCGGGCGCGGCTCGATGCTGTTGTGCGCGCCGTTGCTGCAGGAAGGCATCCGCACGCATCGCGCGCTGTGGTCGGTGGCCGAATCGGTGGCCGCTACGGGCGCAACCGCGCTGTGCTTCGACTGGTATGGCAGCGGCGATTCCGCCGGCGCCGATCCCGAACTGGGTCTGGCCGGACTGTTCGACGACCTCGACGCCGCGCGGCGGCTGTTGTCCGGGCGCAGTGGTGGCGATCGCATCACCTGGCTGGCGTTGCGCAGTGCCGCGTTGCCGCTGCTGTCCTATCTGCCGACGCTGGTGCAGCCGGTCGACGTGGTGTTGTGGGATCCGCAGCTGGTCGGCGCCGATGTGGTCGACTCCTGGCGTCGCCAGCATCACGCCCAGCTGTACGACAGTGGCCGCTACGCCCATGCGCGGCATGAACCCGATCCCGACGACCTGCTGGGTTTCCGCGTCGATGCGCAGACGCTGGCGACGTGGTCATCCTTCGACGTCACGGCCACGCCCCTGCCACGCGGCAGCCGCGTGCGCCTGGCGCAGTGGCAGGCTTGCGACGCCACCGCACGCTTCGTCCGGACCCAGCAGGAAAATGCAGTCGAGGTCGGCGTGATCGAACTGGAACCCTCCGAGCAACCGGCCTGGGAAGAGCCCCGGCAGTTTGGCAGCCAGGCCTACCCGCGCCGCAGTGTCGCGCAGCTGGGACAGCGCCTGGCCGCAGGGATGGCGCAATGAACCTGCAGGTAAAGATGACAGGTGACAACGTCGAACCGCTCGACACCGGCGAGCGCGTGGTGCAGTTCGGCAATGGCCTGGTTGGTGTGATCAGCCACGTGGGCAATGCAGTGAAACCGCGCGTGGGCGTGCTGCTGCTCAATGCCGGCATCACCCGCCATGTCGGGCCGTTCCGCGGCCATGTCGAACTTGCCCGCAGGCTCGCGGCGCAGGGCATTCCGGTATTGCGCTTCGACCAGTCCGGGCTCGGCGACAGCGCCTTGCCGGGGCAGGCGACCAGCGACCGCCGCCGTCGCGAGGTCGATGCGGCGATGCGCGTGCTCGCCGAGAACACCGGCGTCTACCGCTTCGTGCTGTGCGGCCTGTGCTCGGGCGCCGATGACGCCTTCCACGTGGCGGCGGCCGATCCACGCGTCGCCGGCACCATCCTGATCGACGGCCTGGCCTATCCGACCGTGGGCTTCTGGCTGCGCCACGTGCTGCCGCGCCTGCTCCAACCGGGCAAGGTGCTGCGCTACCTGCGTTCGCGCGGCAGCGGTGCGCCATCGCTGGCGGATTACCGCGATTTTCCGTCGCGTCCGGATGCGGTGCGGATGCTGTCTACGATGGTCGCGCGCGATGCGCGCCTGCTGTTCGTCTTCACTGGCGGCGCCTACCCGTACTTCAACCATCGCGCGCAGCTTGCCGCCTGCCTTGGCAGTGCCGCGGCGTCCAGCCAGGTCAGCCTGGAGTTCTGGCGCGAGTACGACCACACCTTCTACCTGCGCAAGCATCGCCGCGTGCTGATCGAACGCATCGCTGGCTGGATGCAGTCGCAGTTCGGGCCGGCGGGGCAGTGACGGCAATGGCCAGCGAATCTCCCGGCATCGGCAAGCATTACCTGCGTTATTCCTCGGCCAACATCCTGGTGCTGCTGGCCGGGCTGGTGTCGTTCCCGATCATGACCCGGCTGCTGGACAACACCCAGTACGGCATCCTCGGTTACTACGACACCTGGGTATTGATGGCGGTGGCGATTGCCAAGCTCGGTGCCCAGCATTCGATCCTGCGCTTCTACCCGCACGGCGGTGACAGCACCGCGGTGCGCACGTTCGCGACCAACCTGTTCTACCTGCCATTGCTGGTGTCGCTGGTGCTGTGGGTGCTCACCGGAACCGGAATCGTCGTCACCGACTGGTTCGTCGGCGCGACCCAGTCGCCGGTGTTCTGGATGGCGATGCTGATGATCCCGGCCATGGTCTACAGCAGCCTGGTGGAGACCGTGCTGCGCGCCACCGAGCGCTCGCGGACGGTGATGTTCACCCGCATCGCCTGGCGCTATCTGCAGCTGCTGCTGATGGTCGGAGCGGTCGTGGCGATCCAGCACACCGCGCTGGTCGCCTATGCCGGCAAGCTGGTGTCTGCGCTGCTGGGCATCGCCTTCTACGTGTTCTGGGCCCACCGCAATCTGGGATTCTCGCGGCAGGCCCTGGATCCAGGCTCGCTGAAGCAATCGATGGCGTTCGGCATGCCGCTGGTGGCGACCGAGATGCTGTCGGTGGCGCTGGTTTCGGTAGACCGGCTGATGCTCAAGGGGCTGTCGGGCGACTTCGCGGTGGTCGGCATCTACAGCATCGGTGCAGGCCTGGCGATGCAGGTCCACATGTTCATGAACCTCACCGTGTTCGAGTCGTTCACGCCGATGGCGAACCGGCTGTTCGTCACCGAGAACGCGGCGGCGGTGCGCGCCCTGAAGCTCAAGATGCTGCTGCCGATGACCTACGCCGCGGTCGGCATCTCCATTGCGCTGCTGTGCCTGGGCACCGACGTCATCATCGCCCTGAGCGGCGCCGGCAAGGCCGCCTCCGGGCCGGTGTTTGCAGTCATTGGCGCGACCAATGCCGTGCTGCCGGTGATGCTGGTATGCGGTTACGGTCTCATGCTCGAGAAGCGCACCCGCACGGTGTTCGCCCTGGGATGCACGACCGTGCTGCTCAACACCGCCCTCAACTTTGTCCTGATCCCCAGGTACGGGTTCATGGGCGCGTCGTACGCGACGGTGGCCAGCTCCTTTGTCGCCGGCATCGGCCACTGCATGCTGGTGTCGCCGACGCTGCGCCAGCTGCCGGACCGGCGCACGCTGGCGGTGGCGGGCGTCGCCGCGGTGGTCGCCGCGATCTGCGCATGGGGTTCGTTGCACCTGGGGCTGCGGCCTGGATGGCAACGCCTGATCGGCGCCGGCCTGCTGATCGGTGGCCCTTACCTGGCGACGCTGCTGCTGCTCGATCCGCGCCTGCGCGCGATGCTGCCGATGGGGCGCAAGGCGCCGCAGGGCACTGGCGAATCGCTGGCGGGGTAACCGGGCCGCGGCTTACCCGTAACGTGCGCGCTGCTTGCGCAGGGCAACGAAGATTCCGGCGGTCAGGAGCGAGGCAATCACGATCGAGCCGATGGTCTTGGCCGAGGCCTGTGGCGGCGCGACCGTGTCGGGGCCGATCGGTTCCGGCGCGGGGCCGGTGGACGGTTGCGGCGTCGCTGCGCCGCCGCCTGCCGCTGCCGGGGCCGCGGCCTTGCCGCCCTGGACCTCGATGGCGCCGATATCGGCGGCCGCGCCCGACGGGCGTGTGTGGTGCAGGTAGTCGACACCTGCATCGGTCGACTGTGACGCGCCGTCGATCAGCGGGCTGCCGGCCAGCGGCACCGCATCGAAGCCGGCCATGTCCATGCCGGTCAGGCGCGGATTGCGTCCGCACAGGTTGCCCTTGAAGCACTGGTCGTCCTTGACGTTCCAGAAGGCATTCCCGGAGAAGTTCACGATCGCCTTGCTCTCGTCTGCGTAGTGGCCGCAGGTCAGTTCGCCGCTCTTGTCTTCGCCGTTGGCGAGGAAGTCGGGCTGGCCGACCAGGGCGTTGTCGAGAATGTCCACGCGCGAGGACTCATCGCCGCCGGACGTGAGGATCAGGCAATCGCCTTCGCCGGTGATGGTGTTGTGGCGGACGATGGCCTTCTGGTTGCGGCCGATGCCGATCGAAAGCGCATTGCCCATGGCCCGGCACATGTCGCTCCAGGTCATGTCGAACTTGTCGTGGAAGTAGCCGCACTGGCCGATGATCACCGAGTTCTCGATCAGCGCGTTGCCGGCGGTCTTGATCTGGTTGCCGGCGTTGGCCGCCGCATACGTGCGCCGCACCACCACGGTCGCGGTCTTGGAACCGTCGGTGTAGAGCAGGTCGAGGCCGTCGGAGGTGTTGTGGTGGATGCGCGAGTCCTCGACCAGCCAGTGGCCGTCGGTCCGCGCCGTGCCCAGCCCGTCGCCGTAGCCGCCGTTCTCCTGCGCCCAGCACGCATAGGGTTCGCCGGTCTTCCAGCGCTCGGCGCAGCCGTTCCAGGCGATCTCGACGTTGCGCAGGATGATGTCGCCGGAGTTGGAGCTCTCGTCCTCGCCGACATCGCCGTCCCAGCCGGCCCAGCCGTTGGCGATGATGCGTACCCGTTCGACCGTCCAGTCGGTCAGCGCGCCGGCCATGATGCCGCGACCGGACAGGCCGTGGATGTTGAGGTCATGCAGCCAGACGTTGCGCGAGTGCTTGGCGTACAGGCCCACCGACGCCCAGTCGCCGTAGGGCGACTTGTCGCGTTCGCAGCGGACGTTGTCGTCGGTGTGGAATTCCACACAGTCGCTGCGATCGGTGATCTCCAGGCAGCCGACCTCGACGTTGTCGGTCTTCTGCAGGTTCAGGACGATGTCCAGTCGCTGCGTGCCCCACAGCTTGGGCGGGGCCTTGCAGCCGGTGTCGTAGCCCTGGCCGAGGATGCGCGTCTTCGCATCGGGGCTGCGGCCACTGGGCGGCGCGGCCGGATAGCAGTCGTACGGGGCTTCTTCATAGCAGCGTGAACTGTCGTCGCCGGCACTGGGGGCGCCCCAGCCGATCATGTAGTCGCCGGACGCGATGATCAGCGTGTCGCCGCCTTCGATGCGTGGGCGGTCGTTGGTCGGCAATGCGTAGAAGGGATGCTTCCAGGCGCAATCGAGCTTGCTGCCGCTGCCGGGGTAGGGCGCGTCGGCGCGGCCGTTGCATTGCTTGTCGTCGCCGCCGTCGGTGCGGACGTAGTAGGTCGTGGCCGCGGCGGCCTGGCCCCACCCGGCGAGCAGCGACAGCAGGATCAGAATCCAGCCGAGCCGGAGCCAGCGGAGCCGGAGCGGAAGAGGGCGCGGTTGAGCGGGCATGATGGTTCCCGGAGCGGGGGCAGGGATGCGCGAGAGGCGAACAGCCGGTACACCCCTGACAACGGACTTCGCGGCCGGCGCCGGCCTGTGGTCGCGCCGTTTGCGCGTTCATGCAAGACTCTGGCGCCATGCACCTGATCCTGCTCTCGCCGATCACCTGGGGCCTGCTGCTGGCGGCGGTGCTGCTGTTGGCCTGGTCACGGATGGGCACCGCGCTGCGTGCGATCGGCGTTGTCCTGGTCATGGCGGTGCTGGTGCTGTGCATGCCGCTGGGCGGCAATGCCCTGCTGGGCCATGTCGAATCGCAACTGCCCGACGATGCGCGCTGCCAGGCGCCAGGTACACCTATTGTCGTGCTCGCCGGTGGCCTCGACGATGAGCCGCGTGCCGACGACGACTATGCCGCCCTCACCCTGGCCAGCTGGCGGCGTCTGTTTGGCGCGGTTTCGCTGTGGCGATCAAGCCCGGGTACCCCGCTGGTGATCGCCGGTGGCGGCCCGTTCCGGATCAAGGAGTCGGCGGTGCTCGCCCGTCTGGCGCGCGACTGGGGCGTGCCATCGACCGTGCTGCGCACCGAATCGGATTCGACGACCACCTGGGAAAGCGCGATGGCCCTGCGCGGCACGTTGCCCGCGCGCATCCGCCTGGTCAGCTCGGCCGAGCACCTGCCGCGGGCACTGCTGTCGTTCCGCGCCGCCGGCTTCCAGCCGTGCGTGGAAGCCAGCGATTCGTCTTACATGCCGGCCGGTGGCATCGGCTACTTCCTGCCGCAGACATCCGGCGTCGAGAAGTCGCAGACGGCCCTGTACGAGATGGCCGGCATGGTGAGCTATCGCATGCGCGCGCGGACCGCGGCGCCGGTGACTGCCTCGCGATAGTCGAGGCAGGGCCCGGCACATGCCGGGCTCCCTGCATGTTGGCTGGCAGTGCGCCAGCCCGTGATCAGAACGACAGGCGCACGCCGCCGAGGTACTCGGTGACACCTTCGGACAGAGTCACCGAGGTGGTCGCAGCCCAGCGGTCGGTGAAGTGGTATTCCAGGCCGAGGTCAGCGTAGACGTTGCCATCGAGCTCGAACGAGCCCAGCGACTCACGGACGTCACCCAGGTCCTGGTAGCCCAGGTAGGCATGGCCGATCAGCTTCGGCGCGATGCGACCGCGCAGGCCGCTGCTGACACGGAAGCCGGCGACATCGTCGCTGACGCGGTTCGGAGCGTTCTTGATCTGGAACTGACCGACGCTGAGGTTGGCATCCTTCTCGACATAGGCGGCCTGGGTGACCCAGTCGAGGTTCTCGCTCAGCCCGGTGGCGAAGCCGCCGCCGAGGGACCACTCGTTGACGTCATTGTGGCCGCCGAAGTGGTTGATCTTCTGCTCGCGGTAGCTGCCGGTGACGAAGAAGCCGGCACCCACTTCGAACGAACCCGTCAGGCCGATGCCCTTGTAGTTCGCTTGGGGTGCGTCGTTGTAGATGTAGTCGAGTTCGACGTTGGAGTAGCCGAGGCCGTTGGCTTCGGTGGCGTTGGCGGAAACCGACGCGCAAGCAAGTGCAATGAACAGCAAGGTCTTCTTCATCAAGGACATCCAGAGTGTGGGAAACCAACGGGCCCAGGCGGACCCGGCAGCCCTGTGGGGGCGGTGGATTCAACCACTCTGGTGCTGACTGCCACATCAGAACTGTCTGATTCTCGAAGTGGAGAAGCCTCAATCCGCTGCCGCGTGCCGGATCTGCTGCAGCAGCCACGCCAGGCCGGGGTCGGCATCGAATCGCCTGTGCCAGGAGAGGAAGGCCGTTGTCGATGCAAAAGGCAGTGGCGGTTCGTGCACGCTCAATTCGAACAACTCGGCGAATGTGGTGCCCATGCGTCGGGGCAGGTTGCAGATGAAGCCGGTCCTGGCCGCGATGATCGGCATCGCGAGGAAGTGCTGGACCACCGCGCCAATGGACCTTTGCAAGCCCCGCTGCGCGAGCATCTGGTCGACGACGGTGCCACGCCGGTCCGCTGTCCGGATGGCGACGTGCGGCCTGTCGAGGAAGAGTTCGAGCGGGAAGCGCCGTTTGCCGAGCTTCTCCCGTTTCCAGATCAGCGTGGCCACGTTCACCTCGGCCACGGCCTCGCTGCACACGCCTGAACCCCGGATGGCCTGGGCGTCGATGACGGCGTCGATCTCGCCCGATTCCAGCAGTGGCTGGCCCTGTTCCGCATCCGGGACGGGAACCAGCCGGATCAGGATGCCCGGCGCCTCGCGCCTTATCGCCTCGAGCAACTGCGGTGCGATCGAGAACTCGACCAGATCGCCGCAGCCGATCGCGAACTCTCGCCGCGCCAGCGCAGGTGCGAACGGCTCCGATTCCTGCAGCGCAACGCCCAGCTTCGCCAGCGCGTCCGTGACCGGGCCGATCAGGGTTTGCGCGCGTGAGGTCGGCACCAGCCCGTTCCTGCTTTGCACGAACAGTTCGTCGCCAAGCGCATCGCGAAGGCGTCTGAGTGCATGGCTGACTGCCGGCTGCGTCAATGCGAGGCGATCGCTCGCGCGGGTCACGCTTCGTGTCTCCCACAGGCGCAGGAACACCGCAAGCAGGTTCAGATCGAAGTTGTCGACATTCAGTTTACGCATGCGATGGATTCGGACATTTCATTTTACTTGTGAGCCCTGGCGTTGAGAGATTCAGTCCTGCCCAGCTCAGCATCAGGCGAGGAGACATCGATGACAGGAAGCAGTGCAGTACAGGCCGGCGCGGCCAACGCGGTTTCGTTGGGGTGGTTCTGCCCGACGCTTGGAGACACCAGCGCGTTCGGCGATCCTGCCATGACCATCCCGCAGTCGCTCGAGCACTTCGAGCGGGTCACGATAGCGGCGGAGGACGCCGGCTTTGACTACATCCTCGTCCCGGTCACGCCGTTCTGCTGGGACGCGTGGATGGTTGCATCGTTCCTGCTGGCAAGGACAAAACGCATCAAGACATTGGTCGCGATCAAGCCCGGGTACATTCATCCGGTCGCGCAGGCAAAGATGGTGGCCGCGCTGGATCAACTGTCCAACGGACGCGTGCTGCTCAACCTCATCGCCGGAATCAGCGAGAAGGATGCGCGGGCGGAAGGACAGTTCGAATCCAAGGAAGAGCGCTACGCGCAGCTGGAGGAAGAAGTCGTCCTCATGAAGCGGCTGTGGACCGAGGAAAGCGTCGCCTTCGACGGTCGCTTCCATCGCGTTGCCGGGCCGCGGATCACGCCCGGCCCCGCGCAGCAACCGCATCCGCCGTTCTTCCTCGGCGGCGGTTCCGAGCAGGCGGCCGAGATCTCGGCCCGGCATTCGAGCGAGCACCTGTTCTGGGGTGATTTCCCCGAGCGCATCGGCGAGGAGATCATGCAGATGAGGGCGCGTGCCGCCAGGTACGGTCGCGAGGACGAGATCCGTTTCTCGATGCGGCTGCAGATCATCTGCCGCGAGACCGAGGCGGAAGCCTGGGCAGCCGCGGACAACCTGATTGCGGGCGTCGGTGACGAAGGCAAGGCGCTGGTCAAGGCGCTGGAGGGCTCCAGTGGTTCGGTGGCCAACCAGCGCCAGCGGGAGCTGTCGAAGACGGTGGGTCGCAAGATGACGCCGCACCTGTGGACCGGCATCACCGAGGTCCGTCCCGGCGCGGGCGTGGCGGTGGTGGGCGATCCCTCGCAGGTGGCAAGGCAACTGCAGGATTTCATAGACGTCGGTTGCAGCGGATTCTGCCTGTCGGGCTACCCGCATCACGAGGAAGCCGAGCGCTTCGGTCGCCTGGTGATGCCGCTGTTGACCGCTCGCGGCTGATCGCCCCAGGAGACCGTCATGACCTCCTTCGACTCCAGCCTTGATTCCACCTTCGACTCCAGGGAGTTCCGCCGCGCGCTTGGGGCGTTCACCACGGGTGTCACGATCGTGACCACGCGCGGCCCGGCAGGCAACGACTGCGGCCTGACCGCCAACAGCTTCAACTCGGTGTCGATGGATCCGCCGCTGGTGCTGTGGAGCCTGGACAAGACGTCCACCAGTCTCGATGCATTCTCCGGCGCCGGCCACTTCGCGGTGCATATCCTGGCCGCGGACCAGGAGTCGACCTCCAACCGGTTTGCGCGCAGTGGCGTCGACAAGTTCGAAGGCATGGATCTGGCGCGCGGTCACGGTGATGTGCCGCTGATCGACGGCTGCTCGGCCAGGTTCGAGTGCCGGGTTGCCTACAGGTACGACGGCGGCGACCACATCATCTTCGTCGGCGAGGTCGTGGCCTTCGATACCTTCCATCGGCCGCCGCTGATATTTCACGGCGGCAATTACGGCCTGTTGCTGAAGAAGTCCGATGAAGCAGCCGGCGCCGGTGCGGGCATTGGCAACGACTGGCTGGGTTTCCTGCTCGGTCGTGCGTTCTACCAGCTGCTGATGCCGATCAAGAAGAGCCTCGACGAGCACGGCCTGCGCGACCTCGACTACACCATCCTCACGGTGCTCAGCATGGGCGAGGGGAGGACGATCGACGATCTCGGCAAGCTCGTGGCCATGACCGGTTACCAGATGGGCGAGGCCGACATCGCCGAACTCATCGAGCGCGACCTCGTGACCGTCGTGAGCACGGACGGAGGTGGCGAGGCGGTGGTGCGTTTCACCGACGACGGCCGCCGCTACGCGATGGAGTTGCTTGCATTCGGCAAGTCGGCCGAGGGCGATGCCGTGCGCGACCTGGACCATCGCGAGGCCCAGGTGCTGAAGATGCTGCTCCGGCGCGTGATCGGGTCCACCGCTGGCGGTCTCCCCGACTGCTGGCGCAAGGACCGGTTCTGGCGAGATGACAACATCTGGCGCGAGGAGATCGCTGTGGCTGAAGGAAGCAGCTGACACCCGGACCGGCACACAGGCGACATTTTCCAAGGATGGAACGACATGCGTACTTCGGGCAATCTGGCGCTCACGCGTCGCGCAACGTTGTCGATGGCCGTGGTGATCGCCCTGCTCGATCCCCCCCTCGCCCATGCCATCGATTTCCAGAACGGCGAACTTGAGGGCAGCTTCGACACCACGGTTTCCTACGGGGCTTCGGTGCGGGGCCAGGGGCGAGATCCGCAGCTGGCAGGCAAGGCGACGATCAATCCGCTGATCGGGCGGCAGAACGTCACGCTGGGGGCGTTGTCATTTCCAGGCAGCCCCGCGCAGGTGGCCGCACCTGGCAGTTTTTCTGTCAACCGCGACGACGGCAACGGCAAGTACGACAGGGGCGACCTGATCTCCAGCGCGCTCAAGGTCACCTCCGAACTGAGTCTGGAGTGGCGTGGATGGGGCGCGTTCACGCGCGCCACCTGGCTCCACGATTTCCAGAACGACGACCGCCAGGACCTGACCCGTATAGCGCGCAGCCGCGTCGGCGAGCGCTTCCGCGTCCTCGATGGTTTCGTCTACAAGGACTTCGGCTACGGCGAGGGCAAGACGGCCAGCGTGCGCGCGGGACGCCAGGTCGTGAGCTGGGGCGAGAGCACCTTCATCAGCAACGGCATCAACGTGATCAACCCGGTCGACCTGTCGGCGTTGCGCGTGGCCGGCGCTGAGCTGAAGGAAGCATTCCTGCCGGTGCAGTCGCTGTGGGCATCGTTCCAGGTGACCGACAATCTCTCGATCGAAGGTGTCGTGCTGGGCGAGTTCGAGGAAATCGAGGTCGATCCGTCCGGGACGTATTTCAGCAGCAACGACTTCGCCTCGCCCGGTGGCACCTACGCGATGCTCGGGACGGGTACGGTGCCGCAGCCGGTCGACAATCCCGAGCTGTATTCCCGGGTCTGCAACGGCACTGCCGATGGCTGGGCGCAGAGCGATCGCGTCGGCGCCCATGCGGACACGTTGCGCGCCCGGTTGCCGGCAGGCACGTCCGATGCGGTGATCCGCCAGCAGGCACTGGCGCTGGTTGGTACCGGTTGCGCAGCCTCGTACCGGCGCGGGCCCAACAACAATGCCAGCGACAACGGCCAGTTCGGCGCCGCCACACGCTGGCTGGTGCCGGAATTGGGCGATACCGAATTCGGCTTCTATTACCTGCGTTACCACAGCCGGTTGCCGCTGATCTCCGGTTACGCCGCCAGCGCGGCGCCCGCCACCACGCCCGGTTCCCGCGGGTTCGGCGCGCCGGTGCGCGGCGCCAGCGTCATCGTCGAATATCCCGAGGGCATCGATCTGTATGGCCTGAGCTGGAACAGCAACCTGCCGCTGGGCGTTGCGTTCCAGGGCGAGGCGAGCTACCGGCCGAACCTGCCGCTGCAGTACGACGACGTCGAGCTGCTGCTGGCCACGCTGTCGCCGCTGACACCGCCCGGCAGCCCGGTTCCGCCCGCGGCGCGGTTCGTCAGCCAGCTCGGGCAGTTCTCCGCGGGGCAGTACGTCCGCGGCTGGGGCCGGTATGAGGCCAGCCAGCTGCAGTCGACATTCACCAAAGTGTTTGGCGAAGTGTTCGGCGCCGATCAGATCGCGCTGGTCGGCGAGATCGGCGCAACGTTGATCAACAACCTGCCGGACCGGTCGCGACTGCGCTTCGAAGGGGAGGGCACCGACACTGGCGGTGGCTGCGCCATTGCCGACGTCGGCACGTTCGGTTCGCCGGATCCACGAACCGGAAGCACGCCACTGATTCCAGGCACGGGCCTGTCCACGCCCGGTTGCCTGCGCAATGCACAGACGTTGCCCGGCGCCGGACTGCCCACGGATTTCTCGTGGGGGTACCGAATCGCCGCGCGCGCCGACTTCAACTCGGTGCTGGGCGGTCCGGTCAACCTGGGGCCGCGCATCGGCCTCAACCACGACGTCCAGGGCACCACGCCCGGGCCAGGCGGCAACTTCCTGGAGGGGCGCATGTCGCTGACCGTGGGCATGGAAGCCAACTACCTCAACCGCTGGGTCCTCGACATCAGCTACACCGCCTTCGGTGGCGCCGAACCCTACAACCAGATTTCCGATCGCGACTTCGCGTCGGCCAGCGTGAAGTACTCATTCTGATGGGAGACACCGCGATGAGCATCAATCTTCGGAAGTCGAGCGCACTTTGCGCAGCATTTGTCGGGGTCGGCCTGCTGGTGCCGGGCGTGGCCTTTGCCGCGACGCCCATGGGGGCCGAACAAGGCGCGAACGCAGACGGTTCCATACCGCCGTGGACCGGTGGCCTGGCCAAGCCTCAACCCGGCTATCAGCCACGCCGCCACCATCCCGATCCATTCGCCGCCGAGAAGCCGGTCCTGCAGATCACCGCGGCCAACGCCGACAAGTACCAGCACAGGCTGTCGCCTGGCTTGCGCGCGATGCTGGCGCGCTACAAAAGTTACCGGGTCGATGTCTACCCGAGCCACCGCACGGCCGCGTTTCCGCAGTGGGTATACGACGCAACGGCGAAGAATGCCGCTGCCTGCAAGCTGGTCGGCGACAGCGCCGGTGTGCAGGGCTGCACCGGCGGCGGCATTCCCTTTCGCGCGCCCAGCACCGGGGCCGAGGCGGTCTGGAATCACAAGCTCAAGTACCGCGGCTTCTCCTCGCAGATCTTCGACAACCAGGCTCCGGTCACGGCCGGCGGCACGTACAACCTGGTGCGCATCCGCGAGGACCTTCTGGTGCCGTACGACAAGCAGGGAAGCACCTCGGACACCATCAACAACGTCGGTTCGTACTTCAAGCAGGAAGTCCTCGGGCCGGCGCGCCTGGCCGGGCAGGTGATCCTGGTGCACGACTCCATCAACGATGCGGTCTCGCCGCGCCAGGCCTGGGTCTACAACCCGGGCCAGCGCCGCGTGCGGCGCGCGCCCAACATCGCCTACGACAACCCGGCGACGGCATCCGACGGCCTGCGCACCAACGACATGTACGACATGTTCAACGGCGCAATGGACCGGTACGACTGGAAGCTGGTCGGCAAGAAGGAAATGTACGTGCCCTACAATGCCTACCGGGCCAAGCTGAGCAAGCTCGACGAACTGGTGCGGCCAGGCCATTTCAATCCCGACAAGCTCCGCTACGAGCTGCACCGGGTCTGGGTCGTGGAAGCGACGCTGAAGCCGGGAATGCGCCACATCAATCCGCGACGCACGTTCTACCTGGACGAGGACAGCTGGCAGATCCTGCAGGTGGACCATTACGACGGTGCGGGAAAGATCTGGCGTTACTCGGAGGCGCTGCCGATCCAGTACTACGAGGTGCCTCTGTTCTGGACCGGTGCGGACGTGCACTACGACCTGAAGTCGGGACGCTACAACGCCGTGTTCCTCGACAACGAAGACCGGCCTCGTGACTTCACGCACCAGACCAGCCCGGCTGCCTATTCGCCCCAGAACCTCCGCGCTTCTGGCGTGCGCTGACAACAGGAACCTGCATGTCGCATCCGTGTCCGCGCCTGCGCGCGCCGTTTCTGGTGCTCGCCGGAGCGCTTGCCCTCCCCGCCGGTGCGACCGGTCCCCTGCCTGACCCGGCCTTTCTTCCCGCAGACGCCACGAGGCGTGGCGAGGGTGCGCTCCTGCTGGATGCCGGCCTCGTCGGCCACGGCTATGTCGCGGTAGGTGAGCGCGGGCTGGTGCTGCTGTCTGGCGACGGGCAGGCCTGGCGACAGGCCGTGCCGGTTCCGACCCGCAGCACGCTCGTCGCGATCGCTTCGGTCGGTGACTCGGTGTGGGCTGCAGGCCATGACGGGGTGATCGTGCACTCCAGCAATGCCGGCCGGAGCTGGGTCCGCCAACGTGCGGCGCCCTGGACGGCGGACGACGCCGATCCTGCCCACGGCACGCCGGTGATGGACCTGTTGTTCGTCGACGCCCGCCACGGATTCGCAATCGGCGCCTATTCGCTGCTGCTGGAAACGCACGATGGCGGCAGGACCTGGGTGACGCAGACGCTGCCGGGCGGTGCCGACGATACGCAGGCCGCACAGCCGGTGGTCTCGGCGGTACCGACGGCACCCGCAACCGCCGACTGGGTCTTCAGCGACGACCAGCTCGAGCTGGGCGACGAGAGTGACCCGCACCTCAACGCGATCGCCCGTACCGGCTCAGGTGGCCTGGTGATCGTGGGCGAACGTGGCAGCGTCTACCGCTCCCGCGATGACGGCGCCACATGGGTGCGCGGCAAGCTGCCGTACAACGGCTCGATGTTCGGCGTGATCGGCTGGTCAGGTGAGCATGTGCTTGCCTTTGGCATGCGCGGGAAAGTGTTCGAATCCCGCGACCTGGGCACAAGCTGGACGGCGGTCGAGTCCGGTGTCGCCACGGCACTGATGGGCGCAGCCGCACTGCCCGAGGGCGGCGCGGTGCTGGTCGGCGCCGATGGTGTGGTGCTGCGGCGCGATCGCGGCGACGCCGGCTTCCGCCGACTGACTCACACCGTCAGGACCGGCGATACGCCGACGCTGGCTGCGGCGCTGCCGGTTGCCGGCAACGCGGTCCTCGTCTTCGGCGACCGCGGCGTCGGCCGTGTGGCAATGACGGTCCCGGCGCCATGACCGGCAAGCGCAGAGGCAACAGCATGCATGACAACCTTCCTCCGCACGGTCGCTTCAGCCGGCTTGCCGAACAGTGCGTCTTCGGCGCCCGCCCGCTGATCCTGCTGGCTTTCGCCGCCATCACGCTGGCGATGCTGTACTTCGCCAGCCAGCTGAAGGTGGATGCCGGGTTCAAGAAGCAGGTCCCGCTGCAGCACGAGTACATGCGCACGTTCCTCGAATACGAGGGCGAGTTCGGCGCGGCCAACCGTGTCCTGGTCGCGGTGATGGCGAAGGACGGCAGGATGTTCACGCCGGACTTCTTCAGCACGCTCGAAGGCGTGACCGCCGACGTGATGGCCATGGAAGCCACCGATGACGCGCGCGTGCGATCGCTCTACACGCCCAACGTGCGCTTCGTCGAAGTGGTGGAGGACGGCTTTGCCGGCGGCAACGTGGTACCCGATACCTTCGATGGGACGACCGCCACGGCGGAGCAGTTCCAGGTCATCCGCGACAATATCCTCAAGGCGGGCATCCTCGGCCGCCTGGTGGCCAGGGACTGGTCGGGGGCCATGGTCTGGGCGGACCTGGTTGCGGAGGATTCCGGCCCGGGACTGGACTACCAGGCTGTCGCCGGGCAACTGGAGGCGATCCGCAGCAAGTACGAGAAGGCGGGCGTCACGGTCCACATCATCGGTTTCGCCAAAGTCGTGGGCGATATCGCCGACGGTGCGCGCTCGGTGATCAAGTTCTTCGCTGTCACGGTCGGGCTGACCTGGCTGCTGCTGTTCCTGTATTCCACGTCGGTCAAGCTCGCCTCACTCACCGTGGCCTGCGCCCTGGTCGCCACCGTCTGGATGCTGGGTGCGTTGCGCCTGTTCGGCTTTGGCATGGATCCGATGAACATGCTGACGCCGTTCCTGATCTTCGCCATCGCGGTCAGCCACGGCGAGCAGATGATCAACCGCTTCCGTGGCGAGCTGTTCTTCGGCGGCCTGGAAGACGGCACCACCGATGAATTGCGCTGCCGCCGCGGCGTGCCGGCGGAGCAGGCCGCGCGACGTGCATTCCGGGCGCTGCTGGTCCCCGGTGCGGTGGCGCTGGCCGCCGGCTGTATCGGCTTCGCCGCGATCCTGGTGATCCCGATCCGGATCATCCATGAGCTGGCGATCACGGCAACGGTCGGGGTCGCGATCATCGTGTTGACCGACCTGGTGCTGTTGCCGGTGCTGCTCAGCCACACCCGCCTGGGCAACCTGGAGCGCAAGCGCGAGTACCGGCTGCGTCAGCTGACCCGCTTCGATCGGGTCTGGGCACTGCTGGCGCGGCTGAGTCGTCCGCTTCCCGCAGCGGTGGTGATCGTGCTGGGCGTGGTGATCTGGTTCGCGGCAGAAAAGCGCGGCGACGAGGTGAAGATCGGCGATTCCGAGCCGGGCGTGGCCGAGCTGAGACCGCAGGCGCGCTACAACCAGGATGCGCGGCTCATCGCCGACAGGTTCGCGCTGAGCATCGACATCCTCAACGTCATCGCCGAAGCGCGGCCGGATGCCTGCACGCTCAGTTTCAAGGCCATGGACCTGATCGACCGCTTCGCCTGGCACATGGGCACGGTGGACGGCGTGGAGCAGGTGATCGCCCTGCCGATGGCGGCCAAGATCGTCAACGCCGGCTGGCACGACAGTTCGGTGCGCTGGCGCGTGCTGCCGCGCGACCCCGACAGCCTGCGCGTAGCGACACAGGGATTCGAAACCGATTCCGGCCTGCTCAACGCCGACTGTTCGGCCATGCCGGTCTCGATATTCCTGAGCGACCACCGCGCCGAAACCATTGACCGCGTCATCGCGGCCGTGCGCGGGTTTCGCGAGCGCAACGGTGCCGCTGCCGGCAGCGACGTGAACCTGCGCGAGAAGCTGGCAGCCGACGCCAGGGCCGCCGAGGCGCGAGGGCAGGCGTTCAGCAGCGACGAGGTCAATCTTCGTCTGGGAACCGGCCATATCGGCGTTGCCGCGGCGGTCAACGATACCGTGCGCGCGGTCGAGCACCGCATCCTGTACCTGCTGTATGCGGCGGTATTCCTGATGTGCCTGGTGTCGTTCCGCAGCGCACGCTCGGCACTGTGCATCGTGTTGCCGCTGGTGCTGGTGACCGAACTGGGCCACGCACTGATGGTGCAGCTGGGCATCGGCATGAAGATCAACACCCTGACGGTGGTGGCTCTGGGCGTTGGCATCGGCGTGGACTACGCGATCTACCTGTTTGCTCGCATGGCGGAGGCAATGCGCGGCGGCAAGACCGTCGGCGAGGCCTACTTCGTGGCGCTCAAGACCACCGGAGTGGCGATCTTCTACACCGCGTTGACGCTGGCGCTCGGAGTGGCGCTGTGGATCTTCTCCGACCTGAAGTTTCAGGCCGACATGGGGGTGATGCTGACCTTCATGTTCGTCGTCAACATGGTCGCGGCGATCGTGTTCCTGCCGGCGCTGTGCCGGTGGCTGCTCAGGCCGCTGGAGCGCGACGACCGGGGGGAACCTGCGCAGCCGGTCCGTTGACGGCTGCGCCATTCAGTCCGGCGCGATGTCCCAGTCCAGCGCCGTGTCGGCCTTGCCGAGGAACGCACGCATCAGCAGGCGCTGCACGCGGGTTCCATAAGGCGGATGGAACAACTGCGTCGGAAAGAAGCGGTGACGCTTGAACACGGTCCTGGCGTGGGAGAGCTCGCGGAACCCTTCGACGCCGCGATAGGTGCCCATGCCCGAGTTGCCGATGCCGCCAAAAGGGGCGTCGTGGTTCATCACGTGCCAGCCCCAGTCGTTGATGGTGACGCCGCCAGAGTGGGTCCGCTGCAGCAACCGTTGGCGCGCCTGCGGATCGTGGCTGAAGCAGTACAGGGCCAGGGGGCGTGGACCGGCGTTGATGTGGTCGATGGCTTCATCGAGGTGGTCGTAGGCAACGACCGGTAGGATCGGCCCGAAGATTTCCTCGCTCATCAGCCGCATGTCCAGCCGGACGCCAGTCACGATGTGCAGCGGCATCTGCCGGCCCCGGCCGCCGTCGTCGTCGCCGCAGACGGTGATCCGCGCGCCTCTGGCGCGAGCATCCTCGAGCAGCGAGAGAATCCGTGCGTGCTGGCGTTCGCTGGCGACACTGGTGTAATCGTGATTGCCCGCGGTTCGGCTGCCGAACATCGAGATGAACGTGTCTCGTGCGGCGCTGACGAAGGCCTCGATGCGCTCGCGCGGCACCAGCGCATAGTCCGGCGATACGCAGATCTGGCCGCAGTTGGTCGCCTTGCCATGGGTGATGCGTGCCGCTGCGTCTGCCAGCGGGTAGTCGCGCATGACCACGGCAGGCGATTTGCCGCCCAGTTCCAGGGTCACCGGCGTCAGGTTCGCCGCCGCGGTGCGCATGACCGCCCGCCCCACCGCAGGCGAACCGGTGAAGACGATATGGTCCAAGGGCAGCGACGTGAATTCGTTGGGGTCGAGGAGTTCCTCACCGACCAGGGCGACCTGGCTTTCATCGAATGCCGCGGCCAGCATTTCCTGCAGCACCGCGTTGGTGTGGGGCGTCGCTTCGGGCATCTTGATCATCACGCGGTTGCCAGCAGCCAGTGCCATGGCCAACGGACCCAGCGACAGGTAGAGCGGGAAATTCCACGGTGTGATCACCCCGACGACGCCCTTGGGCTGGTAGTGCACCTGCAGGCTGTTGGTCAGGAACAGCAGTTCGGTCGAACGGCGACTGGGCTTCATCCACCGCCGCAGGCGCGAGAGCGCGTGGTTGATCTCGAGCGTCGTACCGAGGATGTCAAGCATCTTGGACTCGGCCGGGGAACGCGAGCCGAAATCGCGGCTCATCGCCGCTGCGAGCACGTCCTGGTAGCGCAGCAGCTGGCACTTCAGCGCCAGCAGGTGGTGACGGCGCTCGGCAATGCCCGGGTAGGGGTGGGCCGCGAATGCCGCTCGCTGGCGATCGAAAAGGCTGGCGAGTCGGCAGGCCGGCGTTGTCGAATGACGGTTATGGCGATCGTTCATGAGAGGCCGCCTTTGCCTACTGCGCAGGCGGGTTCTGGTCGAAGCGGTCGGTGTTGGCAGGGCTGAGGGTCCAGGGCTGCGCCGACAGGCACCAGAGTTCAACCTGCGGCCGGACCCAGGAAGGATCGTTGAGCGTGCCGGCCTTGATCACGGCCATCCCCGGCATCGAATCGAGCACGGTATGGATTGGCGAACCGCAGCGCCGGCAGAAATGCCGCCGTACCGGCAGGCCGCTGTCGCCGACGTCGTCGAACGTGGCCAGGGAGTTTCCCTCCAGCCGCAGCGTCGCCATGGGGACCACCACGTTCACCGAGAACGCGCTGCCGGACTGTTTCTGGCAATGGGTGCAGTGGCAGGTCGCCACCACTGCCACCGGACCATCGCTTTCGTAGCGAACGCTTTCGCACAGGCATGCGCCCTTGATCTTCTGCATTTTCTGGTTCCTCTCGTTGGAAGGGTTGGAGTTGGGTTCAGGTACTCGACAGCACGTGCGCGTAGCGGCGGCGCAGCTCCACCTTCTGGACCTTGCCGGTGGCGCCGAGCGGCAGGCTGTCGAGGAAGATCACCTCGTCGGGCAGCCACCAACGGGCGACCCGGTCGGCCAGGAACTGGAGAATCGCTGCCTTGTCGATTTCCTGGCCCGGCTGCTTCACCGCGCACAACACCGGTCGTTCGTCCCATTTCGGATGGCGGACGCCGATCACCGCCGCCAGGGCGATGGCGGGGTGGCCCATGGCGGCGTTCTCCAGCTCGATCGAACTGATCCATTCGCCGCCGGACTTGATCACGTCCTTGACCCGGTCGGTGATCTGGACGAAGCCGTCCGCATCGATCGTGGCGATGTCGCCGGTGGCGAACCAGCCATCGCGCAGCAGGGGCGTGTGGGACCTGAAATACGCGGATGCGACCCAGGGCCCGCGCACCAGCAGTTCACCGGCGGCCTTGCCGTCGCGAGGCAACGCGTCGCCCTCGCCGTCGACGATCTTCAGCTCGACCCCGAACACGCAGCGCCCCTGTTTGCTGCGCAGCGCGTACTCCCGGTCCGCGCTCATGCCGGCGTGCTTTGCCAGTGGCACGCCTTGCGTGCCCAGCGGGCTGGTCTCGGTCATGCCCCAGCAATGGCGAACTTCGACATCGAACGATTCGGCGAACGTGCGGATGAGCGACTCCGGCATCGCCGAACCGCCGACCGCGGAGCGGCGCATGGTGGTCGGACGCACGCCGTTGCTCTGCATGTACTGGGCCAGGCCGAGCCAGATCGTCGGTACTCCGGCGCTGCAGGTCACCTGTTCGCGTTCGATCAGCGCGAACAGGCTCGCGCCGTCCAGGTGCGGGCCGGGCAGCACCAGCTTGCAGCCGTTCATCGGGGCGGCGTAGGGAATGCCCCATGCATTGACGTGGAACATCGGCACGACCGGCATCACGCAGTCCCGCGCCGACAACGACAGCGAGTCGGGCAGGCCCAGGGCGAAGCTGTGCAGCAGGGTCGACCGGTGCGAATACAGGACGCCCTTGGGCAGGTCGGTCGTGCCGGAGGTGAAGCACAGCGCGCTGGCCGTGCGTTCGTCGAACACGGGCCACTCGAACGCATCGTCGTGCGCATCGAGCAGCGCTTCGTAGCACAGCAGGTTGGGCAGGCTCGAATGCGCAGGCATGCTGGCCACCGGCCCCATCAGTACGAACGCGCCGATGGCGGGGCATTGCGCGGCCACTTTCTCCAGCAGCGGCAGGAAACTGCTGTCGAACAGCACGATGCTGTCCTCGGCGAGATTGAGGATGTACGCCAGCTGTTCCGGGTGCAGTCGCGGATTGCAGGTATGCAGGACCGCGCCGCTGCCGGAGACCGCGAAGTAGGCCTCGAGGTGGCGATGGTTGTTCCAGGCGAGCGTCGCCACCCGGGAGCCATGGCCCATGCCGAGGCCTGCCAATGCCCTGGCGAGGCGGCGGGCGCGCGTGGCCAGATCGCGATAGGTGTAGCGCAGTACCGTGCCGTCGATTTCGCGCGACACCACTTGGACGTCGGCGAACTGGCGCTGCGCATGCTCGAGAAGGCCACTGATCAGCAGCGGACGGTCCATCATCAAACCAAGCATTCGTGTCTCTTCCTGGGGGAAAGGGGGCGATGTGGGCAGGCGATCGCGATCAGCGACTGGCGTTCGTCGCGGCGGCTGCGTTCGGCGGGAGCTCGATTGCGGCCTCCCATGCGGCGGCGTAGTCGAGCGTCCGGCGATAGCCGTGGACGCCGCTGCGGAACAACACGATCGCCACCACGCCCGAGGCCACGAAGATGGCCAGCATCGAGAACTTGATCGCCTTGGGGTCGTCCAGGACGTAGTCGGTGAGTGCGCCGACCGCGACTGGCCCCAGGCCGGCGCCGATCAGGTTCAATCCACCGGTGTACAGCGCCGTCAGTTGTGCGCGGATGCGGCCGGGCGCGATCTGCGCGATGGCCGCAGGGCCGGCGCCGAACAGGAAGAACGAAAAGCCGGCGCTCAAGACCAGGAAAATCACCGCGAGGTCCGCGCCTGGCGCCAGCACCATCGCGCTGGCCACCGTGGTCAGGCCAATGGCAGCGGTCAGTGCCACGCGCAGGTAGCCGTGGGCGACTCCCTTCCTGCGCCAACGGTCGCCAAGCCATGTGCCGAGCAGGGCGCCGGTGGGCCCGGCAATCGCCAGTGCCAGGCCGAATACCTTGCCGATCTGCGGGTAGGTCCAGCCGAACTCGCGCACGAAGAAAGTCGGAGCCCAACCGGCCCACGCGTAGACGCCGGTGTAGAAGAATCCGGCGCCGACGAACAGCGAAACGACGGTCCGTGCGTTGGCGCCGAGGTAGGTCAGGACCGCCGCAACGGGTACTTCGGGCGCAGTGGCTGTCGCCACCGGGTTCGCCCCGCGCTTCCGTTTCCTCGGTTCGGGAATGGTGAGCATGACCGCGGCGACGATGACGCCGGGAAGCCCGACGGCGATGAACGTGGCCCGCCACGGTTCGATGGCTCCGAGCAGTGGCAGCACCGGCTGCGACGCGGTGTAGGCGGCCAGCAACAGCCCGCCGGCGATCAGGCCGATGCCGGAGCCCAGCGGTCCGGCCGCTCCGAACACACCCATGGCGCGCCCGCGCTCGCTGCCGGAGAACAGGTCCGCCAGCAGCGACACCGCGCCCGGCAGCAGTACCGCCTCGCCGACGGCGACGGCGATGCGTGCCAGCAGCAGGTGCCAGTATTCGCCGGCGAGTCCGCCTGCGGCCGTGGCCACGCTCCAGATCGCGATTCCGATGGCGATGATCCAGCGCCGATCGCCACGATCGATGACGCGTGCAATCGGCAGGCCGGCCACTGCGTAGAAGGCGGCGAACGTGAAGCCGTGCAGCAGGCCGATCAGTGTGTCGTTGACGCCCAGTGATTGCTGGATCGGATCGACCAGCAAAGTGAGGATCTGCCGGTCCATGATCGAGAAGATGTAGGCCACCAGCAGCACCCCGACCGCGTACCACGCACGGCCGCTGCTGATGCTTGTGTCATAGCCGCGGCCGCTTGCCGCCTCGGCGGTGCAGGTCACGCGATGCAGTGGCTCATGGGGCTGGGCGAAGCCGCCTTGGCGGTGTCTGCGTTCGCAAAGCAGGGAATGCTGGCCAAGGGTTGGTCCTGACAGGAGGTCAGGATCGAATCTCGCAGCCCGTCTGCGCCTGCGTAAAATGAATTGTGCGAATCCTGGCTATGCGCCGAAGTAATGCCGGATGGCGCTGCGGCGCCGGCTATGCCGCCGGTTGCCTGGCCACCGGCGGGGTCGGCGTCGGGATGCTGATCCCTGACGACGACGATGCATGGGCACGGTCAGCCGAAGGTGCCAGCAGACGCCCGTAGCGATCGAGCAACTGCGCGCCGATCGCGTCCCAGCCGTAGCGTTGCCCGGCGAGTTGCCGCGCCGCCGCAGCCATGCGCGCGACCTTGTCCGGCGAGTCCATCAGCGTCACCACGGCGGCGGCGAAACTACCCGCGTCGTCGGCGAACAGCGCGCTCTCGTCGTGGCGCAGGGCGATGCCCTCGCTGCCGATGGTCGTGGTCACGATCGCCTTGCCCAGCGCCATCGCCTCGAGCACCTTCAGCCGCGTGCCGCTGCCGGCGCGCAATGGGACGACATAGACCGCGGCCTCGTGCACGTGCGGACGCAGGTCATCGACGAAGCCGGCCAGCTGGACGTTTGTCGCGACAGGTTCGGGCACCTGGAAGCCATCGGCCTTTCCGACCAGGACGAACTGCGCGTCCGGACGTGCCGTGAGGATCTTGGGGAACACCGATTGCAGGAACCAGTCGACGCCATCGCGATTGGGAAACCAGCCCATCTGGCCGACGAACACCAGACGCCGCGGATCGGGCGCATCGGCTGCAGGCCGGTTGTTGTCGAGGTCGACGCCGTTGGCGATGACTTCGACGTCACAACCTGGCGCCAGCTCGCGCAGCGACTGCGCGTCCGGATCCGAGCAGGCGAGGATCGCATCGGCGCGCAGGCACGCGGCGCGCTCGAAGGCGCGAAGCGGCGCCACCTGCGTCGACAGGAACGCGCGCGCGGCCAGGCCCGGTTCGATCTGCGCACGCTTGGCCAGCAGATGGTGTTCGACATTGTGGGCGTTGAGGGCGACCGGCACGCCAGCCGGCACGCAGTCGGCGTGCGCCATCAATGGCAGCATGTCGAAGTGGACCAGGTCGGCGTCGCGTGACAGTTCGGCCAGGCGCCGGCGAAGCGCTGGCGAGTCGTACTTGGCGGCCAGGAATGGCGACCGCGTCAGTGTTCCGCGCAACAGGGCGGCTGCCAGCGCCGGGCGCGAATGTTCGCTGGCGATCGGGAAGGTCTCCAGCCGCGCCAGCACGTCGCGCAGTGGGCCGGCTTCGTCGAGCGTGTCGTTGCGGCGCAGGAAGCTGAGCAGCGTGACCTCGTGCCGGGAAGCAAGCGCCTTGAGCAGGTGCCAGGCGCGCAGCTGGTGACCCTCTCGCGGAGGGTAGGGCAGGCGGCTGGTCAGGGCGAGGATGCGTGCCATGTCGCGTCGATCAGTGCGGCTCAGTGCTTGCGCCACAGGCGCGAAGGACCCGCCAGCGAGGCAGGGAGCGACAGCAGCGCGGCCAGGTTGAGCATCACGAAACCGCTGGCCGCAGGCAGCAGCGGCAAGCGCGCCGCCAGCTTCGGCAGGCCCAGGCCGATCATCGCGCCTGCATAGCCCAGCAACTGCGCGTAGAACGCCCAACGGTAGAACGGCGCCGGTGCCAGCGCCGACGAGACCAGCGCCAGCAACAGCGCCCATGGCACCAGCAGGCGCAGGAACTTGTGCGAGAACCAGGCGAAGAACACCGGGTTGGAAAACGGGTTCATCAAGGACGGCATGCGCGCCAGCAACTGCCAGTTGCCGGCCAGGGTGCGCAGCTTGCGGTGGAACTCCTCGTCGGCACTGGTGCTGGCGTGGTCGTGCGCGATCGAGCTGCGCGACATCCAGACCTGGTGCCCGGACCACAGCACCTGCAGCGGCATCCACATGTCATCGAGCACGGTGCCGGCGGGGATCGGCCGGAACAGGTCGCGACGGATGGCGTGGATGGCGCCAGTGACGCCGTGCAGCCAGCCCAGCCGCGCCTCGTCGCAGCGCAGGCGCTTCTCCATGCGCCAGTACAGGCCGACGCCCTCGGTGGCTCCGCCGCGGTGGGCGGCGGCGATCACCAGGTCGCCGGTCACCGCGCCAACCGCCGGATCGGCGAACGGCGCCACCAGCGCACGCAGCGCACGCGGTGCGAAGCGCTGGCGGACGTCGGTGAAGGCCACCAGTTCGGTTTCGACATTGCGCATGGCGGCATTGATCGCCGCGGCCTTGCCGACGTTGCGCGGCAGCGCCAGCACGCGCACGCGCGGGTCGCCGATGGCGGCAGCGTCGGCGGTGCCATCGCGGCTGCCGTCGCTGACCACCAGCACCTGCAGACGCTGCGCCGGGTAGTCCTGGGCGAGGATGTCGTCGATGCGCGCGGCGATCCGCAGCTCTTCGTCGTAGGCCGCCACGATGACCGTCAGGGCCGGGCAGATCCGCGATTCGAAGGGCACCTGTCCATAGCGCTGCGACAGCAGCGCGACCAGCAACGGATAGCCGGCGTAGGCATAGGCGACCACGCCGATGCTCAGCCAGAAGACGCTTTCGGCAGTGATCGCCCCTGCCGTCATAGCAGTCGCTCGCGCAGGCGCTGGTAGCCCTGGTTGCCGAGCACGCGCTTGGGCAGGGAGAGTGCCGCGTGACGCGCCTGCAGCAGCCGCGGCGCCAGGCCGTGCCAGCGTACGAGCGCGGCGAAGTCCTGCATGCCCATGGCGCGGGTGATGGCCAGGCGTTGCAGGCAGCGGTCGCCGCGGGCGCGAAGGTTGGGTCCGGGCACGGAACCGAGCAGGTGCCGGTATCCCAGGCCGTGCGCGGCCTGCAGCTCGCGTTCGCCGCCGCGTCCGCCCGGCAGCGCGATGGCATCGACCGGACGCCGGCTCAGTGCCTGCAGGCGGCAGCGGCTGTCGTCCAGTTCCGACATCAGCGCGGTGGTGTCGAGATCCTCGAGGAAGGCGTGGCTGCAACCGTGCGAGCCGATGCCCATTCCGGCCGCCGCCAACTGGCGGACCTCGTCGGCGGACAGCATCCCGGTTGCGCCGATGTAGCCGGTGGTGATGAAGAATTCGGCTTTCATGCCGCGCTCGACCAGCAGTGGCAGCGCCGCTTCGACGTTGGTTACATCACCGTCGTCGAAACTGATCACCACCGCGCGATCGCCGCGCTGCTGCATCGCCTCGTCGAGCAGCAGGCAGCGGTAGCCCTGCGCCTGGATCCAGTCGAGCTGGCGCGCGAACCGCTCCGGCGTGACGCTGTACACCGGGTCGAAGCGCCCACGCGAATCGGCGTCGACGTGCAGGCCGTGGTACATCAGGATCGGCAGTCTTGCCGGTCCGTTGGCGGCGCTTGTGGTCACGTCGTCATCCTGGTTGCATGCTGCTGTCGCGGAACGGTTCGGCCGGCTGGCGGCAGCCGCGCAGCCAGCCCAGCAGGCCGCTGGTCTCGCTGAAGAACAGCGCCCTGGACAGGCGTCCGGACGGTGCCAGGAAGCGTTCGTCGTGGACGTTGAACCGCATCAGCCGGTAAGGATCCGCGCCGGGGCGGTTGATGCCCTCGATGGAGGTGGTTGCGGTCTCGAAGCCTGCTTCGCGCACCAGCCGCACATCGCGTTCGCCGAAGTCGGCGCTGCCGCCATTGGGATACGCGAAGTGGCGCGGCGGCATGCCCAGTTCGGAGGTGATGCTGGCATGGGCCAGGCCGATCTCCTCGCGCGCGGCGGTTTCGTCGAGCCGGCTGAGGATGGCGTGGCTGCAGGTGTGGCCGCCGATCTCGATGCCGTTGACGTAGAGCTTGCGGACATCGTCCCAGTCGAGCATCTCGCGGTTCTCGTGCGGGATCGGGCGCGGTCGCGCCTGCTCGCACAGATGATCGACCCAGGCCTCCAGTTCGGCCGGCTCGAGTTCCTTCAGGCGCGCCGGGAGCAGGGCGTAGAGGCGATAGCGGTCGTCGGCCTCGGCGAGGTCGAAATGGCCCAGGCCCAGTCCACCGAGATCGACCTGGTCGCGGCTGCGCGACTCGATCGCGTGGGCCAGGCGGTAGGCCCAGATCGGCTCGCCACCGATGTGGCCGGTGGCGACGTAGACCACGGCAGGCACATGGCCGAGGCTGGCGTCGATCAGGCCGAGGTTGTCGTGGTAGCCGTCGTCGAAGGTGAGGGCATAGCGCACCCGCTGCGACGCCGCCGGCGAGAGATCGCGCAGCCCTTCGCCCAGGCCCACCAGTGCCTGCTGGCCGCGCAGCCAGCGGATGATCTGGCGCAGGTGGGCGCGCGACATGCTCAGCGGGTAGGGATCGTGCTCATCGCGCAGTCGATGCAGCATGAGGATCACCAGCCCGGCGCCGCTGACGTGGCGGTACAGCCAGTCCACGCCGCTGTAGTGGCTGCACACGGCGAGCAGGTAACGCAGCCAGGAGCGAATCGGAACCGTCATCGCGGGATGTCCTCGGCGGGCAGATGGCGTGCCTTGACCACGAGCGCCACGTAGGTCCAGAAGTAGGCGACCACCGGGTAGTAGGTGAAGCGGTCGCCGAACAGGTTGCTGATGATCATCGATATCCAGGCGCCTAGCAGGCCCAGCGCGAGTGCGTATTGCCAGGTGCCGGAGCGCGAGCGCGTGAGCCCGCGCCAGGCCGTGTACAGCAACGACAGCAGCACGCCCAGCAGCATCACCGCACCGATCACGCCGCCTTCGCTGAGGGTGCGGATGTAGAGGTTGTGCGTGTCCTTGCCGTACGGATTGATCTCGCGGTGGTGGAAGGTGTGGAAGCCCGTTCCCGTCACCGGGTGGCGCAGGAAGTTGGCCCACGCGACCTTCCAGTATTCGATGCGCATCTCGGTGCTTTCATCGCGCTGGCCTTCCTCGACCGTGGTGCTGTCGAATCGCTCCACCACCGACGATGGCAACAGGCCCGGCAGGATCGCGGCGGCCAGCACCAGCGGCAGGATCAGCTTCCAGCGGCCGCGCCATACCAGGATCACCGCCACCATGCCGACGATCAGGCTGATGTAGGCGGTACGCGAATAGGCATACAGCACGCCCAGGACCATGCAGGCGATGCCGCCGGCCAGCACCAGCTTCCACTTGCGCGGCAGCCGGCAGGCCAGCAGCAGCGCGAACAGCACGACGGCGACGGTCACGCAGAAGGCGGCGAACTCGTTGGCGCCGAGCAGCGAGAAGGTGCCGCTGATGCGCAGGTCGTCGGTGTAGTGATCGTGGAACACGCTCTGGTGCTGCACCCAGACCACCTTGGCGATGTAGGGCAGCGGCACCAGCATCACCAGCACGATCATCCGCAGTCCCTGCCAGTCGCGCACGCTCATCTGCACCAGGTACAGCATGAACACCGCGATGAGGTGGTCCTTGAGCTGGTTGAAGTGGGTCTCGGTGTCGCTGACGTACTGATAGCCGATCGACAGCGAGAACACGGCGTAGGCGGCGTAGGCCATCACCCAGAAGTTGATCGGCTCGCCGTGCGCTAGGCGTCCGCGGATCATGAACGCCGTTGCCAGCGACAGCACGAACATGACGTTGAGGAAGTTCACGCCGCCGCCGATGTTGGGCAGGTAGCCGGTGGTGATGTTCTGCAGCGGCAACAGGACCAGGAACAGGTACAGCGGGTAGTTGCGCGGCGCACGCGTGGTCTCGGCCGCGCGCGCGATGGCGGCCGCGGCGGGTGCGCTGCCACGGCCGGCCGGTCCGCGGACGATGGCGGCCCGCCCACCCGGAAGGTTCTGCCGCAGGGCGCGGGCGGCAAGCGGGAAGCGCGGTTGCGCCGCGTCGCCGCTGCCGCTTCCGCTGGCGTCTGTCGGCGTCGCAGCGCCAGCACCGGCGCGGCGGTTGATCGCGTCAGGACGCACGGCAGTCATGCGTCGTCTCCAGCAGGCGGCAGTACAGGTCCAGATAGCGCGCGGCCATGGCCTGCGCCGAGTGGTGCGCGTCGATGTACTCGCGCGCGGCAAGGTCGCGCCGGCCACGCAGCGTCAACGCTTCGACCAGGGCGGCCTGCAACGCGGCGACATCGCCGGCGGGCACCAGCCTGCCGTGGTCGGAGTGCGCGAGCAGGCGCGGGATGTCGCCCACTGCGCTGGCCAGCACGGGTACTTCGCAGGCCATCGCTTCGAGCACGACCAGCGGCATGCCCTCGTTGAGAGAAGGCAGCACCAGGCAGTCGCTCATGGCGTAGATCGCGGCCATGTCGTCGCGCTTGCCGAGGATATGCAGCTGCCGGCCTTCGAACAGGCCCAGCTGTTGCGCCTGTTCCTGCAGGGCCTCGCGCTCGGGGCCGTCGCCGACCAGCACCAGCACCGCATCCCGGGAGGCCGTGGCCACAGGCGCGAACGCCTGCAGCAGCATCGCCAGGTTCTTCTCGCTGGAAAGGCGCGCGACGGCGGCGAAGACATGCGCGCCTGCCGCGATCCCGAGACGGTCGCGCAGCACCGCCGCGCCGGCGCCGTCGGCGTGCGTGGCCTCGATGCCGTTGTCGATCTGGTGGATCCGCGAACGCGGTACGCCTGCGCGCAGGAGCCGTTCGACCTGCTCTGCGGCGACCACCACCAGCGCATCAAAGCGCCGCAGCAGCGCCAGCTCCAGGCGGGTGTAGAGCCGCAACGACGAGGAGCCTTCGACCCAGCCGTGCAGCGTTGCCACCAGCCGCGCAGGTTGCCGGCGCGTGGCCAGCCAGGCGTAGAAGGCGCTCTTGTAGTCGTGACTGTGCACCACGGCCGCGCCGGTCATGGCGATCTGTGCCGACAGTGCGTTGACCGTTGCCGTGTCGATGCGGCCACGGCACGGCAGCAGCACCGATTCCTGCCCGCGCGCCAGGGCGAGGGCATGCAGGGCCTGCTCGCGCATGCGGTAGTTGTTGATGCTGAGCAGGCGGCTGTGCACGCCATGGCTGGCCAGGCCGTCGTTCAATGCCAGCACCATGCGGTCGGCGCCGTACAGGCCGGCACTGGAGCGCAGCTGCAGCGTGGACAGCGCGGCCGTGTTCATGCCGACCTCTGCGTGCGCTGGTTCAGCAGGCGCCGGTAGAGCTGGTCGAATGAGTTGATCATCGCGTCGAGCGAGAATTCGCGCTCGACGCGGCTGCGCGCCGCCATGCCCATGCGCTGGCCAAGCTGCGGCGAACGCACCAGGGCCTGCATCGCCGCGGCCAGCGAGAGCGGATCCCGCGGCGGTACCAGCAAGCCGCTGGTCTCGTGCCGGACCAGGTGGAGGTTGCCGCCGACGGCCGTGGCGATGACCGGCAGCCCGCAGGCCATCGCCTCGAGGATGGCGTTGGACATGCCTTCGCTCGACGATGCCAGGATCAGCGCGTCCATGGCCGGCAGGATCGCCTCGACGTCCTCGCGGAAGCTCAGCAGCACCACGGCATCGGCAACGCCAAGGGCCTGCATCCGCTCCTGGACCGGCGCCAGCAGCGGGCCATCGCCGACGAGCAGCAAGCGCGCCTGCGGATTGCCACGGTGGAGCAGGGCGAAGGCGTCGATCAGGTCGACATGGCGCTTGACCGCCGTCAACCGTGCCACGCAGCCGAACACCACCGCGTGCTGCTCCAGTCCAAGCGCCCGCCGCGCGTCCTGACGCGCCTGTGCGGTTGCCGGGTGGAAACGGCGGGTGTCGACCCCGTTCGGGATCCAGGTCATCTGCAGCGCGTCGAGCCGCTCGCCCTGGGCCAGGCCCGACAGGATCTGCCGCGCCGGCGCCACCACCGAGTTGAAGCGGACGTTGAGGTGGCGGAACACCTGCTGCAGGCGCTCGCTCTTCTTGAAGCCCATGTCGCGACGATTGGAGATGTACACCGTGCCGGCGCTGCGGGGCATCAGGGCGTTGAGCAGATCGGCCTTCTCGTGCTGCGACTGGACGATGTCGAAATGCTCGGCGCGCAGCAGCGCACGCAGCGCCAGCCATGCACGCAGGCCGGTGCGATCGTAGACCGCATGCACCGGCAGCGATTGCAGGCGCACGCCCGCCAGGCGCGTGGAGACCTGGCCGGGCAGGGGCATGTGGTCGGCATGCAGTTGCACCAGGGTGACGCGGTACTGGTCGCGCGGCAGGCGCGTGGCCAGGTTCTGCAGGAAACGCTCGCTGCCGCCCGGCGCCAACACCGGGGTGTCGGTCAGCAGCAGCAGGCGGATTCGCCGGTCCTGACGACCGGCGATCGCCGCTTCAGCGGGTATAGCGAACGCTGAAGATGGCGGCATTCTCGTCATAGCTGGCTTCTGCAAGGTTGCTGTCGCGCTCCTGGTGGCGCAGGTCGAAGGACACGCTCCAGTTGCCGGTCAGCAACTTGGTCAGTCCCAGATAGATGGCGAAGTCGTCGTCGTCGCGATCGAACGAGTCGAAGCTGCGGTAGCCGCGAGACAGCAGGAGGTTGGTGTACAGGGTCGGCTGGAAGCGGTAGGTCATGCCCACGCCGACGCCGTAGCTGCCTTCGCTCTCCATGGTCGGGTCGACGTAGTCGTTGTTCTCGTAGTACGGGCGGACCTCGAAGTCCCAGCGCTCGCCGGTGAAGCGGTAGCCCAGCTCGAATCGACGCTGCTGGTAGACGTCGGGGATGACGTTGAGTTCGTCGGTCTGTTCGCCGATGGGCGGCCCGCCGATGCCTTCCGAGCGCGCGATCAGGTCCAGCGCGGCATCGGAGAACTGGTAGTAGAAGCCGGCATTGAGCGTGCTTCGCGGCGTCGGGCGCCAGTTGGTGACCAGGCGCAACAGCGGCGAGCTGTCCTTGCTGTTGAAGCTGGTCAGTTCCACCCACGAATAGCCCAGGACGACCTCGAAGTCGATGTTGGCCAGGGTGCGGTTGTAGGTGCCGAAGATGTCGTCGCGCCGGTAGTTGGCGTTGAGGCTGGTGTCGTCGTAGTCGACCTGGCTGGCCTCGGCGGTAAGGCGCAGGCGCGTGGTCGGCCCCGGGCGCTGCACCAGGCTGGCAGACGCCGCGTAGCGGTCGCCATTGAACTCGGTGGTCTGCTCGGCGTAGTAGTTGTTGTAGCGCACGGCCAGCTCGCCGCCGGTGACCGATCCGGGCCGGATGTTGAAGTTGGCGCCAGTGACGAAGACGTTCACCTGCTGCTGGTTGTCCGGCGAGTTCGACACGAGAATGTCGATCGGCTCGTAGCTGGCGTAGTCCTCGGCGATGAACTTCAGCCGGTCCTGCCAGGTGGTCCAGGCGAACTGTCCGGCCAGCGAGGTGCGCAGGTCGTTGTCGTACTGGCCACTGGTGTAGTACAGGTACTCCAGCGCGCCGCGCGCGGTCAGCGTCGTGTTGCGGCCGACTTCGTCGACATTGAAGTCGAGGGTGGTGCCCAGCGTGGTTTCGGAGTCAGGGTCGGTTTCGACCAGGGCGACGTTGTCGCTGTACTCCGCGTATCCCCCCAGGGAATAGTCGACCTTTATCGCCTGCGCGCAGGGCGCCACTGCGAGCAGGGCGACGGACAGCGTCGTCCGGCGCAGCCGGTGTGCCGTCCGTGGAAATCCTTCGCTGGCCATTCGCGCTCCTTCATACGCCTTCATTGAAGACGACACCTGCGAACTTGCTCGGGTCGAAGTTGCCGGCTGCCAGCGAGATCGCGGCCGCGGTGTCGCGGCCATAACCGGCGACCAGGATCACCACGTCGGCGATGTCGGCCAGGATGCGGGCGTCGGGCGTGCCGCGCACGGGCGGGCCGTCCAGGAACACGTAGCAGTTGGGGTGGCGGCTGCGGATCGAGTCCAGCAACAGGCGCATGCGCGAGGACGAGAAGTGCTCGGCGCCCACTTCCCGCGGCGTCCCGGCCGGGATCAGGCGCAGGCCGGTGACGCCGGTGTCGTAGACGACGTCGTTGAACTCGGCATCCGGGTTCTCGAGGTAGTCGACCAGGCCGCCCTGCGGAATCTCGATCTTCATCGTGCGGTGCTGCGAGGGATGGCGCAGGTCGCAGTCGACGAGCATCGCGCTCTTGGTTTCATCGAAGGCCATCGCCGTGGCGAGGTTGCGGGCCACGAAGCTGCCGCCGCTGCCGGCGCTGACCGGCGCGACCAGGGCCACGAAGCTGCCGTCGACCGCGGCGAGCAGGCGCGTGCGCAGCTCGCGGAAGGCATCGACCTCCGGGCGCGCGACCGCGCCGCGGTGGATGATGGCGCGCTCTTCCAGCTGCGTCGGTGTCAGTGCGGTGACGCCGGCCACCGGCGAGATCGAACGCTGGAGATCGCGCTCGTGCTGGACATCGTCGAGTTCAATGATGGGCTGCGGCGCTGCATTCATGGGGATTGCACCATCTTCAGGATCAGGACCAGGCCATAGAGCATCGGCACCAGCAGGAAGATCATTGCGGCGATGATGAAACGGCGGTTTCCCTGCCGGCGCGCCGGAGCGGTCTGGTAGCGCGGCACCGCGCCCAGCACCGGCAGCGCCGCCAGGCTTTCGACCTGGTGCGGCGAGCGCACGCGCGGATCGAGGCGGACGAAACCGAGCAGCAGGATCAGCGGCGCCAGCGTGGCGGCGCCCAGGCCGGCACTGGCGACGTGGGTCAGGCGCAGGCCGACGCCACGCAGCGGGTAACTGGCCGGCTCCTGGATGCGGAAGCTCAGGCCGCGCTGCTCGGCATCGAGTCCCATCGAAACGCGCGCGTTCTCGCGGCGCCTGAGCAGGTCCTGGTAGAGGTCGCGGTTGACTTCGTAGTCACGCGACAGTTCGGCGAGCGTGCTTTCCGAGGCGGCGATGTGGCGGCTGCGTGCCAGTTCCTGGTCGAGCAGCGACTGGCTCGTGGCGATGCGCGAACTGACGGCGGCGCTCTGCCGGCGGTTCTCGGAGAGCTTGCTCTTGAGCTCGCCGTAGAGCGGGTTGAACGAGGCCGGTCCGTCCAGCGTCTTGGGCGCGCCGCTCTTCTGCGCGGCCTGGCGCGCGTCCTCGCGATGCACCTCGTCCTCGAGATCGCGCAGCTGGTGTTCGACCCGGACCACGTCGGGGTGCTGTTCGGTGAAGCTCATCAGCAGCCGGTCCTTCTCGTTCTGCAGTTCCGCCATGCGCGCCATCAGCTGGCCGGAGCGGGTCTGCACGACGCTGATCTCGTTCTCGCCGTTGAGTTGCGCGTTCAGGGCCTCGCCCTGCGAGCTGAGGTCCATCAGCTCCATGCGCGAGCTGTCGACCATGCGGCGCAGTTCGCCGATGCGCGAGTTGACGTCGCCGTCGATGCCCTGGCGCGCGTCGGGATTGGACTTGCGGTACTCCTCGAGCTTGGATTCGGCGTCGGTGAGCTTCTTGTGGTACTGGCGAACCTGCGAATCGATGAACTCGTAGGCCTCGCGGCTCTCGCGTTCCTTGGTCGCCAGGCTCTCCTTGATGATCAGCTCGGCAAAGCGCTTGGTGACGTCGTGGGCGCGGCCGGCATCGGTGTCGGTGTAGGACACGCGGATCAGGTTCTCGCGCGGGTTGGAGATGATCGTACGATTGGTGATCTGCTCGATCAGCTGCTCGCGCACCAGCGGCGACGGGTGGCTCTTGAGCCAGCCGCCGGTATCGAGGACCTCGTCCATCACCTTGCGGCTGAAGGCGACCTCGCGGGTGATGCCGGCACGGCTGGAGACGCCGGTCGGAACCGCGCGGCCTTCCATCAGCGGTTTGATGATGTTGCTTTCCTCGACCAGGATCGTGGTCTGCGAGTTGTACTTCTTCGGCAGCAGCAGGCCTGCCGCGAGGGCGGCCAGTGCGATGCCGGTGAAGATGCTCGCCAGCAGCACCGGATGGCGCCGGCATTCCTCGATCGCCACCGGGCCCAGCGTGGCCACCATCGACGGCCGCGACTCCGGTACGGAAAGTTCCATGGATCCGTTCATAGCGTGCGTTCCGGAACGGTGATGACGTCGCCGGGGGCGACCTTGAAGTTGGTGGTCAGGTCGCCGTCCTCGAGGATGTGGTCGAGGCGGACGGCGTAGCTGCGCGTGCCTTCGCCGCTCTTGCGGTAGAGGTCGGACTTGGCCGGCGCGGCGAACTCGGTGACGCCACCGGCGGCCAGCACGGCATCGAGGACGGTCATGCCCTGGCGATACGGGATCGAGATCGGCTGGCGCACGGCGCCGGTTACGCGAACGCGCGACAGGTACTCGTGGCTGCGCAGGTCGGTCAGGATCACCGCCACCTGCGGGTCGCGGACGAAAACGGCCAGGCGGGTCTGGATGTCCTTGGCGACTTGATCCGGGGTGCGGCCGCCGGCGGCGACATCGCCGATCAACGGTACCGAGATCTTGCCGTCCGGACGCACTGGCACGGTGATGCCCAGCTCCGGGTTGCGCCAGACCGACACCTGGACGATGTCGTCGATGCCGATCTGATAGGAGTCTACCGAGTTCTCGCTGCTGGGTGGTGGCGCGGTAGCGCTTCCACCGGAGGAAGCGCACGCCGACAGCAACAGCACCAAGGCAACGGTCTGGAAGTTTTGGAACAAGCGCATGGCTGTGAGCCCCCCTTGCATTCGTGTCATTCCAACGGCGGGAAGGGCGCGATCCGGCCATCAGCAACCTCGCCCGATCGGGTGGAAGGCGGGTCGCAGTGCAGGGACTGCAGGAACAATCGGGCTGCCGGTAATGCCGGTGTTCTGCGTTCCTTGGATCAGGACGAGGGAAAACCGACGTCTGGGGAGCACCTGCCGGCATCGCGGCGCAGGGTGCTGGTTTCCTGCGCACAGGCCACCGAAGCTGGGCATCCACCATGCGAATCCTTGTCTGCGGCGGCGCCGGCTATATCGGCAGCCATACCTGCGTGGCCCTGGCCGGACGCGGCCACCAGGTCGTCATCGCCGACAGCGGGGTGAACAGCTCCTCGCGTGTGATGCAGCGATTGCAGCGGCTGGTCGGTGCGCCGCTGTCGATGCACCGCGTCGACGTGCGCGACCGGCGCGCGATGGCGGCGCTGTTTGCCACCTACCGCTTCGACGCCGTGCTGCATTTCGCCGCGTTGAAGGCGGTGGGCGACTCGTGCCGGCGCCCGCTGGATTATTTCGACAACAACATCGGCGGCACCATCGCGCTGCTGCAGGTGATGCAGGAAGCGGGCGTGCGCCGGCTGGTGTTCAGTTCCTCCGCCACCGTCTATGGCGATCCCAGCCAGGTGCCGGTGCGCGAGGACGCCGCCCTGCAGGCGACCAACCCCTACGGCCGCACCAAGCTGGTCGCGGAGCAACTGATCGAGGACCTGTGCGGCTCGGACCCGCACTTCCGCGCCGCCAACCTGCGTTACTTCAATCCGGTCGGTGCGCATCCGTCGGGGCTGATTGGCGAAGACCCGTGCGGCGAACCCAACAACCTGATGCCCTACATCTGCCAGGTTGCCGTCGGCCAGCGTGACCGGCTGCAGGTCTTCGGCAACGACTACCCGACCGTCGACGGCACCGGCGTGCGCGACTACATCCACGTCGTCGACCTGGCGCGCGCGCATGCCGATGCGCTCGAGTACATGGTCGGCGCCGATCGCGGCTTCACCGTCAACCTGGGAACCGGTCGCGGTATCAGCGTGTTCGAGCTGGTCCATGCCTTCGAACGCGCCAGCGGACGGCGCATCCCCTACGACGTTGTCGCACGGCGTCCTGGCGACTCGGCCGAAGTCTTCGCCGATCCCTCGCTTGCCCATGCGTTGCTGGGATGGCGCGCCGAACATGACGTCGACGCCATGTGCCGCGATGCCTGGCACTGGCAGGCGCAGAACCCGCAGGGCTACCGTTCGCCGCTGCGGCGTGCGACCACGCCTCGCGTGCAGCGCCCGCGTGCCGTCGTCGCCCGACTGGCCGGGGCCTGATCGGCCAGCGTTGCCCGTCGGACTCCCCTGTTGCAGCGCCTGTCGCGGCGCTTGCCCGCGGCAGCTCAGCGTGACCCGACTGCCGTGCCTGGCGCGACGGGCGGACTTCCCTCCGCCAGCGCTTGCTGCAGACCGTCGCGCAACTGTTCGGATTCGCCGAGCGAATTCCAGACCGGTTCGCGTCCGAAGCGCACGAAGTAGGTCGACAGGAAGCGCCGGTTATCGGCCGGCAGCGTGGCGAACAGGTCCGGTTCGAAATTGCCGCCACTGGCAGGAGCGGGGTACCCCATCGCCCACAACACGGTGGGATAGACATTGAAATGGCTGGCCTTGTCGCGGTTGCCATTGGCGGCGGCGCGCAGCGGTGCCGCGACGCCGGCTTTTCGGGTAATGGCGACCAGCGGCACGCGGCCCTCGCCGGCGGAGGCCGGGCCGATCGTGCAGTGCGTCTGCGCACCGGAGCTGCCGTCTTCGTGGAAGTTCTGCCCGTGGTCGGAGGTGTAGAGCACCAGGGTGTCGTCCAGCGGCGCGTCGGCCAGCATCTCGCGGAAGAACTCGCGGGTATTCCAGGCCACGCAGTTGCGGTAGCTGTTGACCTGGCGCCAGCGCGCCTCGCTGTTGGTACCGTCCGCCTGGGGCTGGCTGGCGATCTTGGGATCGACTTCGTTGCTGAAGTAGGTGCGTTCCATCGTCGGCGAGTACAGCGTCCGGTCGGCGGGGTACTTGCCCTCGTACGGGAAGTGGCAGCCGACCTTGTTGACATAGATGAAGCTCGGCTGCGATCGCTTCAGCATCTCGTTGAGCCTGCGTCCGGCCTGGATGTCCTTCTGGTCCAGCGGCAGCGAGGCGTCGAGTTGCACGAACTCGTCGATCTCGGCGCGCTCGCGTTCGTCCATGAAGTTGTGCAACCGGCCGCCCTGGCGCTGGGCGTCGATGTAGATGGTCCGGTAACCGGCCTGGCTGGCATAGCGCCAGAACGAGGGGTTGACGTCGAGATCGCGCAGATAGCTGTCGCGGGTGACGCCGTAGCGGACGCTGGCGTTGGACGTCGAGGAACAGTTGGCGGCCGAGGCGGCGATGCCGAAGTTGAACAGTGCCGGTCCGAGCGGGCGCAGTCCGGTCTCCACGCCGTCGTCGACGTTGATGTCGATGTAGTCGCCGCGCACGCTCTCGTCCATCACCAGCACGACATGGCGGAATGGCCGTTTGCCCGGGTGGGCCAATGCGACTTCCTCGCGCGCGGGCGTTGCCGGTTCCAGCACTTTCTCGGCGGCGAGTACGAACGCGAACGCCGCCGGGTTGTATTGCCCCGGGAAACCGTTGGAGCCTTCGCCGCCGCGCAGGTACACGATCGCGGCGATGGCCAGGATCGGAGCGAGCTGCATCAGGCCGGGATTGCGCAGGGGCCAGGCCAGCGGCGCCGGCAGCCACGTGGGTGAGGGCAGGACCGGCGGCAGGTTGAGGGCCATCACGCCCAGCAGCGACCACAGCACGGCCAGGACCAGTTCGGTGTCGTGGAAACCGACCAGGTTGTCGGCGAAGCCGACCAGGCCCAGCAACTGCTCGAAATCGGACAGGCCCAGGTGGCGGGAAACGATCAGCGCGTGGCTCAGGCTCATCGTGCTGGCGAGGAAGAAGGCGATGCTCCAGCCCACCCGGGTCACGGTGCGCGCGTGGAACGCCAGGGCCAGCATCGACACCAGGCAGATCAGCCAGATCGCGGCGAAGACCAGCAACCCCGGCTTGAGGCCGATGTGGCCCACCCGTTCGATCAGCATGCGATTGCTGCCGAGCAGGTAGACCACGATCAGCACCAGCTTGAGTGCGATCCATGCCCAGGTCCGGTCAGGACCGGCTGCCACCTGCTTGACCATTGCCGACCCTCGCTTGGCTGTCCGCCGGACGCTGCCTGCGCAGGCGACCGGTCCGGCCCGCGCCCAGGTCAGTGGCCTGTGTGCGTCGGGTCTCGACTGATAAAACGCAGGCCGACGCCGGGTTCGGTCGCGATCCATTGCGGCGCTGCAGCATCGTCGCCGAGCTTGTGCCGCAACTTGCCGACGAGAATGCGCAGGTAGTGGGTGTCGTGCTGGTGGGTCGGCCCCCACAGTTCGCGCAGCAGTTGCGGCTGGGTGACGACACGGCCGGCATGCTGCAGCAGCAGGGCCAGCAGTGCGTATTCCTTGCGCGTCAGCGCCACCGGCTGGCCCTGCAGGTGCACTTCGCGTCGCGACAGATCGATGTGCAGGCGGCCGTCGTCGTACAGCGGCTGGGCGCCGGCGGGCGCGGCGTGCGAACGCAGCAGGGCGCGCACGCGCGCCATCAGTTCCTGCACGCCAAAGGGTTTGGTGACGTAGTCGTTGGCGCCGGCATCGAGCGCGGCGACCTTCTCGTCTTCGCCGGCGCGCACCGTCAGCAGGATGACCGGCACGGTCGACCACTGGCGCAGCTCGCGCAGCACCTCATGGCCATCGCGATCGGGCAGGCCCAGGTCCAGGATCACCAGGTCGGCGCCGTGCGTGGCCAGCGCCTCCAGGCCGCCCTGTCCGGTCTCCGCGCTTTCGACGGCATGGCCTTGCGCGCGCAGGCTGATGTCGAGGAACTTGCGGATCTGCGGCTCGTCATCGATGACGAGGATGCGGGCGGGCGGGGCGCTGGTATCGGGCTTGGATTCGCTCATGGGCGGTCAATGCGGTTCCATCCTTGGAAGCGTAATCCGGATTGTCGTGCCGCGCCCGTCGGAGCCGGGCAAGGCCTCCACGCTGCCGCCGTGCGCGCCGATCATGCCCTGGCAGATCGCCAGCCCCAGGCCCGTGCCCTGGCGGCCGCGGTCGCCGCGCTCGACGCTGTAGAACATGTCGAAGATGCGCTTGCGCTCGTCCTCCGGGATGCCCGGCCCGCGGTCGCGCACGTCGATGCGCAGCTGGCCGTCTTCCACCGACTGCGCGCGGACCGTGATCGCCGCGCCCGGCGGCGAGAACTTCGCTGCGTTCTCGAGCACGTTGAACAGCGCCTGCTCGACCAGCGCCGGGTGCACCCAGATCGGGCGCAGGCCGGGCTCTATCGATACCTCGAAGTGTGCGCCGGGCTCGTAACGCTGCAACCGGCTGACCGCCGAGCCGATCAGTTCGTCCACGCCGATCCAGTCGCGATTGAGCGTCAGGCCGCCGTGGCCGAGGCGGGTCATGTCGAGCAGGTTCTGGATATAGCGGTCCAGGCGCTCGCCTTCGATGCGGATCGTCTCAAGCAGGCTGTGCCGGTCCTGCGCGCTCATCGCATCGGCATAGTGGTCCAGGCTGCTGGCCGAGCCGATGATGGATGCCAGCGGCGAACGCAGGTCGTGCGAGACCGACGACAGCAGCGCCGAGCGCAGGCGTTCGGTCTCGTTGCTGATGCGCGAGTTCTCCAGGTCGGCGACCAGCCGGGTGCGCACCACGGCCTGGGCGATGTCCTCGGCCATGGCCTCGGCGAGGCGGCGTTGTTCGATGCCGAGGCGATGCAGCTGCGCGGGAAAGCGCAGGCCGACGACGCCGGTCTCGCGTTCGCCCAGCTCCAGCGGCAGGAACCACCAGTCCGAGCCGGCGAGGGTGTCGGTGTAGCGGCCCGAGGCCTGGCGCTGCTTCACCGCCCAGTCGGCGGCGGCACGGTCCTTTTCTCCCAGCAGTTCCGCATGCAGGCGCTGATCGCCGGCCTCCAGCACCACCTCGGCGTCGAGCGCGCGCCGCAGGGCGTCGCGGCCGGCGCGCAACACCTGGCCGAGGTCGGCCGCAGTCGCGAGCTGCCGGCCCAGTGTCTGCAGTTCGGTGGTCTGTGCATTGGTCGCGCGCAGCGCCACGACCTGCATCCGCAGTTTCGATGCAAGCCGGCCGGCGACCAGCGCCGCGATCAGGAACAGCACGACGGTGATCACGCCCTGGCTTGCGCTGATGCGCAGCGTGTAGCGCGGATCGATGAAGAAGAAGTTGTACGCCAGGAAACACAGCACCGCGGCGATGACGGCCGCGGCCATGCGCGTGCGCGAGGCCACCAGCACGACGGCGACGATGAAGATGAGCGAGAGGTCGTCCAGCCCGATCCAGCGTTCGGCCACCCAGGCCAGTGCGGTGGCGAGCGCGGCGGAGGTCACGGCCAGGGCGGTATCGCTGCGCGTCAGGTAACCGCCGGGCCGGCGCCAGGAGCGGCGTGCCCGCGCCCGTGCTTCGGGTGTGCTGACGATGGTCAGCTCGTAATGCGCGCCGCGCTGGATAAGCTGTTGCGTCAGGGTACGGTTGAACATCCGTGCGACCGGGCGTTCGCGGGTGCGGCCGAGCACGATCGTGCTGGCGCCCGAGCGCGCGGCCTGGTCGAGCAGGGCGTCGACGATGCTGTTGCCGTGCAGCACCAGGGCGTCGCCGCCGAGGCGGCGGGCGAGGGCGAAGGCGCGGTCGAGTTCGAGCTGCTGCGCTTGGTTCGCGGCATCGGCGCCCTGCACGGTCACCACGGTCCACGGTGCGTCGCGCCGCTCGGCGATGCGGCGGGCCACGCGAACGAGGTATTCGGACTGGCCGCGGCCGTCGATGGCGACCATCACGCCACGGCGCAGGGTGACGCCGGCCAGGCCGCGCGCGGTCTGGGCTTCGCGCAGGTCGCTGTCGACGCGGTCGGCGGCGGTCTGCATCGCCAGTTCGCGCAGGGCGGTGAGGTTGCTCGGTGAGAAGAATGCCTGCAGGGCGTGCGCGGCCTGTTCGGGGACGTAGACCTTGCCTTGTTGCAGGCGTTCAATGAGTTCGCGCGGTGGCAGGTCGACCAGGACGATGTCGCGCAGGCGGTCGAACACGGCGTCGGGCACGGTTTCGCTGACGCGTACGCCGGTGATGCGGTGGACGACGTCGTTGAGGCTTTCCAGGTGCTGGATATTGATCGTGGTGAAGACGTCTATGCCGGCGTCGAGCAGTTCGATCACGTCCTGCCAGCGCCGTTCGTGGCGGCTGCCGGGGACGTTGCGGTGGGCGAGTTCGTCGACCAGGGCGAGTCTGGGTTTGCGGGCGAGGAGGGCGTCGAGGTCGAGTTCCTCAAGGGTCCGGGCGGGGCCTTGGGCAGTGGGGTAGTCGATGCGTTTGCGTGGCAGTACTTCGAGGCCTTCGACCAGTGCGGCGGTTTCGGCGCGGCCGTGGGTTTCGACCAGGCCGACGACGACGTCGAGGCCGCGGCGCTGCAGTTCGCGGCCGCGGCTGAGCATGGTGTAGGTCTTGCCGACGCCGGGTGCGGCGCCGAGGAAGATGGTCAGGCGACCGGCGCCCTGGCGTTGCAGTTCGCCGATGAGTGCGTCTGCCTGGGCGCTTCTGGTGTCGGTCATGGGGGGCATTGTGCCTTTGTCGCCCGTGGGTGGTGTGTGGTTTCGCTGGTTTCGCTGGGCACCTTGCTGCCGCTGGTTTCGGGGTGGCGCTGTCCGCAGGGCCGGGGATTGCTCCGTCCCGCAGACGACATCCTGTCTTTATGCGGGACGCGGGACATCCATGTCCCGCTGCTGCGCAATCCCCGGCCCTGCGGACAACGCTTCATCGTTTCATCGGGGTGAGGGCAGCTTCTAGCGCAGGGCGTCCAGCGCAAGGTTCAGTTGCAGCACATTGATCCGCGGCTGACCCAGCATTCCGAACTGCGGCTCCTCGGTGTTCGCTGCGACCATCGCGGCCACGTCCGCCTCGCTCATGCCTCGCGCTCTGGCCACTCGTGCGATCTGCACCTGTGCGCCGATCGGCGACAGGTGTGGGTCGAGTCCGCCGCCGGACTGGGTGACCAGCTCGCCCGGTACCTGCGCCGGCGCTATGCCTTCGCGCTTGGCGACCTGTTGGGTCAGTTCGTCGATGCGCTTGCGCAGGTCCGGGTTGCTGCGGGCCATGTTGCTGCCGGCGGCGGCCATCGGGTCGTAGTTGGCCGCAGACGGGCGGGGCTGGAAGTAGCGTGCGTCGGCGAAGGGTTGGGCCACCAGGTTCGAGCCTCGCGCCTTGCCATCGATGGTGACGATGCTGCCGGTGGCCTGGTGTGGGAACAGCAGGCCGCCCAGTGCGGTGCCGGCCAGCGAGTACAGCAGGCCGAAGCCGAGCAGGATCACGACGGTGAAGACGAGCGCCGCGCGCAGCGAGCCGCGGTCTTCCAGCACGGTGGCCTGCGTGGTTGGGGAAACGTTGATTGCGGTTGTCACGGTTGCCATGTCAGAACCCCACTGCCACGAGGGCGAGATCGATGAGCTTGATGCCGGCGAACGGCAGCAGCACGCCGCCCAGGCCGTACACCAGCATGTTCCGGCGCAGCAGCGAGACCGCGCTGGCCGGCTTGAAACGCACGCCGGCCAGGGCCAGCGGAATCAGCGCCGGGATGATGATCGCGTTGATGATCAGCGCCGCCAGCACTGCGTGGGTCGGGCTCGACAGGTGCATCACGTTGAGCGCGGCCATCTGCGGGATCGCGGCGGCGAACAGCGCCGGCAGGATCGCGAAGTACTTCGACACATCGTTGGCAAGCGAGAACGTGGTCAACGCGCCGCGGGTGATCAACTGCTGCTTGCCGACCTCCACCACGGCCAGCAGCTTGGCCGGATCCGAGTCCAGGTCGACCATGTTGCCGGCCTCCTTGGCCGCCTGCGTGCCCGAGTTCATCGCCAGGCCGACGTCGGCCTGGGCCAGCGCCGGTGCGTCGTTGGTGCCGTCGCCAACCATCGCCACCAGGCGTCCGCCGGCCTGTTCGGCGCGGATGCGGGCGAGCTTGTCTTCCGGCCGTGCTTCGGCGATGTAGTCGTCGACGCCGGCTTCGGCCGCGATCGCCGCGGCAGTGAGCGGGTTGTCGCCGGTGATCATCACCGTGCGCACGCCCATCGCACGCAGCTTCGCGAAGCGTTCCTTGACGCCGTGCTTGACCACGTCCGACAACTCGATCACGCCGAGGATGTGGCGGCCCTCGGCCACCACCAGCGGCGTGGCGCCGCCGCGGGCCACCTGCTCGATGCGCGCCGCCAGCTCCGGCACGACCTGGCCGCCGAGCGCCTGCACGTGCTTGCCGATGGAATCGCCGGCGCCCTTGCGGATCACGCGGTCGTTGCCGCCTTCGACCGCCAGGTCGACGCCGGACATGCGCGTGTGTGCAGTGAACTGCACGTAGTTCGCTCGCTCGGGTTCGGCCACGGTGCTCTTGAGTTCGCGTGCCAGGCGCACGATCGACTTGCCTTCAGGCGTGGGGTCGGCCAGCGACGACAGCAGTGCGGCATCGCGCAACTGGCCCAGGTCGACGCCGGCGAGCGGATGGAACACGGTGGCCTGGCGATCGCCGTGGGTGATCGTGCCGGTCTTGTCGAGCAGCAGCACGTCGACATCGCCGGCCACTTCCACGGCCTTGCCCGACTTCGCCAGCACGTTGGCCGACAACGCGCGGTTCATGCCGGCGATGCCGATCGCCGGCAACAGGCCGCCGATGGTGGTCGGGATCAGGCACACCAGCAGTGCGATCAGCAGCAGCGGGTCGAGCTTCGCACCGACGAAGCCGGCCAGCGCGGGCAGGGTGGCGACGACGATCAGGAACGTCAGCGTCATCGCTGCCAGCAGCATCGTCAGCGCGATCTCGTTGGGCGTCTTCTGGCGGTTGGCGCCTTCGACCAGCGCGATCATGCGGTCGAGGAAGCTCTGGCCCGGTTCGGCGCTGACCTCGACGATGATCTCGTCCGACAGCACCTTGGTGCCGCCGATGACGCCGGAACGGTCGGTGCCGGCCTCGCGCAGCACCGGCGCCGATTCGCCGGTGACGGCCGCCTCGTTGATGGTCGCCACGCCGACCACGATCTCGCCGTCGGCCGGAACGAACTCGCCGGCGGAGACGATCACGCGGTCGCCCGGCCGCAGCGATGCGGCGGAGACGCGGTTCTCGGCGCCGTGCTTGCCGGTGCCCGTGGCAGGGTCCAGGCGACGCGCCACCAGGTCGCGGCGTGCGGCCCGCAGCGCGGCCGCCTGGCCGCGGCCGCGCGCTTCGGCCACCGCTTCGGCGAAGTTGGCGAACAGCACGGTGACAAACAGGATCAACGTCACCGCGATGCCGAAGGCGAGGTTGCCGGGCACCGCCACGGTGATCAGGGCCGACAGGATCGTGCCAAGCAGCACGATCGCCATTACCGGGCTCTTGAGGGCCTGCCGCGGCGACAGCTTGCGGAAGGAATCGATCAGCGAGGTGCGCAGGGCGGCGCCGTCGAAGCCTGCTGCTTTGCGACGGGCCGTGCCGAGATGGGATTGCATGGTGTCATTCACGTTCATAACCTCACGGGCCCGCCGGGGCAGCGCTGTAAAGGGTCAGGTGCTCGGCGATGGGACCCATCACCAGGGCGGGCATGAATTGCAGGACGGTCAGGATCACGATGACCGCGACCAGGGTCAGGGCGAAGGTCGGCGTCTCCACGTGCAGCGTGCCGCTGCTTTCCGGTGCGACGCGCTTCCTCGCGAGCAGGCCGGCGACGGCGAGCGGGATGATCAGCGCCGGGTAGCGGCCCAGGGCCAGCACGACCGCGCAGCTCAGGTTCCACCAGTACGTGGCGTCGCCGAGTCCTTCGAAACCCGAGCCGTTGTTGGCGAACGCCGAGGTGTACTCGAAGAACACCTGGCTGATGCCGTGGAAACCCGGATTGGAATTGCCTGTGATCGACGGGAACACCAGGGTCACCGCGGTGAAGCCGAGCACCACCAGCGGCTGCAGCAGGATCAGCAGCGCCAGCAGTCGCACTTCCGGCGCCTCGATCTTGCGACCGAACAATTCCGGCGTGCGCCCGGTCATCAGGCCGGCGAGGAACACGCTCAGCAGCAGGTACACCAGGAACTGCTGCAGGCCGCAGCCGATGCCGCCCCAGATCGCGTTGATCAGCATGTCGACCAGGGTCACGCCGCCGGTCAGCGGCGCCAGCGAGTCGTGCATCGCGTTGACCGAACCGTTGCTGGTCTGCGTGGTCACTGCCGCCCACAGCGCCGAAGTGTCCGCGCCGAAGCGCATTTCCTTGCCTTCCATCAGGGCGATGTCGGAAGCGGTGGAGGAATGTGCCTCCGACCACATCGCAAGCCCGGCGGATGCAGACGACATCAGCAGCATGCTGCCGAATACCATCGCGGTGAAGCGGCGACGTCCGACCAGCGCGCCAACCATGAAGGTCACCGCGACCGGGATCAGGATGATCGCCAGCATCTCGAGCAGGTTCGACAACGGCGTCGGGTTCTCCAGCGGCACCGTGCTGTTGGGGCCATACCAGCCGCCGCCATTGGTGCCCAGCTGCTTGATCGCCACCATCGGCGCGACCGGCCCGACCGGGATCTTCTGCTCTTTCATCTCCACGGTCGCATCGACCGGCGTGATGCCCGGGCCAGCCTGCAGCGTGGAAGGCACGCCCTGCCAGGTCAGCAGCATCGCCCACACCAGGCACAGCGGCAGCATGAAGCGCAGTGTCGCGCGGGTGACGTCGACCCAGTAGTTGCCAAGGTCGCGGTCGGAGCCTTCCGGCGCGGCATGGCCTCCGACAGTCTTGCCCGCCACGCGCGCCATTTCCTGGCGACCACCGAACAGGCCGCGCAGCGTCGCCACCACGATCGCCAGGCCCATCATCGGCGTGGCCACCTGCAGGCCGACAATGCCGACCATCTGCGACAGGTAACTCAGCTGCGCCTGGCCGGAGTAGTGCTGCTGGTTGGTGTTGGTCAGGAACGACACCATCGTGTGCAGCGCGGTGTCCCAGCGCATGTTGGGGATGTCGTCGGGGTTGAGCGGCAGCCAGGCCTGGGTCATGAACTGCACCCAGACCACCAGGCCGACGACCAGGTTGCTGATCGCAAAGGCCTTGGCGTAGCCATGCCAGCTCATGCCGCGCTCGGGGTTGGTGCCCAGCGCCTTGTAGATCACGCGTTCGACGGGACCGGCCACGCGGTCGACCCAGGAGCGGTCGCCGCGCATGACGCGGGCGAGGTAGTGTCCGAGCGGCCAGCCGAGGCCGATCGCCAGCACCAGTACAAGAAGTGTCTCGTTCATCGTTGTGCTCTCGGGCGATACCTTAGAAATCTTCGGGTCGAAGAACCACGTACAGCAGGTAGGCCGAGGCGACGATCACCGCGACACCGCATACAAGGGCAAGCCAGCCGGGCATGTCGTATCTCCTTAGAAGGACGCCTGCAGGGCCGCTTCGATGCGGTTGCCTGCGAGGTCTTTGCCGAAAATGTCTTCGGCGTTGGAATCGGTCGCGTGCGCGGTGACGCGCAGCTCCAGCGGGGCTTTCACCGCCCACACCGCGCTGAGCTGACCGTGCAGGTAGCTGTCGGCCGCGGTGCTGTAGCCGTCGAGGTAGTAGTAGCCGAGCGCGCCCTCGAGGCGGAATGTGTCGTTGAACGGGAACCTGGCGCCGAGCTGCGTGTAAAGGCCGTCCTCTTCGCCGCCGAGTGCTTCAGTCGAGTAACCCAGCGACAGCCAGTAGTTGCCGTCGTAGGTCACGGTGCCATTGAGTTCGGTCCAGTTGAGGTCGACGGTGGTCGCCGGGTACTGGTAGCGCAGCAGGTTGACGTCGACGGCCCACTTGTCTGACAGGGCGCCGCCCCAGCCGACGGTGAAGTCGAGCTCGCCGCTGGCGTGGGTGTCGGGGGCGAACTCGACGTTGGAGCCCCACACCGAACCGTAGAAGCCCGAATCGCTGGCCAGCTTGAACCCGGCCTGGACGGCCGGGTCGCCCTGGGTCTGGGTGGTGCCGCGCCAGACGTAGTCGCTGGTCAGTGCGGCGTTGCCGGACAGCGTCGCGGCGTGGGCCTGGCTGCCAAGGGCAAGCAGGCCGATACCCGCGCAGGCGGCGAACAGCAACGGCACCGAAGCTTCGCGCGCGCGGATGAAATGGGAGGACATTGCAGATACCCAATGAACGAACGAGGCCCGTTTGGCCACGGCGTCATTGTTGGTATCGGGGGCGTAAAGCCTCTATTCCGCGTCCGGGGACGGGCGTAAATTCGCCGTAAACAATCGCGATCAGCCCAGCAGTTTCTCCACCACCACCCGCGGCTGCTTCATCCACGCGTAGTGGTCCGCGGGCGCACCCAGCGTGGTGGCATCGAGCACGTCGACCTGTGCAGGCGAGTGCCGCAGCTTCGACAGCAGGAAGCGCAAGGACGACTCCGGTCCGAGCCAGTCGCTGTCCATCACCACGCCATGGACGTCGATTTCCACCGCGCCCATCAACGCATCCAGGTCGAAGTCGAGCCAGCGCGCGGCATAACGGCCGCTCAGGCCGGTCAGGCTCCAGTCGCGTATCAGCCCGCGCGCTTCCTGGCCGCCGAAACCGATGCGACGACCGGGCAGGGCGCCATTGCGATCGGCCAGCCACGCCAGGAAGCGGTAGACGAACGGCAGGAACCACTTCGTCCGCAGCGGGAACGCGCGCCAGTACGGCGCGCCGCTGGCGACCAGCCATAACTTCTGAGCGGTCGCCGGCGACAGGCCGAGCCGGCAGCAGGCCAGCTGCCCACCGAGGCTGTGGCCGCCGATGATGCGCGGGACGTCCGGCGCATGCTGTGCAACCAGCGCTTCGCTGGTCGGAATATCGCCGCACAGCAGTTCGCGATACCCCCAGTCGCTGTCGCGGCCGGCGCGCAGGTTGCTGGAACCGCCGCCGCGCCATTCGTGCAGGAACACGGCCACGCCGCGCGCCGCCAGCGCCTCGGCGAAGGGCAGGTAGTGCTTCGATGCCACGCCCAATGCCGGCAGCCACAGCAGGCTCGCCTGCGGGTTGGCGGGAATGCGCGCCAGCAACGTCCAGCGATGGCCGTCCTCGGCCCGGGCGTCGATTTCGATCGGTTGCGCGGCGATGGATTCATTCATGGCGGGCGGCACCGAAATGGTCGAGCACGAGGATGTCGCTGTTGCCGGGGCGATAGCCACGCAGCAGGGCCCGGTGGACGTACTCGGCCGCCGCGGCGCAGCTTTCGCCCAGGTCGTGCCCGAGGCACAGGTTGGCGGCGACCGCCGAGGCCAGCGTGCAGCCGGTGCCGTGCGCTTCCAGTTGCAGGCGCGGATGGGCCATTGAGCGCACCGCGCCATCACCGCCGGAATACAGATCGATCACGTCGCCATTGCCGGGCAGATGGCCGCCCTTGAGCAGCACCGCGCGGGCGCCCAGGCGCTGCAGTTGCTCGATGGCCGCGTGCATTGCCGCGACGTCGTCGATTGGTTGGCCGAGCAGCAGTTCCGCCTCGGGCAGATTCGGCGTGATCAGCGAGGCCAACGGGATCAGCCGGGTTCGCAGCGCGTCCAGCGCGCTGGTCTCCAGCAGTCGCGCGCCGGAGGTCGACACCATCACCGGGTCGAGCACGACCTGCGCGGGCCGGTAGTGTTCGAGTGCATCGGCCACCGCGTCGATCACCCTGGCATTGGCGAGCATGCCCAGCTTGACCGCGCCGATGGCGAAATCGTCGAAGCAGGCATCGATCTGCGCGCGCAGGAAGCCGGTGTCGGGGACCTCGACCGCGGTGACGCCACGCGTGTGCTGCGCGGTCAGCGCGGCGATCGCGCTGAGCCCGTGCACGCGATGGGCAGCGAAGGTCTTCAGGTCGGCCTGGATGCCGGCGCCGCCGCCGGAATCGGAGCCGGCGATGGTCAGGGCGCAGAGGGGGCGGGAAGCGGAGTTCATGCCGACAGTGTGCCTGTCCGCATGTGTTCGACGCGATCCCCCTCTCCTGACCGCTTCGCGGCCTGTCCCTCTCCCGCAAGGGGAGAGGGGGCCTTCCGCTATGCCGTCAGAGCACTTCCGACGCGTAGTCCGCCAGTCGTGACCGCTCGCCGCGACGCAGGGTGATGTGCGCGCTGTGGTCCCAGTTCTTGAAGCGATCCACCGCGTAGGTCAGGCCGGACGTGGTCTCGGTGAGGTAGGGCGTGTCGATCTGCTCGACGTTGCCCAGGCAGACGATCTTGGTGCCGGGGCCGGCACGGGTGATCAGCGTCTTCATCTGCTTGGGCGTGAGGTTCTGCGCCTCGTCGAGGATCAGCCAGCGGCTGAGGAACGTGCGGCCGCGCATGAAGTTCATCGAGCGGATCTTGATGCGGCTGGCGAGCAGGTCGTTGGTCGCCGCGCGGCCCCAGCTGCCGCCGTCCTGGTTGTGGGTCAGCACTTCCAGGTTGTCGGTCAGCGCGCCCATCCACGGCGTCATCTTTTCCTCTTCGGTGCCGGGCAGGAAGCCGATGTCCTCGCCGACGCTGACCGTGGCGCGGGTCATGATGATCTCGCGGTAGCGCTGCTGGTCCATCGTCTGCGCCAGGCCCGCCGCCAGTGCCAGCAGCGTCTTGCCGGTGCCGGCGGTGCCGAGCAGGGTGACGAAGTCGATCTCGGGGTCCATCAGCGCATTGAGGGCGAAGTTCTGCTCGCGGTTGCGCGCGGTGATGCCCCACACCGCATGCTGGCTGTGACGGAAGTCGTCGACGATCTGCAGCACGACCTTGCTGTCGGTCAGGCGCGCGACCTTCATCTGCGACTCGTCGTCGCCGGGCAGGTACAGGAACTGGTTCGGATGCCAGTTGTCGTCCTCGGGGTTGTCGCGGTTGCGCGAGATCTCGTAGAAGGTGCGGCCCTTCTCGGTCCACGAGCGCAGGTCCTTGCCGAAGCGCTGCCAGAAGTCTTCCGGCAGCGCGGTGGCGCCGGTGTAGAGCAGGCTGAAATCGTCGAGGGCGCGGTCGTTCTCGTAGTCTTCCGACACGATCCCGGCGATCGAGGCCTTGATGCGCAGGTTGATGTCCTTGGACACGAACACCACCGGCACGCCGGGGTCGCTCTCTTTCAGCGACAGGATCGAGCCGAGGATGTGGTTGTCCGGGATCACCGCGCCGAAGCGCTTGCCCGAATCGAAGTCGCGGGTCTGGAAACGCAGCTTGCCGATGCTCTGCTCGCCGCGCAGCTGCAGGCCCTGCGGACGGCTGAGGGTGATGCCGGAGGAGATCTTGTCGGTGCCTTCGGCCTGGATCAGCTCGTTGAGGAAGCGGCTGACCTGGCGGGCGTTGCGACTGGCTTCGGAGGTGCCTTTTTTGGCGTTGTCGAGCTCCTCGATGACCTGCATCGGCAGGAAGACATCGTGTTCCTCGAACTTGAACAGCGCGGTCGGGTCGTGCATGAGCACATTGGTGTCGAGCACGTAGATCCGCTTGCTTCTGGTCATCGAATGCTCCGATGCGGGTTGAACATGGTGAACGGCCGGGTGGATCGATATGGCGTGGAGCGGTGAAGCGTTGCAGACCTCGGACACGGCGACGCTGCCGTGGCCCGCGGGGCGGGACGGCAGCGTGGGTGGAGGGCGGAGGGGGTCACTGCGTTGCGGCAGCCTTGAGTGCGTCGAGGACGGCTTGGGCATGGCCGGGAACTTTCACCGGTCGCCATGACTGGGCGATGACGCCGTTGGGGTCGGCAGTGAAATCAATCAGGAACGTGCTGCGCTCGATGCCCAGCACCTTGCGCCCGTACATGTTCTTGAGCTTGATCACGCCGAAGGCGTTGCACAGGGTTTCGTCGGGGTCGCTGACCAGGTCGAACTTGAACCCCTGTTTCGCGCAGAAGTTCTGGTGCGAGCGGATCGAGTCGCGGGAGACACCGAGCACCGTCGCGCCAAGCTTCTTGAACCTGGGCAGCAGGGCGTTGAAGTCGATGCCTTCGGTGGTGCAGCCGGGCGTGCTGTCCTTCGGATAGAAGTACAGCACCAGCCACTGGCCGGCGAAGTCCTTCAGATGCGCGGTCTGGCCGCTGGACAGCGCCAGGGGCAGTTCGGAGACGTCTTTCGGAATCCTGTCGCCGGTATCGGGCATTTCGCCTTTTCGTTCCATGCTGCTTTGTCGTGACGCTACCACGGAATTCCTAGAACTTCATCGGGTCCATGATGGCGTCGAGATTGAGGTGGTCGCAGAACTCGAGGAAGTCGTCGCGCAGGGCCGCGATGTGCATGCTCGAGGGCACGCCAATGGTGATCTGCGCCGAGAACATCTCCGCGCCGGTCTGCATGGCGCGGTAGCGCGAGCTGTGCAGGCTTTCGATGGTGATGCCCTGGCGGTCGAAGAAGTCGGCCAGCTGGAACAGGATCCCGGCCTTGTCGGCGGCCACGACCTCGACCACGTATGGCAGCAGGTTGGACTGCACCTGCTTGGCGCCGGTGCGGTACCAGACCAGCTTGAGGCCTTCCTCGCGCTCCAGCCGGGTCAGCATGGCCTCCAGCTTGGCCACCGCGTCCCAGGAACCCACGGCCAGCACGGTCACCGAGACGTCGCGGCCGACCGTGGCCAGGCGCGCATCGACCAGGTTGCAGCCGGAATCGGCGATCCGGCGAGTCACCGACAACAGCGGCGTCTCCGGATGCGTCGTGTAGGCGTTGATCAGGAGGTGGTTTTCGTTCGGCGACGGCCGGGCAGCGGAATCGGTCAAGGCGGCGCCTGCTTGGGGAGCAACGTGCTCAGATACTGAATGGCGGCCCGTGAGCGGGCTGTGGTTGCCGGGCAGCATACTTGCCCGCGCTTTCGGCCCGCAAGTAACATCCCGTGCGATCATCCCGGCCGATCAGGGCATCCGATCGGCCAGCCCCGCCAATGGCTGGACGCGGTCCGGATGGCGGCCAGGCCATTGATCCAGGGCCCGCACATGGCGTGCGGGGTTCAACGCAACACGTGCACCGAGTACTTCCAACTTGCGACTTTCCGGCAGCATCACCGCGCTGGCGACGCCTTTCACCGCGTCCGGCGAAATCGACTTCGACGCCTGGCAGCGATTGCTCGACCAGCAGCTCGAGGGCGGCACCCAGGGCATCGTCGTCGCCGGTTCCACCGGCGAGGCGGCGGCGTTGTTCGACGCCGAATACGACGCATTGCTGCGCAGCGCGGTCGAGCGCGTCGCCGGCGCGATCCCGGTCCTGGCCGGTACCGGCCTGTCCAATACCGCCAAAACCATCGAGCTGACCCGCCGCGTCGCCGCGCTGGGCGCCGACGCCGCGCTGGTCGTGACGCCGCCGTACGTGCGTCCGACCCAAGCCGGCCTGGTCGCCCACTACCGCGCCATTGCCGACGACGACGCACTGCCGCTCGTGCTCTACAACGTGCCGGGCCGCACCGGCGGCGACCTGCTGCCGGAGTCGGTGGCGGAGCTGGCGCCGCACGCGAACATCATCGGCATCAAGGAAGCGCGCAGCGAACGCGAGCGCATGGCGGCACTGCTTGCGTTCAAGGGCGAAGGCTTCGCCGTGCTCAGCGGCGACGACCCGACCGCGTGCCGCGCCATGCTGGCCGGCGCCGATGGCGTGATCTCGGTCGCCTCCAACGTGCTTCCGCGCGCATTCCGTCGCCTCGCCGACCTGGCCCGTGGCGGTCGCCATGACGAAGCCCAGGCACTGGATGCGCGCATGCTCGCCGCCTACGACTTCCTCGGTGTCGAGCCCAATCCCATTCCCGTGAAAGCGCTGCTGCAGCGCCAGGGCATCGGCCACGGCCTGCGCCTTCCGCTGCTGCCGCTTTCGCCCACCCATGCCGCCTCCACCGCGACGATCGATGCGCTCGTCCGCGAACTCGAACACGCCTGCCGCGATTCCCTCGCGGCCTGACCCTGCAGGAGATTTACATGCTTTCCAATCGTTCGATGTCCCGCGCCGCCGTCGCCGCCCTGGTGCTGGTCGGTGTTGCCGCCGGTTCCGGCTGCAGCTGGTTCCGCAAGGGCAATGACCTGTACGCGCAGGCGCCGGAAATGCGCCCGCTGGAAGTGCCGCCGGACCTCGACGCGCCGCGCACCGACACCGCCGTCAACGTGCCGACGCCTGCCACGGCGCTGGGCAACAAGAACGCCGGCGTGGGCTTCACCGTACCCGGCACGCGCGACGACGTGTTCGCCAAGGTCGGTACCGCGCTGGGCGCCGTCGAAGGCGTGACCATCACCAGCAGCGCCCAGGCCATGGGCGTCTACGACGTCAACTACGAAGGCAGCAACTTCCTCGTGCGCGTGGCCGGTGCCGATGTCGGCGCCTATGTCGCCGCAGTCGACCCGCGCGGCGTGCCGGCCACGGGCGACGCCCCGAAGAAGCTGATCGAGACCCTGCGCACGGCCATGGTCGGCCGCTGAGTCAGGCTTGGCGTCAACAAAAAACGGGCGCCACTGGCGCCCGTTTTTCCATGTCCTGGCGGCGGCCCGCAGCCCCGCAGATTCCCGCAACGCCCCGCCTCAGCGCTCCAGCAGATCCAGCTTCCCCGGCTTGCCTTCCCAGTCCTTGGCATCGGCCAGGCCGTCCTTGCGCGTGGTGATCACCGGCCAGGCCTTGGCCAGCTCGGCGTTGAGCGCGACAAATGCCTCCTGGCCGGCCGGCACATCGTCCTCGGGATAGATCGCATTGATCGGGCATTCCGGCTCGCACAGGGTGCAGTCGATGCACTCGTCCGGGTCGATCACCAGGAAGTTCGGGCCCTCATGGAAGCAGTCGACCGGGCACACCTCGACGCAGTCGGTGTACTTGCACTTGATGCAGTTCTCGGTGACGACGAAGGGCATGGCGATGATTCCGTGAAAATGAAGGCCCCAGGCCGGGGGTTGCGCAATCCCCGGCCCGGCGGACGACGCCTCTCCGACAGCCAAAGCGCCAGCCAAAGCGCCGCCCAAAGCTCCGCTCAAAGCGCCGCCCAACGCCCAAAGCCGCCCAAAGAAAAAGCCCGCGCATCGCTGCGCGGGCTTTCGGAATTGGTACACCCTACGGGATTCGAACCCGTGTTGATGCCTTGAGAGGGCACCGTCCTAGGCCTCTAGACGAAGGGTGCAGGTAAAACGGGCTGTGGAACGGTAACCCCCACGCCAGGCTCTCAACGCAGCGCGGCTTGCTAGTATATGCGGCGCCGCTGCCCCGGGCAATGGCCTCCCACACCTAAAATGGACTGCGGCAACGCCCGCTCGATGGAATCCGACAACCAAATCCAACTCAGGCTGCAAACCATTCCGCGCGACCAGCACAACGTCTCGCGCCGGGATATCAGCCCCAATGCCCTGCGCGTGCTGTATCGCCTGCGCGAAGGCGGCTTCGATGCCTACCTCGTCGGCGGCGCCGTCCGCGACCTTCTGATCGGCGGCCACCCCAAGGATTTCGACGTTGCCACCAACGCGACCCCGGAAGAGGTCAAGGGCCTGTTCCGCAACTGCCGCCTGATTGGCCGACGCTTCCGCCTGGCGCATGTGGTCTACGGCCGCGAGATCATCGAAGTGGCGACGTTCCGCGCCAACACCGATGACGGCAGCGGCGACCGTGAACTGCACGAAGGCGGGCGCCTGCTGCGCGACAACGTCTACGGCACCATCGAGGACGACGCCGTCCGCCGCGACTTCACCGCCAACGCGCTGTACTACGCCATCGAGGACTTCTCGGTGCGCGATTACGTCGGTGGCTTCGAGGACGTGCGCAACCGCCTGATGCGCCTGATCGGCGACCCCGAGACACGCTATCGCGAAGACCCTGTGCGGATGCTGCGCGCGGTGCGCCTGGCGGCCAAACTCGACTTCGAGATCGAACCGGCCACGGCCGCGCCGATTCCGGTTCTGGCGCCGCTGCTGCGCGAGTCCGCACCGGCGCGACTGTTCGAGGAATGCCTGAAGATGTTCCTGTCGGGCAATGCGGTGAAGAGTTTCCTCGGCCTGGAGCGCCACGGCCTGCTTCCGGCGCTGCTGCCGGAGACCGCCGCCGCACTGAAGTCCAACCGCAGCGGCGCGTTGCGCAAGATGGTGCTGGAAGGCCTGAAGAACACCGATGCGCGCGTCGCCAACGACGAACCGGTCTCGCCCGCGTTCCTGTTCGCGCTGCTTTTGTGGCCGGCCTATTGCCGCGCCCTGATGGCATTGCAGGCGCAGGGCGTGCACACCGCCGAGGCGCAGCGCCGCGCGGCCGACCGCGTTACCGTGCACCAGCTCGAGACCATCGCGTTGCCGCGTCGCTTCTCGCTGCCGATGCAGGAGATCTGGCTGCTGCAGTCGCGCTTCTCGATGCGCCAGCGCAAGCGCGTGTTCCGCACCCTTGCGCACCCGCGTTTCCGCGCCGCGTTCGACTTCCTTGGCCTGCGCCTGACCGCGTCGGACGAGCATGCCGACGACGTCGCCTTCTGGCGCGAGGCGCAGGAGAACCCGGGCGACGCCGTGGCAATCGCAGAGCTTGAAACCGAACGCGCCGCCCAGGCCGATGACGAGGATGCGCCGCGCAAGCGTCGCCGCCGTCGCCGCAAGCCTGCCGCCAGCGCCGAATGAGGCGGGCAGGTTCGAACGCCCGGCAATGAGTCAATGAGCGTGATCGCATTCGTCGGCCTGGGCAGCAACCTGGGCGACAGCGCCGCGTGCCTGCGCGCGGCCCTGGTCGCGCTGGGCACGATCGACGCCACCCGCGTGGTGGAGGCCTCGCGTCTCTACCGCACGCCGGCATGGGGCGTGACCGCGCAACCGGATTTCCTCAACGCCGTGGCGATGCTGGAAACCGCGCGCACGCCGCAGCAGCTGCTGGCCGAGCTGCTCGCGATCGAGCGCGAGGCCGGGCGCAACCGCCTGGCCGACGGCAGCGACCGCTGGGGCCCGCGCACGCTCGACCTGGACCTGCTGCTGTACGGCGATGCCGTGGTTGACGAGCCCGGCCTGCGCGTCCCGCACCCGCACCTGCACGAGCGCGCCTTTGCGCTGGTGCCGCTGCTGGAAATCGCAGCCGATGCGGTCATCCCCGGTGTCGGCCCGGCGCGCGATGCGCTGGCGAAGATGGAACCGGGAGAGGTCGAGGCGGTAACGTATGCGGATTCCGACCGCGATCGCCTGTAGCCGCCCCCCCTGGCCGGCTACAGCCCGCACCCATAACCCGCGCGACAACTGGTACCCCACGCCATGTACAGCGGAACCCCCAACAACAAGCCCTGGACCGTGCCGGCCCTGGCCGACGCCAAGCGCGACGGCCGCCGGCTGGTGATGCTGACCTGCTACGACGCCGGTTTCGCCCGCACCATGGACGCCGCCGGCGTCGACCTGGTGCTGGTCGGCGATTCGCTCGGCATGGTCGTGCAGGGCCACGGCAGCACGCTGCCGGTGACCACGGACGACATCGTCTACCACACCGCCTGCGTCGCCCGCGGCCTCGAAAAGGCGCTGCTGATCGCCGACCTGCCGTTCCAGGCCGACGCCACGCCCGAGCGCGCGCTCGACGCCTCGATGCGGTTCCTTCAGGCCGGCGCGGCGATGGTCAAGCTGGAGGGCGCCGGGCACAAGCTCGACGTCATCCGCTTCCTGGTCGAGCGCGAGATCCCGGTCTGCGCGCACCTGGGCCTGACCCCGCAATCGGTGCTGCGCCTGGGCGGCTACAAGGTCCAGGGCCGCGACGAGGCTGCCGCCGCGCGCCTGCGCGCCGACGCGCGCGCCGTGGCCGAAGCCGGCGCCAGCCTGCTGGTGCTCGAGTGCGTGCCGACGCCGGTCGCCGCGGCGATCACCGCCGACCTGTCCATTCCCACCATCGGCATTGGCGCCGGCCCGCAATGCGATGGCCAGGTGCTGGTGCTGCACGATCTGCTTGGCGTGAACTCCGGCCATCGCCGGCCGCGCTTCGTCAAGGATTTCCTCGCCGAGGGCGGCTCGGTAGCGGGCGCTGTCCAATCATTCGCCCAGGCCGTTCGCGACGGCAGCTTCCCGGATGCTGAACACTCCTATGCCTGACCGCCGCACCCCTGTTACCGCTGGCGCGCACTCCGCAAACCTCCGCAAGAAGGCCACGATCGAGACCATCACCGGGCTGGCCGCGCTGCGCGCGCGGGTGGCGCAGTGGCGCCGCGACGGCCTGCGCGTGGCCCTGGTGCCGACCATGGGCAACCTGCACGAAGGCCACTTCTCGCTGATCAGGCTGGCGCGCAGCCACGCCGACCGCGTGGTCGCCAGCGTTTTCGTCAACCCGACCCAGTTCGGCCCGAACGAGGATTTCGCCCAGTACCCGCGCACGCCCGAGGCCGATGCGCTGGGCCTGGGCGCTGCAGGTTGCGATGCGATGTGGTTGCCAACGGTAGAGACGATGTACCCCTACGGCGCCGAGGCGACCGTGCGCGTGCAGGTGCCCGGCATCACCACGACGCTGGAAGGCGCGTTCCGCCCGGGACACTTCGATGGCGTCGCCACCGTGGTCGCGCGCCTGTTCAACCAGGTCCAGCCGGACGTGGCCGTGTTCGGACGCAAGGACTATCAGCAGCTGGCGGTGATCCGCTACATGGTCCGCGACCTGGCGTTCGCGATCGAACTGGTGGGCGCCGACATCGTCCGCGAGGACAACGGCCTGGCGATGAGTTCGCGCAACCAGTACCTGTCGGCGGAAGAGCGCGTGCAGGCGGCGGCGATCCATCGCTGCCTGCAGGCGATGCGCGACGCCGTCGCCACCGGCACGCCGCGTGCGACCGTCGAGGCCGAGGCCAGCCAGCGCCTGCAGGCGGACGGTTTCGTCCCTGACTACGCCGTGGTGCGACGCCCGGACCTGAGCGAGCCGGCGGACGGCGAGGACGGCCCGCGTGTGGCCCTTGTCGCAGCACGGCTGGGCCGGACGCGGCTGATCGACAATCTGGAGTGGTGAAGCGGGAGTGGTGAGGCGGGAGTGGGGAAGGAACGGCGGGGGCTCTTTGGAGGCTCCGCTGCTGGAACGGAGCGTTCCCGTTTCCCGGTCCACATTCCCGATTCCCGCGAAGCCAAGGAGATGTTGCACTGCGCCATGCGCTGCTAGACTTGTGGCCTGACGCGTCCGCATGCCCGCGGCCGGAGCCACACACATGCAACTGAACGTACTCAAGGCCAAGATCCACCGCGCCACCGTGACCCACGCCGAGCTTCACTACGAAGGTTCGTGCGCGATCGACGGGCGCCTGCTCGACATCTCGGGTATCCGCGAGTACGAGCAGATCCACATCTACAACGTCAACAACGGCCAGCGCTTCGTCACCTACGCCATCCGCGGCGAAGAGGGCAGCGGCGTGATCTCGGTCAACGGTGCCGCCGCCCACTGCGCGCAGCCCGGCGACCTGGTGATCATCTGCGCCTACGGCGTCTGTGACGAGGCCGAGGCGGCCAAGTACAAGCCGACCCTGGTCTACGTCGACCGCCACAACGCGCTGACGCACACCAACCGTTCGATGCCGGCACAGGCAGCCTGACCTGCCCATGGATGCCGATGCCCGTCTGAGCCGCCTTCGCGCCCAGGCAGGGCGCGTCATCCAGACCCCGCTGAAGGACCTCGTCGCCGCCGATCCGGCGCGCGCGCAGGACTTCGTCGTCCGCGTCGGTCCGGTCTACGCCAATTTCGCCCGCCAGCACTACGACCGCGATGCCCTGGCGTCGCTGTTCGAACTGGCCGAGCAGGCCGGCGTGCGGCAGAAGCTGCGCGCCCTGTTCGACGGCGAGAAGATCAACCTGACCGAAGGCCGCAGCGTGCTGCACACCGCGCTGCGCGGCGACGTCTCGTCGGCGCCGGTGGCCCGCGCCGCGCACGTGCAGGCACTGGAGGCGCGCGCCCGCATGCGTGCGCTGGTCGATTCGCTTGCAGCCAGCGATGTCACCGACATCGTCAGCGTCGGCATTGGCGGTTCCGATCTTGGCCCGCGCCTGGCGGTCGATGCGCTCACGGGCGCCAGGCCGGGGCGCTTGCGCGTCCACTTCCTTTCCAACGTCGACGGCCACGCCGCGCAACGCGTGCTGGCTGGCCTGGACCCGCGGCGCACCGCCGCGGTGCTGATCTCCAAGACATTCGGTACCCAGGAGACGATGCTCAACGGCGCGATCCTGCGCGACTGGCTCGGCGGCACCGAGCGCCTGTACGCCGTCTCGGCGAACGTCGACCGCGCCGCCGAAGCGTTTGCCATTCCGCCCGAACGCATCCTGCCGATGTGGGACTGGGTGGGCGGTCGTTATTCGCTGTGGTCCGCCGTCGGTTTCCCGATCGCGCTGGCGATCGGCATGGACGCGTTCGAGGCGATGCTCGATGGCGCCTCGCAGATGGACGCGCACGTGCTGAACACGCCGCTGCCGCAGAACCTGGCGGCATGGCACGCACTCACGGCGATCTGGAACCGCAATGGCCTGGGCTATTCCACCCAGGCCGTGCTGGCCTACGACGAGCGCCTGAAGCTGCTGTCCAATTACCTCCAGCAATTGGTGATGGAAAGCCTGGGCAAATCGGTACGCACCGACGGCTCGGCGGTCAGCGTCGACACCGTGCCGGTGTGGTGGGGCGGCGCCGGCACCGACACCCAGCACAGCTTTTTCCAGGCGCTGCACCAGGGCACCTCGATCGTGCCTGCGGACTTCATCGGCGTGGTCCATTCCGATGCGCCGTATCCGGACAACCACCGCGCGCTGCAGGCCAACCTGCTGGCGCAGACCGAAGCCTTCGCCAACGGCCAGGCCAGCGACGATCCGCACCGCGCCTATGCCGGTGGCCGTCCCAGCACGATGATCCTGCTCGATGCGCTGACGCCGCAGTCGTTCGGTGCGCTGCTGGCGCTGTACGAGCACAGCGTGTACCTGCAGTCGGTGATCTGGGGCATCAACGCCTTCGATCAGTTCGGCGTGGAGCTGGGCAAGCAGGTCGCGAGCCGCTTGCTGCCGGCGCTGGCGGGAGACGCGCGGGCGGATGATCCGGTCACGCGGGAATTGCTGGCGCAGCTGCGCTGAGTGTCCTTCGACTTCGGCGCTGCGCGCCTACGCTCAGGACGAACGGTAAGTAATATCCACGCTCAGGACGAACGGTAAGAAGTATCCACGCTCAGGACGAACGGTAAGAAGTATCCACGCTCAGGACGAACGGTGAGAAGTATCCCCGTTCGCCATGAGGGTAGTGATGACGGGTTCCCCGTACGAGCGGCGGGTTGTATCCCCGTTCGCCCTGAGCGTAGCTCCGCAGGAGCGGAGTCGAAGGGTGATCGGGCCGACACACTCTCAGGCGGCGTGATGCCGCCGCAGCGCCCACTCGATATGCTCGCGCACCATCGGACTGGCTGAGTCGCGCCGCGCCTTCAGCGCCGCGATCACCTCGGGGCTGGTGCGCGCGTTGCCCAGCGCCACCGCGATATTGCGCAACCAGCGCTCATGCCCGCTGCGGCGGATCGCGGTGCCTTCGGTGCGCTGCAGGAATTCGCCTTCGTCCCAGGAAAACAACTGCACCAGCGTTGCCTTGTCGAGATCGTTGCGGGCGCGGAAATCGGCTTCGTCGGTGCGCTGGGCGAACTTGTTCCAGGGGCAGATCAACTGGCAGTCATCGCAGCCGAAGATGCGGTTGCCGATCGGAGGGCGCAGTTCCTCGGGAATCGCGCCTTCATGCTCGATCGTCAGATAGGCGATGCAGCGGCGCGCATCCAGCCGGTACGGCGCGATGATCGCCTGGGTCGGGCAGATGTCGATGCACTTGCGGCAGGTGCCGCAGTGCGCGCTCGCCGGCAGGTCGATCGGCAGCGGCAGGTCGACGTAGATCTCGCCGAGGAAGAAGAACGAGCCACCGTCCTTGTCGATCAGGCAGGTGTGCTTGCCGATCCAGCCCAGGCCGGCGTTGCGGGCGAGCGCTCGCTCGAGCACGGGCGCGGAGTCGACGAAGACGCGGTGGCCGAACGGCCCGACCTCCTCGGCGATGCGGTCGGCCAGGCGTTGCAGGCGCTGGCGCATCAGCTTGTGGTAGTCGCGCCCCAGCGCATAGCGGGCGACGTAGGCGCGCTCGCTGTCGTCCAGCGTGGCCCAGGCTTCGTCGCTGTCGCGGCCGTAGTCGAGGCCAACCGAAATCACCCGCACAGTACCCGGGTGCAGTTCGTCCGGACGCGCGCGCAGCTCGCCGTGGCGCGCCATCCAGTCCATCGAGCCGTACAGGCCCTGCGCCAGCCAGTCGCGCAGGTGCGCTTCGTCCTGGGCCAGTTCGATGTCGGTGATGCCGCAGCGCTGGAAGCCGAACTCGCTCGCCAGCAGGCGCACGCGCTGGGCCAGCGCGGCGTAGTCGGGCGTCGCGACGGGCGGGGCGGGCGGCTGGGAGGCAGGGGGGTTCACGATGCACAAGTATAGAATCCCGTGATGCCACACGACGCCGTGCCGCTTTCAGACGCGTTCGCCGCCGACTCGCTCTACGACGCCGCGTCGCTGCGCGTGGTCGAGGCGCGCGCGGCGCAGGCGCTTGGCGAGGGCTTCGGGCTGATGAGTCGTGCCGGCCAGGCGGCCTGGCGCGAGTTGCTGGCGCACTGGCCGCAGGCACAGCGGGTGCTCGTCGCCTGTGGGCCGGGCAACAACGGTGGCGACGGATACGTGCTGGCGCGGCATGCACGCCAGGCCGGGCGCCAGGTCGTGGTGGTGCACCTGCCCGGGCACGAACCGCGCAGCGAGCTGGCGCGACGCGCGGCCCAGGACTACTTCGCAGTCGGCGGCGCAGTCGAACGGTTCGAAGGCTCGCTGCCGCCGGCCGATGTGATCGTCGATGCGGTGTTCGGCATCGGCCTTTCGCGCGAACCGGACCAGGCCGCGCAGGCGCTGATCGCGCAGATCAACGCGTACCATGCACCGGTGCTGGCGCTCGATGTGGCCAGCGGCGTCGACGCCGACCGCGGTTGCGTGATGGGCGCGGCCGTCATTGCCACGCGCACGATCGAGTTCATCGCCGGCAAGGCAGGCCTGCGCACCGGCGCGGCGCTCGATCACGCCGGCGTGCTGTCGCTGGCAAATCTGGACATTCCACGCGACTGGTTCGATGGCTGCCCGGTGCATGCGCAACGCTTGACGCCGGTCGCGCTCGCGCATTGGCTGGCGCCGCGCCGGCGCGACAGCCACAAGGGCAGCAACGGTCGCGTGCTGTGCATCGGCGGCGAGCTTGGAAGCGGCGGCGCGATCGTGCTGTGCGCGCAGGCGGCATTGCGCAGCGGCGCCGGACTGGTGGAAGTCGCAACGCGCGCGCAGCATGTCGCCGCGCTGCTGGCGCGGCTGCCCGAAGCGATGGTGAACGAGGTCGTCGATGCGCAGTCGCTGCAGCCGGCACTGGACCGCGCCGGCTCCATTGCGCTGGGCCCGGGCCTCGGCCAGAACGAGTGGGGGCGGGGCTTGTACGAGCGCGCCGTCGCCAGCGCGAAACCGCTGCTGCTCGACGCCGATGCCCTCAACCTGCTGGCAACGCATCCGTTCGCGCTGCCGGCCGATACGGTGCTGACGCCGCATCCGGGTGAAGCCGCGCGCCTGCTAGGCATCACCACCGCGCAGGTCCAGCGTGATCGCTTCGCCGCCGCCAAGGCGCTGTGCGAACGCTATGCGTGCGTGGCCGTGCTCAAGGGCGCAGGCACCATTGTCGCGGCCGCGCACGAAACACCGCGCCTGATTGCGGCGGGAAATCCGGGCATGGCAGTCGGCGGCATGGGCGACGTGCTCAGTGGCGTGATCGCCGCGCTGCGCGCGCAAGGGCTTGCTGCGTTCGAAGCGGCGAGCGCGGGTGCGTTGTTGCATGCGGCTGCGGGTGATGCAGCCGCGCACGAAGGCGGCGAACGTGGACTGTTGCCGAGCGACCTGATGCCGTGGCTTCGCCACTTCGTCAATCCGGAGCGTTGATGTGAGTTCAGAAGCGATGAATGAAATCTGGTTGGCCGATGCCGAAGCGACCGACGCACTCGGTGCGCAGCTTGCACGCACGCGCCCAGCCGATGCCGTTGTGCATCTGCACGGTGATCTGGGCGCAGGAAAATCAACGCTCGCTCGCGCGTTGCTGCGCGCACTGGGTGTGCGCGGTGCGATTCGCAGTCCGACGTACACGCTTGTCGAACGCTATCCGCTCGCCGATGGTGGCGAAGCGTGGCATCTCGATCTGTATCGCATCGCCGATGCGGGCGAACTCGAATTCCTCGGTCTCGATGGCGCGGAAGTCCGCTTGTGGCTGGTCGAATGGCCCGAGCGCGGCGTCGGAGCGCTGCCAGCGGCCGACCTGACCGTGGACTTGGCCATGCAGGGGGGCGGGCGACGGGCCCGGCTGCTGGCGGGGACCGCGGCCGGGGAGGCCTGGCTCGGCCGACTGGCCGGGCCGGCCCGGCCGGCCCCGGGGCAGGGAGTTGCGCCCGACTCCTGAACGGTTTTGCAGGAAAGTCCGGCAGGTCATGGATTCGTAAGGGAAAAGTGCTTGCAAATTCGTTGGCGCGGTGGTTGACTACCGGCCATGCGCGTAAAGGCCGCCACCGTCCAGAAGTTTCTGCTCGGCCTAGCGCTGCTCGCCGCCCTCGCCTGGAATCTGGCGCATGCCAGTGAAATCAAAGGCTTGGAACTGAGCGCCGGGGCCACCGGCACCCGAGCCGAGATCGCCCTCGACGGCGCCGGCGAATTCAAGGTCATCAGCCTCAAGGGACCCGACCGCCTGGTCGTGGATCTTCCCGCCTCTTCGCTGGCGCGCGATTTCCACTTGCCCACTGGCGCAGGCGTGGTCAAGTCGGTGCGCACTGGCCAGCCGGCTCCCGGCACTTCGCGCATCGTGTTCGACCTGTCGCAGCCGGTGACGGTCCTCAAGCCGCGCATCGAGCAGGGCGCCAACGGCCCGCGCCTGGTGCTGGAATGGCCGGGCGATGGCGCCGAGCCGATCGAAGGCATCGCCACGGTTGCCGCGCCGACGGCGCCGCCACTGGCGCAGGTGCCGGCTTCGGCCCTCTCGGCCGCCCCGCCGGTAGCGGGCCCCGCGTCCACGCCGTCGGCAACGACGCCGGCGATGGCAAGCGCAGCCACGACACCCCAGCAGACGCCTTCGCCAGGTGAGGTCAGTGCCGCGTCGTCGGAAGCCACGACGCGCCTGATCTCGGCCATTGTCGCCGGTCACGGCGGCACGACGCCAGCGACGGCGCCCGCCACTAGTGCTGCAAAGATTCCCGGATCGACCGCCACCTCGGCGCCGGTGCCGGCTCCGGCCGCCTCGTCCGCCGCGCCGCTGCCGACCACTGTCGCCACCGGCGTGCCGACCCGCATCGCCACCGGCCAGCCGACGCTGATGCCCGGCGCGACGGTTGCTGCTGCGGCTGCGCCGTCCGCAACCCCGTCCGCAACGCCGCCCGCGCCCGCAGAGGCGCCGGTCAAGACCATGAAGGACGTGATGCGTGGCCGCGGCATGCGGCCGCTGGTGATCGCCATCGACGCCGGCCACGGCGGCCAGGACCCTGGCGCGCTCGGCCCGTCGGGCAAGCGCGAAAAGGACGTCACCCTGGCCATCGCCCGCGAGCTGGCGCGGCAGATCAATGCCACGCCGGGCCTGAAGTCGTACCTGGTCCGCGACAGCGACGTGTTCGTGCCGCTGCCGCGGCGCGCGCAGCTGGCGCGCCAGGCCAAGGCCGACATGTTCATCTCGATCCACGCCGATGCCGCCGAGAACCGCGCCGCCAAGGGCTCGTCGGTGTACGTGCTATCGCTCAAGGGCGCGTCCTCGCAGCGTGCGCGCTGGCTGGCCGACAAGGAAAACGCCTCCGACATGATCGGCGGCGTGCGCTTGGAACAGACCAGCAACACCCTGGCTTCGGTGCTGCTGGACCTGACCCAGAGCGGCCACATGAAGGCGTCGGAAGACGCCGCCGGGCACGTCCTGGACGGCCTCAAGCGCGTTGGCAGCAACCACAAGCCCAATATCGAGCGCGCCAACTTCGCCGTGCTGCGGACTTCCGACATGCCGGCGATGCTGGTGGAGACCGCCTTCATCTCCAATCCGGATGAGGAGCGCCGGCTGACCGACCCGGCGCACCAGCGCAACCTCGCGCGCGCCGTGCTCGACGGGGTCAACACCTATTTCACCCGCCAGCCGCCGCCGGGCACGATGTACGCCGCGCGCGCCGATGCGACGTATGTGACCGCCGACGTCGGAGCCGGTGGCGGCAGTCCGTAGGGCCATCAGCAAGGCCGGGCGGGCCGGGCTTTGGGCGAAGAGTGCATCGCGCCCTCGGAACGGGGCCTGCGTCGGCTATCATCTGCATCGTTTCCTCCGACGACGCAGGACTGCGTCGCCCAGGCCGTGACGATCCGCCAACTCCCCGACACCCTCATCAACCAGATCGCGGCCGGCGAGGTCATCGAGCGCCCGGCGTCCGTGGTCAAGGAACTGGTCGAGAATGCCCTCGATGCAGGCGCGCGCCGCATCGACATCGACCTGGAAGAGGGCGGCGTACGCCTGATCCGCATCCGCGACGATGGCGGCGGCATCGCCGCCGACGAGCTGCCGCTGGCGATCCAGCGCCACGCCACCAGCAAGATCGCCTCGCTCGACGACCTTGAAGGCGTCGCCACGCTGGGCTTTCGCGGTGAGGCATTGCCGTCGATCGCCTCGGTCAGCCGTTTCGCCTTGACCTCGCGCCGTGCCGGCAACGACCACGCGGCGACGCTGGACGTCGAAGGTGGCCGCATCGGCACGGTCGTGCCCAGGCCGCACCCGCAGGGCACCACGGTCGAGGTGCGCGACCTGTTCTTCAACGTGCCGGCGCGACGCAAGTTCCTGAAGGCCGAACGCACGGAGCTTGGCCACATCGAGGAGTGGCTGCGCCAGCTGGCGCTGGCACGCCCGGATGTGGAGCTGCGCGTCTCGCACAACGGCAAGCCGTCGCGACGCTGGAAGGGCGAGGGCGATCTCCTGTCGGAAGTGCGCCTGCACGAGGCGCTCGGCGAGGAGTTCGCACGCAACGCGTTGCGCGTGGACCATTCCGGTGGCGCGCACAGCGAGGGCTCGGGTCAGGGCCTGCGCCTGCACGGCTGGATCGCACAGCCGGCGTACAACCGCGCCAGCGGCGACCAGCAGTACCTCTACGTCAACGGCCGCGCCGTGCGCGACCGCAGCATCGCCCATGCGATCAAGCAGGCCTACGCCGACGTCCTGTTCCATGGGCGCCAGCCGGCCTACGTGCTGTTCCTCGAACTCGACCCGCGCCGGGTCGATGTGAACGTGCATCCGGCCAAGCACGAAGTCCGCTTCCGCGATGCGCGCCTGATCCACGACTTCGTCTATCGCACGCTGCAAAGTGCGCTGGCGCACACGCGCGCCGGTACGGTCCCGGGCACGGCGGCCGACGCCGCGGGCGTTGCAACCTCAAGCTGGGGCGACGCCAACGCATTTTCCGCATCGGGCATGCACGGGTCTGCGCCGCAGGCGTTGTGGCGGCAGGAGCAGTCGCCGCTGCCGATGCAGGTCGCCGAGGCGCGCTCGGGCTATGCCGCGCTCTATGGCGCGTCACAGCCGGCAATGGCCGCAGCCTCGCCGATGGCCATGCCGATGCCGCAAGGCGGCGACGCGACCTTGCCGCCGCTGGGCTACGCCATCGCACAGCTGCACGGCATCTACGTGCTGGCCGAAACGGCCGAAGGGCTCATCGTCGTCGACATGCATGCCGCGCACGAGCGCATCGGTTACGAGAAGCTCAAGAGCGCGCACGACGGCGAAGGGTTGCGCACGCAGCCGCTGCTGGTGCCGGCGACGCTGGCGGTGTCCGAGCGCGAGGCCGAGGTCGCCGAACGCGAGGGCGAGACGCTGGCCGCGCTTGGTTTCGAAGTGACCCGCAGCGGCCCGCAATCGCTGACGCTTCGAAGCGTGCCGGCGCTGCTCGCCCATGGCGATGTCGAAGCGCTGCTGCGCGACGTCCTCGCCGACCTGCGCGAACACGGCCAATCGCGCCGCGTCGGCGCAGCCCGCGACGAACTGCTGGCGACGATGGCCTGCCATGGCGCGGTGCGCGCCAATCGCCGGCTGTCGCTGCCGGAAATGAACGCCCTGCTGCGCGAGATGGAAGCCACCGAGCGCTCGGGGCAGTGCAACCATGGCCGCCCGACCTGGGCGCGCTTCACCCTTCCCGAAATCGATCGCTGGTTCCTGCGAGGACGCTGAATGTCGGTAATTGCGAGTGGCACCCGATGCGCGCTGATCGTGGCCGTCCTGGTCGCGGCGAGCGCGTGCAGCAAGCCCGCCGGAGATGCCGGCAAGGCGACGCAGGACCAGGCCACGCAGGTGGCGTTCGCGCGCGACCTGGAGTTGTGGCGCGGCCAGCGCGTGGCCAACCTGACCAAGCCTGACGGCTGGACCAGCGTCGTCGGCCTGCACTGGATCGATCCGGGCCCGCACTACTTCGGCGCGTCTGCCGGCAACGGCATCCAGTTGTCGGTGGGGCCGCCGCACCTGGGCATGATCGATCTCAACAACGGCCGCCTGCGTTTCGTGCCGGAGAAGGGCCTGGCGCTCACCCTCGACGGCCAGCCGCTGCAGGGCGCCGCCGAGTTGCGCGCCGACGATTCGCCGACCGGTCCGAGCGTGATTGGCTTCGACGAAGGCAAGGGCCTGGTCACGGTGATCAAGCGCGGCGACCGCTACGCCCTGCGCGTCAAGCACGCCGATGCCCCCAGCCGTACCGGTTTCCAGGGCCTGACCTACTGGCCGGCGAGCACCGACTGGAAGGTCCAGGCGCATTTTGTCGCCCACCCGGCCGGCAAGACGCTGCCCATCGCCAGCATCATCGGCACCACCGACGAGGTGCCCAATCCGGGCGCGTTCGAGTTCGAACGCGACGGCAAGCAGTACCGCATCGAAGCGCTCGACGAAGGCGATGACACCCTGTTCCTGGTCTTCGCCGATCGCACCAGCGGCCATGGCAGTTACCCGGCCGGGCGTTTCCTCGATGCGCCCAAGCCCGGCGTCGACGCGCGCGTGGTGCTGGATTTCAACCAGGCGTACAACCCGCCGTGCGCGTTCACCGCGTTCGCGACCTGTCCGCTGCCGCCGCCGCAAAACCGGCTCGACCTGGCCATCAATGCCGGCGAGAAGACCTACGCACACGCAACACCCTGAGCTTTCCCTCTGCACTTTCCCGACACCCCCAACCACGCGCCCAAAAGCCGAAGGACACCGTTCCGATGCGTCGCCTGAAGATGTTCTGCCTGACCGTGCTGGCCGCTGCCGGACTGGCCTCGGTGGCGTTCGCCGTGGAGAAGGTCGCGACGCCGGCGAAGGCGCCCAACGCGCCGGTCGCACCGGTCGCCGTGGCCAAGGCGCCGCCGCTGCCGCTGCTGTGGAAGGTGTCCGACGGCGACAACGCGGTGTATCTGCTCGGTTCTTTCCATCTGCTCAAGGACGATGACTACCCGCTGTCGCCCGACATCGACAGCGCCTTCGCCGCGTCCGACAAAGTCGTGTTCGAAGTCCCGCCCGAGCAGATGCAGGATCCGGCGATGGCGCAGAAATTCCTGATCGCCGCCGGTTACAGCGACGGTCGCACGCTCAGCCAGGTGCTGCCGGCGGCGATGCGGGAGAAGTTCAACCGGATCCTGGCCCAGAGCGGCGCTTCGATCGCGCAGTTCGACGGTTACGAGCCATGGTTCGTGAACCTCTCGCTGATGCTGGGCGTGTCGCAGCAGCTCGGCTTCAGCCCTTCGCGTGGCCTGGACATGTACCTGATGCAGCGCGCCGCCGCGGCGAACAAGCCGACCGCGGCCCTGGAAACCATCGAAACCCAGTTGCAGGTGCTCGATGCATCGCCGATGGACGAACAGATTGCCTCGTTGAAGGAGTTCCTCGACAAGCCGCAGGAAATGACGGGGCAGCTCGACGACATCCATTCGGCCTGGCGCGAGGGCGACGTTGCCCGCCTCGACAAGCTCACCGGCGAGGAGATGCGCGACAAGACCCCGCAGACCTATCGGATGGTCAACGTCGAGCGCAACCAGGCCTGGTTGCCGCAGATCCAGGGCATGCTCGACGGCGTGAAGAAGGGCGACACGCTGGTTGTGGTCGGCGCCATGCACCTGCTCGGCGACGACGGCGTGATCGGCATGCTGCGCGGCAAGGGTTACACGGTAGAGCGCGTGTGCTCGGCGTGCAGCCAGCAGCAGTTGTCGGCGCAGTAACCTGACTGCAGCTGGGCTCGCGCCTACCGCAGCGGCGGCAGCAGCACGATGCAGTCGACCGGGCACGCCGGCACGCACAGTTCGCAGCCGGTGCACAGCGGTTCGATCACCGTGTGCATGTGCTTGGACGCGCCGATGATCGCGTCGACCGGACAGGCCTGGATGCACTTGGTGCAACCGATGCAATCGGCTTCCACGACCACGGCAACCTGCGCCGGCTTGTGCTCGCCGCGCGCGCGGTCGTAGGGCCTGGCGTCCACTCCGAGCAATCGTGCCAGCGCGCGTGCGCCGGCATCGCCGCCGGGCGGACAACGGTCGAGATCGGCCTGGCCCGCGGCCATCGCCTCGGCATAGGGCCGGCAGCCGGCAAAACCGCATTGGCCGCACTGGGTCTGCGGCAGGATGCGGTCGATGCGTTCGGTCAGGTCGACGGCCATCTTTGTGCGCGGGTCACAGGTTCGCGAGTCACTCGCGGGCGCCGGCGTGCCGGCGCCACGGGAGGCGTCAGCGGACCGGCATGCCCGGCTCGGCGCCACCATCGGCATCGAGCAGGAACAGCGAGCCGCCGTCGAATCCGGCCGACAGGATCATGCCTTCGCTGATGCCAAAGCGCATCTTGCGCGGCGCCAGGTTGGCGATGAACACCACGCTGCGGCCGACCAGGGTTTCCGGCTCGCCGTAGGAACCGCGGATGCCGGAGAAGATCTGGCGCTTGCCCAGATCGCCGGCGTCGAGCTCGAAGCGCAGCAGCTTGTCGGAGCCTTCGACGAACTCGCACGCCAGCACCTTGCCCACGCGCAGGTCGAGCCTGGCGAAGTCGTCGATGCCGATGGTTGCGCCGGCAGCGGCGGGTGCAGCAGCGGGAGCAGCGGCCGCGGCCTTCTCGACCTTTGCCGGTGCGGCGGTCGACCTGGTCGCGGTGTCTGCGGCGGGCCGGGCCGGTTCGGGCTTCAGCGATTCCGTGGATGCGTCAATCATGTGTTCGATGTGCTTGGGGTCAATACGGGTGAACAGCGGCGTGTAGCTGCCGATGCGGTGGGCCAGCAACGGCGATTCCAGGTCGCTCCAACGGGCGACAGGCGCCGCCAGGAACGCCTCTGCCTGCGCAGTCACGCGCGGCAGCACCGGCCTGAGCGCGGCGTTGAGCACGCGGAACAGGTTCAGGCCCTGCGTGCAGACCGATTGCAGCTGCGCATCGGCGCCGTCCTGCTTGGCCAGCACCCACGGCTTGTGTTCGTCGATGTACTTGTTGGCCTCGTCGGCCAGCGCCATGGTCAGGCGCACCGCAGTAGCGGCCTCGTTGCGCGCGTAGGCCTCCGCGATCGGCGCCAGCTGCGTGACGAAGCGCGTGTACATCGCCGGATCGGGCAGGGCAGCGGCAAGCTGGCCGTCGAAGCGCTTCTCGATGAAGCCGGCGCAGCGGCTGGCGAGGTTGACGAACTTGCCGACGACGTCGGCATTCACGCGCGCGGTGAAGTCGGCCAGGTTGAGGTCGAGGTCATCGACGCCGCCGCTGGTCTTGGTCGCGTAGTAGTAGCGCAGCGCCTCGGGGTCGAGGCCGGCCTCAAGGTAGGTCCGCGCCATCACGAAGGTGCCGCGCGACTTCGACATCTTGGCGCCGTCGACGGTCAGGTAGCCGTTGACGTGCAGGCGCGTCGGCTCGCGGAAGCCGGCGCCGTGCAGCACCGCCGGCCAGAACAGGCCGTGGAAGTTGACGATGTCCTTGCCGATGAAGTGGTGCAGCTCGGCCTTGCTGTCGCGGCTGAGGTACGACCAGAAGTCCAGGCCCTCGCGCTCGCACAGCGCCTGGAAGCTCGACAGGTAGCCGATCGGCGCATCGATCCAGACGTACAGGTACTTGCCCGGGTGGCCGGGGATCTGGAAGCCGAAGTAGGGTGCATCGCGGGAGATGTCCCACGCGCGCAGGCCGCCCTCGGCGTCCAGCCACTCCTGCAGCTTGGCCTTCACGCCGGGCACGGCGACGTCGCCGGACAGCCACTGGCGCAGGAACGCGTCGAACTGGCCCACCTCGAAGAAGAAGTGCTCGGATTCGCGCAGTTCCGGCGTGGCGCCACTGACCACCGAGCGCGGTTCCTTCAGCTCGCTGGGCGAGTAGGTGGCGCCGCAGTTCTCGCAGTTGTCGCCGTACTGGTCGGGCGTGCCGCAGTTGGGGCAGATGCCCTTGACGTAGCGGTCGGGCAGGAACATGCCCTTGACCGGGTCGTAGAGCTGCGCGACCGAGCGGCGGCTGATGTGGCCGTTGTTGTCGAGCTTGGCGTAGATCGCTTCGGTGAGGAGGCGATTGCGCTCGGAATTGGTCGAGTCGTAATGGTCGAAGGCGACGCCGAAGTCGGCGAAGTCGCGCTCGTGGCTGGCCTGCATGCCGGCGATGAAGGCTTCGGGAGACTGCCCGGCCTTCTCGGCGGCGAGCATGATCGGCGTGCCGTGGGTGTCGTCGGCGCAGACATACCAGGCGGTGTGCCCGGCCATTCGCTGCGCGCGGCACCAGATGTCGGCCTGGGTATAGCCGACCAGATGACCGAGGTGCAGGTGCCCGTTGGCGTAGGGCAGGGCGCAGGAAACGACGAACTCGCGGGACATGGGGGGCCGGGACGCGTAAAGAGCGGGGGATTATCGCATGCGCGCTTCCCCCGCTCCCTGGCCGCGTGCGGCCTGTCCCTCCCCACGCGGGGGAGGGCAGAAACGGCTTACTGCTTGCGCATCCAGGTCTGGGTGCGGCCGAGCAGCGAGAAGCCCATGAAGCCGCGCACCTCGAGCTTCTTGCCGCCTTCGATCGGAGTGACCTTGACCGAATAGATCTTGCCGCTGGCCGGGTCGAGGATCTGACCACCCTCCCAGGTCTCGCCGTCCTGCTTGATGCCCCACAGGATCACCATGCCCTTGACCGGCTTGTCCTTGCGGTCGCCCGAGCACTTGTCGCAGACCGGGTTGGGGCCGCGGTCGGACTGCAGGACCTCGGTCACGCGGCCGGCAAGGCTGCCGTCCTTGGCCTGGTAGATCTCGACGATGGACTTGGGCTTCTGGGTCTTGTCATCGATGGTGGTCCACTGGCCGACCGGCGTCGGCGTCTGTGCGGCCGCGGCAGTCGACAGCAGGCTCAACGGCAGGGCAGCCAGGAACAGCAGGGCAAGCAACTTCGTACGCATGAGTCCCCTCCCAGGGATGTTTCGGTTCACTCGGTTTCGGATCGCACCGGGATGCGGTTGCGGACCTTTATACCGCATCCGTTGGCGTATGGATGGGCCCTGGTCGAGGCTTTGGCAATGCCCTGGTCGGGCGGCATTTGCATGGCTGTTGACGCGCTCCAGCGCGGTTGGCGGCGGTTTTGCGGGACCTCGGGAATGGCGCCTGGAAATAGCACGTAACATGACGGCCCCAGCAATACCGCATCGAAGAAGGATCAAGGTCGCTGTCGTGAGTGAGTCCCTGCAAACCCAGATTGCCGCCCTCCGCCTGCCCGATACCGACGTGACGCTGGGCGAAACCGGCGCGCGTATCCGCGCCGTCGATGCCGATGGCCGGGTCGTGGTCGAGATCGTCGCCGGATTCCCCTGCGTTGCGCTGCAGCCGTGGCTGCAGGCGCAGGTCGCCACCCTGGTCGCGGCCGAAGGCCGGGAGCTGGCGCGGCTGGAGCTGCATTCGCGCATCGTTTCGCATGCGGTCCAGCCCAACGTCACGCCGATGCCGAGCGTGCGCAACCTGATCGCGATCGGCTCGGGCAAGGGCGGCGTCGGCAAGTCCACCACCGCCGTCAACCTGGCGCTGGCGCTGGCCGCCGAGGGCGCCCGCGTCGGCGTGCTCGATGCCGACATCTACGGGCCCAGCATCCCGACCATGCTTGGCCTGTCCGGACGCCCGGACAGCCCCGACGGAAAGACCATCGAGCCGATGCGCGCGCACGGCGTGGAGGCGATGTCGATCGGCCTGCTGGTCGAGCAGGACACGCCGATGATCTGGCGCGGGCCGATGGCGACCTCGGCGCTGACGCAATTGCTGAACGAAACGCGCTGGGGCGAACTCGATTACCTGATTGTCGACCTGCCGCCCGGCACCGGCGACATCCAGCTGACGCTGGCGCAGAAGATCCCCGTGGCCGGTGCGGTCATCGTCACCACGCCGCAGGACGTGGCCACGCTGGATGCGCGCAAGGCATTGAAGATGTTCGAGAAGGTGCAGGTGCCGGTGCTGGGCCTGGTCGAGAACATGGCCGTGCACGTGTGCTCCAACTGCGGCCATGCCGAACACGTCTTCGGCGAGGGCGGCGGCCAGCGCATGGCCGCGCAATACGGCGTGCCGCTGCTGGGCAGCCTGCCGCTGGAAATCGCCATCCGCGAGCAGGGCGATGCCGGCGTGCCGGTGGTGACGGCGGCCCCGGACAGCGCCGCCGCGCGCGCCTACCGGATCACCGCCCGGCGGATCGCCATCGAGCTGGCGCGCCGCCCGCAGGTGGCCACGCCGCTCTCGGTGTCGCTGCTGTAGGTGCCGGTTCCTGGTTCATGGTGCCCGGTTCCCCATTCCGGCTCCGGCTGACACAATCCCCGTTCCCATTGCCTCCGAACACTCCATGAGCATCAAGTCCGACCGTTGGATCCGTCGCATGGCCGAGCAGCACGGCATGATCGAGCCGTTCGAGCCGGGCCAGGTCAAGACCGCCGCCGACGGCCACCGCATCGTCAGCTACGGCACGTCGAGCTACGGCTACGACGTGCGCTGCTCGCGCGAGTTCAAGGTCTTCACCAACATCAACTCGACGATCGTCGATCCCAAGCATTTCGACAGCGGCAGCTTCGTCGACATCGAGAGCGACGTCTGCATCATCCCGCCGAACTCGTTCGCGCTGGCGCGCACGGTCGAGTACTTCCGCATCCCGCGCGACACGCTGGTGGTGTGCCTGGGCAAGAGCACCTATGCCCGCTGCGGCATCATCGTCAACGTCACGCCGCTGGAGCCGGAGTGGGAAGGCCACGTGACGCTGGAATTCAGCAACACCACGCCGCTGCCGGCGCGCATCTACGCCAACGAAGGCGTGGCGCAGATGCTGTTCTTCCAGTCCGACGAAGTCTGCGAGACCTCGTACAAGGATCGCGGCGGCAAGTACCAGGGCCAGGTCGGCGTAACGCTGCCGCGCACCTGAGCATCAAGCCCCTCTCCCGCTTGCAGGAGAGGGGTTGGGGTGAGGGCAGCCTCGCGCCTCAGCGCCTGACGTAGGTGACGAAAAACCCCTGCAGGTCCCCATTCTCGGTGTAGCCCACCACGCTGGCCACCTGGTAGCCGTTGGCGTTGAACGCCCGGTGCGCCTGGTTGAGCTCGCTCGCCGAACCGCTCTTGCGCGCGCCCAGGTCGACATCGACATAGAGGCTGACGGTCTGCTGGCCGGCCTGCGCCGCTTCGGCGGCCTTCTTGTCGTAGTGGGACTGGCCGGCGGCCAGCGCCAGGGCAGGGGCCAGCAGGCACGCGGCCATAGCGGCCGCGATCACGATCTTGCGCATCGGGTGTCCTTCAGTGGGTCGTGCCCGCGGCGATGCGGGCATCGTGTTCGACGGTCAGCGCGGTGGCGATCGCCAGACGCAAGGCCTGGCTCACCACCGCTGGCGGCAGGCTGGGCGCACCGGGGTGGCGCGCCGCCTGCGCGGGAGCATACGGAATGTGGATGAAGCCGCCGCGGACGCCGTGCACATTTCGCAAAGCGTGCATCAGCCCGTAGAACACGTGGTTGCAGACAAACGTGCCAGCGGTCTGCGAGACCTCGGCCGGGATTCCGGCCTCGCGCAGTGCCGCCAGAGTTGCCTTGATTGGCAGACCGCTGAAGTAGGCGGCGGGGCCGCCGGCGATGACCGCTTCGTCGATCGGCTGCGCACCGGCGTTGTCGGCGATGCGGGCGTCGTCGACGTTGATGGCAACGCGCTCCAGGCCGATCTGCGCCCGCCCGCCGGCCTGTCCCACGCAGATCACCAGCGCCGGCGCGGTCTCGTCCAGCGCATCGCGCAGCGCCTGCAACGACACGCCGAACTCCACCGGCAGGCAACGCGCGACGACGCGGTGGCCAAGGATCTGCTCGCCATCGAGGGCGGCCACGGCCTCCCAGCTCGGGTTGCTGTCCTCGCCAGCGAACGGGGCGAAACCGGTGAGCAGGATGGTGGGGAGTGTCTGGTTCATCTGCATCGTCATTTGAACGCCAGCCAGTACATCAGCACCAGATTGACCACCATCAACGGTACCGCCGTCGCGACCTGCGCCCGGATCACCGCATTGGGATCGTCCAGTTCCAGCAGCGCCGCCGGCACCAGGTTGAAGTTGGCCGCCATCGGCGTCAGCAGCGTGCCGCAGTAACCGGTCAGCATGCCCAGCGCGCCCAGGACGGCAGGCGCGGCGCCGTGCTGCTGGATCAGCAATGGCAAGCCGATGCCGGCGGTCATCACCGGGAAGGCGGCGAAAGCATTGCCCATGATCATCGTGAACAGCACCATGCCCAGCCCGTAGGCAAGCACGCAGGCCAGGCGACTGTCGGCGGGGATAAGCGCCGACACGATCGACGCCACCGCCTCGCCGACGCCACTGGCGGCGAACACGCCGCCCAGGGTCGCCAGCACCAGCGGCAGCAGCGCCGCCCAGCCCATCGTGTCGAGCAGGCGGCGGCCTTCGCTGGCGGCGCGGATCGGCCGCTCGCGCGTGACCACGATCGCGGCCAGCGCCGACAGCACGCAGGCCAGGGCCAGGCCGATCAGGGTGATGCTGCCTTCGCCGAACAAGGGCGTGCCGAACACCACCACATATTTGCCGAACAGCACGATCAGCACGGTGATCGCCGGGATCAGCAGCGCCGGCACGAACAGGCGATGGCCCAGCCGTAGCGCCGAGGCCTTGCGTTCGGCTTCCGGGGCCTCGGCGATGTGCTCGCGGCGCATGCGCGTGGCCAGCAGCGCCAGCGTGATCACCGCTGCCCCGGCCAGTTGCGAGGGCAGGGCGTTGCCGGCCTTGCTCGCCGCCAGCACCAGCTTGCCGGTTGCGAACAGCACGCCCAGCAGCGACCAGAATGCCGCGTGTGCATGGCGGCGCTCGCGCAGGTTGCAGCCGCCGGCGAAGAACAGGAACAGCGCCAGCAGGATGTAGAAATGCTCAATCGACAGCATCGCTGCGCTCCACGCGGTCGGCGGCGGCTGTCATGCGGCGGGCCAGGCCGCGCTGGAAGAACACGATGCGCACGGCGTGGATGACGAACGCGGCGACCGCGGTCGGGATGGCCCACAGCGCGATCTGCAGCGGCTCCAGGGTGATGCCGTGCTCGGCGTAGAAGCCCTGGATCAGCAGCACTGCGCCGAATGCCAGGAAGACGTCCTCGCCGAAGAAGCGGCCGACGTTGTCGGTGGCCGCGGCCAGGGCGTGCACGCGCTGGATCTCCTCGCGCGGCAGCGCGCCCTGCGCCTGCACGCCGGGCGTGCGGTTGGCGGCCGATTCCGACATCGGCGCCAGCAGCGGGCGCACGGTCTGGGCATGGCCGGCGATGTCGATCAGGCCGAGCGAACTCAGGCCCTGGCGGGCGGCAAGGTAGACGATCAGCAGCCGCGCCAGGGTCAGGCCGCGCCAGCGAGCGATCCACTGCAGCGCGTGCTCGCGCAAGCCTGCGCGTTCGAGCAGGCCGATGGTCGGCAGCGTCATCGCGAACATCAGCAGGGCGCGGTTGGAGACGAAGCTGTCGCCGAGCAGGGCCAGCAGCTCCGGCATCGACTTGCCTGCGGCCAAGCCGCTGACCAGTCCGGCGCTGACCACGACGATCACCGGATTGGCACGCAGCACGAAGCCGACGACCACCCAGGCGACGCCAAGCAGCGGCCAGTAGTTCATGCGGTCGCCATCGCCGCGATGACCAGCCCGTCGGCCTCGAGTGCATCGCGCACCGCCCGGGCGAACAGGGCGGCATCGCTTCGATCGCCGTGCAGGCAAAGCGTATCGGCCCGCAGCGCGACGATGCTGCCGTCGTCGGCGACGACTTCGCCGCGGCTGGCCAGGCGCCGCACCTGGGCAATCGCGGCATCGAGCGATTCGATCACCGCGCCGTCGCTGCCGCGTGGCAGCAGGCGGCCACGCCGGTCGTAGCCGCGTTCGGCGAATACCTCGTGGGCGACGCGCAGGCCGTGCGCGGCGCCGGCATCGGCCAGTGCCGAACCCGACAGCGCGAACAACACCAGCGACGGATCGATCTCGCGCACGGTCGCGGCGATCGCATTGGCCACCCCGCTATCGTCGGCGGCGACGTTGTAGAGCGCGCCATGCGGCTTGACGTGCACCAGCCGCACGCCTTCGGCAGTGGCGATGGCGGCCAGGCGCTCGATCTGGGCGCGCACGCTGCGGGCGATCTCCGCCGTGGGCACCGACAGCGCCCGCCGGCCGAAATGCTCGCGGTCCTCGAACGAGGGATGCGCCCCGGCGGCGACACCGTGCGCGCGGCACAACTGCAGCGTTGCGCGCATCGTGGCCTCATCGCCGGCGTGACCGCCGCAGGCGATGCTGGCCGAACTCACCAGCGGCACGATCGCCGCATCGTCGCCGCAGCCTTCGCCCAGATCGCAGTTGAAGTCGATGTGCTTGCTCACGTCATGGCCGGATCACGGCTTCAGCCGCGCTTGAACAGCATGCCCAGCCCGACCACGATCAGGATGGCCGGCCACCAGGTCATCAACATGCGGCCCAGGCTCATGTCGGTGTAGCCAAGGTTGTTGAGCAGGAAAAGGGTGCCGATAACGACCAGCACCAGCGCGCCGATGACATTGGATTTCATGGGATTCCGAAAGGCAGGAGTTGAAGGGTTCAGACCGCGGGCACGCGCGCGTCGATCATCACACCAATTCTGGCGACCCGCGCACGCGCCGCGCAAGCCAGGCGGTGGGCGGTGGAGGCATCAACGGCGGCGAAATGCAGAGTCTGTCCCGGAATGCACTGCGCCAGCCGCGGCAGGTCGGCGGCGATGACATGGCCCAGCCGCGGGTAGCCGCCGACCGTCTGGGCGTCGGCCAGCAGGATGATCGGCTGACCATCGGGCGGCAGCTGGATCGTACCGGGGGCCACCGGCTCGGAGATGCCATCGGCCTGCGTCGAGGGCAGCGCCTCGCCCTGCAGGCGCAGGCCCTGGCGATTGCTGCTGGCGCTGACCTTCCAGCCGCGCCTGGCCAGTGGCGCCGACCAGGGATGCGCGGACGGCTGATAGCGGATGGGCGCACGCGGGTCTTCGTCGTGGCCGGGATCGATCCACCAGCGCACGCTTTGCATGCGTTCGCACTGCGACGGCGGCGTGGCGCCGAGCGGTAGCCAGTCGCCATTGTGCAGGGCGCGACCGTCGAGGCCGCCGAAGCCACCGCGCAGGTCGGTGCTGCGGCTGCCGAGGATCACTGGCACGTCGATGCCACCGCTGATCGCCAGCCATGCGCGGGCGCCGCCACGGATCGCATCGATCTCGAGCGTTCCCGCGGGCAGCAGCACCGGTCGGCCGCACGGGACCTGCTCGCCGTTCCAGTGCGCCGTCACCGCGGCGCCGATCAGCGCGATGCGCAGTGGCGCGTGCAGCTGCAGGGTCGGGCCATGCAGGGTCATCTCCAGCACTGCGGCATCGGCAGGGTTGCCCACCAGGCGATTGCCCAGGCGTGCCGCATCGCCATCGAGTGCACCGGCATGGGCGACACCGAGGTGGCGCCAGCCGACGCGGCCGAGGTCCTGGACGGTGGTCAGCAGGCCAGCGCGCGTCACCCGCAGGCCGTGTTGCAGTTCCTTCATTGGCCGTAGTCCGCGAAGCAGTCGGCGTCGATCGCGACGAACTTCAAGCGATCACCGGGCAGCAGCAGCGACGGCGTCGCACGCGTCGGATCGAACAGCACCCGTGGCGTGCGACCCAGCAGGCGCCAGCCGCCGGGACTCTCTCGCGGATAGATTCCTGTCTGCGCACCGCCGATGGCGACGCTGCCCGCGGCGACGCGCGCACGCGGCGTGGCCAGGCGCGGCAGCGCCAGTGCCGGATCAAGACCGGCCAGGTAGGGAAACCCGGGCGCGAAACCGATCATCGCCACGGTGTAATCGCCGCCGACGTGGCGCGCGATCAGTTGCTCCTGAGTCAGCCCCAGTTCGGTCGCGGCGGCGGCAAGGTCGGGACCGAACTGGCCGCCATAGGCGACCGGGATCTCCACGGTGCGCGACTGCGCAGGCATCGCGACGGCCGCGTAGTCGCCGCTGTCGTTGCTGCCAAGCAGGGCCAGCAACTCGGCGTGGACGTGCGCCGGGTCGACATGGGGGTCGAAGAACACGCCCAGGCTGGCGAACGCCGGGACCAGGTCGCGCAGCCAGTGCGGCTTGTTTGCCTGCAGTCGCGCGGCAAGGGCGTGGACCTGGAGGTTGAGCCGGGCATCGATGCGGTCGCCCAAGCGCAGCAGCCAGGCATCGTCCGCCAGGGCTTCGATGTCGCAGCCCGGTGGCGTGCTCACTGCGGCAGGGCGCCCTGCAGCTGCTGTATCCGCGTCACCAGCGCTTCGGGCGTGTAGGCCTGGGCACTGGCCGTGCCCCACACCGGCCGCGGCCAGGCGATGTCGTCGTGGAAGCGGGCGATGACATGGATGTGCAGCTGCGGCACCACATTGCCCAGCGCGGCGACGTTGATCTTCTGCGGCTTGAACTCGACCTGCAGGGCACGGCTGGCGGCGCTGATCTCGCGCATCAGCACGGCCTGCTGCGCTTCATCCAGATCGATCAGCTCCACTGCGTCGGCCACGCGCGGGATCAGGATCAGCCAGGGATGGTTGGCGTCGTCCATCAGCCGCAGTTCGCTCAGGCCCAGGTGGGCGACCGGATGGGTGTCCTCGGCCAGTTGCGCATGCAGCTGCCAGCCGCCGGTGTTCGCAGAGCGATTCATCGCAGGTTCTCCGCCAGGAAATCGAGGGTGCGGTGCCAGGCCAGTTCGGCGCTGACTGCATGGTAGGCGTGGTTGTCGACGTCGCGGTTGAAAGCATGTCCCGCGCCAAGGTAGACGTGCACGGTCGCGCCGGGATGCTTGCTGCGATGCTGGTCAATCACGTCCGCAGGGATGCTGCTGTCGTTCTCGCCGAAGTGGAACATCATCCGCGCGCGCAGCGGTTCGTCGAGGAATGGAACCGTGCGCGCACCGTAGTACGACACCGCCGGCAATCCGAGGCGGGTGTTGGCCAGGTACGCCAGGCTGCCACCCCAGCAAAAGCCGACCACGCCAACGCGCAGACCTTCCCGATGCAGTTCGTCGACCGCCTCGCTGATGATGTCGACCGCGCGCTCGAACCCCACTTCATTGCGCAGTGCGGCACCGCGTTGCGTCCCGGCTTCGTCGAAATCCAGTTCGACCCCCGGGGCCACCGGGTCGTACAGCGAGGGCGCCAGGGCGACGAAACCGGCCGCGGCGAAGCGTTCGGTGACGCTGCGGATGTGGGCGTTGGCGCCGAAGATTTCCTGCAGGACGATCACGGCACCCTTCGAGGGGCCGGTCGGCTCGGCGCGCCAGGCCCGGACGGGGCCATGCGGGGTGTCCAGATCGATCCAGTGGGCCATGGGGAGAGGTCCATTCAGTTGGCGGGAGTGACCGGCGTGTTCAGTTTCGCGGCGCAATTCGCCATCGGGGGGCAGTTGATTCTAGCGCCGGCGCTATAATCCGCAGCCATCGTGTCGTCCACCCTGTCTTCCCGGGCGCAGCGAGGGACCTGCTGTAGCCGCCGAGCGCGTGGCCAGCAGGTCGCTCGCTGCGCTTGGCGCGACTGCATTTTTTTCGATCAGCCCGGTTCGCTTAATGTCCCTAGCCAATCCCAAAGTCGGTTTCGTCAGCCTCGGTTGCCCCAAGGCGCTGGTCGACTCCGAACGCATCCTCACCCAGTTGCGTGTGGAGGGCTACGACATCGTCCAGACCTACGACGATGCCGACGTGGTGGTGGTCAACACCTGCGGCTTCATCGATTCGGCCGTGACCGAATCGCTGGATGCGATCGGCGAAGCGATCGCCGAAAACGGCAAGGTCATCGTCACCGGCTGCCTGGGCAAGAAGCCCGAGCAGATCCGCCAGGCGCACCCGGGCGTGCTGTCGATCAGCGGCCCGCAGGACTACGGCAGCGTGATGAGCGCGGTGCATGCGGCGCTGCCGCCCAAGCACGATCCGTTCCTCAACCTGGTGCCGGACACCGGCATCAAACTCACGCCCAAGCACTACGCCTACCTCAAGATTTCCGAAGGCTGCAATCACCGCTGCAGTTTCTGCATTATCCCGTCGATGCGCGGCGACCTCGTCAGCCGTCCGGTCGACCAGGTGCTGCGCGAGGCCGAGAAGCTGGCGATGGGCGGCGTCAAGGAACTGCTGGTGATCTCGCAGGACACCTCGGCCTACGGCGTCGACGTCAAGTACGCGCAGCACGAATGGCGCGGCAAGTCGTACCAGACGCGGATGAAGGCGCTGTGCGAAGGCCTCAGCGAGCTGGGCATCTGGACGCGCCTGCACTACGTTTACCCGTATCCGCATGTCGACGACATCATCCCGTTGATGGCCGAGACCGGCGCCAACGGCATGCGCAAACTGCTGCCGTACCTGGACATCCCGTTCCAGCACGCCAGCCCGCGCGTGCTCAAGCTGATGAAGCGCCCGGGCGCGGTCGACAAGACGCTCGAGCGGATCCAGCGCTGGCGCGCGATCGCCCCCGACATCACCATTCGCTCGACCTTCATCGTTGGCTTCCCCGGCGAGACCGAGGCCGAGTTCGAAGAGCTGCTGGATTTCCTCGACGAGGCCCAGCTCGACCGCGTCGGTGCGTTCGCCTATTCGCCGGTCGATGGCGCCAGCGCCAACGCGCTGCCCGATCCGGTCGCCGAAGAGGTCAAGGCCGAGCGCCTGGCGCGCTTCATGGAGCGGCAGGCGGAGATCTCCGCGGCCAAGCTCGAAGCCAAGGTCGGCACCACCCAGCGCTGCCTGGTCGATGCGCTCGACGGCGAGCTGGCAATCGCACGTTCAATGGCCGACGCGCCGGAGATCGATGGCCTGGTGCAGATCCAGAACGGCTTCATGGCCGGCCTCAAGCCCGGCGAGTTCGTCGACGTCGAGATCATGGGCAGCGACGAGCACGACCTGTTCGGTGAAGTCGCGTTCGAGGACTGAACTGCTGCAACGGCGGCTATCTGGTCAGGGCTCAGGCGCCGTCGTCGCCATAGTCGACGTCCACGATGACGAAGCGGGCGGCGCCGCCTGGCAGCATCGCTTCGAACTCGTCGTCCACGCGTTTCTTGAGCATGGCCCGCGCCAATGGCGAGTCGATGCTGATCCATCCGGCGCGCGCGTCGGTCTCGTCCGGGCCGACGATGCGATAGCGCTGGCTTTCGCCCCCGGCGATGTTCTCCACTTCCACACGCGCCCCGAAGAACACCGCCTCCGGATCGGTCGGCACGGTGTCGACGACGCGCAGCGATGGCAGGCGCTTGCTGAGGTAGCGCACGCGGCGGTCGATCTCGCCGAGCTGCTTCTTGCGATAGGTGTACTCGGCGTTCTCGGAGCGATCGCCCTCGGCGGCGGCCGCGGCCAGCGCCTTCACCACCTCCGGCCGCTTCACGCGCCAGAGCTCGTCGAGTTCCGTCTTCAGGCGATCGTGCCCGCCGCGGGTGATCAGGGCGGTACTTTTTTCCGCAGGGGGGCGCCAGCGCGACACGGTTGCCTCAGCGCCGACTCTTGCCGCCAAAAATACCGCCCAGCAAACCGCGCAGGATCTGCTGGCCAATCTGGTTGCCGACCGTGCGCGCGGTCTGCTTGGCCATGGTCTCGACCATGCCCTGGCGGCGCTTGGTGCCGAACACGGCGTCCTTGACCGACTGGCTGAAACCACCGCCTTCCTCGGCGTCGTCCTGCTCGCGCGTGCGTGCCGGCGGTGCCTTGGCCTGCTCGGCCGCAGCCGTGGCCTTCTGCGCCAGTGCCTCGGCGGCCGAGTCGCGGTCGATGCGGGTGTCGTACTTGCCGCCGACCGGACTGCCGGCGCGGACCTGGGCGCGCTCGGCTTCGGTGATCGCGCCCATGCGACAACGCGGCGGAGCCACCAGGGTCTTTTCCACCGGCATCGGTACGCCTTTCTCCTGCAGGGTCGATACCAGCGCTTCGCCGGTGCCCAGCTGCGAGATCGTTTCGGCCACGTCCAGCGCCGGATTGGCGACGAACGTCTGCGCCGCGGTCTTCACCGCCTTCTGGTCGCGCGGCGTGAAAGCGCGCAGCGCATGCTGCACGCGATTGCCGAGCTGGCCGAGGATGTTGTCGGGCACGTCGTCGGGGAACTGCGAACAGAAATACACGCCCACGCCCTTGGAGCGGATCAGGCGCACCACCTGCTCGACGCGCTGCTGCAATGCCGGCGGGGCGTCGTCGAACAACAGGTGCGCCTCGTCGAACACGAACACCAGCTTGGGCTTGTCGAGGTCGCCGACTTCGGGCAGGTTCTCGAACAGCTCCGACAGCAGCCACAACAGGAAGCTCGAGTACAGCCGCGGCTTGAGCACCAGCTGGTCGGACGCGAGGATGTTGATCACGCCGCGACCGTCGGTATGCGTGCGCATCAGGTCGGCCAGTTCCAGCGCCGGCTCGCCGAAGAACATCTCGCCGCCTTCCTGCTCCAGGCGCAGCAGCGAGCGCTGGATCGCGCCGATCGACTGCGCGCTGACCAGCCCGTAGCTGGTGGAGATGTCCTTGCGCTCGGCCGCGACCAGGCCGAGCAGGGCGCGCAGGTCCTCCAGGTCGAGCAGCAGCAGGCCGCGGTCGTCGGCCAGCTTGAATACGATGTCGAGCACGCCTGACTGGGTGTCGTTGAGTTCCAGCACGCGCGCCAGCAGGGTCGGACCCATCTCGCTGACGGTGGTGCGAACCGGGTGGCCGAGCTTGCCGAACAGATCCCAGAACACGACCGGGCTGGCCTGGCTGGCGTAATCGCCAATGCCAATCTCGGCTACCCGCGCCTGCAGTTTGTCGTTGCTCGCCCCGGCCAACGCCAGGCCGGCCACGTCGCCCTTCACGTCGGCCACGAACACCGGCACGCCCAACCGCGAGAAGCCTTCGGCCAGGGTCATCAGGGTCACCGTCTTGCCCGTGCCGGTGGCGCCGGCGACCAGCCCATGGCGATTGCCGAACTTAGGCAGCAGGTAGACCTGGCCGTGGCTCTCGGGCAGGGAGGTGGGCGTGGTGACAGCCTTGCCGATGAGGATCGTGCCTGGGGTCGGGTCCATGTCCGGGTCCGTGCTCGGGGTCAGTGGGGAAGTGTGGTCGATTCTATGCGGGGTCGCTGAATGCTGCTTGGCGCGCATCGGCCCGCCGGAATGTTCGCAAGGACCCGTTATCGGCAACGCAGCGGTCGGCAACTGCCACGCATATCCCCATTCACGCGCTTCCCCGGAAACAGCGCTTGCCCCTGTTCGCACGGCAACGCTACCCTCCCAGTCCCCCGCCTTTTCAGTTGTCGTCCATGCCCGTACTGGTTCGTCCCTCCGTCGCGCTGATCGCGCTCGGTCTCGCCGCACTCGCGCCCAGCGCGCATGCCCTCTCCAAGCGCGACCAGGCGGCAGTGGAGGTCCTCGATCAGCGCATGGCGGCCGCCGAGGCCCGCTACCGCGAGGGCATCGTCAAGGTCGGCAACACCGACCCGGCCGGCCGGACCGAGGTCGATGCCGCGCTGGAGGACATGGAAGACGTGATGGCGGCCTGCGTGAAGCAGAAGGGCTGCTCGCCGACCACCATGCTCACCGCCTACAAGCGCCTGCTCAAGCAGAACGCCGACCTGGCCGCGGGCGACGACGTGCCCGAGGACAACGAGGACGAGGGCGCCGGCAGCATCACCGCCGACGTGCCCGAGGCCGCGCGCGCGGCGGCGCTGCTCAGCGCCGACGGCGAGCGCTTCGTCAAGATGGTGCAGTACAACCCGGCCGTGCAGGCCGGCATCCGCCGCTGGCTGACCGACATGCGCGGCGCGCTGATCGACACTCACGAGAACTACCAGTACCTGCGCCAGTCGATGTGGCCGCAGTTCGAGCGTGCCGGCCTGCCCGAGGCGCTGCTGTTCGGCGTGATGGCCAAGGAGTCCAACGGCCGCGTGCATGCGACCTCGCGCGCCGGCGCCGCCGGGCCGATGCAGTTCATGTACGGCACCGGCCGCCGCTTCGGCCTGGGCGACGACGGCACCGGTTTCGACACGCGCTATGACGCGCGCGCCTCGGCACAGGCCGCGGCCTCCTACTTCAACGAGCGCCTGGGCGAACTCAATCGCAGCATCGAGCTGTCGCTGGCGGCCTACAACGGCGGCGAAGGGCGCGCGCTGCGCGTCTACAGCAATTCCGGCGGCCGCAACTTCTGGGACGAGTCGGTCTACAACCAGTTCCCGGCCGAAACCCGCGACTACGTGCCGATGGTGATCGCCGCGGCCTGGCTGTTCCTGCATCCCAAGGAATACGGCCTGAGTTTCCCCAAGGTGGACGCGCGTGCGGCCGGCCTGCGCCTGAACAAGCCCAGTTCGATCTACGAGCTGACCATCTGCCTGGGCAGCAGCGGCTCGCGCGACGGCTACATGCGCGCGCTGCGCAACCTCAACCCGCGATACGAGGCCGACCGCTACCTGCCTGCCGGCACCACGCTCAATGCGACCACGAAGATCGTCAGCCTGTACAACCGCTGGTGCGTGCAGGGCCAGCGCGCCGACCTGGCGCACACGCTGGTGACCAGCGATGCCAGTTCGGCGATCGTGCGCACCGGCCCGGTGACGCCGGTGCTGCCGACCGATGCGGTGTACGAGGCCGAAAGTGCCGGAGCCGGAAGTGCCGGCGTTGCCGTCGCGCCGGTCAGGGCCGCGCCGAAGAAGGCATCCAGGCCCGGTTCCTACACGGTCAAGCGCGGCGAAACGCTGACCGCGATCGCGCAGAAGTTCCAGTGCGATACCGGCGACCTGGCCAAGGCCAACAAGCTCAAGGCGCCGCGTTACGCGATCAAGCCGGGGCAGAAGATCAAGCTGGACGGCTGCGAGGGCTGAAACGTTCCGTCGTTCCCGCGAAGGCGGGGACCCAGCGTCTTCAACGACGCCAGAAGCAACGTCCCTGGGTTCCCGCCTTCGCGGGAATGACGGGATCAGGGGCGCGGGAATGAAGGACGCTTGTTACGCCGCGTCGACGCGACGCGCCAGTACTTCGCCCAGGCGCACCGGCGACTCGCCCTTCAATGACGGATCCAGTGCCGCCACGCCCGGCGGCAGCAGCACGATCACGGTCGAGCCGTAGTTGAAGCGGGCCATCTCGCCGAAGCGCTCCAGGGTGATGTCGGCGCCGCGGTAGTCCTTGACCGTCACCACGTCGCCATAGCGCGGGATCTCCACGCCGCTCCACACCGTTTCCACGCCCGAGACCAGCAGCGCGCCGACCATGACCATCGCCATCGGGCCGAAGTCGGTGTCGAAGTGGCAGACCAGGCGCTCGTTGCGTGCGAACAGGCGCGGCACGTTCTGCACCGCCGCCGGGCCGACACTGAAGAGCCGGCCGGGCACGTGCACGGTTTCGCGCAGCTTGCCGCCCCACGGCATGTGCACGCGGTGGTAGTCCTTGGGTGACAGGTAGACGGTTGCGAACAGGCCATCGTTGAACGGCTCGGCGGCGTCTTCGTCACCGAGCAGCTCGGCGGCGGTGAACGACTGGCCCTTGGCCTGGAAGATGCGGCCATTCTCGATCGGCCCGCACTGGCTGATGCGGCCGTCGGCCGGCATCACCAGCGTGCGCGGATCGGCATCGGCGATGCGCGCGCCGGGCTTGAGTGCGCGGGTGAAAAACGCGTTGAACGTCGGGTAGGCCTGCGGGTCCGACTCGGCCGCCTCGGCCAGGTTGACGCCGAACCTGCGCGTGACCGTGTCGATCAGCCACTGCTTGAGCCACGGCGAATCGGAATACGCCAGGCTGCGCGCCATCGACGACAGCAGTCGATGCGGCAGGACGTAGGTGAGGGCGGTGAACAGGCTCATGGCTTTGCTCCGGCCGCGGCCTGCGTCAGCGCGGTCATGTCCGCGGCGATCGCCTTCGGGTCGAGCGGCGGCTGGACGATGCCGGCCATGCGGCCCTGCGGGTCGAGCACCGCCATCGAGGCGCTGTGGTCGACGCTGTACTGGTCGGCCGGGGCGCCTTCGGGCGCCGGCACCTTGGCGAAGACCATGCTCAGCGACTTGGCGAAACGCTCCAGTGCGGGCACGTCGGCGGTGGCGGCGAGAGTGTCGCGGTGGAAGGCATGGGCGTACTCGCCGATGCGGTCCGGGCTGTCGCGCTCGGGATCGACCGAGACGAACAGCACGCGCGGACGGGTCGCTTCCGGCAGCGCGGCCCATTGCTTCTGCGCGCGCGCCATTTCCGCCAGGGTCGTCGGGCAGACGTCCGGACAGTGGGTGAAGCCCAGGAACACCAGCGTCCAGTGGCCCTTGAGCTCGCCGGGCACCAGCGCGGTGCCATCGGACTGGCGCAGGGAGAACGACGGCAGCTCGCGCGCCGGCTCGAACAGGCGCACGGCCTGGGTCTGCGGCCACCTGGAATGGGTGACCGGGCCGAAATGGCGTTGTGCGGCCCACAGCCCGAGGGCGGCAGCGACGGCGGCAATCAGGATCAGGACGGTGGTGCGATTGAACATGTCGCCTCTTGAACGGCAGGCCCGGCTGGGCGCGCGGGCATGATACCGGGCGTGCGTGCCGCATGGGCCGGGCCGCACGGATTGGCGGGCCCGGGTGGCCGGTATGGGTGGCCGGTATGAATCGCCGATATGAATCGCCGATATAATCGCCGACCCCTATGCAAGGCCTCGCCATGACCGGCTCCGCCCCCCTCACGCCCGTGCAGCTCCAGTCGGCGACGTTCGAACAGGTCTCGATCATCGACCTGATCCGTTTCGGCGGCAGCCGCTTCAACGAGGCCGGCCTGACCTTCGGCCACAGCTACGACAACGCCCTGGACGAGGCCACGCAGCTGGTGCTGCATGCGCTGCACCTGCCGCACGACCTCAGCCCGGTCTACGGCACCTCGCGCGTCACCGCTGACGAGAAGGCCAGGGTGCTGGCGCTGTTCGAGCGCCGCATCAACGAGCGCGTCCCCGCCGCCTACCTGGCCGGAGAGGCCTGGTTTGCCGGGCTCAGCTTCAAGAGCGACCGCCGCGCACTGGTGCCGCGTTCGCCGATCGCCGAGCTGATCACCACCGGCTTCGAGCCGTGGCTGGGTGGCCGCGAGATCGAGCGTGTGCTCGACCTGTGCACCGGCTCGGGCTGCATCGCCATCGCCACCGGCCACTACCACCCGTACTGGCAGGTCGACGGCGCCGACATCAACGACGACGCGCTGTCGCTGGCGCACGAGAACAAGGCGCGCCTGCACGCCGACAACGTCACACTGCGCAAGTCGGACCTGTTCAAGGGCCTGCAGGGCGAGGTCTACGATCTGATCGTGACCAATCCGCCGTACGTCACCAATGACGAAACCGATGCCCTGCCGCACGAGTATTCGCACGAGCCCGACCTGGGCCTGCGTGCCGGCGACGACGGCCTCGACCTCGCGCTGAAGATCCTGCGCGACGCCCCCGACCACCTCAGCGAGAACGGGCTGCTGATCTGCGAAGTCGGCGAAGCCGAGCAGGCACTGGTGGCGCTGCTGCCGGAACTGCCGATGGCCTGGGTCGAGTTCAAGGTCGGCCAGATGGGCATCTTCGTGGTCGAGCGCAGCGACATCATCGAGCACCACGCGAAGATCAAGGCGCTGGCCGACGCGCGCGGCTGAGGCTGGCCCGTCATTCCCGCGAAGGCGGGAATCCAGGGACGTCCTGTCGGGCATGAAAGACGCTGGGTCCCCGCCTTCGCGGGGATGACGGCCCGCTCGTTCCGGCAGCAACCTTTTCCGATTGCTAGAGTGCACCGGTCCATACACCAGGATCCCCCGTGTCCAGCAACACCTTCGGCAAGCTGCTCTCGGTAACCACCTTCGGCGAAAGCCACGGCCCGGCGATCGGCTGCGTCGTGGACGGCTGCCCGCCCGGCATCGCGATCGCGCCGGACGACTTCCGCCACGACCTCGAGCGCCGCGCCACCGGCCGCACCCGCCACACCTCGCAACGGCACGAGGCCGACGAGGTCGAGATCCTCAGTGGCGTCTACGAGGGCGTCACCACCGGCACCCCGATCGCGCTGCTGATCCGCAACACCGACCAGCGCAGCAAGGACTACGCGAAGATTTCCGAGCAGTTCCGCCCGGGCCACGCCGACTACACCTATTGGCAGAAGTACGGCATCCGCGACCCGCGCGGCGGTGGCCGCTCCTCGGCGCGCGAGACCACCATGCGCGTGGCCGCGGCCGTGATCGCGAAGAAGTGGCTGGCCGATCGCCACGGCGTGAACGTGCAGGGCTACCTGTCGCAGATCGGCGAGATCGTCCCGCACGGTTTCGACCTGTCCGCGGTCGAGGGCAACCCGTTCTTCTGGCCGGACACCCGCCAGGTCACCGAGCTGGAGTTGTACATGGACGCGCTGCGCAAGTCCGGCGATTCGGTCGGCGCGCGCGTGGACGTGATCGCCACCGGCGTGCCGCCGGGCTGGGGCGAACCGATCTACGGCAAGCTCGATGGCGAACTGGCCAGCGCGCTGATGAGCATCAACGCGGTCAAGGGCGTGGAGATCGGCGACGGCTTTGGCGTGGTCGCGCAGAAGGGCAGCGAGCATCGCGACCACATGACGCCCGGCGGATTTGCATCCAACCACGCCGGCGGCATCCTCGGCGGCATCAGCAGCGGCCAGCCGCTGCGCTGCTCGGTGGCCTTCAAGCCGACCTCGAGCCTGCGCCTGCCGGTCGACAGCCTCGATGTCCATGGCAACGTCGTCGAAGTGGTCACTACCGGCCGCCACGATCCCTGCGTCGGCATTCGCGCCACGCCCATCTGCGAAGCGATGGTGGCGCTGGTGCTGATGGACCAGGCGCTGCGCCATCGCGCCCAGTGCGGCGACGTCGAGCTGCCGGCAGCACGTATCCCGGGCCAGGTGGGCTGAGAAATGCGACCGCGGGTGTGGGTCTCGCAACCGCTGTTCGCCGACATCGTCGGGCGCCTGCACGAGCACTTCGACGTGGTCGCGACGGAGCACGTCGGCAAGCATTCGCCGCAGCAGATTGCCGCGGCTCTGGCCGATTGCGATGGCGCGCTGGTCACCCTCAACGATCCCATCGCCGCGGCCGAAATCGCCGGCGCCCCACGCCTGCGCGCCATCGCCAATGTGGGCGTCGGCTACAACAATCTGGACGTGCCCGCGCTGACCCGCGCCGGCATCGTCGTGACCAACACCCCCGACGTCCTCACCGAAACCACCGCCGACTTCGGCTTCGCGCTGATGATGGCCGCGGCCCGGCGCATCACCGAAGCCGAGCGCTGGCTCCGCGAGGGGCAGTGGCGGCAGTGGAGCTTCGAGACCCTGCTCGGCGGTGACCTGCACGGCTCGACGCTGGCAATCCTCGGCATGGGCCGGATCGGGCAGGGCATCGCCCGCCGCGCGGCCGGCTTCGACATGCGCGTGCTGTACCACAATCGCAGTCGCCTCCCGGAAACGGTCGAGCGCGAATGCCGTGCGCAGTACGTCGATCTCGACATGCTGCTGGCGCAGGCCGATCACCTGGTCCTGGTGCTGCCGTATTCGCCGCAGGCGCACCACCTGATCGATGCCGCGGCGCTGGCGAAGATGAAGCCGACTGCGACCCTCACCAACATCGCCCGCGGCGGCCTGGTCGACGAGGACGCCCTGGCCGAGGCGCTGGCCGGCGCAAGGCTGGCCGCAGCGGGCCTGGACGTCTACGAAGGCGAGCCAGCGGTGAATCCACGCCTGCTGGCGCTGCGCAACGTCGTGCTGACCCCGCATATCGCCAGCGGCAGTCTGGCCACGCGCCGGGCCATGGTCAGCCTGGCCGTGGACAATCTGATCGCCGCACTGGGCTTCGGGCCCGATGCCGGCCGCCCGCCGACGCCGGTCAACGCCGGCCAGCTCAAACGCTGAGCCCCTCATCCGGCCTGGCGGCCACCTTCTCCCGCAAGCGGGAGAAGGGAGCTTCAGTAGTCGATAATGGCCTCACCCCACCCGCCGGATTGAATCCGGCTGCTCCCACCAACCAGGACCACAAGGAACCAATGAACGCCAAGAACTCCTGCAACGTTGCCATCGTCGGTGCTACCGGCGCGGTCGGCGAGACCATGCTCAAGATCCTCGCCGAGCGTCAGTTCCCCATCGGCAAATTGCACGTGCTGGCCAGCGAACGCTCGGCCGGCGAGAAGATCGAGTTCGGCGCGAAGAAACTGGTGGTGGAAGACCTGGCCAAATTCGACCCGACCGGCGTCGACATCGCGCTGTTCTCCGCCGGTGGCAGCATCTCCAAGGAGTACGCGCCGAAGTTCGCCGCCGCCGGCGCGGTGGTGATCGACAACTCCTCGGCGTTCCGTTACGACGACGACGTGCCGCTGGTGGTGTCGGAGGTCAATCCGGAGCAGGTGAAGAACCGCCCGCGCGGCATCATCGCCAACCCGAACTGCTCGACCATGCAGATGCTCGTTGCGCTGGCGCCGATCCACCGCAAGGCCGGCATCGAGCGGATCAACGTGGCGACCTACCAGTCGGTGTCGGGCGGCGGACGCTCGGCGCTGGAAGAGCTCGGCCGCCAGACCGGCGCGCTGCTGAACTTCCAGGACCCGCAGCCCGAACGCTTCCCGGTGCAGATCGCCTTCAACCTGATCCCGCACATCGACGACTTCCAGGACAACGGCTACACCAAGGAAGAGATGAAGCTGGTCTGGGAGACGCGCAAGATCCTCGGCGACGACAGCATCCAGGTGAACCCGACCGCGGTGCGCGTGCCGGTGTTCTACGGCCACTCCGAGGCGGTCAACGTCGAGACCCGCGAGAAGATCACCGCGGCGCAGGTGCGCGAGATGCTGCTGACCGCGCCGGGCGTGGAAGTGGTCGACGAGCCCAGGGCCGGTGGTTACCCGACCCCGGTGACCCACGCCTCGGGCAACGACCCGGTCTATGTCGGCCGCATCCGCGACGACTTCTCGCACCCGCGCGCGGTCAATCTGTGGATCGTCTCGGACAACATCCGCAAGGGTGCGGCACTGAACGCGGTCCAGCTGGCCGAGCTGGTCTGGGCCGAGCGCGGCTGAGCAGGGGCGGGGGCGGCGTGGCCGCTCCCGAACCGCCCGCGGCCCTCAATCCGTCGTCGCGATCCCACTCGGCGACGGTTTCAATTGCCCCTGACCCCGGCGAAGGCTAGAGTCGCCGCCGGGGGAAGGCATCGGGATCTGAAGTGAAACAACGTCAAGTGAAACAACAGGCCAGGCGCGGTTCGCGCACGGTCCTGGCATTGGCGCTGGCGCTTGCCAGCGGCGCCGCGTCCGCGTTGGGGCTCGGCCAGATCGAAGTGAAGTCGCGGATCGGGCAGCCGTTCCTCGCTGAAATTCCCATCGTTTCCAACGATCCGTCGGAACTGGAGAACCTCCAGGCCGAGCTGGCATCGCCATTGGTGTTCGCCCGCATCGGGCTGCAACCGCCGTCCGGCGTGGTCGCCGAACTGCGCTTCTCGTCGGCGCTGGACTCCAGCGGCCGCCCGGTCATCCGCGTCACCAGCGACCAGCCCGTCAACGATTCGCTGCTGACCTTCCTGGTCTCGGTCGACTGGGGCCAGGGCCGTCTGGTGCGCGAGTACTCGGCGCTGCTGGACACGCCGCGCACGGTCTCGGCGCCGCTGCAGCCGCAGATCGAAGAAACCGTGGTGTCTGCGCCCAATACCGTCGAGCGCGAGCCGGAGCTGGCCACCGCACCCGACGCTCCCGCCGGAGCCGAGGCACTCGCCGACGCCTTGGCCGCCGAAGCCAATCGCGACAGCGATGCCGACGCCGACGCCATCGCGCCGACGCCGCAGCCGCAGCCGGTCGCGCAACCCATTCCCCAGCCCGCCCCAGCCGCACAGCCGCAGCAGGTTGCCAGCGTGACCCCGGCACCGGCGCCTGCCGGCGATCTCGCCGGGCAGTATTCCGTGCGTCGCGGCGACACCCTGTCGGAGATCGCCGGCCGCGTGCAGGGTCAAGGTTTCACCCTCGACCAGGCGATGATCGCGCTGCTGCGTTCCAATCCCGAGGCCTTCATCGACGGCAACGTCAACCGCCTCAAGGCCGGTGCGGTGCTCGCAGTGCCGGCCAGTGAACAGCTGGCCAGCGTCGACGCGGCGCAGGCGCGACAACTGGTCAGCAGCCAGGTCCGGCAGTGGCGCGATGCGCGCCGCGCGGTGCCGCAGCCGGCGCTCCAGGCCGGCGTTGCCGCTGCCGCCGCCGCCGCGCCGGTGGCAAACCCGGCAGCTGCTGCGGCCAATCCGCGCAGCGCCGATGCACGTCTGGAAATCGTCCCGCCTGGCGCCAGCAGCGCTACCCAGGCGGGGACACAATCCGGCATCAACGCCGGTGGTGAGGGCGACATGCTGCGTCAGGAACTGCAACAGAACACCGAAACGCTCGCCGCGCGCGAGGCCGAGCTGCAGGAGCTCAAGGGCCGTGTCGCCGAACTCGAACAGCTGCAGCACAAGCAACAGCAGCTGATCCAGATGAAAGACAGCGAACTGGCCGCCGCGCAGCAACGCCTGGCGCACAGCAACCAGCAGGCACAGGCGCTGCAGACCGGCTCGGCGCTGCCGTGGCTGATCGGTGGCGGCGTGCTGCTGCTGGTGGTCGCCGGTGGCTGGTTCTGGCGCCGCCGTCCGGCCAAGCCGGTGTTCCGCGCGCCGCTGCCGGGTGACGCCGCGACCGCGCCTGCGAGCACGCCATCGATCGCCGATTCCTTTGACGAGTCGTCGTTCCCGGCCCAGCGTGCACCGGTCCAGGCCGAAGTGGACCTGCGCGTCGACGATGCAGCCGACGAACCTGCCGTGCCCGTGCTCGAGCTGCAATGGGCTTCCGCCCCGCCAGCGTCGCCGGCTCCGGCACCGGCTCCGGCTGCCAGCGCCAAGGCGCCGGCCTGGCACGTGGCGTCGGCCGACACCAAGGGTCGCGTCGAACCTTCGCTGGCGACGCAGCCGGGCCAGGAGCGCCTGGAGCTGGCCCGCGCCTACCTCGACCTGGGCGACCGCGAAAGCGCCCGCCAGCTGCTGGCCGAGGTTGTGATCAACGGTGACCTGGCCGCCCGCCAGCGCGCCTCGCGGATGCTGCAGGACCTGGACTGACTTACTGGACTGACACGTGTTGGACAGCGCAACCGCCGCCGACGCCCCCCCGTCGCGGCGCCATGCCCTAGGCGTCGAATACGACGGCAGCGGGTTCTCGGGCTGGCAACGGCTGAGCAAGCATGGCGAGCCGGAGCGGGAGGGCGAACAGACCCTGCAGGCTGCGCTCGAGCAGGCGCTGTCGTTCGTCGCCGGCCACCCGGTCGAGGTGGTCTGCGCCGGTCGTACTGATGCCGGCGTGCATGCGAGCTGCCAGGTCGTCCACTTCGACAGCAGGGTCGTGCGTGATCCGCGCGGCTGGATGCTCGGCGTCACCAGTCGCCTGCCGCCGCAGATCTGCGTGCGCTGGGCGCAGCCGATGGCGGACGATTTCCATGCGCGTTTTTCCGCGCGCGCGCGCCGCTACCGCTATCGCATCCTCAACCGTCCGGTGCGTCCGGCGCTCGGCCGTCAGTACCTGAGCTGGGAACGGCGCCCGCTCGACGCCGCCGCGATGAACCGCGCCGCGCAGGCGCTGCTCGGCGAGAACGACTTCTCCGCATTCCGCACGGTGCACTGCCAGGCGCCGCACGCGATGCGCGACCTGCAGGCAATCAGCGTGCGCCGCGACGGCGACATCGTCGAGGTCGAAGTGCAGGCCAACGCCTTCCTTCACCACATGGTCCGCAACATCGTCGGCAGCCTGTTGATGGTCGGCAGTGGCGAGCAGCCCGAGGCCTGGATCGGCCAGCTGCTGGCCGGTCGCGACCGCACCGTGGCCGGTCCGACCGCGCCGTCGGCGGGGCTGGTGTTCCTGGGCCCGCGCTATCCGGCGCAGTGGGGACTGCCGGCCGAGGTCACGCTGTGAGCGCAGGCCACACCCGCATCAAGTTCTGCGGCATGACCCGCGCCGAGGACGTGCGCGCTGCCTGCGAGCTGGGTGTGGACGCCATCGGGATGGTGTTCGCGCAGCGCAGCCCGCGCCGGCTGGAGGCCGGGCAGGCCGCGGTGCTCAGGGCGGACGTTGCCGCGGGCATCGAGGCGGTCGCGTTGTTCATGGACAACAGCGAAGACGAAGTGGCCGCGGTCATCGCGCAGGTGCGTCCCAGCCTGCTGCAGTTCCACGGCAGCGAAGACGAGGGCTTCTGCAGCAGTTTTGGCCTGCCGTACCTTAAGGCGATCGCCATGGGCGATGCAGGCGGGCAGGGCGTCGACTGGTCGGCGCGCTACCCCGGCGCGAGCGCGCTGCTGCTCGACAGCCATGCCCTTGGCGGCGCCGGTGGCAGCGGCCACACCTTCGACTGGTCGCGCATCCCGGCGCAACTGGGCAAACCGTTCCTGCTGGCCGGCGGCATCCATCCGGGCAACGTGTTCGACGCGGTGCGCAGCGTGCGGCCGTGGGGCGTGGATGTATCGAGTGGCATCGAGCGCGCACCGGGCATCAAGGACGCCACGCGCATGCGCCGCTTCGTCGAGGAAGTGCGGCGAGCGGATCTGACGGGCTGAGTCGCGCCGCCAGAGCTACGCGGCCAGAGCTACGCGGCCAGAGCTACGCGGCCAGAGCTATGCCGCCAGAGCTACGCGGCCAGCTCGGCGCGCAGCCACTTCGCCAGTCGCCCCACCCGCGGATCGTTGTTGCGCCTGGGCGCGCACAGCGCCCAGCACCCCTGCGTGGCCACGAAGCCCCAGGGCGCCAGCAAGCGGCCCGCTTCAATGTCTTCGGCCACCAGCGGCTCCGGCGTGATCGCAACGCCCAGTCCCGCCTGCGCGGCTTCGAGCAGGTAGTACAAGTGCTCGAACCCGGTGCCCAGGCGCAGCGCGGTCGGGTCCAGGCCCATCCGCTCGGCCCAGTCGCGCCAGGCCTGCGGACGCGATGTCGTATGCAGCAGGGGCAAGTCGACCAGCGCCGTTGCCGGCGCCGACAGCAGACGCTCATGGCCCACCAGGCGCGGGCCCAGCACCGGGCCGATGCGCTCGGGCGCCAGCTCATGCACCTGCCATTCCGGCGGCCACGGCGCCTGCGCGATCAGCAGTGCGGCGTCGAGTCCGCTCATCTGCGCATCCGGAACGGTCTCGCTTGCCGACAGGTGCAATTTCAGATCGGGGAGTTCGCGCTGCAGCCGTTCCAGCCGCGGAATCATCCAGCGCGCCAGCACGCTGCCGGGGCAACCGAGCACCAGCGGCGCCTGTTGCGGCTTGCGGCGCAGTTCCGCCCATGCCCCGCGCAGCGGTTCGAACGCCGCTTCCGCGGCTTCGTGCAGGCGCCGACCGGCCGAGGTCAGCGCCAGGCCGCGGCCCTGGCGCACGAACAGCGCGGTGCCCAGCGTCTCCTCCAGCGCCCGCAGGTGGCGGCTGACCGCGCCATGGGTGACGTGCAGCTCATCGGCGGCGCGGCTGACGCTGTCGAGCCGGGCCACGGCCTCGAAGGCGCGCAGGGCATTGAGCGGGGGCAGGTCACGGCTCATGACGTGTGAGTTTTTCTGACAGGTTGTGCCGATTTTATAGGTTTTTACCGCTCCTGCGCTGCGATAAGGTGTCAGGACCAATGGTGCAGGCCCAGCTTGCTGGTGGCGCCCCCTCCCCAGTCGCCAGCAAGCTGGATTCCCTGCCTTCCACACCGGCTCGAAGGAACTGACATGAGCGTCGACATGCGCGGCGTGGACTTTCACGCCTACCCGGACGCCTCCGGCCACTTCGGCCGCTACGGCGGCCGCTTCGTCGCCGAGACCCTGATCGGACCGCTCGAGGAACTGGCCGCGGCCTACGACGCCGCCCGCGTCGATCCGGCCTTCGTCGCCGAGTTCGATCGCGACCTGGCCCACTACGTCGGCCGCCCCAGTCCGATCTACCACGCCCAGCGGCTGAGCGAGGAAGTCGGCGGCGCGCGCATCGTGCTCAAGCGCGAAGACCTGAACCACACCGGCGCGCACAAGATCAACAACACCATCGGCCAGGCGCTGCTCGCCAGCCGCATGGGCAAGACCCGGATCATCGCCGAGACCGGCGCCGGCCAGCACGGCGTGGCCAGCGCCACCGTCGCCGCGCGGCTGGGCCTGGAATGCGTGGTCTACATGGGCGCCACCGACATCGAGCGGCAGAAGATCAACGTCTACCGCATGCGCCTGCTCGGGGCGACGGTGGTGCCGGTGACCAGCGGTTCGGCCACGCTCAAGGACGCGCTCAACGAAGCCATGCGCGACTGGGTCACCAACGTCCGCGACACCTTCTACATCATCGGCACCGTCGCCGGCCCGGATCCCTATCCGCGCATGGTCCGCGACTTCAATGCCATCGTCGGCCGCGAGGCGCGCGCGCAGATGCTGGCCGAATACGGCCGGCTGCCCGATGCGGTGACGGCCTGCGTCGGTGGCGGCAGCAATGCGATCGGCATCTTCCACGCCTTCCTCAACGACTGCGACGTGCGCCTGGTCGGCGCCGAGGCGGCGGGCGAGGGCATCGCGACCGGCCACCATGCCGCTTCGCTGGCTGCCGGGCGTCCTGGCGTGCTGCACGGCAACCGCACCTACGTGCTGTGCGACGACGATGGCCAGATCATCGAGACGCATTCGGTCTCCGCGGGCCTGGATTACCCCGGCGTCGGCCCCGAGCACGCGTTCCTGAAGGACGCCGGCCGCGCCGAATATGTGGGAGTCACTGACGATGAGGCGCTGGCTGCATTCCACCAGCTCGCGCGCTGCGAGGGCATCCTGCCGGCACTGGAATCGAGCCATGCCATCGCCCAGGCGGCGAAGCTGGCGCGCGAGTTGCCCAAGGACGCGATCGTGCTGTGCAACCTGTCCGGTCGTGGCGACAAGGACGTGCACACGATCGCCGCGCGCGAAGGCATCTCGATTGGATGAGCCCCATCTTGGACGAAGCATGTTGGACGAGAGCATGAACCGCATCGACACCCGTTTCGCCGCACTCAAGGCGCAGCGCCGCAAGGCCCTGATCCCCTTCATCACGGCCGGCGATCCCTCCCTCGAAGCCACCGTGCCGGTGATGCATGCGCTGGTCGAGGCCGGCGCCGACGTGATCGAGCTGGGCGTGCCGTTCTCAGACCCGATGGCCGATGGCCCGACCATCCAGCGCAGTTCCGAACGGGCGCTGGCGCGCGGGGCAGGGCGGTCATTCGTGTTCGAGTGCGTGCGCCGGTTCCGCGAGCGCGATGCCGACACGCCGGTCGTGCTGATGGGCTACCTCAACCCGGTCGAGATCCCGGGCGCCGACCGCTTCGCCGCCGAGGCGGTCGCGGCCGGCGTCGACGGCGTGCTGCTGGTCGACCTGCCGCCGGAGGAGTCGGGCGAGTTCCGCGCCGCGTTCTCGGCGCATGGCCTGGCGCTGATCCTGCTGGCCTCGCCGACGACCACCGACGCCCGCATGGCCGTGCTGTGCGAGCAGGCGCAGGGATACCTCTACTACGTCAGCTTCGCCGGCGTGACCGGCGCCGACCGGCTCGACACCGGGGCCGCCGGCGCGCGCCTGCACGAGATCCGCAGCCGCAGCCGCGTCCCGGTCGTGGCCGGTTTCGGCATCAAGGACGCGGCCAGCGCCGCGGCGATGGGCGTGGAGGCCGAGGGTGTCGTCGTCGGCAGCGCACTGGTGGCGGCGCTGGCCGAAGCGGGCGATCCGACTGTCCAGGCCCGGACTTTCCTCACACCGTTGCGAGCTGCCCTCGACGCCCTGCCGGCCTGAGCACCCCACTGCGCTAAACTGGCCCGCTCGGCCGGACCCCACTCCGGCACTCACCAAGCCTGAACGGGGAACACCCAACGCATGTCCTGGCTCAAGAAACTCATGCCTTCGGGCATCCGCACCGAGACGGGCGCTTCCAAGCGCCGCAGCGTGCCGGAAGGTCTGTGGGAAAAGTGCGACCGCTGCGGCGCCGTGCTCTACCGCCCCGAACTCGAGGAAAACCTCGAGGTCTGCCCGAAGTGCGGCTTCCACATGGCGATCCGGGCGCGGGTGCGCCTGACCGCGCTGCTCGACGCCGGCAGCACCACCGAAATCGCGGCCGAACTCGGCCCGGTCGACGTGCTCAAGTTCAAGGACCAGAAGAAGTACGCCGACCGCATCAAGGCCGCACAGAAGTCCACCGGCGAGCGCGATGCGCTGATCGCCATGAGCGGCACCCTCAAGCAGCGTCCGCTGGTCGCCTGCGCCTTCGATTTCGCCTTCATGGGCGGCTCGATGGGCTCGGTGGTCGGTGAGCGTTTTGCCCGCGGCGCCGAAACCGCCGTGGACCTGGGCTGCCCGATGGTCTGCTTCACCGCCACCGGCGGCGCGCGCATGCAGGAAAGCCTGTTCTCGCTGATGCAGATGGCCAAGACATCGGCCGCGCTCGGCCGCATGCGCGCCAGGGGCCTGCCTTTCATTTCCGTGATGACCCACCCGACCACCGGCGGCGTGTCGGCCTCCTTCGCGATGCTGGGCGACCTCAACCTCGCCGAGCCCGAGGCACTGATCGGCTTCGCCGGCCCGCGCGTGATCGAGCAGACCGTGCGCGAGACCCTTCCCGAAGGCTTCCAGCGCTCCGAGTTCCTGCTCGAGCACGGCGCCATCGACCAGATCTGCGACCGCCGCGAAATGCGCGACCGCCTGGCCACGCTGTTCGCGTTGATGATGAAGCAACCGCAACCGGTGGACGAAGAGGTGGGTTCTTGAGCCGCAAGTACTTCGGCACCGACGGCATCCGCGGACGCGTCGGTGAGGGTCCGATCTCGGCCGACTTCGTGATGCGCCTGGGCAACGCCTACGGTCATGCGCTGCCGCGTCGCGACTGGCGCAACCCGGTGGTGATCATCGGCAAGGACACGCGCATCTCGAACTACATGTTCGAGGCCGCGCTCGAAGCCGGGCTGGTTGCCGCCGGCGTCGACGTGCAGCTGATGGGCCCGATGCCGACCCCGGCCGTGGCCCACCTGACCCATTCGATGCGCGCCGATGGCGGCATCGTGATCTCCGCTTCGCACAACCCGCACCACGACAACGGCATCAAGTTCTTCTCCGCCGAAGGCGAGAAGCTCGACGACGCCACCGAGCTGGCGATCGAAGCCGCGCTCGAGGAACCGTTCCGCACCGTGCCCTCCGAGCAGCTCGGCAAGGCCGTGCGCACGCGCGACGCCCTCGGCCGCTACATCGAAGCCTGCAAGGGTTCGGTGCCCAAGGGCTTCGACCTGGGCGGCATGCGCATCGCCATGGATTGCGCCAACGGCGCGACCTACCAGCTCGGGCCGCTGGTGCTGCGCGAGCTGGGCGCTCGCGTCGATCCGATCGGCATCGACCCCAACGGCATCAACATCAACGACGGCGTCGGCTCGACCCATCCGGAAACGCTGGCGGCGCACGTCAAGGCCACCGACGCCGATCTGGGCATCGCCTTCGACGGCGACGGCGACCGCGTGCTGTTCGTCGACGGCGAAGGCGTCGTCCGCGACGGCGACGACCTGATCTACGTGCTGGCCTGCGACTGGCAGCAGACCGGACGCCTGAAGGGGCCGGTGGTCGGCACCCTGATGACCAATTACGCGCTCGAGCGCGCGCTGGCCGAGCGTGGCATCGGCTTCATCCGCGCCAAGGTCGGCGACCGCTACGTCCACCAGCAACTGCATGCCAACAGTGCCGTCCTCGGCGGCGAGGCCTCGGGCCACCTGTTGTGCCTGGACCGCACCAGCACGGGCGATGGCATCGTCAGCGCGCTGCAGGTGCTGGAAGTGCTCAAGCGCCGCGGCATCAGCCTGGCGCAGGCGCTCGACGGCTTCAGCAAGCTGCCGCAGAAGACGGTCAACGTGCGTTTCCAGGGCGGCGCCAAGCCGGCGGAAGCGCCCTCGGTGCGGGCTGCGCTGGCACAGGCGCAGGCTGCCGTCGAAGGTCGCGGCCGTGCCTTCCTGCGTCCGTCCGGCACCGAGCCGGTGGTGCGCGTGACGGTCGAAGCCGATGACGCGACGCTGATGCAGGACACGCTCGACCGTCTCGCCGAAGCCGTGCGCGCTGCGGCCTGATCGCAGCGCTGCGTGAAAACGAACATCTCCACCATGAACATCGATCCTGACAGGGACGCCCCGTGAACCGCATTCCAACCCTCGACATCCGCCGCTTCAGCGATCCGGCCAATGCCGGCGACCGTGACGCCTTCGTGGCCGAACTTGGCGCGGCCTATCGCGAGTGGGGCTTCGCCGGAATCCGCGGCCACGGCATCCCGGTCAGCCAGATCGACGCGTCCTACGACGTGTTCAAGCGTTTCTTCGACCTGCCCGAAGCGGTGAAGCTGAAGTACCACGTCGCCGGCAGCGGCGGCGCCCGCGGCTACACTCCGTTCGGCGTGGAGACGGCGAAGGATTCCCAGCACTTCGACCTCAAGGAGTTCTGGCACGTCGGCCGCGAGATCCCGCGCGACTCGAAGTACGCGGACGTGATGCCGCCGAACCTGTGGCCGGAGGAGATCCCGGAATTCCGCGAGCAGGCCTACGGCCTGTACGAGTCGCTCGATCGCCTCGGCTCGCGCGTGCTCAGCGCGCTGGCCCTGCACATCGGCCTGCCGGAGTCCTACTTCGCCGACAAGACCAACTCCGGCAATTCGATCCTGCGACCGATCCATTACCCGCCGATCACGACCGATGACATCCCCAACGAGCGCGCCGGCGCGCACGAGGACATCAACCTGATCACGCTGCTGGTCGGCGCCAGCTCCGAGGGTCTTGAAGTGCGTTCGCACCAGGGCGAGTGGGTGCCGTTCACGGCCGACGCCGACACCATCGTGGTCAACATCGGCGACATGCTGCAGCGCCTGACCAACCACGTGTACCCGTCGACGACGCACCGCGTGGTCAACCCGCCGGGCGCGAAGGCGCGCCAGCCGCGTTACTCCACGCCGTTCTTCCTGCACCCGAACCCGGACTTCCTGATCGACGTGCTGCCGTCGTGCGTGAGCGCCGCGAATCCGAGCCTCTACCCGGAAGCGATCACCGCCCACGGCTACCTCGAAGAGCGCCTGCGCGAAATCAAGTTGAAGTGACGTTCTGGCCCGCGCGCAGAGCGCGCGGCCCGGGACGACGATGTGAGGGGTCTTACACGGGCGGCGGGACCACGATTCCCGCCCCCTCGAGCGCCTCGCGCCAGGCGGCCAGCTTCACAGCAGGCGCAATCGACGCATTCGCCGGACTGCTCGAAGGCAACCGAATGCACCGCAGCCCCAGCGCAACCGGATCCACGCCGGCAAGACGCCGAAACCCGCTTTCGGCCTTGGCGCCATTGAACAGCACCGTCCCGACCCCACGATGCCCTTGGAAGAACGCAACGAAGTCGTTCGCCTGCGCCGTGTCGTCGCGAATAGCCGAATCCAGGCTGCCATCGCGCTCGCAACGATCGAACACGTCCCACAGTGCAATGCCGGATTGCTTCAGAAGCAACAATCGCTGCGCATAGGGCAGGGCAGGTGCCGCGCCAACCAGCTCGCCCATGATCGGCCAGAAGCGGTTGTGCGGATGTGCGTAGTACTGATGCGCCTGCAACGACGCGGCTCCCGGCATGCTGCCGAGAATCAGCACGCGCGCATCCTTTGCACTGACCGGGGGAAAGCCTTTCAGAAGGCGTGGACTGGCGGTGGGGGACATGGCCATGGGTCGATTCTCGCCGACGTGAGGTAAACTTTGCGCCCTTCGTTCAGCGTGCTTGCCGCAGCTGGACCCAGCCAGGAATCAAGGAGTGGCCATGCGCCGCAGAATCGTCGCCGGAAACTGGAAGCTGCATGGCGATCGCCGCTTCGCGCTGGAGCTGCTCGATGCGCTGGTCGCGCAGCCGGCCCCGGCCGGGGTCGAGCAGCTGATCCTGCCGCCACTGCCGTACCTGGCCGGCCTGATTGCCCGTTACGGCGACAAGGGCCTGACCTTCGGCGCCCAGGACGTCAGCGTCAACCAGAAGGGTGCCTACACCGGTGAAGTCTCGGCCGGGATGCTCAAGGACGTCGGCGCCCTGTACGGCCTGGTCGGGCACTCCGAGCGTCGTCAGTACCACGGCGAATCCAGCGAGCTGGTCGCGCGCAAGTTCCTCGCCTGCAAGGCCGCCGGCCTGACCCCGGTCCTGTGCGTGGGCGAGAGCCTGCGCGAGCGCGAGGACGGCCAGACGCAATGGCGCATCCAGGAGCAGCTCGAGCCGGTGTTCAAGCTCGGCGGCGCCGATGCGCTGGACGGCGCGATCCTCGCCTACGAGCCGGTCTGGGCCATCGGAACCGGCAAGACCGCGACGCCAGAACAGGCACAGGCCGTCCACGCATTCATCCGTAGCGAAATCTCCGCACACGATGCTAGAATTGCTGGCTCGCTACCGATCCTGTACGGCGGAAGCGTGAAGGCCGACAATGCCGCCGCGCTGTTTTCGCAGCCGGACGTCGATGGCGGCCTGGTTGGCGGGGCCTCACTGGTCGCGGCCGACTTCCACGCCATCGCAGTTGCGGCGGCACCCTGACGAAACGCGGACCCGGTCCATCGTGACCAGTCCCGGATCGTTCCCACGGTTTCAGTGAACTAGCAGAATCCAACGATGCTGTTGTTACTCAACGTCATCTACGTGCTGATCGCGATCGCGATGGTTGCGCTGATCCTGATGCAGCGCGGCGCAGGTGCGCAGGCCGGCTCCGGTTTCGGTGGCGGCGCCTCGGCGACCGTGTTCGGCGCGCGCGGCTCGGCCAGCTTCCTGACCAAGGCCACCAAATGGCTGGCGATCTCGTTCTTCGCGATCAGCCTGTTCATGGCATGGCAGGCGATGCACCGGGCGACTGGCGCCGCAGCCCCGGCCCAGCAGGGCGGCGTGATGGCCGAACAGGTTCCGTCGGCTCCGTCGGCTCCGTCGGCTCCGGCCAGCAACAATTCGGCAGTGCCGTCGGCCCCCGTGGCCCAGCCGGCACCCGCCAGCAGCGTCCCGCAGGCTCCGGCCGCGCCGGGCGCGACCACCCCGGCACCGGCTCCGGCCTCGCAGGCTCCGGCCGCGACCCAGTCGCCCGAGCCGGCCAAGCCGCAGCCCGCCACTGGCGGTTGAGCAGAACGGCTGGTCGGAAGGGGTAACATTGATTTTCATCGGCCCGGCACGGAACGCCGGGTACGGTCAGCGATGACCGGCAACGACCGGGCCTGCATGGGCGCGGTTGCGTCAGGACGACAAAGGTTTGATTGCCCAGGTGGCGGAATTGGTAGACGCACTACCTTGAGGTGGTAGCGACGTAAGTCGTGGGGGTTCGAGTCCCCCCTTGGGCACCACACCGATTCAACTCGTTCCAGATCTGAACGTTCAAAGACGTCAAAAAAACACGTACTGCAGCAAACAGCACCACCGACGCGGGTGCGGCGCGCACGGCGGGCCGGAATCTCGCGCGGGGATGACCAGGCGGCAACACGCCGAGCCAAGGTCGCAATGGCGGCCGAGCTAAACGAAGCGAGAGAACAACTAGTGCTGGCCGAATACCTGCCGACCCTGCTGTTCCTGATCGTCGCCGGAGGTATCGGCGTCGCCCTGCTGGTGGTGGGCCAACTGCTCGGCCCCCAGCGCCCGACCCTCGAAAAACTCTCGCCGTACGAGTGCGGATTCGAGGCGTTCGAAAGTGCGCGCATGCAGTTCGACGTGCGCTACTACCTGATCGCGATCCAGTTCATCATCTTTGACCTGGAAATCATCTTCATCGTGCCCTGGGCCACCGTGTTCCGCGAACTCGGTCCCGTCGGCCTGATCGAGATGGGCATCTTCGCCGGCATGCTCTTGCTCGGCTTCGTCTATGTCTGGAAGAAGGGAGCTCTCGAATGGGAGTGATCCAGAATGTTTCCGAGCTGATGCACAACCCGCTGCCCGAAGGGCGGCTGGACGACATCCTGCGCCCGGAAGGTGATAACCCGCTGCTGCAGAACGGCTTTGTCACCACCTCGTTCGACGCGCTATGGAACTGGGCACGCACCGGCTCGATGTGGCCGATGACGTTCGGCCTGGCCTGCTGCGCCGTCGAGATGATGCACGCCGGCGCCGCGCGCCTGGACCTGGACCGTTACGGCGTGGTGTTCCGCCCGTCGCCGCGCCAGTCCGACGTGATGATCGTCGCCGGCACCCTGGTCAACAAGATGGCCCCGGCGCTGCGCAAGGTCTACGACCAGATGCCCGGCCCGAAGTGGGTGATCTCGATGGGCAGCTGCGCCAACGGCGGCGGCTACTACCACTATTCGTATTCGGTCGTGCGCGGTTGCGATCGCATCGTGCCGGTCGATGTCTACGTGCCGGGCTGCCCGCCGACGGCCGAAGCGCTGATCTACGGCATCCTGCAGCTGCAGAAGAAGATCCGCCGCGGCACCAACTTCGGCGAAAACATCCAGGGCGTGCGCTGACATGACAGAGACTGTGCAAGCCTTTGTCGATCGCCTCGCTTCCCGTTTCGACGGTGCGCTCGTTGTCGTCGCCGAACCGCGTGGCGAAGTCACCATCGACATCGCCGCCGCACAGTGGCTGGCGACGGCCTTCGCGCTGCGCGACGAGTTCGGATTCGAACAGCTCGTCGACGTCAGCGGCGTCGACTACCTCAGCTACGGCAGCGACGAGTGGGACACCGACGTTTCGTCGGAAGGTTTCTCGCGTGGCGTCGAAGGCAAGAGCGCCGGCCGCTTCGCCTGGGGCGAGCAGGTCAACGGCGCCGCCGCTTCGCCGGAGCGCCGCTTCGCCGCGGTCGCGCACCTGCTGTCGTACCAGCACAACCGCCGCGTGCGCCTGCGCACGTTCGCCGAGAACGACGATCTGCCGGTGGTGGATTCGCTGACCTCGGTGTGGGCGGGCAGCAACTGGTTCGAGCGCGAGGCGTTCGACCTGTATGGCATCGTCTTCGAAGGCCATCCGGACCTGCGCCGCATCCTGACCGACTACGGTTTCGTCGGTCATCCGTTCCGCAAGGACTTCCCGCTGATCGGCAATGTCGAAGTGCGCTACGACGCCGACAAGAAGCGCGTGGTCTATGAGCCCGTGTCGATCGAGCCGCGAGTCGGCGTGCCGCGCGTGATCCGCGACGATGCCCGCTACCAGACCGCTGCCGGCGAAGCCGCGCAGGGCGCGGAGGTGAAGAAGTGAGCACCATCCCGTCCAGCATGACCGCCTCCAGCACCTCCGGCCTCAACAACGCCGAGATCCGCAACTACACCCTGAACTTCGGCCCGCAGCATCCGGCCGCGCACGGCGTGCTGCGCCTGATCCTGGAAATGGACGGCGAAGTGATCCAGCGTGCCGATCCGCACGTGGGCCTGCTCCACCGCGGTACTGAGAAGCTGGCCGAGTCCAAGCCGTTCAACCAGTCGATCGGCTACATGGACCGTCTCGACTACGTGTCGATGATGTGCAACGAGCACGCCTACGTGCGCGCGATCGAGACCCTCATGGGGATCGAGGCGCCCGAGCGCGCCCAGTACATCCGCACCATGTTCGACGAGATCACCCGCATCCTGAACCACCTCATGTGGATCGGTTCCAATGCGCTCGACCTGGGCGCGATGGCGGTGTTCCTGTACGCATTCCGCGAACGCGAAGAGCTGATGGACTGCTACGAGGCAGTCTCCGGCGCGCGCATGCATGCAACTTACTACCGTCCGGGCGGCGTCTATCGCGACCTGCCGGACCGCATGCCCAAGTACAAGGAATCGCCGTGGCGCAAGGGCGCCAAGCTCAAGCGTTTCAACGAGTGGCGTGAAGGCTCGCTGCTGGATTACCTGGAAGCGTTCACCGCCGACTTCCCGGCGCGCGTCGACGAGTACGAGACGCTGCTGACCGAGAACCGCATCTGGAAGCAGCGCACCGTCGGCATCGGCGTGGTCTCGCCCGAGCAGGCCCTGGCCTGGGGCATGACCGGCGCGATGATCCGTGGTTCGGGCATTGCCTGGGACCTGCGCAAGAAGCAGCCGTACGCCAAGTACGACGTCATGGATTTCGACATCCCCGTCGGCACCAACGGCGACTGCTACGACCGCTACCTGGTGCGCGTGGCCGAGATGCGCCAGTCCAACCGCATCGTCCAGCAGTGCGTGAAGTGGCTCAAGGCCAACCCCGGCCCGGTGATCACCGAGAACTTCAAGGTCGCGCCTCCCTCCCGCGAGGAGATGAAGGACGACATGGAAGCGCTGATCCACCACTTCAAGCTGTTCTCCGAAGGCTACTGCGTGCCGGCCGGCGAGACCTACTGCGCGGTCGAGGCGCCCAAGGGCGAGTTCGGCTGCTACCTGGTTTCCGACGGCGCCAACAAGCCGTTCCGCGTGAAGCTGCGTGCGCCGGGTTTCGCGCACCTGTCTTCGATGGACGAAATCGTGAAGGGCCACATGCTGGCCGACGTCGTGGCGATGATCGGTACCTACGATCTCGTGTTCGGCGAGGTCGACCGCTAAGCGCGGCGGCCGTTGAGGATCTGAACAGATGAAGGCAACCGGAAACTTCGAGGCCACCCAGCACGTCGACCCAATGGTCGCGTTGTCGGACAAGACCCGCGCCCATATCGACCACTGGCTGGCCAAGTTCCCGCCGGACCGCAAGCGTTCGGCCGTGCTCCAGGGCCTGCATGCGGCGCAGGAACAGAACGACGGCTGGCTCAGTGACGAGCTGATCGCTGCGGTGGCCAAGTATCTCGAGCTGCCGGTGGTGTGGGCCTACGAGGTCGCCAGCTTCTATTCGATGTTCGAGACGCAGAAGGTCGGCCACAACAACGTCGCCTTCTGCACCAACATCAGCTGCTGGCTCAATGGCGCCGAAGATCTCGTGCGCCATGCCGAGAAGAAGCTGGGCTGCAAGCTGGGCGAGTCGACCGCCGACGGCCGCATCTTCCTCAAGCGCGAGGAAGAGTGCCTGGCTGCGTGCTGCGGCGCGCCGGTGGTGGTCATCAACGGGCATTACCACGAGAAGCTGGACACCGCCAAGGTGGACGAGCTGCTCGACGGTCTGAAGTGAGGCTTAGGACGACCCATGGCGCACTCGCACCACGACTACTCGCAGGGCTACGGTCCGGTCGGCCCGGTTCCGCAGGAGCACAACGTCGTCTACACGACGCTGCACTACGACACCCCGTGGTCGTATGAGAACTACCTCAAGACCGGTGGCTACGCCGCCCTGCGCAAGATACTGACCGAGAAGATGGAACCGTCCGCGGTCATCGACATGGTCAAGGCTTCGGGCCTGCGCGGTCGCGGCGGCGCCGGTTTCCCGACCGGCCTGAAGTGGAGCTTCATGCCCAAGGGCAGCGGCACCCAGAAGTACATCCTGTGCAACTCGGACGAGTCCGAGCCGGGCACGGCGAAGGATCGCGACATCCTGCGCTTCAATCCGCATTCGGTGGTCGAGGGCATGGCGATCGCCTGCTACGCGACCGGTTCGACGGTGGCCTACAACTACCTGCGTGGCGAGTTCCATCACGAGCCGTTCGAGCATTTCGAGCAGGCGCTCAAGGAAGCCTACGAGAACGGCTGGCTGGGCAAGAACGTGCTCGGCAGCGGCGTCGACATCGACATCTACGGCGCCCTCGGCGCCGGCGCCTACATCTGCGGCGAAGAAACCGCGCTGATGGAATCGCTGGAAGGCAAGAAGGGCCAGCCGCGCTACAAGCCGCCGTTCCCGGCCAATTTCGGCCTGTTCGGCAAGCCGACCACGATCAACAACACCGAGACCTACGCCTCGGTGCCGGCGATCATCCGCAACGGCGCCGAGTGGTTCCTCAACCTGGGCAAGCCGAACAACGGCGGGCCGAAGGTGTTCTCGGTATCGGGCCACGTCGCCCGTCCGGGCAATTACGAAATCCGCCTGGGCACGTCGTTCGCCGACCTGCTGCAGATGGCCGGCGGCATGCGCGCCGGCCACCAGTTGAAGGCAGTGATCCCGGGTGGTTCCTCGATGCCGGTGCTGCCGGGCGAGACCATGATGGGCCTGACGATGGACTACGACTCGATCCAGAAGGCCGGTTCCGGCCTGGGTTCGGGTGCGGTGATCGTGATGGACGAGACCGCCTGCATGGTCCGCGCCTGCCAGCGCATCGCGCGTTTCTACTTCAAGGAAAGCTGCGGCCAGTGCACGCCGTGCCGCGAAGGCACCGGCTGGATGTACCGCATGCTGACCCGCATCGTCGACAAGCAGGCCACCCTGGAGGACCTGCAGATGCTGCGCGCCGCCGCCGGCCAGATCGAAGGCCACACCATCTGCGCCTTCGGCGAAGCCGCGGCGTGGCCGGTGCAGGGGTTCCTGCGCCACTACTGGAACGAGTTCGAGTACGCGATCGTGAACAAGCGCTTCCTGGTCGATGACCAGCTCGCAGGCACCGTCGTCGAGCAGGTGGCCGCATGAGCGCGCAACCGGTGAATCCCAACGTGCCGCCCGATCATGTCTCGATCGAGATCGACGGCGTTGCGATGGTCGCGCCGAAGGGCTCGATGATCATCCAGGCCGCCGACAAGGCCGGCATCCCGATCCCGCGCTTCTGCTACCACGACAAGCTGGCGATCGCGGCGAACTGCCGCATGTGCCTGGTCGAAGTGGAGAAGATGCCCAAGCCGGCGCCGGCCTGCGCCACGCCGGTCATGGACGGCATGAAGGTCACCACGCGCAGCGAAAAGGCGTTGAGGTCGCAGCGCAACGTGATGGAGTTCCTGCTGATCAACCATCCGCTCGACTGCCCGATCTGCGATCAGGGCGGCGAGTGCGAACTGCAGGACCTGTCGCTGGGCTATGGCCGTTCGGTCAGCCGCTTCTCCGAGCGCAAGCGCGTGGTGCCCGACGAGGACATGGGTCCGCTGGTCGCCACCGAGATGACCCGCTGCATCCAGTGCACACGCTGCGTCCGCTTCACTGCGGAAATCGCCGGCACGTATGAGCTGGGCGGCATGTACCGCGGCGAGAACCTGCAGATCGGCACGTTCGACGGCAAGCCGCTGACGACCGAGCTGTCGGGCAACGTCATCGATGTCTGCCCGGTCGGCGCGCTGACCAACAAGGTGTTCCAGTTCAAGGCGCGCCCGTGGGAACTGACCGCGCGCGAGTCGCTGGGCTACCACGACGCGCTGGGCAGCAATCTCTTCCTGCACGTGCGTCGCGGCGAAGTGCTGCGCACCGTGCCGCGCGACAACGAAGCGGTCAACGAATGCTGGCTGTCGGACCGCGACCGCTACTCGCACCAGGGCCTGTACGCGCAGGACCGCGCGACCTCGCCGATGGTCAAGGAAAATGGTGAGTGGCGTGACGCCTCGTGGGAAGAAGCGCTGGCCAAGGCCGCCAGGATCCTGCGCGACAACGGCGCCGACGGCCTGGGCATCCTTGCCCATCCGTCGACCTCGAACGAAGAGGGCGTGCTGCTTGCGCGCCTGGCCGAAGCGCTGGGCACCGGCAACATCGACCACCGCATCGGCCAGCACGATTTGAGCGATGCCGCCATCGCTTCGCCGTTCGCGACGCCAGTGAACGACATCGACCATGCCGACCTGATCGTCATCGTCGGTTCCAACCTGCGCCACGAACTGCCGCTGGTCCACCAGCGCGTGCGCAAGGCCTGGAACCGCGGCGCCAAGGTGCACGTGGTCAACCCGGTCGATTTCGATTTCACCTTCGACATCGCCGGCAAGCACATCGTGGCTCCGTCGCAGATTGCCGCCACGCTGTCCGACACGGCGCTGACCGACGTTGCCAAGAACGCCACGCGCGCCGTGGTGATCGTCGGTGCACTGGCCGAAAACGGCGCCCACGCAGCGGCGATCCGCAAGGCTGCCATCGCGTTCGCTGCCAGCACCGGTGCCGCGCTCAACCGCATCCCGCAGGGCGCCAATGCCGTCGGCCTGTCCGACTACGGCGTGCTGCCGATCGCGCGCGATGCGCAGGCGATGCTGGCCGACCCGCGCACGGCCTACATCCTCTACGGGATCGAGCCGGGCCTGGACTTCGCCGACACCGCGACCGCGCTGAAGGCGCTCAACCCGGCCCAGGTCGTGGCGTTCAGCACCTTCGCGTGCCGTTCGACCCGCGCTGTCGCCGACGTGATCCTGCCCATTGGCCTGTTGCCCGAAATCGACGCCACCTTGACCAATCTCGATGGTCGCCAGCAGGTCGCCATGGCCGGCGCCAAGCTGCCGGGCCAGGCCCGTCCGGGCTGGCGCGTGCTGCGCGCCCTCGGCGGCGAACTCGAAGCCAAGGGCTTTGGCTTCACCGACCTGGTCGGCCTGCGCGCGAGCATGAAGATGCGCGACACCCAGGTCGTCGCCGGCAAGGCGCCGTCTACCGCCGGCGAAGGTCTCGAAGTCGCCGCCAGCATCGCCATCTACCGCAGCGATGCGGTGGTCCGCCGCGCCGCGGCGCTGCAGTCGCACCCGCTCAACGTGGAGCCCAAGGCCGTGCTCAATCCGCACGACGCCTCCGCCCTCGGCCTGGCCGACGGCGTGGTCGCCAAGTTCAACACCGCAGCCGGCACCGCCACGCTGCCCGTGGCCGTGAGCGACAAGGTCGCCCGCGGCACGGTCTGGGTCGAAAGCGGACACGGCGCGACCGCGCCGATGTCGGGTCGCGTGCAGGCGGGGAGGGCATAACGATGTTCGATCCGTTCCGCGACTGGCTGCTCTCGTTCGGCAACATCGGTGCCGTTCTCTGGATCGTCCTGAAGATCCTGCTGATCGCCATGCCGGTGATCATCACGGTGGCGTTCTACGTGGTGTGGGAGCGCAAGCTCATCGGCTGGATGCATGTCCGCCACGGACCCATGTACGTGGGCCGCGGCATCCTCCAGGCGTTCGCCGACGTCTTCAAGCTGCTGTTCAAGGAAGTGATCCAGCCGACCAAGGCCGAGCCCTTCCTGTTCAAGTTCGCTCCGCTGATCGCGCTGGCCCCGGCCTTCGCAGCCTGGGCGGTGGTGCCGTTCGACTACCAGGTGGTGCTGTCGAATGCCAACGCCGGCCTGCTGTACCTGCTGGCGATGACCTCGCTGGGCGTGTACGGCATCATCCTCGCCGGCTGGGCCTCGAACTCGAAGTACGCCTTCCTCGGCGCCATGCGCGCCGCTGCGCAGGTGGTCTCGTACGAAATCGCCATGGGCTTTGCCATGGTCGGCGTGATGGTCGGCGCCGGCAGCCTCAACCTCACCGACATCGTGATGGCGCAGGCCGGCAATGCCGGCGCGCTGGAATGGTTCTGGGTGCCGATGTTCCCGCTGTTCGTCGTCTACTTCATCTCCGGCGTGGCTGAAACCAACCGCGCGCCGTTCGACGTGGTCGAAGGCGAGTCGGAAATTGTCGCCGGCCACATGGTGGAGTACTCGGGTTCGGCGTTCGCGCTGTTCTTCCTGGCCGAATACGCCAACATGATCCTGATCAGCTTCCTGGTCTCGATCTTCTTCGTCGGCGGCTGGCTCAGCCCGCTGCAGGGCCTGGGCATTCCGTTCCTGTCGGTCAACGGCTGGTGGTGGTTGCTGGCCAAGGTGTTCTTCTTCGCCAGCTGCTTCATCTGGTTCCGTGCGTCGTTCCCGCGCTACCGCTACGACCAAATCATGCGCCTGGGCTGGAAGGTCTTCATCCCGCTCACCATCGCCTGGATCTGCGTGGTCGCGTTGATGGCGTACTTCAAAATCTTCGAGCCGGGCGTGTAAGGAACAGGCATGAATCGCATCCGGACTTCAAAAGTTGTTTCCTATTTCAAGAGCCTGCTGCTGATCGAGCTCGTGCAGGGGCTTGCCCTTACCGGCAAGTACCTGTTCAAGCCGAAGTACACGCTGATGTACCCGATGGAGAAGACGCCGCAGTCGCCGCGCTTCCGCGGCGTGCATGCGCTGCGCCGTTATCCCAACGGTGAAGAGCGCTGCATCGCCTGCAAGCTGTGCGAGGCCGTTTGCCCGGCGCTGGCGATCACCATCGACTCGGAGAAGCGCGAGGACGGCACCCGCCGCACCACGCGCTACGACATCGACCTGTTCAAGTGCATCTTCTGTGGTTTCTGCGAGGAGTCCTGCCCGGTCGACTCGATCGTGGAAACGCACATCCACGAGTACCACTTCGACAAGCGCGGACAGAACATCGTCACCAAGCAGCAGCTGCTGGCCATCGGCGACCGTCTCGAAGCCGAGATCGCCGAGCGTCGCGCTGCCGACGCACCTTTCCGCTGAGGCCCTGAAGCATGGATCTCGCCCAGATCTCCTTTTTCGTATTCGCCGCCGTAGCCACCGCGGCCGCGGTCGGCGTCATCAGCGTGCGCAACCCGGTGCACGCAGTGCTGCTGCTGGTGCTGACCTTCTTCTCGGTCGCCTGCACCTGGATCATCGCCGGCGCCGAGTTCCTCGGCGTGGCCCTGATCCTGGTCTACGTCGGCGCGGTGATGGTGCTGCTGCTGTTCGTGGTGATGATGCTCGACATCGACGTGGCGCCGCTGCGTGAGGGCTACGTGCGCTACCTGCCGGTCGGCCTGGTGGTCGCGGTAGTCATGCTGGTCGAGATGCTGACCCTGATCGGGGTCAAGGCCAAGGTCGCCACGGCCTTCACCGCCGATGCCACGACCGGCGGCAACACCGCCTGGCTGGCCCGCGCACTGTTCACCCAGTTCCTGCTGCCATTCGAACTGGCTGCGGTGATCCTGACCGTGGCGGTGATCGCCGCGGTCACGCTGACCCTGCGCCGCCGCCCCGGCGCCAAGCACCAGAGCCCGTCGGCCCAGGCCCGCGTGCGAGCCGGCGACCGCCTGCGCATGGTCAAGATGGACGCTGTGAAGCCGGTCCTGCCGGTCGAAGCCCCCGCAGAGGAGAGCAAGCCGTGAGTGAATTCTTCGGCGCCGGCCTCGCGCTCGGCCACTATCTCGCCCTCGGCGCGGTGCTGTTCTGCATCAGCGTCGCCGGCATCTTCCTCAACCGCAAGAACGTGATCATGTTGCTGATGTCGCTGGAGCTGCTGCTGCTGGCGGTGAACATCAACTTCGTCGCGTTCTCGCGCGAACTGGCCGATCCGGCCGGCCAGGTGTTCGTGTTCTTCATCCTGACCGTGGCCGCGGCCGAAGCCGCCATCGGCCTGGCCATCCTGGTCACGCTGTTCCGCAACCGGCGCACGATCAACGTCGCCGAAATCGATTCGATGAAGGGCTGACGCGGTGGACAACGTTATCGTGGGTCACGCACTCGTGGAGCATGCAATCTCCAAGACGGTCCTGCTGGCGATCGTGCTGGCGCCGCTGCTGGGCGCAATCATCGCCGGTCTGTTCCGCCGCCAGGTCGGTCGCGCCGGCGCGCACTGGGTCACCATCCTTGGCGTGGCCATCAGCTGCCTGCTGTCGATGCAGGTGCTGTGGCAGCTGGCCGGGCAGGGCGCCGCACCGTTCAATGAAAACGTCTACACCTGGTTCCAGGTCGGCGGCTTCGACGCGCACATCGGCTTCATGGTCGACAAGCTGACGGCGATGATGATGGTGGTGGTCACCTTCGTCTCGCTGCTGGTGCACATCTACACCATCGGCTACATGGCCGAGGACGACGGCTACCAGCGCTTCTTCAGCTACATCTCGCTGTTCACCTTCTCGATGTTGATGCTCGTGATGAGCAACAACTTCCTGCAGCTGTTCTTCGGCTGGGAAGCGGTGGGCCTGGTTTCGTACCTGCTGATCGGCTTCTGGTTCAAGCGCCCGACCGCGGTGTTCGCCAACCTCAAGGCGTTCCTGGTCAACCGCGTCGGCGACTTCGGCTTCCTGCTCGGCATCGCCGGCATCCTGTACGCCTTCGGCACGCTCGACTACGCGACCGTGTTCGCCAAGGCCGGCGAGCCGGCACTGGCGACGGCGCAGATGCAGCACGCCTGGCCGGCCCTCGCCCAGGCAGGCAGCTGGCTGTCGCCGATGGCGGGCTGGTCGCTGATGACGGTGATCTGCATCTGCCTGTTCATCGGTGCGATGGGCAAGTCGGCGCAGGTGCCGCTGCACGTGTGGCTGCCCGATTCGATGGAAGGCCCGACCCCGATCTCCGCGCTGATCCATGCCGCGACGATGGTCACCGCCGGCATCTTCATGGTCGCGCGCATGTCGCCGCTGTTCGAGCTGTCGCACACCGCGCTCAACTTCGTGCTGTTCATCGGTGCGACGACCGCCTTCTGGACCGGCCTGATCGGCATCGTCCAGAACGACATCAAGCGCGTGGTCGCGTATTCGACCCTGTCGCAGCTGGGCTACATGACCGTCGCCCTGGGCGTGTCGGCCTACAGCGCCGGCGTCTACCACCTGATGACCCACGCCTTCTTCAAGGCCCTGCTGTTCCTCGGTGCCGGCTCGGTGATCATCGGCATGCACCACGAGCAGGACATGCGTCGCATGGGTGGCCTGAAGAAGTACATGCCGATCACCTACTGGACGATGCTGATCGGCACGCTGGCGCTGGTCGGCACGCCGTTCTTCAGCGGCTTCTACTCGAAGGACACCATCATCGAGGCGGCTGCGCATCACGCCCACGAGGCGAACAACTGGATCGCCACGTACGCGTACTGGGCGGTGCTGCTGGGCGCCTTCGTGACCGCGTTCTACAGCTTCCGCCTGCTGTACCTGACCTTCCACGGCAAGGAGCGCTTCCACGATCCGGTGCCCGACCATTACGTCGCGCCGGAAGCGGATTCGTCCGAGCACGAGGACGCGCTCGCCGAGCAGCACGGCCACGACGGCCATGCCAAGCACGACGACCGCGGCCACGGCCACGACGACCACGCCCACGCCCACACCCCGCACGAGTCGCCGTGGGTGGTGACGCTGCCGCTGATCCTGCTGGCGATCCCCTCGATCCTGATCGGTTTCTTCAGCGTCGGCCCGATGCTGTTCGGCACCGACGTGACGGGCCACCACAAGCAGCTGCCGTTCTTCCTCGGCGCGATCGACGTGCCCGCAGCGCATGACGTCATCGGCAAGCTGGCCGAAGAGTTCCACGGTCCGGTGGCGTTCGCGCTGCACGGCTTCATGGCGCCCGCCTTCTGGCTGGCCTTCTCCGGCTTCGTGCTCGCCACGGTCATGTACTGGTGGAAGCCGGAACTGCCTGCCAAGGCACGCAAGGCATTCGCCTGGCCGGTGCGCGTGCTCGAAGAGAAATACGGCTTCGACAAGCTCTGGATCGATGGTTTCGCCGGTGGCGGCCTCGGCCTGGGCAAGGCATCGCGCGCGATCGATACCTATGTCATTGACGGCGCCGCCGTGAACGGCAGCGCACGCGTCGTCGACCTGGTTGCACGCCTGACCCGCCGGCTGCAGTCCGGTTACCTCTACCACTATGCCTTCGCGATGATCATCGGCCTGATTGCACTCCTGGCCGTTCTGATTCGTTACTGGCGCTAATCCGACAAGGACCCGACGTGAGCTCCGAGCCCTTGCAGAGCACTTCCTTCCTGCTCAGCCTGTTGATCTGGCTGCCGATCCTCGGCGGCTTCGCCACCCTGGCGTTCGGCAACGAGCGCGCCAATGCGGCGCGCTGGTTCGCCACCGCCGTGGCGCTGGTCACCATGGCCGTGAACATCCCCTTGTTCACCGCGTTCGACATGACCACCCCGGCCATGCAGTTCGTCGAGAGCAAGACCTGGATCGCCGCCTACGACATCCGTTACCACCTCGGCGTGGACGGCATCTCGGCGGCGCTGATCGGCCTGACCACGCTGACCACGCTGCTGGCGATGGTCGGCGCCTGGACCTCGATCGACAAGCGCGTCAGCCAGTACTACGCCGCCTTCCTGATCCTGGAAGGCCTGATGATCGGCGTGTTCTCGGCGCTGGACGCGATGCTGTTCTATGTCTTCTTCGAAGGCATGCTGATCCCGATGTTCATCATCATCGGCGTCTGGGGCGGCCCGCGCCGCGTGTACGCGTCGATCAAGTTCTTCCTGTACACCTTCCTCGGCTCGCTGTTCATGCTGGTCGGCCTGATCTACCTGTACCTCAAGGGCGGTAGCTGGCAGCTGTCGGACATGTACTCGCTGTCGCTCAACGCGACCGAGCAGATGTGGTTGTTCTTCGGGTTCCTGATCGCCTTCGCGGTCAAGGTGCCGATGTTCCCGGTCCACACCTGGTTGCCCGATGCGCACGTCGAGGCGCCGACCGCCGGTTCGGTGATCCTGGCCGCGATCATGCTGAAGATCGGTGGCTACGGCTTCATCCGTTTCGTCCTGCCGATCGTGCCCGATGCCGGCGCCGAGTGGGCGTGGCTGGTGATCGCGCTGAGCCTGATCGCGGTGGTCTATGTCGGCCTGGTCGCGCTGGCGCAGGACGACATGAAGAAGCTGATCGCCTATTCGTCGGTCTCGCACATGGGCTTTGTCACCCTGGGCATCTTCATCGCCTTCGCCCTGGTCCGCGAGGCCGGCAACACCGATGGCGCACGCCTGGGCCTGCAGGGCGCCATGGTGCAGATGATCAGCCACGGCTTCGTCTCCGGCGCGATGTTCAGCTGCGTCGGCGTGCTCTACGACCGCATGCACACCCGAATGATCAAGGACTACGGCGGCGTCGCCAACGTGATGCCGTGGTTCGCGGCGTTCATCGTGCTGTTCGCGATGGCCAACTCCGGCCTGCCGGGCACGTCGGGCTTCGTCGGCGAGTTCATGGTCATCCTGGCTTCGTTCCAGCAGCACCCGCTGATCGGTTTCGTCGCCGCGACCACGCTCATCATTGGTGCGGCATACACGTTGTGGCTGGTCAAACGCACCATCTGGGGCGAGGTGGGCAACGCCCATGTCGCCGAGCTGGAGGACATCAATGCGCGTGAGGCCTTCGTGCTCGGTGTGTTCGCTGCCGGTGTGCTGGCGCTGGGCCTGTGGCCGAAGCCGCTGACGGACCTGATGGAACCCGCTATTGCGAATCTGGCGATGCAGATCGCCTCATCGAAGCTTTGAGGTTGTAGCGCATGATCATGCCTGTACGCACCGCCGCCGACCTGATGCCGCTGCTCCCGGAGCTGGTGGTGATCCTCGGCGCGTTCGCGCTGCTGATGCTCGACCTGTTCCTCGACGAGCGCCGCCGCGTCATCAGCCATGTCTTCGCCATCGCCGTGCTGGCGGTCGCCACCGCGCTGATCTCGTTCGGCGTAGGCGACCATGGCACCTTCCTCAGCGGCATGTTCGTGCGCGACACGGCGGCCGACGTGATGAAGATCACCATCGGCATCGTCGGCATCCTGGCCATGATCTACACCTGGCCGTACCTGCGCGAACGCGGCCTGTACAAGGGCGAGGTGTCGGTGCTGATGCTGTTCGCCACCGCCGGCATGATGTTCCTGGTGTCGTCGGGCAGCCTGGTGATGGTCTACCTCGGCCTGGAAATGCTGGCGCTGTGCTCCTACGCGCTGGTCGCGATCGACCGCGACAGCCCGCTGGCCTCGGAAGCGGCGATCAAGTACTTCGTTCTCGGCGCGCTCGCTTCGGGCCTGCTGCTGTACGGCCTGTCGCTGATCTACGGCGCCACCGGCTCGCTGCAGCTCGACCAGATCGCGACGGTTGCGCAGGCGAAGATCGCCGACGGTTCCTCGCTGATGCTGATCACCGGCGTGGTGTTCGTCGTCGCCGGCATCGCCTTCAAGTTCGGCGCGGCGCCGTTCCACATGTGGCTGCCGGACGTCTACCACGGTGCGCCGACGCCGATCACGCTGTTCATTGGTTCGGCCCCCAAGCTGGCTGCATTCGGCATGACCTACCGGCTGCTTGAAGTCGGTGCGGCACCGTTCGAAGACCAGTGGCGCCTGCTGCTGGCCGGTATCGCGGTGCTGTCGCTGGCGATCGGCAACCTCAGCGCGATGGTGCAGAGCAACCTCAAGCGACTGCTGGCGTATTCGACCGTTTCGCATGTCGGCTTCCTGTTCGTCGGCCTTGCCGGCGGCGGTCGCGAAGGGTTTGCTGCCGCGCTGTTCTACGCAATCAGCTACTCGATCATGTCGGCGGCAGCGTTCGGCGCGATCGTGGTGCTGTCGCGCCAGGGTTTCGAAGCCGACCGCATCGACGACTACAAGGGCCTCAACGCCCGCAGCCCGTGGATGGCCGGCCTGGTGCTGTGCGTGATGGCCTCGCTGGCCGGCGTGCCGCCGTTCCTTGGTTTCTGGGCCAAGCTCGCCGTGCTGCGCGCAGCGCTGCAGGGCGACATGCTGTGGCTGACCCTCGTCGGCGTGGTGTTCGCGGTGATCGGCGCGTTCTACTACCTGCGCGTGATCAAGGTGATGTACTTCGACGAGCCGGAAGGCGAGCCGATGGAGCCCAGCAGCGACCGTCCGTTGCGCATCGTGTTCGGCGTCAACGCACTGGCGCTGCTTGCGCTGGGCCTGGCGTGGAGTCCGATCATGGAATGGTGCCAGCGCGCATTCGCAGGCTGAACGTTCCAACTGTTTTCGCAGGCCCGGAGCAGAAAACTCTGAATCGGGCTTGCGAAGATTCGAGTCACGCGTTAACATTGTCGTTCTGGTGCGGGGTGGAGCAGTCTGGCAGCTCGTCGGGCTCATAACCCGAAGGTCGCAGGTTCAAATCCTGCCCCCGCTACCAATATTTTCTCAGGAATAGACGAGCATCCTGGGAGAACAATGAGGTCGGTACTCCATGCGGAGTTCCGGCCTTTTTTGTTTGGCAGGTTCATTGGCCGATGAGCGCTGGTGACTTGCCGAGGTTCGCGAACGGTAGTGGACGTTCTTTCAGGCGTGGTGGCTAAGTCGCGTGCGCGCACTAGGGGCGGCTATTCGCCGCCGAACGACTCATCTTCGTCAGAGCCGAAGCAAATAGCACAGTGCGGCAATTTCCTGGAGCAGATTCCGATGGCGTTGGCCGTAGTTGTGAAGGTCACAGACACCGTCGGTCGCGTCCCGCAGGGCGTCCCAGAATGGGACGATCCCAGGAGCGGAGAATATCCGTTCAGATTGGGGGGGCGTCCTCAAGTTGCGCCGGCCGCAACCAGTGGATAATATAACAATCGTTATATAGATACCCCGGAGGTGCCCTATGGTTGCCCTCAAGCTCACGTCCGTCGGTTCGTCGACTGGACTCATCATCAACAAGGAAGTCCAGGCCAAGCTGCGGGTCAAGAAGGGCGACACGGTCTATCTGACCGAGGCCCCGGGCGGTATGCGCCTGACTCCCTACAATCCGACCTTCGAGCGTCAGATGTCGTTGGCCGAGGCGATCATGCGCAAGGACAAGGACATCCTGCGCGAGCTGGCTAAGTGAGGGAATGGCGCTGGCTCGCACTCGATGTGATCCTGGCTGTCCATGACTATCAACTCGCCGAGCACGGCGGACCGGATGGGGTGAGGGATCTGGGCGCTATCGAGTCCGCGCTCGCCCGCCCCGCCCAGCTGCTGAACTACGCGACCCCCGATGCCGCCGACCTCGCGGCGTGCTACTGCTTCGGACTGGCCAAGAACCACGGCTTCGAGGACGGCAACAAGCGCACAGCATGGATCGCGCTCCGAGTGTTCCTGGCCGACAACGGCTTTGCCTTCACGTTCGACCCGCACGAGGCCGTCGAAGTTGTGAAGGCGGTCTCTGCGAGCGTCATTGACGAGGTGGCACTGGCCGGATGGATCCGGGCCCAGGTCGAGGACATCGACGAGCCGTCCTAGCGCGGCTCGTCCATAACTCGGCCGAAGGGAATGCATACCGGTTCCGTCAGCATGGAGTTTGCCTCCGCTGCCACATTCTTCCGGGAAGATTGACGAGCATTCCGGGAAACAACGATCAAGCCGGTGCCTCAGTGATGAGCCGCCGGCTTTTTTGTTTTTGTGCTTTGGCGAAGGCGTCTTCGCTGCCCGGCGATTGAGACGTTTCTGATGGTTGCCGCTGACCCCGGTTGCTCTCATGGCTGCGGACGCGAAATGCGATCAGCGCAGGGGAAACGTTGGCAAAGCAACTTCAGGAGGCGCTGGCGCCTGCCTTGGCAAGCGAACGTACACTGGCCCGATCGGCGCTGCTGGCCGCGATGATGTCGCTGGCGCTGCTGCCTCGCGATTGCCTTGCAGTCTGCAACTTCACGCTCGGCGGGTTCGGTGTGGTCAATTTTTCGACCCCGGCTTCGGTGGCGGTCCCACGCGACACGCCCAACGGCACGGTGATCGGCCACTACGAATTCAACGGTCCAGCCGCTTTTTCGATGGTCTGCACGGGCGACCTCTACGGCCTGGTCAATTTTGCAGGGCCGACACCGGCGGTGGGGCGGGTGCTGATGCCCATCGGCACCACCGGGTTGTCCTGGCAATGGTCGATCTTCGGTAGGGGGGAATTCGAGCAGTCGTTCGGTTCGAATTTTCTGGCCGGAGTCGTTTCCTCGTCGGGCGGCCGCCTGCAGATCCTGGAGCTCGTCAAGACCGGGGCGGTCACCGCCGGCACCGTCGTCCCTGCCGGCGAACTGGGTCGGCGCCGCTACGGGTCGCGGGACGTCTGGTCGTTGCGGCTGGGCAACCCGATCACGGTGACCACGCCCTCGTGCTCGACCGCGGACGTCGCCGTCGCGATGGGCAGCTACCGGCGCTCGGACCTGTCCGGGATTGGCAGCACCACCGGCCAGGTGTCGTTCGCCATAAACCTGGATTGCCCCGCCGGCGTCAACCGGATTCGCTACCGCGTAGATCCGCTGACCCCGGTGATCAACGCCTCGCAATCGGTAGTCGCCCTCGATTCGGGTTCCGGGGCAACCGGAATCGGGTTGCAATTGCTCAACGCCAGTGGCAGCGGCCCATTGCCCTTGTCCGCATTCCAGTCGTTCGGCGGCAACGCCGGGGCTGGCACGTACTCCATTCCGCTGCGCGCCCGCTATTACCAGACCGGCGCAATGGTGGGCGGTGGCCGGGCAAATGCTTCCATGGCGTTCACGTTGAGCTACGAGTGAATGCGGTGGCACGGGCGGGCAGGGCAGACGCGTCGAAAGCTCGCGCCTTCGTGCGCGGCTCTCGAGCTGAAGTCGGCCACCAGGTCCAGCTTGGCACTTGACCTACACGTGCAAGCAAATATGTCCGATTCTCAACCACATACGCGGAATGATCTCCTTGCGCACGGCTGAGAGTGTTTGGCCGACGCCTGGATTGGCGTTCAATCCAAACTTGCAAGGAGTGATGAATTGCGCCTTCTAGACCCCAAAGAGCTGTCCTTGGTATCGGGTGCCGGATCCAGTGTTTCGCAACAAGTGACACGTGCCTGTGCAGGACTTCCCGATAGTGCGACGGTATCGATCTCCCATAACGCATCTACCAACATTGGCCCAGCATGGGGAAGCGCAAGCTCGAATACCACGCAGACGGTCAACGTAAACTGCGGCGATCTACGAGGGGGCGCTGAGAGAGGGGGGCGCCCGCCCAGTACCTGGGGGCTGCCACCTAGAAAGCCGGGAGTGACGGACCGCTGGGTTCCACTGAAGCCCTTCTGACTCGGGGGCGGGGCAATGTCCTGGCTGGAGTCTCCCCTGCCCCAGCTGGCCCGTCGCGTAGTTTGCGGCGGGTTGTTGCTTCTGGCTAGTTGGCCATCCTGCTCTGCGAATCGTCGCATTGACATCAGTATGAGCCCCGTTGTCTGGTTAGGAGTTGAACAGGCCCATTGGCCTAGTGACAGCCGATCGGTGGCAGTTCAGTTCAATAGCCAACAGGACGACTTGATTTGCGGTAGGCCGCTCATTCACAGCGTCCAGCTGGCAGTCGCGAGACGCGAGATCGTCTTTGGAGTTTCCTGCGGACAGCTGTGGGTGCTCATGCCCCCGCTGAACGATCAATTGAAGGAAGCCAGTGCACAAAGGATTGCCGCTCACGAAGCCTTCCACGCCATGATGCTCGCGACCGCGCGAAGGGTCAGGTTGGATGTAGGGGTATCAGACATCGAACCAGACGCACTTATTGGCGCCAGAGACTCCAGCACGTTCTTCATCACGGTGATCCGGGCCCTAGATCAAGCAGCCGCGGAGCCGAAGTTGGGCAGTACGCAATGCATCAATATCGCTTCGAAATACTCTGGCTTGGATCAGCGCAGTCGCGCGCTCGTCAATCACTTGATGCAGACGGAATGGCCGGCGGAGTTCTACATGCGACAGACTGACCCAAATGACTCGCCGCATCACTATGCAGCGTTTCGCAACAAGGCGACGGACCTGCCCTATCGCGCAGGTGGCGCAGCGATGAACTACATCGATCGGGTCGTGGGGCGGACCGGTTGGCAGGAAAGGTTTTCGGCTGGAGATTCAATCCTGGATCTCCTTCTCGATTCTCTTGGCTGCCCGAGCCTCCACCCAGGAGGGGCGGTCATGGTGACCGTCGAAGGCCAACTCACAGAGTTGGTTGATCAATAGTTCGGTTTTGAATGAACTGCCGCTTCCGGGGCGGCAGTTTGGGCGGCCATGAAACACTGGACCAAGGACGGGACATGACTGATGGGCTGCGGTTGAAGCTCCACTCTGGAAGGGACGTCAAGGTGGTGTACCAGACTGAGGCGGCCGAGTGTGGTCTGGCGTGCCTGGCGATGGTCGCGGGCTGGCATGGACTCCAAACGGATATGCCGGCGTTGCGGCGGATATTTCCTCACTCTCGCAGGGGGATGAATCTCGAGCGATTGATAGCCCTGGCTGCGCGGGTTGGGCTGCAATGCCGAGCGCTGAGGTTGGAACCGGCCGATTTGCGAAAGCTGGCGCTACCTTGCGTTCTGCATTGGGAGATGAATCATTTTGTCGTTCTCGTCCGGGTTCTACGCAACGGAATACTTGTGCATGATCCCGCGTTCGGCCGGAGAAAGCTTGGAGCCCGGGAGGTTGATCGTAGCTTTACCGGTGTGGCAGTCGAGTTCTCGCGTGCCGTGGATTTTGTACAACAGAAGAGTCCGGTCCGGGGCATTTCTTTGGCTCAGATGATTGGGCCCGTACGAGGGGTTTGGACGGCCTCGTTTAAGCTATTTTTGCTGTCAATTGGGTTGCAAGCAATCGCGATGATCGCTCCGCTTCTGATGCAGGGCGTGATGGATCAAGTCATTGTGTCGAATGATCGTGACCTGTTGATGCTCATTGTCCTTGGACTGCTTGTTGTTCTCCTTCTTCAGGTTGCAATTGGCTCGATTAGGGCCTGGTCAATACTGCGTCTCTCATCTGTAGTTGGAATTCAATGGATTGGATCCGTTGTAGGTCATCTCCTTCGCTTGCCGATGGGATTCTTTGAGAAACGACATCTTGGGGACATTGTGTCCCGGATAGCCTCAGTGAGTGCCCTTCAGGATGCTCTTACCGTGGGGCTTGTGGGTCTGGCGCTAGATGGGCTGATGGCCATTGTGTCGTTGGGAATGATGATCAGCTACAGCGTCCCGGCCGCGTGCTTGTCGCTGATATCGGTGACCGTATACGGCGTCATCCGAGTTGGTTGGTATGGGCCGTTGCGTCTGGCAAACGAGGAGCAGTTGATTCGAAATGCAAAGGAGAGCAGTCACCTGATTGAGTCCGTTCGGGGGATTCAATCACTCAAGCTCAGCGGAAAGGTTCACGCGCGCCACTCGGCGTGGCTTGGGTTGGCTGTTGCCTCACTCAATCAGAATGTAGCCGTCTCCAGGATCGGATTGGTTCTTGACGGTTCGAGTCAGCTAGTGTTTGGTGTGGAGCGGATTGCTCTCGTCGGACTCGGCGCATGGCTTGTGCTTGAGAGGCAGTTTTCGGTTGGTATGTTGATTGCCTACATGTCGTATAAGGACCAATTCGTTGAAAGGATGGGTGGGCTGATCGACGGCGTCATTGAACTGCGCATGCTGCGGATTCATAGCGAGCGCCTTGGCGATATTGTGCTAACTGCGCCGGAGTGCGGGCGCAAGGTTCATCAGGAAATGGTTTCCTCGGGAGACTATTCACTCGAGGCTGACGGATTGGGGTTTCGCTATGGCGATGACGGGGCATGGGTTCTCAGGGGGTGCAGTTTCCGCATCCGTCAGGGTGAGGTTGTGGCAATCGTTGGGGCATCAGGCTGCGGGAAAACGACGTTGGTGAAACTGCTGCTTGGGCTGCTTGTTCCCGCGGAAGGCGAAGTTAGGCTCGGAGGGGTTTGCATCGACAGCTTGAGTCTCGACTCGTACCGCGCAGAGTTTGGTGTTGTGATGCAGGACGATCAGCTGTTCGCAGGAACTGTTCTCGATAACATTGTGTTTTTCGACCCGAATGGATGTGTCATTCTTGCGGAGCGTGCCGCGCGCCTTGCTGCAATTCATGATGAGATTGAGGCGATGACGATGGGCTATCAGACACTGGTTGGCGAGCTGGGGATTGGAATGTCTGGTGGGCAGAAGCAACGGCTTCTCCTCGCAAGAGCGCTTTACCGGAATCCAAAGATCATCGTCTTGGATGAGGCAACCAGTCATCTGGATGTACTGTCGGAGCGGCTTGTGAATGATTCGATCCAAGGGATGAGCTTGACTAGGATCATCATCGCTCATCGGCCCGAGACCATCGCGATGGCGGATCGCGTTCTCACGTTGGAGGATGGTTTCATACTGTCTGACGTTGATCGTGGCGCGGTTTGCTCCTGATGCGCTGACGAGATCTCCGGCATGTCTTCGTTGTTTCGCGCCAAGGTTATACAGGAGCAACGTACTGCTTGGCTCGGCGGCATCCTTATTTCTGAACCAGGGCGCTCCTGGCTATTGCCGGTGGCGGCCATGGTGGCAGGGCTGTCTGCGCTGGCGTTGTTGGTGTTCGGCGAGTTGTCACGTAGGTCCCGGGTGGATGGCTTTCTTGTGCCAAGTCTCGGTCTTTCTACGGTGATCGCGCAGGTTGGTGGCGTGGTTGGGAGCGTCGTTCCTGCGGAGGGCGCTTCGGTTGAAGCGGGTCAAGCGCTAATCCGGATTGATCTGCCTCGAGCAGTGGTATCAGGAGAAGATGTGGTTCCGACCTTGCTTGCCGAGCTAGGGCTCAGGGACGAAGTAGTGAAGGAAGTTGCAGATGCGCAGGTTGCGCAAATTGAATCTCAGGAATCGGCGATTGCCTCACAGCTGCATCTGGGTCGAGTTGAGCTGGGTCAGTTGGAGAATTCCGTAACGAGCAAGCGGCGCCAAGTGCAGCTAGGCCAGTTGACGATGGACCGGTTCCGTCTGTTGGCAGAAGATGGGTTCCTGAGTCAAGTTCAGCTTGCTCGGGAGGAGCAGGACCTTCTGGCATTGACCTACGAACTTCAGGTCCTTGAGCGCCAGATCACCGTCCTGCAACGCGGTTTGATCCAGATGAAGCAATCTCTGGACCAATTGCCCGCCCAGCGGCGTGAGTTGGAAGCCATTGCTCGTCGGGATCGATCGGCGCTGAGGCGGGAGCGAGTTCTGGAGCAGGTCAGTGGCCAATTGCTTGTTAAGGCGCCGACTTCCGCAATTGTGTCGAGCCGGCTGGTGGAGCCCGGACAGTTCGTTCAACCAGGGCAGGCGCTTCTGAGCTTGTTGCCTAATGGGTCAACTCTGCAGGCTCAGTTGCAGGTCCCCAATGAGGCGATTGGCTTCGTTCAGGTTGGCAGCCGGGTCCTGCTGCGATACGAAGCATTCCCCTATCAGAAATTCGGCCACCACACCGGGCGAGTGATTCGAATTTCCCGAAGCGCGATCAGCCCTCTCGGCCTTGGCCCTGGCGAGGCATTTACGCAACCCAATGAACCGTATTACCGCGTGCTTGTCGCGTTGGATTCACAGGAAATAGTTGTTTTCGGCAAGCCAGAGCTGCTCAGGCCAGGTATGCGTATTGAGGCAGATATCCTTGGTGAGAGCCGTAAGGTATATGAATGGTTGTTTGAGCCGATCCTTGCACTCCGGGGGAGAGGCGCCGAGTAGGGCCCCTCTGGGCGGTTGGACGGCCGGTTCCTGGCCGAGGCGCTCGGGTCACGCGCGGCGACCAAGGGTTTGCACCATCCCGGGGCAACCCGGTATCATGTGCGGCCTAGCGGTTTGGTGACCGGTCCTTCGGGATGCTGGCCCAACCCCCGCTACCAGCTTCGGCCAGGGCCCCGTGCCCTCGGACCACCCGGAATCCGGGCGGTCCCAAGGCCAAAGGCCGGGCTTTGTGGCCGCGCCCAGCGCGACCACGCCGACATCCAGCTGTACGGACAAGGGGCCCGCAAGGGCCCTTTTTCGTTGTTCGTGGCTCGGTTCGTGGCTCGTGGTTCGCTGCTCTGAGTTCTTGGCCGCACGTGCTTGTCGCAAGACCGGATCAACGTTGCATGTAATTCAGTCCCTGGATCGGCTGGCAGTCGTTTTGGCCGGTCCCTGGATCGCTTATCGCGGGAGTCGTACGCGTGTCTGATAAAGCTGTCGAAATCGCCAGGCTGCTCACCCCGACCGTCCAGTCGCTGGGGGTCGAGCTGCTCGGTGCCGAATACCTGCCGGCTCCCGGCAGCGCGGTGCTGCGTCTGTACATCGACGTGCCTGCGGGTCAGGAGACGGACGCGGACGGGCAGCCGCGCTCGGTCACGATCGAGGATTGCGAAGCCGTCAGCCGCGAGGTGTCCGCGCAGCTCGACGTCGAGGATCCGATCAGCGGGATGTACACGCTGGAAGTGTCGTCGCCGGGTATCGATCGGCCGCTGTTCACGCTCGAGCATTACCAGCGCTTCATCGGCGAGACCGCGAAGGTCGGACTGAAGCTGCCGCAGGACGGGCGTCGCCGCCTGACCGGGAAGATTGCCCGCGTCGAAGGCGATACCGTGGTGTTTCACATCGAGTCGGCCGACGCGAACGAATTCGCGGTTGCGGTCGGCAACATCGACAAGGCGCGTCTGGTCCCGGATTGGGCCGCCTTGGGATTCGCTCCGGTCAAGCCCGGAAAAGACAAGCCTGCACAGGACGCGCCCGCAAAGCGCCGTCCTGTGAAGCGCAAGAAGTAAATCAACCTAGGTCACCACCCAATTGCCGGCGGCGCGTCAGCGCCAACGTGCGGAGTAACGAGATGAGCAAGGAACTGTTGCTGGTCGTGGATGCAGTCGCCAACGAGAAAGGCGTGCCGCGCGAAGTCATCTTCGAGGCCATCGAGGCCGCGTTGGCTTCGGCCGCGAAGAAGCGCTATCACGATGAAGACGTGCTCGTGCGCGTGTCGATCGACCAGAAGGACGGCGCCTACGAAACCTACCGCCGCATGGAAGTCGTCGCCGACGACGTCGTCATGGAATCGCCGGACCGCCAGATCCGCCTGATGGATGCGATCGACGAAGTCGAGGGCGTCGAGGTCGGCGACTACATCGAAGAGCAGATCGAGAACCCGGAGTTCGGCCGCATCGCCGCCCAGGCCGCCAAGCAGGTCATTGTCCAGCGCGTGCGCGAGGCCGAGCGCCAGCAGGTCGTCGACGGCTGGAAGGATCGTGTCGGCGAGCTGGTCACCGGCGTGGTCAAGCGCGTGGAGCGCGGCAACATCTACGTCGACCTCGGCGGCAATGCCGAAGCGATCATTCCGAAGGACAAGGGCATCCCGCGCGACGTCCTGCGTACCGGCGACCGCGTCCGCGGTTACCTGTTCGACGTGCGCAGCGAGCCGCGTGGCCCGCAGCTGTTCATCAGCCGCGCCGCCCCGGAGTTCATGATCGAGCTGTTCAAGCTGGAAGTGCCGGAAGTCGGCCAGGGCCTGGTCTCGATCCGCGCCTGCGCGCGAGATCCGGGCGACCGCGCCAAGATCGCCGTGCTCGCCCACGACAACCGCACCGATCCGATCGGCGCCTGCATCGGCATGCGCGGTTCGCGCGTGCAGGCCGTGAGCAACGAGCTCAACGGCGAGCGCGTCGACATCGTGCTGTGGTCCGACAACCCGGCCCAGTTCGTCATCAACGCGATGGCGCCTGCCGAAGTGCAGTCGATCATCGTCGATGAAGAGAAGCATTCGATGGACCTGGCCGTGGCCGAGGACCGTCTGGCCCAGGCGATCGGCAAGGGCGGGCAGAACGTGCGCCTGGCCAGCCGCCTGTCGGGCTGGCAGCTCAACGTGATGACCCAGGACCAGGTGACCGCCAAGTCCGAGGCCGAGCAGACCGCCGCCAAGTCGCTTTTCCAGGAAAAGCTCGAGGTCGACGAAGAGATCGCCGGCATCCTGGTCTCGGAAGGCTTCAGCACGGTCGAGGAAATCGCCTACGTCCCGGTCGGCGAGCTGCTCGCCGTCGAGGGCTTCGACGAGGACATTGTCGAGGAGCTGCGCTCGCGTGCCCGCGACGCGCTGCTCAACGAAGCACTGGCCGCCGAGGAAGAGCTCGACGAGCACCAGCCGGCTGCCGATCTGCTGGAGCTGGAAGGAATGGACGAGGCCACCGCCTACGCGCTTGCCGCGCGCGGCGTGGTGACCCGTGATGACCTGGCCGACATGGCGACTGACGAGCTGACCGATATCGAAGGTATCGACGAAGCCCGTGCTGCCGCCCTGATCATGGAAGCGCGCAAGCACTGGTTTGAATGAATACCGCGTAGTTCTGCCTGCAGATTTGGCTAAATGCCACGGCCTGGTGCCGCAGGTCTAGAATGTCGCCCACACGCGCGGGACTCGTCCCGCGCCACGAGGACACGGAATCCGAATGTCGCAGCAAACCACCATCCGCAAGCTGGCCGAACTGGTGAACACGCCGGTCGAGAAGTTGCTGGAGCAGCTGGCCGAGGCCGGCATGACTTTCAGCGGCCCCGACCAGGTCGTGACCAGTATCGAGAAAGTCAAGCTGCTCGGCTTCCTCAAGCGCGCCCATGGCAAGACCGAAAAGGTCGAAGCCAGCGACGACGCGGCGAAGAAGATCACCCTCAACCGCAGCCGCAAGCAGGAAATCACTGTTGGCGGTGGCAAGAACAAGACCACGGTCGACGTGGTCGTGCGCAAGAAGGTCACGCTGGTCAAGCCAGTCGACGGCCAGTCGCCAGGCGACGAGCGCGCCGAGATCCTGCGCAAGCTGGAGGAATCCAAGCAGCGCAATCTTGCCGAACAGGAAAAGCTGGCCGCCGACGACAAGCGCCGTGCCGACGCCATCGCCGCGACCCGTCGCGAAGCGGAGGAAGCCGCGCGCCTGAAGGCCGAGGAAGAGCAGAAGGCGAAGCTCGCCGACGCCAGCGTCCTCGTCGCCGACGAGGATGCACCGGCTGCCGTGCGCAAGCCGCCGAGCACGCATGGTCACGGCCATCCGCCGGCCAAGCCTGCCGCACCGCGCGCCGCCGAGCCCGCCCGTGGCGCCCCGGCGCACAAGACCCGCGGCTCGCACGCGATGGTCGCCGGTGTCGAGGACGACGACCGCACCAACCGTTTCGCCGGCCAGATGCACCTCAGTGCCTCCGACCGCGCGCGCCGCACCACCAATGCACGTGGCAAGTCCAAGCCGCAGCGTCGCCAGACCGAGCAGAGCCGTTCCGGTAGCGGCTTCACCCGCCCGACCGCGCCGATCGTTCGCGACGTCGCCATCGGCGAGACCATCACGGTTGCCGACCTCGCGCAGAAGATGGCGCTCAAGGGCGGCGACGTGGTCAAGGCGCTGTTCAAGATGGGCGTCATGGCGACGATCAACATGTCGATCGACCACGACACCGCCGCGCTGGTGACCGAGGAACTCGGCCACAACGTGGTCAAGGCCGATGCCGGTTCCGCCGAGGACGCACTGCTGGCCCACGTCGAAGAGACGCAGGGCGACCGCGTCGCGCGTCCGCCGGTGGTCACCATCATGGGTCACGTCGACCATGGCAAGACCTCGCTGCTCGATTACATCCGCCGCACCAAGGTCGCTTCCGGCGAAGCCGGTGGCATCACCCAGCACATCGGCGCGTACCACGTCGAGACCGACAAGGGCGTCATCAGCTTCCTCGACACCCCGGGCCACGCCGCCTTCACCTCGATGCGTGCGCGCGGTGCCAAGCTGACCGACATCGTGGTGCTGGTCGTGGCTGCCGACGACGGCGTCATGCCGCAGACCAAGGAAGCCGTGCAGCACGCCAAGGCGGCCGGCGTCCCGCTGATCGTGGCGATCAACAAGATCGACAAGTCCGACGCCGATCCGCTGCGCGTCAAGAACGAACTGCTCAGCGAAGGCGTCGTTGCCGAAGACTTCGGCGGCGAAACCCAGATGGTCGAGCTGTCGGCGAAGACCGGCCTGGGCGTCGACAACCTGCTCGATGCCATCTCGATCCAGGCAGAAGTGCTCGAGCTGCGTGCAGTAGCCAGCGGCCGCGCCACCGGCGTGGTGATCGAATCCTCGCTCGACAAGGGCCGCGGCCCGGTCGCGACCGTGCTGGTCCAGCAGGGCGAACTCAAGAAGGGCGACTACCTCGTCTGCGGCGTGCAGTACGGCCGCGTGCGTGCGCTGTTCGACGAAACCGGTTCGCAGGTTCCGTCGGCCGGTCCGTCGATCCCGGTGCAGGTGCTCGGCCTGTCGGGCGTGCCCGATGCCGGCGACGACTTCGTCGTGGTCGAGGACGAGCGCCTGGCCAAGGACGTGGCCCAGCAGCGTGACGCCAAGCGTCGCGAGTCGCGCCTGGTCGCCGCTGCGGGCAACCGCATGGAAGACATCATGGCGCAGATGGGCAAGGGCGAGGGCCAGCTGAGCCTCAACCTGGTCATCAAGGCCGACGTGCAGGGTTCGGTCGAGGCACTGCGTCAGTCGCTGATCGCGCTGTCCAACGACCAGATCCGCATCAACGTGATCAGCTCCGGCGTGGGCGGCATCACCGAGTCCGACGCCAATGCCGCGGCCACCGCCAAGGCCACCGTGATCGGCTTCAACGTGCGTGCCGATGCTTCGGCCCGCAAGGTGATCGAGTCCTACGGCGTCGACCTGCGTTACTTCTCGATCATCTATGACGTGATCGACCAGGTGAAGCAGGTGGCCTCGGGCATCCTCGGCGTCGAGATCCGCGAAGAGATCATCGGCACCGCAGAGGTCCGCGACGTGTTCCGCAGCTCGAAGTTCGGCGCGGTTGCCGGCTGCATGGTGGTGGAGGGCGTGGTCAAGCGCCACAAGCCGATCCGCGTGCTGCGCGACAACGCCGTCGTCTTCGAGGGCGAGCTGGAATCGCTGCGCCGCTTCAAGGAGAACGTCGACGAGGTGCGCAACGGCACCGAGTGCGGAATCGGCGTGAAGGCGTACAACGACGTCAAGCCGGGCGACCAGATCGAGTGCTTCGAGCGCATCGAAGTCCAGCGCACGCTGTAACTGACATGCCGACCAAGTCGTTCCATCGCACCGATCGTGTTTCCGCCCAGCTCCGCAGGGAGCTGGGTACGATCGTGCACCAGGCCGTGCGCGAGCACGGCCTGCCGTCGGTCAGCGTGTCCGATGTCGAGATCACCCGTGACCTGGCCCACGCCAAGGTCTTCGTCACCGCGTTGCAGCAGGAGCGTTCGCACGAGGCCGTCAAGGCGCTCAAGGAACTCGCCCCGCAGCTGCGTTTCCAGCTCGGCCGCGCCGTGAAGATGCGACACGTGCCCGAACTGCATTTCCACTACGACGACTCGGTCGATCGCGGTGAGCGCATCGACAACCTGCTGCGTGATGAGGCCGGCCCCGCGCCGGCGGATGACGACAGCGAGAGCTGAGAGCCTTGAGCCCCTCTGCCGCCAGCGGGAGAGGGGTTGGGGTGAGGGCAAGCGCGAATGCTCCCCTCATCCGCCCTCCGGGCACCTTCTCCCGGTAGCGGGAGAGGGTTAGCCACCCCCCCAGTTGCAGCCGTCCCGCATCCGCGGGAACTTACGCGTACTTGCGCGACCGCGACCCGCACGATCCCCGGACCCGATGAGCAGAAAGCCCCGTACCGTGTTCCGTGCGCTCGACGGCATCGTCCTGCTGGACAAGCCGCAGGGCCTGAGCTCGAACCAGGCGCTGCAGCAGGTCCGCCACCTGTTCCGCGCCGACAAGGGCGGCCACACCGGCAGCCTCGATCCGCTCGCAACCGGCCTGCTGCCGATCTGCTTCGGCGAGGCGACCAAGATCGCCGGTCTGCTGCTGGGTTCCAGCAAGGCCTACGAAACCATCGCCGTGCTCGGCGTCACCACCGACAGCGACGATGCCGATGGCGCGCCGCTGCTGCAGCGCCCGGTACCTGGCATCGACGACGCCGCCATCGAAGCGGCACTGGCCCCGCTGCGCGGGCACATCCGCCAGCGCGCTCCGATCTATTCCGCGCTCAAGCAGGGCGGCGAGCCGCTGTACGCCAAGGCGCGCCGCGGCGAAACCATCGAAGCGCCCGAGCGCGACGTCGTGGTGCACCGCTTCGACCTGCTCGGCCGCGAGCAGGGACCTGATGGCGTGCGCCTGCGCCTGCATGTCGAATGCGGCTCCGGCACCTACGTGCGCAGCCTGGTGCGCGACCTCGGCGAGGCGCTGGGCTGCGGCGCCCATGTCGCCAGCCTGCGCCGGCTCTGGGTCGATCCGTTCAGCCAGCCGCGGATGTTCACGCTTGAATCGCTGCGCGAGCTGGCCGCCCAGGGCGAGCCCGTGCTCGACGCCTGCCTGCTGCCGATCGAGGCCGGCCTGAGCTCTTTCCCGCGGGCCGCGATCGATGCCGAGGCGGCGCTGCGGTTCGGCCACGGCCAGACCATCGACTGCGAGGTGGGCGAGGACGGCCTGGTCGCGGTCTACTCATTGTCCGGGCGCTGCCTGGGCCTGGCCCAGCGCGAAGGCGGCAAGCTCGCGCCGCAGCGCCTGTTCCGCTGGGCCGCGGCGGCGACGCGCGAGCCTGAACAGCCGGTGGCGCCTTCCGCCTGAATGGCTGAAGGCTTGTCGCTTGTCACAATTCAGGTCGCAATCGCCGGGGCGGGCTGATACAATTTCGCCGCTTTTCAAGCACTTCAGCATTCCCTTCAGCACCATTCCAGAAAACGGCGGGCCAAGCGGTGCTTTGGCGCGGATTGTCCGCGACCGATTCGCTTCTGCAGGCCACGCATCTACGAGGCAATACAACGATGTCCATCGACACCAGCAAGGTTATTGAAGACAACAAGCGCGGCGCCAACGACACCGGTTCGCCGGAAGTCCAGGTCGCCCTGCTGACCGCACGCATCGAGCAGCTCACCGGCCACTTCAAGGTCCACAAGCAGGACCACCACAGCCGCCGCGGTCTGCTCCAGATGGTCAACCGCCGCCGCAGCCTGCTCGACTACCTCAAGCGCAAGGACAACGAGCGCTACAAGGCACTGATCGAGAAGCTCGGCCTGCGTCGCTAAGCACTACCCACCGCGGCGCAGCAATGCGCCGCGGTTTGTTTTTGGGCTTCGAAGTTTTTCGAGGCCAGGCTTCAACAGCCGCCGCAACATCCGCAAGACCAAGAATCCCAGGCCGCTCGTCGGCCGACCGGAGCGGGGCAGGGGCCTCGTCCGGACCGCATCGAAACGATAGGAACCCAACGTGGCAAAAATCACCAAGACCTTTCAGTACGGCAACCATCAGGTAACGCTGGAAACCGGCGAGATCGCCCGCCAGGCCGGCGGCGCCGTCCTCGTGAAGATGGATGACACCGTACTGCTGGTCACCGCCGTGGCTGCCAAGAGCGCGCGCGAAGGCCAGGACTTCTTCCCGCTGACCGTGGACTACCAGGAGAAGTTCTACGCTGGTGGCCGCATCCCGGGTGGCTTCTTCAAGCGTGAGGGCCGCGCGACCGAGAAGGAGACGCTGATCTCCCGCCTCATCGACCGCCCGATCCGTCCGCTGTTCCCGGAAGACTTCCGCAACGAAGTCCAGATCATCGCCACCGTGATGTCGATGAACCCGGAAATCGACGGTGACATCCCGGCGCTGATCGGCGCTTCGGCTGCGATGGCCCTGACCGGTGCGCCGTTCGACGGCCCGATCGGCGCTGCCAAGGTCGGCTACAAGAACGGCCAGTACCTGCTGAACCCGACCGTGTCCGAGCTGGCCGACTCCGAGCTGGAGCTCGTCGTCGCCGGTACCTCGAACGCGGTGCTGATGGTCGAGTCCGAAGCCAAGGTGCTGTCGGAAGACGTGATGCTGGGCGCGGTGATGTTCGGTCATCGCGAGATGCAGAAAGTCATCAACATCATCAACGAACTGGTCGTCGAAGCCGGCACCAAGTCGTGGGACTGGAAGGCTCCGGCCAAGAACGACGCCCTTATCGGCGCGCTCAAGGAAGCCGTTGGCACCCAGCTCGAGCAGGCCTTCCAGGTCCGCGACAAGCTGCAGCGCCGCGACGCCATCGGCGCGATCAAGAAGGACGTGCTGCAGTCGCTGGCCGGCCGCGCCGAAGCCGACGGCTGGAGCACGGGCGAGCTGTCGAAGGAATTCGGCGAGCTCGAGTACCAGACCATGCGCAACTCGGTGCTCAGCACCAAGGTCCGCATCGACGGTCGCGCGCTCGACACCGTCCGCCCGATCGCCTCCAAGGTGAGCGTGCTGCCGCGTACCCACGGCTCCTCGCTGTTCACCCGCGGTGAGACCCAGGCGATCGTCATTGCCACCCTGGGCACCACGCGTGACGGCCAGATCATCGACGCCGTCTCGGGCGAGTACAAGGAACACTTCCTGTTCCATTACAACTTCCCCCCGTTCTCGGTGGGTGAAGCCGGCCGCATGATGGGCCCGAAGCGTCGCGAAATCGGCCACGGCCGCCTCGCCAAGCGCGGCGTGCTGGCTGTCATGCCGTCGATGGAAGAGTTCCCGTACACCATCCGCATCGTCTCGGAGATCACCGAGTCGAATGGCTCCTCGTCGATGGCGTCGGTCTGCGGTTCCTCGCTGGCGCTGATGGACGCGGGCGTGCCGATCAAGGCACCGGTCGCCGGCATCGCGATGGGCCTGGTGAAGGAAGGCGACAACTTCGTCGTCCTGAGCGACATCCTCGGTGACGAAGACCACCTGGGCGACATGGACTTCAAGGTGGCCGGTACCTCGGAAGGTATCTCGGCGCTGCAGATGGACATCAAGATCCAGGGCATCACCGAAGAAATCATGAAGGCCGCACTGGCCCAGGCCAAGGCCGGCCGCCTGCACATCCTCGGCGAGATGGCTAACGCCATCACCACGCCGCGCGGTGAGCTGAGCGAGTTCGCCCCGCGCCTGCTGACGATGAAGATCCACCCGGACAAGATCCGCGAAGTGATCGGCAAGGGTGGCTCGACCATCCAGGCCATCACCAAGGAGACCGGCACCCAGATCGACATCCAGGACGACGGCACGATTGTGATTGCCTCGGTCAATGCCGCCGCCGCCCAGGCTGCGAAGGCACGCATCGAGCAGATCACGTCCGACGTCGAGCCGGGCCGCATCTACGAAGGCAAGGTCGCCAAGATCATGGACTTCGGTGCATTCGTGACGATCCTCCCGGGCAAGGACGGCCTCGTCCACGTCTCGCAGATCTCCAGCGAGCGCGTCGAGAAGGTCTCCGACAAGCTCAAGGAAGGCGACGTGGTGAAGGTCAAGGTGCTGGAAGTCGACAAGCAGGGCCGTATCCGCCTGTCGATCAAGGCCGTTGAGGAAGGCGAGGGCGTGCCGGCTGAGTAAGCCGCGCATCTGCATCGCTGGAATCTGAAAAAGCGGGCTTCGGCCCGCTTTTTCTTTGCGTCATCCCCGCCACCGCATCATCCCGGTGAACGCCGGGATCGACCTCGAACCTGCACTTGTCGCAATAGCCGTCAGGCCACGAACCGCAGCGTCGTGGTCGTGCCGTGCCCTTCATCGGACGCAATGTCGAGCTTCCAGCCCAGGTGCTCGCACAGGCGCGAGATCAGGTCCAGGCCGATGCCGCCGCCGTGGCGTTCGCCGCCACCGCGGGCGACCTTGGCGTAGATCGCGCTGATTTCTTCCGGCGTCATGCCATGGCCCGGATCGTCGATGATGACCGTCGCCGGCGCCTCCAGGCGCACGGAGATCTCGCCGCGATCGCTGTGTTCGATTGCGTTGCGCAGCAGGTTGCCGATCGCGGCCTGGACAATCGGGAGCGGGGCGAGGATCTCGCAGGGCAACATCGACGAGACCGTCAAGGCCAGGTCCTTGTCGCGGGTCAGATGGCGATGGTCCTCGACGATCTCCGGCAGCAGCTGGTCCAGGGCGACGCGGTCGCTGACACGGGCCAGGCGCGCTGGGTCCTTGGCCAGTACCAGCAGCAGCGAGATCAACTGCTCGACATCGCGGGCGGTGCGCTGGATGCGGTTGAGCTGGCCGCGCGTGCCGGCGGGAACGTCGGCCTGCTGCAGGGCGATCTCGCTGGCGCCGGCGATCACCGCGATCGGCGTGCGCAGCTCGTGGCTGGCGCTGTCGATGAAGGTGCGCTCACGCTCGACGAAGCGGTCGTTGCGCTGCAGGTAATCGTTGAGCGCATCGGCGATCACGACCAGTTCGCCGCTGGCGCTCGCGGGCACGTCGATCCGCTGCCCGGGCTGGTCCGGCTGCAGGCGGGCGATGTCCTGGGCGAGGTTGCTCAGCGGTCGCACCAGCCGATTGACGCTCCAGGCGATGGCGATGCCCAGCAGCAGGATCATGGTGATCGCCGAACCGACCACGGTCAGCGACATGTCGAACTCGCGCTGCTCCAGGTCGGTGATGTCCAGTGCAAGCGCAATGGGCCGCCCCTCCACTTCGCGTATCAGCACGACGCGTTCGATGCCGTTGATCATGACGTCGTCGTGCACCCCGGGCTCCAGGCCGCGCAGCGTCGGCGGGATGTCGGCGGGGTTTCGGCCGTCGAACAGGGCGATGTTGGACGTGTCGACCCAGCGGTAGTCCGGGTCCCTGCGGCTGAGCTCGCGGATGTGGTCGAGCTCGGCGTCGAGCAGTCCCTGCCAGACCAGCTGCTCGGCGTGCTCGTTGACCAGGAAGCCGTGCAGGATGATCGCGACGGTCAGCACGACCACGTAGCCGAGCAGTCCCAGCAGTATCCGCCGGCGCAGTCCGGAACGTGGCGTGCTCATGGGGCGCAATCCGCGCCGTCATCTTCCGCGTCTGAAGGCGTCGCGCCTTTGAGGGCGATGCGGTAGCCCACGCGCGGAAGCGTCTGGATCAGCTTGACGTCGAACGGGCCGTCGACACTGCGGCGCAATTCGTAGATATGCGAGCGCAGCATGTCGCCGTCGGGCGGGTCGTCGCCCCACAGCGCATGCTCGAGACGATCGCGCGTGACTGCGGCAGGGCTGGCCTGCATCAGCACTTCCAGCAGCTTGCGGCAGGCCGGGTACAGGTGCAGCGCCTGGCCGTTGCGGGTGACATCGAGGGTGGTGAGGTCCAGGCGCAGGTCGCCGACCTGCAGCACACGGCTGCGGCCGCGCCCGCTGGCGCGCGCCACGAGCGCCTCCAGGCGCACTTCAAGTTCTGGCAGGTCGAAGGGCTTGGTGAGGTAGTCGTCGGCGCCTGCGCGGAAGCCGGCGATCTTGTCGGGCAGCTCGTCGCGCGCGGTGAGCATCAGCACCGGCATGTTGCGGCCGGCATCGCGCAGGCGGCTCAGCACTTCGCGCCCATCCATGCGCGGCAGCATCCAGTCCAGGACGATCGCGTCGAAGTCCTGGGTGATCGCCAGGTGCAGCCCGGTGGGACCGTCTGGGGCCGCGTCCAGGGTGTAGCCGCGCGCCTCGAAATAGTCGAAGAGGTTGGCGACCAGATTTCGATTGTCTTCCACCACCAGCACGCGCATAGGCAATCGTCCCAATTGGTTCCACAAAGGCAGCAGGCGCGCAACGCGCCCAGCCGATCAGCTTCTCTTGGCCCCGGTCTGAATTATGTCGGAATGCTTCGGCAAATGTGCCGCGGCGCGCGTGGAGGAGGCGCCGGCCAAAAGTGCCGCCCTTCGCTGTCGCCATTTTCGCTGCGTCCGACGCTGAACGGATGCCTGCGAAAACAGTGTGAGTTGCAGTCCCTCCGACCGCTTTCCGACAACCAGGTCTAGATCATTTCCGGATCCGATATCGGGGTATTTCCCGACAATCGACCACTACCTGGCCTGATGAACAATTCCCCTTCGATGAAATCCAGTGCCGCCGGCGGCACTGCCACGTGGCTGCCGCCTCGTTGGCCCGCTCCGGTGCACAGCCGGACCCTAGGTACGACCTTTTTCGCAGCCCACGCCTGGATCCCCCTGGTCGCGTTCGTGGCCTTGGTCGTGTGGTCGATGGCGCTGGGCGGCGACCAGTGGATGGCCGATCGCCTCTACGCCTGGGAAGGCAACGGCTGGAGCCTTCGCCACGCCTTCCTGACCGAACGGGTTGTGCACCAGTTCGGACGCACCCTGAGCACCGCCGCATGGCTGGCCGCGCTGTTGGCATGGCTGGTGGCGCGCGCGCGCCCTCAATGGGCCCACCTGCGCCGGCCGCTGGCCTATCTGCTGGTCTCGGTGACAGTGTCGACCGCGATGGTGGCGTGGGTGAAGTCCTGGTCGAACATGGACTGCCCCTGGGATCTGGTGCGTTACGGCGGTGCCCGCGAATACGTGGGCCTGCTGGGCATGCGGCCGCTGGGCCTGGCCCGCGGTGCCTGCTTCCCGGCCGGCCATGCCAGCGGCGGCTATGCCTGGCTGGCCCTCTACTTCTTCCTTGGTGCGGTGCGCCCGAACCTGCGCTGGTTAGGCCTGGCCATTGGCCTGAGCGTTGGACTGGTGTTCGGCATCTCGCAGCAACTGCGCGGCGCGCACTTCTTCTCGCATGACCTGTGGACCATCGCGATCTGCTGGGCATCCGCCCTGGGCCTGCATCTGTGGTTCCAGCGCCGTTCCATGGAGGCTGCCGCGCCCGTGGCCGCCTTGCCGAGGATTACTCGATGAATTCCGTTGCCGGTCGCAGCCCGCAGCTGCTGGCCTCCATTGCACGACTGTCGCGGCAGTTCGCTGCCTGGAGACCCGAAATCTCGGTGGAAATGCTGGCGCTGATTGCGGCCGCGTTCTTCACCCTGTTCTGCAACACCGCGTTCTTCCGCGAAGTGATCGCCCTGGGCGCGCTGCATGGACTGCGTGGCGTCGGCACCGGCGCCAGCCTGGTGATGATGATCGGCGCACTGAACATGCTGCTGCTGTGCGCGCTGCTGAACCGCTGGACCGCCAAGCCGGTGCTGACCGTGCTGCTGCTTGTCACCGCGGCCGCTGCGCATTTCATGAGCCAGTACACGGTGTATCTCGACGCCGACATGCTGCGCAACGTCCTGCACACCGACAGCAAGGAGTCGCGCGAGCTGATCACGCTGGGCATGGTGTCGAGCCTGATGGTGCTGGGCGTGCTGCCGTCGCTGCTGCTGTGGCGCGTGCGCCTGCGGCGGCGTCCGCTCGGCCGCGCGGTACTGGTGCGCCTGGGCTGCATCGTGCTGGCCGGCGTGGTTGCCTCGGGCGCGGCGCTGGCCTCGTTCCAGGACCTGTCGGCGCTGATGCGCAACCACCGCGAGGTGCGCCATCTGATCACGCCCGGCAACTACATCGTCTCGCTGGTGAGGGTGATGCGCGACGACCAGGCCGGGCGCAATCGCCCGCGCACGCCGGTGGGCACCACCGCCAAGGTCGTCGGTCGTCCTGCCGATGCCAGGCCGCGGCTGCTCGTGCTGGTGGTGGGCGAAACCGTGCGCGCGCAGAACTGGGGTCTCAACGGCTATGCCCGAGACACCACGCCGCAGTTGCGCCACATCGCGCCGGTCAACTTCAGCAACATGACCTCGTGCGGTTCGGCGACCGAGGTTTCGGTGCCGTGCATGTTCTCGCCGTACGGGCGCGCGCATTACGACAAGGACAAGATCAACCATTCCGAGACGCTGCTGCACGTGCTCGAGCACGCCGGCATCGGCACGCTGTGGCGCGACAACCAGACCGGCTGCAAGGGCGTGTGCGAAGGCCTGGCGTTCGAGTCGTACGAGCATGCCAGCGACCCGCAGAGCTGCAATGCGGAAGGCTGCATGGACGAGGTGATGCTCAAGGGCCTGAGCGAGGCCGTTGCCAGCAAGCCCGGCGACATGGTCGTGGTGCTGCACCAGCTGGGCAACCACGGTCCGAGCTACTACAAGCGCTACCCGGCATCGATGCGGCGGTTCACGCCGACCTGCGACACCGGCGAGCTGGGCAAGTGCAGCCGCGACGAGATCGTCAACGCCTACGACAACGCGATCCTGCACACGGACGACTTCCTGGCGCGGACGATCCGCATGCTGGCCGAGCAGACCGGGCGCGACACGGCGATGATCTACCTGTCCGACCACGGTGAATCGCTGGGCGAGAACGGCCTGTACCTGCACGGCGTTCCGTACGCGATCGCGCCCGATACGCAAACCCGGGTGCCGATGGTGATGTGGCTGTCGCCGGGCATGGCTGCCTCGCGTGGCATCGACCAGGGCTGCCTCAAGCGCGAAAGCGCCGCGCCGGTGAGCCAGGACAACCTGTTCCACTCGGTGCTGGGCCTTATGCAGGTCAGCACGCCCGAGTACGACCCCAGGCTCGACCTCTTCCACGGCTGCACCGCGCGCGGCTGACAGGTGACGTTGCCGGCGCCACGCCGGCAATGCGTTGTCTGATGGGTCGGCCGCGGAGGCAACCGCAACGTGCATGGCAAGGTCGGCCATGCATGGCAAGTGTCGCCAGTGGGCGACCGCTTGGCAGGTGCAGGCGGGCATCGTGGCCGGCATCCTCTCGGCAAGCTTGAGGAGTGCCTGATGCTGATCTTGAGAATTCTGGCCGGCTGCCTGCTGGCAGGGTGCGCGCTGCTGCCGACGCAGGCCGCCGAACTCGGCGTGCTGGCGCCGGTGATGGCCGGCRACAAACCCCAATTCAGGGACGCCGCGAACGGCAAGCCCGCGCCGGTGGTGACCCGCGTGGTCGATGGCGATCTGTACGCGCAGCTGCAGCGCGAAGCCCGCGATGGCTTCGTCGCGACCGTGCTCGCGATTGATGAAGGCGCCCAGCGCGCCGCCGGTGCGCGCGAACTCCGGCCGAGCTGGCTGTACCTGTCGGCCGAGGACGGCGGATTCGCCCGCCAGGGATTCTGGTTGCAGGAGAACGGCAGGCAGCGCTTCGTCGACGAGCTCTATGTCGATCTGGTCGTTGACGAGGACAGCGTCGCCAACGGCGACTTCGAGGAAATCTTCGCCCACGAAATGGGCCATGTGTTCCTGCGCCGGCTGGTGCCGGACCTGCCGCCGGGCTACTCGCGCACGCCGCACGCGAGCATGAGCATCACCGATTATTCGACCGCGTTCGATGAAGGCTTCGCCACGCACTTCCAGGGGCTTGCGCGGCGCCTGACCGCAAACCCGAAGCTGCGCGAGCAGGAACTCGGCCTGGCCTCGAAGCCATTCCTGGGCTACTGGATGAGCAATCTCGACCGCGCCGGACGCATCGAGGGCGTGCGTCGCAACTGGTTCGTGCAGGCGCAACTGCTGCCGCCTGGCGACGACGCCACTGCGCTTGCGCGACGCGACCTGAGCACGGCCTTCGACAGTGCGCGCCTGCGTGACGGCCAGCAGATGCTGTCATCGGAGGGCGTGGTCGCCACGATCTTCTATCGCTGGCTGGTGCCAGGGCCGGACGACCGCGACGCCGTCGTGCAGCGCTATTGGCGTCTGTTTGCGTCGTTTGCGCGGCGCGACGGCCGCCACCTGCGCCACGACTCGCCGGTGCTGCTCGACCTGGTCGATCGCTACTGCGTCGATGCTGTGGACGACTGCAAACGCGTGCAGGCGGTGGTGCTCGATACCACCTACGGCGCCACCACCGGCCGCGGGCTGCCGGCGCTGACCGAATCGCTGGCGACGAACGGTCGCCTGGGCGACATGGAGTCCTTTGTCGGCGGCCTCAAGCAGGCGCGCACTCAGATGGCGCAGCTGCAGGAGCAGGTGGCGAAGGATCCGGCGAAGCTGCGTGCGGGGCTGGGGCCAGACCTGTGGCTGATGGTCCCCGGACAGCACCTGGGGTGGCGCGCGGAGAGCGACGTGGTCGCCGTGAATCTCAACACGGCCGAACTGGAATCGCTGCAGTTGCTGCCGGGGGTGGATCGCGCCGCGGCCGAGCGCGCATTGGACAGCCGTCGCAAGGTCGGCGTGTTCACCGACCTCGCCGATTTCGTCCGCCGGGCCGGTATCGACGACGCCAACGTCGTGAAACTGAAACAGGCAGCCGAGGCCGCACGCAAGGCCGGACCCAACGAGCGCGCCTAGCGCTCGGGCCGGTGCCTACACCTGTTGCGCTGCGAACAGGTCGCTCTGCACGTCGGTGTCGTCGCGATCGGCGAAGCCTGACAGGCCGACGCCGACCAGCCGGTACTTCGTCCGCGCCGGCAGCGCCACCCGTGCGCGCAGGTCGCAGGCGATGCGCGCCAGTTCCTGCTGTGACGCGGGCGTTTCGGCCGCGGTCAGGCTGCGGGTGAGGATGCGGAAGTCCGACGTCTTGAGCTTGAGCACCACCGTGCGCGCGATGCGCGAGTCGTCGCGGGCGAGCTCGCGCTGGTAACCCTCCCAGGTCTTGCTCGCCAGGCGCTCGATGTGCGGTTGCAGTTCGTCCAGCGGCAGGTCGCGTTCGAAGGTGTCCTCCGAGGAGATCTGCAGGGTGGGGCGCTCGGGTTGCACGGGGTTGTCGTCGATGCCGAACGACAACTCATGCAGGCGCCGGCCCCAGCGGCCGAAATGCTTTTCCAGTTCGGCCGCGCCGAGCGTGCGCAGGTCGGAGACGGTGGCGATGCCCAGTTCGGCCAGGCGCTGTTCGCTGACCTTGCCCACGCCGGGCAGGCGGCCGACCGGCAGCGGCGCGAGGAAGGCCTCGACCTGGTGCGGCCGGACCACGAACAGGCCGTCGGGCTTGCGCCAGTCGGAGGCGATCTTGGCCACGAACTTGTTCGGCGCCACGCCGGCCGACGCGGTCAGCTGCGTCTCCTCGCGGATCGCCGAGCGGATGGCTTCGGCGGTCGCGGTGGCCGTGGCCAGCCCGGTGCGGGTGGTGGTGACGTCCAGGTAGGCCTCGTCCAGCGACAGCGGCTCGATCAGCTCGGTGTGGCGGGCGAAGATCTCGCGCACCTGCCGCGACACGGCCTTGTAGCGGACGAAATCCGGCGGCACGAACACCGCCTGCGGGCACAGGCGCTCGGCGCGCACCGCCGGCATGGCCGAGCGCACCCCGAACCTGCGCGCCTCGTAGCTGGCCGCACAGACCACCGAGCGCGCACCGCGCCAGGCCACGACCACCGGCAGCCCGCGCAGGGACGGGTCGTCGCGCTGCTCGACCGACGCATAGAACGCGTCCATGTCGACGTGGAGGATCTTGCGGGTCGGGGCAGGCAAGTCGGGCAAGGCGGGCAACGCGGCTGCGCAGACGGCCGCGGTCGGTCGGCCTGTTAGTGAAAATACTAACGCCGCGAGGCGCCATTGAACAGCCGCCCGGCTATCGTAGGAGCACGGTCGCCAGCCAGCTGGCGCTACAGCGGGTCCAGGAAGGCATTCGGCTGCAGATGAGCGCGCAACGTTGAGCACCTACCAGCTTCAATCGGTTTTCAGTCCCGCCTCGGTCGCCGTGGTCGGCGGCAGCACGCGCGAGCAGTCGGCCGGTCGGGCGGTGCTGCGCAATCTGGTCGAGGGCGGTTTCGCCGGCCAGATCGGCCTGGTCAATCCGAACTTCGATGCGATCGAGGGCGTCGCCGCGGTGTCGCGGATCCAGGACCTGGCGTGGACGCCGGAGCTGGTGGTGATCGCCGCGCCACACTCGCTGGTGCCGCGATTTGCCAGCGCCGCCGCGGCCAAGGGCGCATCGGCCGCGGTCGTGCTCAACACCGGCATGGGCCAGGGCGCCCAGTCGCCGGCGGCGGAACTGGCCAGCGCCGCGCGCGCCAGAGGCCTGCGCATCGTCGGTCCCAACTCGCTGGGCATCCTCGCGCCGCACGCCCGGCTCAATGCCAGCTTTGCCGCGCATGCCGCGCTGCCGGGCGACCTCGCGGTGATTTCGCAATCCGCCGCCATTGCCGCCGCGCTGGTGGAATGGGGCGCTCGCCGCTCGCTCGGTTTTTCAGCGGTCGCCTCGCTGGGCGACGCGCTCGATGTCGACTTCGCCGACCTGCTCGATTACTTCGCCCGCGACCGCTACACGCGGGCGATCCTGCTGTACGTCGAGTCGATCCGCGATGCGCGCAAGTTCCTCTCGGCGGCACGCGCGGCGGCGCGGCTGAAGCCGGTGGTGGTGGTGAAATCGGACCGCCATGCGCGGCGCGCCGCTCCCGTCGGCACGCATTCTGCGGCGCTGGCCACGCCCGATGGCGTCTACGCCGCCGCCTTCCATCGCGCCGGCATGCTGCGCGTGAGCGCGCTGGATGAACTGTTCGCCGCTGCCGAAACGCTGGGGCGCATGCACACGTTTCCGGGCCGCCGCCTGGCGATCTTCGCCAATGGCCGCGGCACCGGCATGCTGGCCGCCGACCGCCTGGTCGACATGGGCGGCACGCTGGCCGGGTTGTCGGATGCGACCGTGCAGCAACTCGATGCGGTGGCCTCGTCGGTGTGGCCGCGCACCAACCCGGTCGACATCAACGGCGACGCCGACCACGCCGCCTACGCCGGGGCCGTCAGCGCGCTTTTGGCCGACGACGGCAACGATGCGGTGCTGGCACTGAACGTCCCGACGGCGCTGATCGGAGCCGACAGCCGTGCGCAGGCGCTGGCCGAAGCGAAAGCGCTGGCGATGAAGGCGGGCAGCCGCAAGCCGGTATTCGCGGTCTGGCTGGGCAAGGATGACAGCGCTGCCGCCCGGCTCAATGCGGCGCGGATCCCCACCTATGCGACAGAAGCCGATGCCGTGCGCGGCTTCATGTACCTGGTGCGCCATCGCGAGGCGCAGCAGGCGCTGATGGAAACGCCGCCGAGCATGCCAGACGACCTGGTGGTCGACACGGCGACCGCGCGTTGGGTGGTCGAGACGGCCATGGCAGCGGGCCGGAACTGGCTCGACCCGATCGAAGTCGCGCGCGTGCTGGTGGCGTATGGAATCGACATCACCCCGACCACGGCCGCGCGCGATGCCGACGAAGCCGTGTGCATCGCCGCGCCGCTGCTGGCAGACGGGACGCCGGTCGCGGTCAAGATCCTGTCGCCCGACATCAGCCACAAGTCGGATGTAGACGGCGTGCGCCTGAACCTGTTCACCGCCCAGGCGGTGCACGAGGCTGCCGCGGCGATCCTGCAGCGTGCGCGCGAGGCGCGGCCGGGCGCGCGCATCGATGGCGTCACGATCCAGCCGATGGTGGTGCGGCCGCGGGCGCGCGAACTGATCATCGGCATGGTCGATGACGAGACCTTCGGGCCGGTGATCGTCTTCGGCCGCGGCGGCACCGCGGTGGAGGTGATCGACGACAAGGCGCTGGCGTTGCCACCCCTGGACCTGCGCCTGGCCCACGAGATGATCGGCCGCACCCGCGTGTCCCGCATCCTCAAGGCCTATCGCGACGTGCCGGCCGCCGACGAGCGCGCGGTGGCGATGACGCTGGTGAAGCTGGCGCAGCTGGTTGCCGACATCCCCGAGATCCGCGAGGTCGACATCAACCCGTTGCTGGTCGATCGCGACGGCATCATTGCGGTGGATGCGCGAATCGGCGTGTCAGCCTCGCGCATCGTGCACAAGGGCCCGGGCCATCCGCGCTTCGCGATCAGGCCGTATCCGAAGGAATGGGAGCGCACGCTCGAGCTGTCCGATGGCAGCGCCGCGTTCCTGCGGCCGGTGCGGCCGGAAGACGATGAACTCTTTCGCCGCTTCTTCACCAAGGTCACCGACGAAGACCTGCGCCTGCGCTTTTTCCAGACCATCCGCCATTTCAGCCACGAGTTCATCGCCCAGCTGACCCAGCTCGACTACGCGCGTTCGATTGCGCTGGTGGCGATCGATCCGGACGACGGCGAGATGCTAGGCGCGGTGCGCCTGCACGCCGATGCCAACTACGACCACGGCGAGTACGGGATCCTGGTGCGCTCCGACCTCAAGGGGCAAGGGCTGGGCTGGCGATTGATGCAGACGATCATCGAGTACGCACGCTGGCTGGGCCTGCGCTCGATCGAGGGCGAAGTGCTGCAGGAGAACCGGACGATGCTGGACATGTGCCGGCGCCTGGGGTTCACCACCACCGTCAATCCGGACGATCCGACCGTGGTGACGGTGTCGCTGCCGATCGTGCAAGGCGGATGAGGGCTTTCAGATCACACCAGCCCCGTGGCGTAGAACGTGCCGATCACCACGAACACCGCCGCGGTCTTGATCAGCGTGATCGCGAAGATGTCCTTGTAGGCCTGGCGGTGCGACAGGCCCGTCACCGCCAGCAGGGTGATCACCGCGCCGTTGTGCGGCAACGTGTCCATGCCGCCCGACGCCATCGCCGCGACCCGGTGCAGCACGTCCATCGGAATGCCTGCCGCGTTCGCGTTGGCGATGAAGGTTTCGGCCATCGCCGCCAGGGCGATGCTCATGCCGCCCGAGGCAGAGCCGGTGATGCCGGCCAGCGCGGTCACGGTGATGGCTTCGTTGACCAGCGGGTTGGGGATCGCCGCCAGTGCGTTGGCCACCACAAGGAAGCCGGGCAGGGCAGCGATCACCGCGCCGAAACCGTACTCGGATGCGGTGTTCATCGCCGCCAGCAATGCGCCGCCGATGGCCGACTTGCTGCCCTCGGCGAAGCTGGCCATCACCGGCTTCCAGGCGAAGGCGAGCACAGCGAGGATGCCGACCAGCAGCGCACCCTGCACGGCCCAGATCGCCGCGATCTTCGACACTTCCTGCACCACCGGCGCGGCGCTGCCGATCACCGCCGGATCGAAGCTGTGCGCCTCGCCGTAGAAGCTCGGGATGGCGATGGTCAGCACTTTGTTGACGACGCCGACCAGCACCAGCGGCAGGATCGCGATCAGCGGATGGGCGAGGGTGCCGCCGGCGAACGGCGCCGGTTCGTTGACCAGCTTGTCGCCGTAGCCCTCACCGGCGGCCAGTGCAGCGCGCCGGCGCCAATCGAGGTAGGCCAGGCCGACGGCGAGAATGAAGAGGCCGCCGATCGTGCCCAGCCACGGCGCCGCCCAGGTGTTGGTGCCGAAGAACGTGGTCGGGATGATGTTCTGGATCTGCGGCGTGCCCGGCAGCGCGTCCATGGTGAAGGTGAAGGCGCCCAGCGCGATCGTGCCGGGGATCAGGCGCTTGGGGATGTCGCTCTGGCGGAACAGTTCCGCAGCGAAGGGGTACACCGCGAATACCACCACGAACAGCGACACGCCGCCGTAGGTCAGCAGCGCGCACACCACCACGATCGACAGCATCGCCCTGCCGGCACCGAACAGGCGGATCGTCGCGGCCACTATCGCCTTGGAGAAACCCGACAGTTCGATCAATTTTCCGAACACCGCGCCGAGCAGGAACACCGGGAAGTACAGCTTCAGGAAGCCGACCATCTTGTCCATGAACAGACCGGTGAACATCGGCGCGACCAGCGACGGGTCCGTCAACAGCACCGCGCCGAGCGCTGCCACCGGCGCGAACAGGATCACGCTGTAGCCGCGGTAGGCCACGAACATCAGGAAGCACAGTGCGGCCAGCACGATCAGAAATGCCATTCCCCGTTCCTTGTCGAAGCGTGTGGATCGCCTGCTTGCCGTCATTCCCGCGCAGGCGGGAACCCAGTGTCGTTGCCTTGGAAGCGTCGAGTCGCTGGGTCCCCGCCTACGCGGGGATGACGGCATGCCTGCAGCCCGTGTAGGCATGCAGTCTCCGCAATGGCCCGATGGGCCGGCATTGTCCGAAGGTACAGCAGCGGCGACAGGCGCCTGGTCCTAGGCTTGCCAGCATGACGGGGGAGGGACTCGTCTTTCATTTCGCTTCCGGCACACCGCCGGTCCGCGGCCAACGATTTGGGACTGGGGAGACAGCGTCACCATGAATCGCAGCGACAACAAGACCCGAAGCAGCCTGAGCATCGCCATTGCCTTCGCCCTGCTGGCGCCCGCCGCCTTCGCCCAAGAGACGACGAGCGCAGCACCGGCCAGCGATGCGCAGGCCACCACGCTCGGCGGCGTCACCGTCACCGCCCGCAAGCGCGAGGAAACGCTGCAGGAAGTCCCGGTTGCGGTCACCGCATTCACCGCCGACGCCCTCGACAAGCTCAACATCGAGGACCTCAGCGACCTCGATGCACAGGTGCCCAACCTGACCATCTATGCCGCACGCGGCTCCAGCAGCACGGTCACCGCCTACATCCGCGGCGTCGGCCAGTCCGATCCGCTGTGGGGCGTCGACCCGGGTGTGGGCATGTACATGGACGATGTCTACATTGCCCGACCGCAGGGCGCGCTGCTGGACGTGTTCGACGTCGAGCGCATCGAAGTGCTGCGCGGCCCGCAGGGCACCTTGTACGGCAAGAACACGATTGGTGGTGCGATCAAGTACATCTCGCGCGGCCTGCCGGTCGCGCCGGAAGGCCAGGTCTCGGTCACCGTCGGCAACTACAACCAGCTCGACGTGAAAGCCTCGCTGGGCGCATCGGTCGGCGACGGCGCACTGCGCGGGCGCCTGGCGATGGGCAGCTTCAACCGCGACGGCTTCGGCGACAACCTGTTCAGTGGCCAGGAAGTCAGCGACAAGGAAGTGCTGGCGTTGCGCGGCCAGTTGGGCGCCTACATCAGCGACGACCTCAACATCCAGTTCGCCTACGACTGGATGGACGACCAGTCCGGCGTGCGCGGGGCCAAGATGCTGGCGCCGAACCGGTTTGCCCCGGGCTTCGCGCCGCTGGACAGCCGCTACGACATCCGCAGCGGCATGCCCAACGTCAACGACACCTCGATGAAGGGCGCCTCGGCAACGGTCAACTGGCGCATCAACGAGGATTGGGGCTTCAAGTACATCCTCGCCAAGCGCGAGTCAGACACCGAGACCAACATCGACTTCGACACGTTGCCCAACAAGGTTGCCGACGTGAAGGCGTTCTACGCCGACGAGCAGATCACCAACGAGCTGCAGGTCAACTACGACGCGGGCGGCCGCTCGCGTGGCGTGATCGGTTTCTATTCCTTCGACGGCGAGGCCGGTGGCCAGGTCCTCAACAACTTCTTCAATCTGTCGTTCGGCGACACTCATGGCACGGTCTACACCGATGCGCTGGCGCTCTATGCGGACTGGACGTTCGACCTGACCGACAAGCTCAAGCTCGACCTGGGCGCGCGCTACACCGACGAGAAGAAGCACGCGGTGGTGCTCAACCGCTGCTACACCGACGCGACGTTCACCGTGCTGGCGGCGCGCTGCGCGGCCAACAATCCGACGCCGATCGCGGCCAACTTCGACAAGCGCATCGGCTTCGACAACACGTCGCCAAAGATCTCGCTCGACTACCAGATCACCCCGGACATCATGGTCTACGGGCTGGCCTCGCGCGGTTTCAAGTCGGGTGGTTTCAACATCCGTGCCCAGGCCACCGCCGTGCCGCGTTCGGCTGAGCCGTTCAATGACGAGTCGGTCGACAGCTACGAGATCGGCAGCAAGATGTCGTTCCTGGAGCAGACGCTGTTCGTGAACCTGGCGGCGTTCCACAACGAGTACAAGGACATCCAGCTGTCGGTGTTCACGTCCTACGACAGCAATGGAGACGGCACCAACGATGCGTTCTTCGGCGACTTCACCAATGCCGGCAAGGGCACCGTGCAGGGTGTGGAAGTCGAGTACCAGTGGCTGCCGACGCACAACTGGCTGATCAGCGGCAACCTGGCCTGGCTCGACGCGAAGTACGACGAGTTCATGTACGCCGGGGTCAACATTGCCGACGAGCAGGAGTTCACCAACGCGCCTGATTTCTCTGGTGCGGTCAATCTGGAGTACCGGACCGATCTGTCCAGCGGTGGAAATCTGTCGGCGCGGGTGGGCTACAGCTATCAGAGCGAGGTGGTCGCCACCACCGAGATCGTCCGCACCGGTGCGCTGCCGATCACGCAGGACGGTTATGGGCTGGTCAATGCCGGCGTGATCTGGCGCATCGACGATGCGTGGTCGCTGTCGCTGCAGGGCACCAATCTGGCCGACAAGGAGTACCGCACCACCGGTTACAACCTCAACGCCGCTCTGGGCGTGCTGACCGGGTTCTACGGTGCGCCGCGCCAGTACACGTTGTCGGCGCGGTACGACTTCTGATGGTTTGAAGGCGGCGTTTCGTGGTCTGTGGCTGGCTCCGGCGTGGCGTTGTCCGCTACGCCGGGGATTGCTCCGCCCCGCGGACGCCATCCTGGCTTTACGCGGGGCGTGGGCCATCCATGGCCCACTGCTCCGCAATCCCCGGCGCAGCGGACAACGCTCCGGCGCGTTGACGCCCCGTCTTCGTTGATGCAAGAAAAGCCCGTAAACCTCGGCGAAGGCCCAGGATCCATTGGGGAGTGCCGATACGGACAGTGTCTCTAGGGACTCCACGCTCGGCTATCCTCCAGTAATGCACCTTCCCGCCGCCCCATGCTGAGCTTCGCCGCGGTCGCCCTGGCCAGCGTCGCCTGGCTGGCACTGATGTTCGGGACGGCGCTCTACGCCGAGCGTCGCCCCACCGTGCTGGCTCGTCATTGGGGCCATGTCTACGCGCTGTCGCTGGCGGTGCACTGCACCTCGTGGACGTTCTACGGGACCGTGACCCAGGCCGCTCGCTACGGTTGGCCGCTGCCGCCGACCTTCCTCGGCGCGATCGTGCTGTATGCGATCGCGGTCGCCTTCATGGTCCGGCTGGTGCAGCTGGCGCGGGAAACCAACGCGACTTCGCTGGCCGATCTGATCGCCACGCGTCTGGGCAAAGACGCCTGGCTTGCGGCCACGGTCACCCTGGTCGCCGCGCTCGGACTGATTCCCTACATCGCCCTGCAGTTGAAGGCGGTGGCGATGAGTTTTGCCATGCTGACCACGCACAGTGCCGAGGTCGGGCTGGCGCCGGCCTGGCAGGACAGTGCGCTGTATGTGGCGCTGGCGATGGCGTTGTTCGCGATGCTGTTCGGCACGCGCCGCGCCAGTGCCGCCGAGCACAACCGCGGGCTGGTGCTGGCGATGGCGTTCGAGTCGGTGTTCAAGCTGGCGGCGATGCTGGCGCTGGGGCTGTTCGTCTGGTGGGGGCTGGGCGATCTTCCCGAGACGGCGGCCATGGCGCCGCCGCCGCGGTCGGCCGACGGATTCGCACCGCTGGTGCTGCTGGGCGCGCTGGCGATGTTCATCCTGCCGCACCAGTTCCATGTCGGCGTGGTCGAGTGCCGCGACGAGCGCGACGTGCGCACGGCTCGCTGGCAGTTTCCGCTGTACCTGGTGCTGATCGCGCTGCCAGTGCTGCCGCTGGCCAAGGCCGGGCAGGCGCTGCTGGGTGGCAGCGGCGTGCCGTCTGACCTGTACGTGCTGGCGCTGCCGCTGGCGCAGGGTCATGAGGGCCTGGCGCTGTTCGCTTTCCTCGGTGGCCTGAGCGCGGCCACCGGCATGGTCGTGGTCAGCACGCTCACCTTGAGCCTGATGATCGGCAACCACTGGTTCGCGCCGGGGTTGCTGCGCGGTGCGTGGTCGCGCAACGACGGCAGCGACCTGCGCGGCCGCGTGCTGGCGCTGCGCCGGGCCGGCATCGTCGTGATCATGCTGTTGGCCTGGGCTTACAGCCGCCTGATCGCCGGCAACGATGCGCTCGCCGATGTTGGCGCGGTGTCGTTCTCGGCGCTGGCGACACTGGTGCCGGCGCTGTGCTTCGCGGTCTGGCGGCCGCAGACGCCGGCGCGCGCGGCGGTGATCGGCATCGCCGCGGGCTTTGCCGCCTGGGCCTGGGTGCAGTTGCTGCCGATGACGATGGAAGTGCGTGGCGTGACTGCGCCCTGGCTGGAAAGCGGACCGTTCGGCCTGCACTGGCTGGCGCCCGATGCCCTGTTCGGCCTGACCGGCTGGAGCCGCCTGGGTCGCGCCGTCGGCGCCAGCCTGTTCGTCGGCACCCTGGCCACCGTGCTGGCGGCGCTGTGGCGCCGCGAGACGCCGCATCGCGCCCACCGCGGCCTCGACGTCAAGACATTGCGCGATGCCGGCCTGCGCTTCCTGCCGCGCGAACGCGTGCTGCAACTGCTGCAGGGCGTGCCGGCGGGCGAGCCGGTGGCCGCGCCGATCGAAGCCGGGATCGAACGCGAACTTGCGGCGGTATTGGGGTCCGCGTCGGCACGCGTGCTGCTCGATGCTGCGCGACGCGCCGCCAGTGGTCGCGAACTCGACACCGTGGCCGCGATCGTCGGCGAGGCATCGGCCGACCTGCGCTTCAACCAGCGCGTGCTCGAGGCGGCACTGCAGAACATGAGCCAGGGCATCAGCGTGGTCGATGCCCAACTGCGACTGGTCGCCTGGAACCGGCGCTACGTCGAGCTGTTCGGATTCCCGCCGGAGCTGCTGCAGGTCGGTCGTCCGATCGCCGAGCTGTCGCGCTGGGCCCTGCAGCGGATGCCGCCCCAGGGCGACCTCGAACGCGCCCTGGAACGACGCCTGGGCTTCATGCGCGCCGGCACCGCGCACCTGTCCGAACGCGTACTGCACGACGGCAGCATCATCGAGATCCGCGGCAACCCGATGCCCGGCGGCGGCTTCGTCGCGACCTTCACCGACGTGACCGCATTCCGTCGCGCCGAGGCCGGCCTGATCATGGCCAACGAGACGCTGGAACAGCGCGTCGCCGAACGCACCACCGACCTCGAGGTCGCCAAGCGCGAGGCCGAGCGCGCCAACGAGGCCAAGAGCCGCTTCCTCGCCGCGATCGGCCATGACCTGATGCAGCCGCTGCATGCGGCGCAGTTGTTCACCGATGCGCTGTCGCAACAGCTGCTCGAGCCGCGCCAGCGCGAAACGGTGGCGCAGATCGGCGGCGCCCTGGATTCCACCAGCGACCTGCTCACCGGCCTGCTCGACATGTCGCGCCTGGAGGCGGGCGGGCTGGTGCCGCAGCCGCGTCCGTTCCCGCTGGCGGAGGTGCTGGAGCCGCTGGCGTCGGAGTTCGGCGCCATTTCGGCGGCGCGCGGCCTTGAATTCCGCTTTGTCGCCAGCACCGCGTGGGCGCATACCGACCCGCAGTTGCTGCGCCGCGTGCTGCAGAACTTCCTCGCCAACGCCGTGCGCTACACCCAGCGCGGTGGCGTCGTGCTGGGCGTGCGCCATGACGGCGACGGCCTGCGCATCGAAGTGCACGACAGCGGGCCCGGCATTGCCGCCGGTCAGCAGGCTGTGATTTTCGAAGAGTTCCGTCGCGGCCAGGATGCCCCGGGGCAGGGCCTGGGCCTTGGCCTGTCGATCGCCGAGCGCATCGCGCAGTTGCTCGACGCACCGCTGGGCCTGCGCAGCCAGATAGATCGCGGCACGGTGTTCGCGGTGCGGGTGCGGCGCGCGCCCAGGCCGCTGCCGATGTCGCTGTCATCCTTGCCCGACGAAAATCCCGGCGTGCGCGTGCTGGTGGTCGACAACGACCCGCAGGCGATGTCGGCGCTGGCGGCCGTGCTTGCTGGCTGGGGCTTCGACGTGGTCACCGCGCGCGACTCGGACGAGGCCGAGGCGGCGTTGTCGCGCGCGCCTGCGGCGTTGTGGCTGTTCGACTACCACCTCGACGATGGCGATACCGGCGTCGCCCTGGCCGCGCGCCTGGAGCTGCGTTTCGGCGCGCGGCCGACGCTGATCCTCAGCGCCGACCGTGGCGAGGTGGTGCGGCGGGCGGTCGAGGAAGCGGGGCTGTCGCTGCTGGCCAAGCCGGTGAAGCCACTGGCGCTGAAGTCAGCGCTCGATCGCGCGCTCGCGGCGCGCGAAGTGGCGCTGTCGTAGCGTCCGATCAGGCGATCTGCCGCGCCGGATCCGACAGCTCCAGCTCGCGCAGCACCACGCTGGCCTGGGTGCGGTTGCGCACGCCAAGGCGCTCGAAGATCGCCGACAGATGCGCCTTGACCGTCCGCTCCTGCACATCCAGCCGGTCGGCGATCTGTTTGTTGAGCAGGCCCTGCGCGACCAGCGTCAGCACCCGGAACTGCTGCGGCGACAGGCTTGCCAGGCGCGCGGCCAGGTCGGCGTCGCCGCTGTCGCTTTGCGTGCGCGCGACCGCGGCGCGCAGCGATGCCGGCAGCCACTGCTCGCAGGCGAAGACGGCGCGGATCGCATCGCGCAGTTCGTCGAGTCCGGCACTCTTGGGCAGGTAGCCGGCGGCGCCGTGATCCAGTGCGCGCCGGACCACGCGCGGGTCGTCGTTGGCCGAGACCACCACCACCGCCACGCCCGGGTGCTGGGCGCGGATCGCGGCCAGTCCGGCCAGGCCGTGGTTGCCGGGCATGTGCAGGTCGAGCAGTACCAGGTCCACGCCCGAATCGGCATCGATCGCGGCATCGAGTGCGGCCAGCACGGCATCGAGATGGCCGGCTTCCAGGATCACCGCGCCGCTGACGGCCTCCATGGCCGCCTGCCGCAGGGCGGCGCGGAACAGCGGATGGTCGTCGGCGATCAGCAGGGTCGGCATTGGCCCTAGCCTAGCAAGTGGCCGCACCAGCAGGGCGGCAACGGCGTGGTACGAAAGTACGATGGGCGGCGCGGCTGGCCTTGCTAGGCTGCGGCAATGAACCTGCGACCCGTCCGAACTGCCCTTGCCGGCGCCACGCTCGTCCTGGCCGCCTGCACCACCACCACGCCGCGCAGCAAGACGGAGGCCGCGCCGATGTTCTCCGCAGTGCGCACGACCGAACATCGCGGTGACGACGACCTGCTCAGCGCCGGCCTTGGCCTGGCCGGCCTGCGCGCGATGACCCCGCCCGCGTTCGCCGACGCCGAACATCCCGGCGCGGGCGAACTGCGCCGGCGTGCGTTGTGGAACAACTGGCGCGGCATCGCCGATCTCGCCCCCGGGGGCGGATACGGCGAGCTCTACGGCAGCACCGCCAGCGTGCCGGGGCGCGAGTACAGCGCCCTGGCCACGGTGGCGGGCGCGACCCAGCCGCACCGCGTGCTGGTGCAGGTGCCCGATGCGTTCGATGTCGGCAAGCGCTGTGTCGTGGTCACCGCGTCGTCGGGTTCGCGCGGCATCTACGGCGCGATCGCCGTCGCCGGTGCCTGGGGCCTGCCGAAAGGCTGCGCGGTGGCCTACACCGACAAGGGCGCGGGCACCGACTATTTCGACCTGGACGCGGGGCAGGGCGTCCGCGCTGACGGCACTGTCGGCGCGCGCGGCGATGGCCTGGCGTTCGAGCCGGTTGCGAACGCATCTTCCGGCGTGGCCTTCAAGCACGCCCACTCGCGCGACAATCCCGAGGCCGACTGGGGCCGGCACGTGAAGCAGGCCGCGCAGTTCGCGCTGCAGTCGCTCGACAGCGCGTTCCCGCAGGCGGCGCCCTTCACCTTCGGCAACACCCGCGTCATCGCGGTCGGCATCTCCAACGGCGGCGGCGCCGTGCTGCGCGCGGCCGAGCTCGACGGCGACTGGCTCGACGCGGTAGTGGCTGGCGAACCCAATGTCTACGTCGACGGCGCCGGAAGTCGCGCCCTCTACGACTACACCACCGAAGCCGCGCTGCTGATGCCGTGTGCGTTGCTGCACCTGCAGAACCTGCCGCAGCCGCCGCTGACCGCGCAGGTCGCGCCGCTGTGGACGCAACGCTGCGTCGCATTGAAGGCGGCCGGGCTGATCGAGGGCAACGACACCGCGGCGCAGGCGAAATCCGCATACGACGCGCTCAAGGCCCATGGCTGGAGCGACGAGGCCCTGCACGCCGGGGCGCTCTCGGTCGGCTTCGACCTGTGGCGCGCCGTCGCGGTGACCTATGCCTCGGCCTACGGTCGATACGGCGTCGGCGAGTTGCCTTGCGGCAATCGCTACGGCGCGATCAATCCGGACGTCAGTCCACGCGCTGCCAGCGCGAGCGAGCGAGCAGCCTGGTGGTCCGATGCCAGCGGCATTCCGCCCGGCGCCGGTGTCAACATCCTCGAGCAGAACCCGGCCGCGCCGCTGACGACGTTGCAATGCCTGCGCGCCCTGTGGACCGGCGACGACGCCGACGCGCAGCGCGTGCGCAAGGGCATCGCCGAAACCCGCGCCGGACTGCCGCGCAAGGGCCTGCCGGTGGTGGTCATCCACGGCAGCGACGACGGCCTGATCCCGCCCGCCTTCACCAGTGCCCCGTACGTGAAGCAGGCGCAGGCGGCCGGCCGCGACGTGCGCTACTGGCAAGTGCGCAACGCCCAGCACTTCGACGGCTTCCTCGGCCTGCCCGATTACGGCGCACGCTACGTGCCGCTGCTGCCGTACGTGTACTCGGCGCTGGACCGGGTCAACGCGGCCCTGGACGGCAGCGGCACGCTGCCGGACGATGCGGTCATCTCAACCAGGCCGCGGGCCGGCAATCCGCTGCAGGCGTCGAACTTGGCCATGCCGCGCTGACTTCGTCTGCCTCTTGCTCCCTTAACACCCAATTTGGCACGCTGGCAGGCCTTGATGGATCCGGAGCGCCGCATGCCGCGCCACTTTTCGATGCTGCGCGAGTTCCACCTCGCCGACTGGTTCACGCTCGCCAATGCCTTCTGCGGCACCGGCGCGATCTTCGCCGCGATGCGTTTCCTGCAGGAGGGCGGGGTAGGTGACCTGCTGATCGGCATGGCGCTGATCCCGCTGGCCTTCATCTTCGATGCGCTCGATGGCCGTGTCGCCCGCTGGCGCAATTCGGCCTCGACCCTCGGGCGCGAGCTCGACTCGCTGGCCGACGTGATCTCCTTCGGCGTCGCGCCGGCGGCGCTGGCCTACGCCTGTGGCCTGCAGGGTGGCTGGGACTGGGCCGTGCTGAGCTATTTCGTCGGTTGCGGCGTCAGCCGGTTGGCGCGCTACAACGTCACCGCCGAGCAGCTGTCCGGTGGCGGCGACAAGGTCAAGTTCTTCGAGGGCACGCCGATCCCGACCAGCCTGGCGCTGGTGGTGGTGCTGGCCGTGGCCGCGTGGCAGGGCGCGATCGGCGCCAATCTGTGGCTGGGCATGATCAAGCTCGGACCCTGGCAGTTCCATCCGCTGGTGCTGATGTTCGCGTTGTCCGGCTCGTTGATGATCAGCAAGACGCTGAAGATTCCCAAGCCCTGAGCAGCGCCCGTCGCGGCTCCGCAACATGCCCGCTGCTAACATGGCCCGCATCAAGCGGAGGCGGCGATGAAGCAGGACGATTTCGAAGCGTTGACGCGACAGTACTGGAACGCGTGGAGCGACAGCCTGCGTTCGGCGGCGGCGCCTGCGGCGACGGCCGTGCCCGGCATGCCCGGCTGGACCGAAGCGATGAACTGGTGGACGCAGCTCGCCAAGGGCGGCGTGCCCCAGGGCGACGAAGCCGTCTCGCGCTTCAGCTCGCAGGCGCAGGGATGGTTTGCGCAGATGCAGAAGCTGGCGGCGCAGTTCAGCGGCAGGCAGGCCACAGCCGCCGACATCACCGCTGCCTGGAAGCAGGCGCTCGGCGGCGATGGCGCCAATCCGTTCGCGCACATGCTCGGCATGATGCCCGGCAGCGCCAGCACCGATCCGTCGCAGTGGTTCGAGCAGGCCGCCCCGTGGTTGCAGCAGTGGCAGCGCGATGGACGCTCCTGGCTGGGCCTGCCGGCGTTCGGTTTTGCCCGCGAGCACCAGGAGCGCTGGCAGCACCTGATGCAGGCGCAAGCGGATCTGCAACAGCAGAGCCAGACCTACCAGACCCTGCTGGCCGAAGCCGGCCAGGATGCCTTCGTCCGTTTCGAGCGCAAGCTTGGCGAGCGCAGTGCGCCCGGTCGCCAGCTCGAGTCGGTGCGCGCATTGTTCGACCTGTGGATCGACGCGGCCGAAGAGGCCTACGCGGAGGTCGCGCTGTCGCCGCGCTTCCGCGATGCCTACGCCGCATTCGTCAATGCGCAGATGACCCTGCGCGGCCACCAGCAGCGGGAAATCGAGCAGGTGTGCGCGCAACTGGGCATGCCGACCCGGACCGAACTGGATTCGGCGCATCGCAAGATCGTCCAGCTCGAACGCGAACTGCGACGCCTGCGCGACGCGGTCGAAGCCGGCGCGGCGCGAGCGGGCCGCAGCGAAGCGGCGGCACCGCGACAGGCAGCGCCACCGCAGCCGGCAGCGAAGCCTGCGCCGAAGCCTGCGCCGAAGGCGCGCAAGGCGCCGGCCAAGGCTGCTGCGAAGGCCACCGCCAAGGCAAAGGGGAAGCGCTGAGATGGATGGATTCGGCAACGGCCCACTCGGCTTCACGCCGCAGTCGCTGGCAGAAGAATCGCTGCGCTTCCAGGCCAAGCTCCGTGCCGGCCTGGATACCCTGCATCAGGTCCACGACATCGACTACGGCGCGACCGCGCGCGAGGAAGTCTGGCGCGACGGCAAGGTGGTGCTGTACCGCTTCCGCGGCCACACGCTGCCCAACGGCCGGGCGCCCACGGCCAAGGTGCCGCTGCTGATCGTCTACGCCCTGGTCAACCGTCCCTACATGGTCGATCTGCAGGCGGACAAGTCGCTGGTGCGCGGCCTGCTCGAGCGCGGCGAGGACGTCTTCGTGCTCGACTGGGGTTACCCCGACCGTTCCGACCGCTATCTGGAGCTGGAGGACTACATCCAGCGCTACATCGGCGGCGCCATCGATCACCTGCGCGCCGAGTACCGCCTCGACGCGGTCAACCTGCTCGGGATCTGCCAGGGCGGTGCGTTCTCGCTCTGCCATGCCGCGCTCAACCCGCACAAGGTGCGCAACCTAATCACCATGGTCACGCCGGTCGACTTCCACACCAGCGACAACATGCTGGGCAACTGGACGCGCGGACTGGATGTGGACCTCTTCGTCGATACCCTCGGCAACGTCCCGGCCGACGTGATGAACTGGTGCTACCTCACGCTCAAGCCCTGGCGCCTGTTCGTGCAGAAGTACGTCGGCCTGGTCGACGTGCTCGACGACCAGAAGGCGCTGGAAGACTTCCTGCGCATGGAAAAGTGGATCTTCGATTCGCCCGACCAGGCCGGCGAGGCGTTCCGCCAGTTCGTCAAGCAGTTCTACCAGGGCAACGGTTTCGTCAAGGGCGGCATCGACATCGGCGGCCGTCCGGTCGACCTGCGCAGCGTCGACATGCCGGTGCTCAACATCTATGCCGAGCAGGACCATCTTGTCCCGCCGGCATCGTCCAAGGCGCTCGCCGACCTGGTCGGAACCGGTGACTACAGCGAGCTGTCGTTCAAGGGCGGCCACATCGGCATCTACGTCTCCAGTCGTGCGCAGCGCGAAGTGCCGTCGGCGATCCACGAATGGCTGGGTGCGCGCTCGCGCTGAGATGCGCGCGCCTGCGGTTGCCCGGTTTTTGTAGAAAGGCGCACGGATCGACAGACCGCGTCATCGCCCTCATGGCACAGTCAGGCACCTCTCCTGACACTGCACCGATGCCCAAGTTCGCACTGCTTTTCTGCCTCGCGCTGCTCACTGCCTGCGCATCCAAGCCGCTGTCGCCGGCCAGCACGCCTGCGGCGCAACTGCAGGCCTCGACCAGGTTCGAGCCCGACATCGTCGCCTTCGAGCAGGCCGACAGCGTGGTCCGGCGCAGGCCCGGTGGCGTGGTGTTCGTCGGCAGTTCCTCGATCCGCCTGTGGGACACCCTGGGCGACGATTTCCCCGGCGCGGCCCCGATCAACCGCGGCTTTGGCGGCTCGCGCGTGCGCGACACGACCTTCTATGCGCAACGCATCATCACCCCGTACCAGCCGCGCGCCGTGGTCGTCTACGCCGGCGACAACGACCTTGCCGAAGGCCGCACGCCGCAGCAGGTGCGCGACGATTTCGCCGCGCTGGTCGCGCAGGTGCGCAGCCAGTTGCCGCAGGTGCGGATCGCGTTCGTCTCGATCAAGCCCAGCCCGGCGCGGCAGGCCCTGCTGGGCCAGATGCGCCAGGCCAATGCGCTGATCCGCGATTACACGCGGCAGGCCAAGGGCGTGGACTTCCTCGACATCGCCACGCCGATGCTCGGCGCCGATGGCCAGCCGCGCGGCGAGCTGTTCCTGGATGACCAGCTGCACATGAACCGCAGCGGCTACGCCATCTGGACCGACGTGGTCGGTCGCTGGCTGGATACGCTGTAATGGCGGCATGACCCGTCGCCTGCGCCCGCTGATTCGTCCAGTCCTGCTAGCCGGCCTGCTAGCCGGCAGCGCCGCGGCGCTGGCGCAGGCGCCCGCGCCCGCTGCACAGCAGGCACCGAAGGCAGCGAAGGCGCAGCGGGAGATCGACCAGCTGATCACCGCGCTCGGGGGCTCGGGCTGCCAGTTCCAGCGCAACGGCAGCTGGTACCCGGCGAGCGAGGCGCAGTCGCACCTGCGGCGGAAATACGACTACCTGCGCAAGCGCGACCTGGTCGCCAGCGCCGAACAGTTCATCGAACGGGCCGGCAGCGCCAGCAGCATGAGCGGCAAGCCCTACCAGGTGCGCTGCCCGGGTCAGCCGGTCGTGACCTCCTCGACCTGGTTGACCACGCGGTTGGCCGCAATTCGTCACGCTACGCCCTGACATCCGGCGCTAGACTGGCAGCGCCGCCGCCTGGGAAGCGCCGTCATGAATGCCACCCGCAGACTATGCCGCTCACGTCACGACCGGATGATCGCCGGAGTCATCGGCGGAATCTCGCGCCGGTACGGCTGGAACTCGACCCTGTTGCGCGCCCTCTACGTGCTCGGCTCGATCGTCTCCGCCGCATTTCCGGGCCTGCTCGTATACCTGGTCCTGTGGCTTCTGATTCCGGAAGGCGACTGCCCGGAAGCGGAGTGACACCCAGCCCATGAGCCTGCGCCTGTTTCCGGGTGACGTGCTGTTCACCCAGCGACTGCTCAGGGCGCAAACGCTGTACGGCGGACGGCTGGATGGGCGCTGGGGGCCACTGACGGAAGCGGCGTCTGCCGAATTCGAACGCCGCGCGGCGCTGATCCGCGAGCAGACGCGAACGTTCGACGCACGCAGCGAAGCGCAACTGGCCGGCCTGCTGCTGCCGGCGCAGCGGCTGGCGCGCACCAGCCTGGCGCGCATGCTCGATGCCGGTTCGCGCCCGCGCCTGCTGTCGGGCACACGCGGTTACGTCGAACAGAACGCCTTGTTTCGTCGTGGTCGTTACGGCAACCCCGGCCCGGTGGTGACCAACGCCCGCGGTGGCCAGAGCATGCACAACTTCGGCACGGCCTGGGACATCGGCCTGTTCGACGCGCAGGGACGCTACCTCCAGGCCGTTACTGCATACGACGAGGCTGCCCGGGTCGGCCTGGTCGCCGGGCTGGAGTGGGGTGGCGACAACACGCGCTTCGTCGATCGCCCGCACTACCAGTTGCGCCTGGGCTGGCCCGTCGCCGAAGTACGGCGCCGGTTCGAAGCGGGGAGGGCGTACCTTCCTGCCGATGACCAGACCGGGGCATGAGCTGCGCTAGGCTTCACCCATGTCGACGTCACTGACCCGCGCGCTGGTCGCGCTGGGCGCGCTCTGGACGCTGCCCAACACGCTCATCGGCCTGACCCTCGGCATCGCCGGGCTGGCCTTCGGCGCGCATGTGCACTGGCGCCGGCGCGAGCTGGCGCTGGTGTTCCACAAATGGCCGTGGGGGCCGGGCGGGGCGATCACGTTCGGCAACGTGATCCTGCATACCGGCGACAGCCTCGACTCGCCCTGCGTGACCTATGCCCACCGCGCCGGTCATGGCGACGAACCGTCGATCGTGCTGGCAGACCACGAGCGCGCGCACGTTTATCAGTACCTCGCGCTCGGCCCGCTGTTCCTGCCGCTGTACCTGGTGTTTGGCGGCATCAGCGTGCGCAACCGTTTCGAGCGCGCGGCCGATCGCTACGCGCGCACCGGCAGGGGATGGTGGCCGTGGGCAGGCTGACGGGCGCATGGCGCGCTCAGAGCACCCTCAGAGCACGGTATCGATGCCCTGCACGAGCCTGCGCGCCAGCCGCTCCTGCCTGAACTGCTCCAACCACCACTCCAGTGCACGACCCTGGTGATCGCCGCGCCACGCGACGTACAGCGTGTTCGGTTCGCGCGGGTCGTCGGTCTTCCTTTCCACCAGTTCGCCGCGCTTGAGCAGGCCGGCGATGCGCTGCCGCGGCAACCACCCCACGCCGAGGCCTTCGTGCTGCGCCTGGATCTTGGCGCGCATGCTCGGCACCGCCAGCGATGACTGGCCGCCGAGCAGGCCGTAGCCGCGCGCATCCACCCGGCGCGACGTGTCGGCGACCACGACCGAGCGGTGTTCGAGCACCGTCTCGCGCGACAACGGCTCGCGCGCCCTGGCCAGCGGGTGCCGTGGCGACACCGCGAACACCCACTCCATGACGCCCAGTTCGAACCAGCGCAAACCGGGGATCACCGGCGGTTCGTTGGTCGCGCCAACGACCAGATCGGCGCGGCCATCGCGCAATGCGTCCCAGGTGCCGCCGAGCACCTCGTGGGTGATGCGCACGGTCACGCCGGACTGCAGCTTGTCGAAGCTGCGGATCACCGGCAGCAGCGTCTCGAATTCGAGGATCTCGTCGGTCACGATCCACAACCGGTCTTCCCAGCCGCCCGCGACCTGTTTCACGCGTCGCGTCAGTCGCGACACGTCGAGCATCAGGCGCGCGGCTTCATGCGCCAGCAACTGCCCGGCGGGCGTGAGCTGCAGGCGGTAGCGGCGGCGATCGAAGAGCAGGGCATCGAAGCGCTCCTCGAGCTGGCGCGCGGCGTGCGAAACGGTTGACGGCGCCTTGCCCAGGCGCGCGGCCGCACGCGACAGGCTGCCGCTGTCGCGGATGGCTTCCAGCAAGGCCAATTCATCCGGAGACAACATGTTCGATCCCTTCGAAAGCGGCTTACTCGAACGCCACCTGGTTGCCTTCGCTACGCCAGCCTTCGAAGCCACCGGCCAGCGGCCGCACGCGCTTGAAGCCGTGCTTGTTGAGTTCGCGCGCCAGTACCGCCGCCGACGCCTCGTTGGGGCAGTCGCAATACACGACCACCTCGTCGCGTGGCGTCAGCGCGGCTTCGCCGAGCGTGCGCACGAAGATCGCGCCCGGGATCCAGCCCGACGCATTGCGCAGGGGTTCCGGGCGTACGTCGAGGATCAGCGGCGAGGCGCCCTGGTCGATCAGCCGGCGCAGTTCGAGTGGCGTGATCCGCGCCATGCGCAGCTGGCGCAGGAACATCTGCCGCCGCCACAGCTTCCAGCAGACGAATGCCACGATCAGGATGGCGATGGCCGGCAGCGCGAACCGGCCCAGGTCTTCCAGGCGTTCGAGCACGCTGTTCACGGCCTCATGGAATATCGCGCCCAGCGCCACGGCAAGCCCGGACCAGAGCAGAGCGCCGATGCCGTCGTACAGCAGGAAGCGGCCGGTTCGCGTTCCGGTTTCGCCGGCCAGCGTGGTGGCGACGGCGGCGAATCCCGGAATGAACTTGGCCACGATCAACGACGGCGCACCCCAGCGCGAGTAGACGCCGCGGGTCATCAGCACGCACGAGTCGGGCGACAACGACAACCGGCACATCAGCCGCAGCAGTTTCGCGCCCAGGCGTCGACCGCCGATGAACCACAGCCAGTCGGCCATCACCGCGGCCACCGTGGCGACCACCACGATCGGCCACACGCTGTCGCCGCGATCCACCGCCAGGGCCGCGGTCAGGATGATCGGCGGATAGGCCGGAACCGGTATGCCACCCTGATCCAGGAACACGCTGACGAATACGACCAGCAGGCCGTAGACGGTGATCAGGTGCAGCAGGGTGTCCATGACAGGGGGAGCCGAGGGTCAATGTCGCCATGGTAGGCGCGCGGCCCGGCCGGGGATAGCGCGCCGGGTGCACTAGTGCGTTCCTGCCGCCGCACCAGTGCCGGCGGCCGGTCTCACTCGAAGTCCAGGCGTCCCCGCGTCCGGCCGAGGCGGACCCCGTCCGGGCCGAAGCTCTGCTCGACGAAGGTGATGCCGGTGTCGTCGACGAGGGCCACGCTGCTGCAGCGCGTGCCGTAGTTGGGTCCGCGCACGAACGGTGGTGACAGCCGGCGTTCCAGCTCCAGGCCGACCCCGGTGTCTGGCAGCGCCTGATCGGGTGCCGGGGTGGTGTCGGCCAGCGCCTCGAACAGCGGCGCCAGCGCGGCATCGTCGGTGGCCTGCGACAGCGGCGACTGCAGCCAGGCGTCGAGCGCCGCCACGGCGTGGCCGCTCTTGGGCCAGCGCGCGTCGAAGGCGCCGTTGGACATGGCGTGCAGGCCCGGCGTCACGTCGTGCTGTTCAAAGCCAGGGTGGTTGCTGGCGAAGCCGAGCGTGCTGCCGTCCCAGGCCAGCAGGTTGAAGCGGCCGTATTCAGCCGCGTCCCCGGCGAGGCCGGAGAGGAAATGCCCGCTGCGATCGCTTGCCGAGACGAATCCCCGCACCAGTGCACCGCGCGAGCGCGGCATCGCGCCCTCGGCGAGGCCGGCGCGCACATTGGTCACGGCCGCCATGCGCCCGCGCCTGGACACCATCAGCCAGCTGCCGCCAGCGCGCAGGTCGCGGCCGCCGTAGAGGTCCGGGTCGGCGGGGTCGAGCCCGGCCGGGGCCGCCGCGCGGTCATGCGCCTCATCGCGGTTGGCGATCAGTGCCAGTCGATAGCGGGGGTGAGCGCGCCAGGCGACGGCGATCAGGCACATGACGGCATCTCGGGGGACGGATTCATCAAGGTGGGCGGCTCGGGGCGGTGCTGCGGAGCAGGGCGCTGTAGGGAAAGTCCTACACAAGAAGACGATGCCGGCCGACTGCGTTTTGGCACCGCTGGGCGGACCCTACGACGATGACACAGGAACCGTCCACTGCGCAGGACGGCCGCCCGCTCCCAACTGTCCGCTCCAACCGCCGGGAGGTGACCCATGTACCGAGTCGAACTATCGCGACAGGATGGCAGCATCCTCGCCCAGCAGATTGCAGAAGCTGCGGTCGACTACTCCAGTGCCGAAGCGGCGCTGGCGGCGGTGTTGCCCCAGGCCAAGCGCTGCGCCGAGACCATGAGCCAGGCGCTGTGGCTGCGCATCTACGACGACCGCGCCCGGGTGGTCTTTGGCACCCTGCTGATGTGAGCCCGCCGCGGTCCACCGGCGAAACGTAACCGGTTTCAACGGATCGGCCTGTCACTGCATCCAACGATGCAAGCCGCGAGAATCCCGACCGGATCGTGGCGTCCCCCTGACAGGAACCCGATATGAAGGCAGCCGCATCGTTGTTGTTGATCTGCGTCGGATCCACCGGCGTCGCCATTGCTGCTGACGGCGATGCCCGATGCCACGCCGGCGCCTATGCGCTCGATGATGGCCGCACCGTCGTCATCGCGGCGATCAGCGATTCGCCCGACCTGCGTTGGCGCGCGCTCGACGGCCGCAGCGGCCTGCTCAAGGCCGACGCCAGCGGGCAGTGGAACAGCAGCCTGGGCTGGACCGGCCGATCCGACGGCATCAAGGTTGCGTTCGGCAACTGCAATGAAGGCCGCATCACCTTCGATGGCCACTCCGGCCAGCGCCAGCAGTTCGACATCACCGAAACGACATTCGAAGGCAATGGCGTGAAGTTGCGCGGCCGCCTGGTGCTGCCGCGCGGCGACCAGCCCGTCCCCATCGCCATCGAAGTACACGGTTCCGAAAGCAACTCGGCCGTGCAGGGCTTGTACACGCAGTATCTGTACCCGGCCGACGGCATCGGCGTGTTCGTCTACGACAAGCGCGGCACCGGCGAATCGACCGGCACCTACACCCAGAACTTCCACCTGCTGGCCGACGATGCGCGCGCGGCGCTGAAGGAGGCGCGGCGCCTGGCCGGTAAGCGCGTGAAGCGCATCGGCTACGACGGCGGCAGCCAGGGCGGCTGGGTTGCGCCACTGGCGGCCAGCGACAGCGATCCGGATTTCGTCGTCGTGCGTTTTGGCCTGGCCGACAGCCCGCTGGCCGAGGACCGCGACCAGGTGGCGCTGGACCTGCGCAATGCTGGATACGGCGATGACGTCCTGGGCAAGGCGCGCGAGGTGACCGACGTCACCGGCGCCATTGTCGCCTCGCGCGGTACACGCGGTTGGGAGCAGCTGGATGCGGTGCGCGGCAAGTACGGCGCGCAGCCGTGGTGGGCGGCGATGAAGGGCGAGTTCACCGGGCTGGTGGTCACGCTCACGCGTGACAAGGCGGCCGCGCTGGCGCCGGTGCTGGAGCAGGAAACCAGTTGGGAATACGACCCGATGCCAACGCTGCGCAATCTGCGCGTGCCGTTGCTCTGGGTGCTGGCAGGCGAGGATCTGGAAGCACCGCCGAAGCAGACGCGCGAACGCCTGCTGCAGCTGGCGCATGACGGCCGTGCGGTCAGCGTCGTCGAGTTCCCGGCCACCGATCACGGCATCATCGAGTTTGAGACCGCGACCGACGGCAGCCGCACTTCCACGCGGTATGCCGATGGTTATTTCCGGATTGTCAACGACTGGATCAGGACCGGCGCATTCAACAATGCGCCCTACGGCACCGCCAGGATCCTGGCGGTGCCCAAGGCGAGCGCTTCGCTACGCAGCGCTTCGCGTCAACCGTAAGCCGATCCCGGAATCGACGATGGCGAACGTGTCGTCGTCGAGCCGGTCAACCGGCCCGCCATCGTTGAGATGGTACGAGCGCAGGCTTTCGACGCGGCGTCCGAGTCCATCGGCGCCGCGCGTGTCGATGAAAGTACGCCGCACATGGATGGTGTAGCGGTTTCCTGCATCGTCATAGGCGTGGAACGTGTCAATCGTCATGGCAATGCTCCCCTTGGGCCGGCCGGAAGAGTGGGGTGCGACGGTCTCGCAGGCTGCGACGTCTCCGGCGGCAACATCCATGCCATGGGGCCCGTCGTGACCGTGTGAGCGCCGAATATGGGGAGGGGGCGGGCGCAATCTGGGGAGCGTTCCCGATGTTGCCGAGGGGGGCATTGCCTACGCTGGCATCGCAGTCCGGATCTCGGGCTGCGCAGAAGCGGCAAGCACCACCGCGCACCCCGAGGATCACGCCATGTCCAGCTTCCTGATCGAGTTCGTCGCCTCCACCGGTCTGTTCGCGCCGCTGAACGCGCGCGCCACCGCTGCCCGTGCCACATCGCGCCTGCACGAGTGGCACGACGCTGCGGTTCCGGCCGGGGCCATCCACCACGTCCATCGCCAGCGCGATTTCGGCGTCGGTTACGGCAACAGCTCCGGCTACGCGAGCGAGCGCCACTACACGAGCGACTGGATGCCCAGCCGCTTTGGATTCGTCTGAGTCCGTCCAGCCATCGCCAGGAGTCCGGTCATGCCCCGTTACCTGATCGAACGCGCGTTCGCCGCCGACCTCGCCATCCCGATGAGCGAGGAGGGCGTCCGGGATTGCGCGCGAATAGCCAGCATCAACGGTGACAGCGGCGTGAGCTGGCTGCACTCCTACGTGAGCGCCGACCGCCGCCGCACGTTCTGCATTTACGACGCGCCGTCGCCGGAGGCGATCCGGCAGGCGGCCCGGCGCAACGGCCTGCCGGTGGCCAGCATCATCGAGATCTGCGACCTGTCGCCGTTCTTCTACTTCTGAGGGGATAATCGGGCCGCGCACCCCCGGAGCCCCCAGGTGGAGTTGATCGAACGGAACCATGCGTTGCAGCAGCTGCAAGGCGCACTGCAGGTCGCCGGGCAGGGTACCGGTCGTACCGCGCTGGTGTGCGGCGAAGCCGGCATCGGCAAGACCTCGCTGCTTACGCAACTGGTCGCAGGCCATGCCGCCGGACGCGTGTTGTGGGGCGGCTGCGAAGCCTTGTTTTCACCGCGCCCGCTCGGGCCGCTGTACGACATGGCCAGCGCGATGGGGTCCAGGCTGCAGGCGCTGCTGGGCCTGGAAGGGCGCCGCCCGGAACTGTTCAGCTGCTTCCTGTCCGAACTGCAGGAATCCAGCGATCCCACCATCGTCGTGCTCGAAGACCTGCACTGGGCCGATGCGGCGACGCTCGACCTGGTCAAGTTCCTCGCCCGTCGAATCCAGCGCGTGCGCGCGCTGCTCGTGCTGAGCTATCGCGACGACGAACTGGGCGACCGCCATCCGCTGAAACTCGTGCTCGGCGACCTGCCCGCGGACGCGGTGGTGCGGGTGCCGCTGTTGCCGTTGTCGGAAGCGGGCGTGGCGGAGCTGGCGCGGCAGTCGAGCCACGCAGCCGACGGCATCTACGCCACCACCGGCGGAAATCCGTTCTTCGTCACCGAAGCATTGCGCGCCGAAGGCCTGCCGGTGAGCGTGCGCGATGCGGTGCTGGCGCGTGCCGCACGCCAGCCGCCTGCGGTACGTGCGCTGCTCGACCTCGCCGCGATCGTTCCGGCGCGCATCGAGGTCGCTGTCGTCGAAGCGGTGCTGGCGCCCGCGCCCGAGGACGTGTCGGCGGCACTGGCGTCGGGTCTGCTGACGGCAGCTGGCCACGCCTACGCCTTCCGCCACGAACTGGCGCGGATCGCGATCGAACAGGCGCTGTCGGCGCCGATGGCCGCGGCCCTGCACGCCAAGGTGCTGGCGCACCTGGAGCAACGCGACCGCGGTGTGGCGATGTCGCGCCTGGTGCACCACGCATCCGGCGCAGGCGATGCCGACGCGGTGCTCAAGTACGCGCTGCATGCCGGCAACGAGGCGGCGGCCCATGGTGCGCACCGCGAGGCAGCCGCGCTATATGGCACGGCGCTCAAGCACGCGGCGGCACTGGAGCCGGTCACGCGGGCGCGCCTGCTCGGGGACCTGTCGTACCAGTGCTACCTCATCGACAAGAACGAGGAGGCCATCGCGCGACGGCAGGAGGCGCTGGCGATCTGGCGCGAGATCGGCGACGTCCGCCAGGAAGGGCTCACGTTGCGCTGGTTGTCGCGGCTGAACTGGTTCGGCGGGCGCAAACAGGAGGCGGAGGAGTATGCCAACGAGGCCGTGCAACTGCTGCAGGACCTGCCGGACGACGAAGCGTACGCCTGGGCGCTGAGCAACCGCTCGCAGCTTTACATGCTGTCCGGGCACACCGGCGAATCGGTCGAGTGGGGGTTGCGCGCGATCGAGCTGGCGACGCGGATCGGCAGCAACGAAGTGCTCGCGCACGCCCTCAACAACGTCGGCACCGCCCGCTACGCCGACGGCGACGCCGACGGCCGGACGATGATCGAACGCAGCCTGCAGATATCCCTGGACAACAACTACGAAGAGCACGTCGCGCGCTGCCACGCCAACTTCATCAGCACCGCGGTGAAGTTGCGCGACTATGCCCTGGCCGGGCAGCAGATCGACGCGGCCACCCGCTTCTTTGCCGCGCGCGACCTGGACTCGTGGTCGAACTACATCCGGGCGTGGCAAGCCCGGCTCGATTTCGAGCGCGGCCACTGGGACGCCGCCGCGTCCGAAGCCTCAAGCCTGGTCAGGGCGCACGGCGTCGCCCCGATCACCCGGATCTGCGCGCTGGCGGTGCTGGCGCGGCTGCGTCTGCGTCGCGGCGATCCTGGCGCGGGCGAACTGCTGGACGAAGCGACGGCATTGGCGCTGCAGTCCGGCGAACTGCAGCGCCTGGCGCCGGTTGCCGCCGCGCACGCGGAAGATGCCTGGCTGCGCGGCGAGGTCGGCGGCGTCGCCGGGTTCATCGTGCAGGCCCATGACATGGCCGAGCAGCGCGGCGATGAGCGCTCGCTCGGCGAGTTGCGTTACTGGTGCCTGCGCCTGGGCATCGCCGGTGGCGGTGCCGGCGGCACCGAGCCCGCGTACGCATTGCAGATCGGCGGCGACTGGAAAGAGGCGGCCGCCACCTGGGAGCAACTGGGGTGCCCCTACGAGCAGGCGCTGGCGCTGCTGGAGGGCGACGAGGGTGCGATGCGCGAGGCCTTGGCGCTGTTCGAAGCCCTCGGCGCCAGTGTCGCGGTCAAGCGCTGTCGCGATCACCTGCGCGATGCCGGCGTGCGCGGCTTGTCGCGTGGCCCGCGCGCGACCACCAGCGCCAACCCGGCCGGCCTCACCGCGCGCGAACTGCAGATCCTCGGCCTGCTCGCCGATGGCCTGAGCAATGCCGACATCGCCCGGCGACTGGTGCGCTCGGAGAAGACCGTGGACCACCACATCTCGGCGATCCTGCGCAAACTCGACGTGCGCTCACGCAGCGAGGCTGCGGCGGTTGCGCGACGCACCGGAGTGATCGCGACGCAGGACTAGGCGGACGGGTTCAACGCCTGCGGTTGCGGCCTGCGCTGCGCGCGCGACGTACGCATCCAGTCCAGCGCCAGGATCGCGCCCCAGGCGTACAGCGTGACCAGCACGAACAGCGAGAAGCGCACGATGAACTCGCCGTAGACATCGTCGCCGGTGCTGTCCTGGACGGCGGGGCCGACCAGGATCAGCATCGTCACGAACACGTTGACCCAGTACGACGGCGGGTGGCGATTGGCGACTACGCCATACAGCCGGCTACCGATATGGATGCCGAACAGCAGCATCCACAGGCAGAACATCCACAGGTTCGGCAGCAGCTTCAGTGCGAACCAGAACGCGAGCGCGTAGACACCGGCCAGGAACGTGGAGCCAATCAGCTCGCGTCCGGCCGCGCGCGCGCTGACGGTGGAGCCCTGCTGGGCCAGCATCACCGACTTCATGATCGTCGGCATGTACATGCCGGGATTGGTGAAGGCCAGCATGACCGGCGGCAGCACGATCAGCACGGTGCGCAGCGCGAGCCAGGCCGCGCGCTCGGGATCGGCCGTCGGCGGCTGCGGCTTGGGGCCGGCAGGCCTGGGCTCGGGAAACAACGGCTGCACCAGCCACTGACAGGCGACGGCCACGGCGATGCCGATCATCAGCGAGTTCACCACCGCGCTGGCAAGCGCGTAGTCCATGAGGCCTGCGGCCGGGATCATGGTCAGGCCGACCGCGAGCAGCGTGCCGACCAGGCCCTTGCCCTTGCCGACGCTGAGGTAGGTGCTCATGTAGAGGCCGGCGGCGATGATCAGCACGGCCGAGGTGGGGTAGTTGCGCAGCAGCGGATTGAGCACCAGGCCGATGCCAAGGGTGATGCCGACCAGGGCCAGCAGCCCGAGCAGGCCCTTGGGCCCCGGTGGCGGCCCCGGCGTCGCGGTCAGGATCACCGCGAACAGCGGCGCCATGAACGGCAACGGCATTGCCAGGCCGTAGGCGAACGCGACCGACAGCGCCACCACGGAGGCGAGCCGGAAGGTACGCCTGGCGGCAGGCGCGATCACTTCGTCAGCTCCGGTCAGTACGCATAGGTCAGCCAGCTGGCGACGCGGATGTAGATCTTGCCGAGCAGCTTGAGGATGCCCGCGCCTTCACCGTAGGCGATCACCGACGCCTGCCCGCCGATGCGCAACCTGGCGCGATCCTCCGGATCCTCGCCAGGGTCGATGCTGATGAACACCGGGAAGCGTTGCGACTGCCGCAGCCAGTCGCGGTCGTTGTCGATCGACGGCAGGTCGCCGGCATTGGGCGTGCGCCCGGCGCTGACGCCCAGGCCGACGCTGCGCACCTTGCCCTTGAAGACGCGGCCGGGGAACACGTCGAAGACGATGTCGACCGGTGTGCCGGCCTTCATGTGGCCGAGGTTGTTCTCGGTGTACTCGGCGTTGACCCAGATATCGCGCACGCCAACCAGGGTCAGCACCGGGCTGCCGGTGCCGGCAAATTGCCCCACTTCGGTGCGCAGGTCGGTGATGACGCCGTCGGTGGAGGCCTGGACCACGGTGTTGCGCATGTCGAGCTCTGCCTTGTCGACGGCCGTCAGGGCCGTGGCGAGCAGGGTGTTCTTGTCGAGGTCGTCGCCGCCCATCGATTCGATGGCGCGGCGGATATCCGCCTGCGCGGCCACGACCATGGCCTTGGCCTGCTCGAGGCTGGCGTCGGCCATTTCCTGCCGGCGCAGGGAGATCGTCCCCGGATCGGCTTCGCGCAAGCGCCGCAGCCGCGTCGCGTCCTGCCGTGCCTTGAGTTCGTTCGCGCGTGCGGCGTCGAGGTTGGCGCGTGCGGCATCGACCGCGGCGCCGCCGGCGCCGACCTGCTTGCGCGCGTTCTCCAGGTCCGAGCGCGCCTTGGCCAGCGCGATGCGGTACTGCGACTGGTCGATCTCGAACAGCGTCTGCCCGTACTTCACGGTCTGGTTGTTGGCGACCGCGACCTTGGTCACTTCGCCGGCCACCTTCGGCGCGACACCCACGATGTAGCCCTCGATGCGCGCCTGCGAGGTATAGGGCGTGAAGCGGTCGGCAAACAGATACAGCAACAGCGTGAGCACGATGGCGGCCGCCACCCAGCGTCCGCCATTGCGCACGGTTTTCCCGGCCTGTTCCTGTGCGGCCTTGTCGCCACCTGGCGGCGTGGCGCCGCTCGCGGTCTTGTCGTCGTTGCCTGCGCTCATTTCGGCTTCCCGGTGTCGCTGTCGCTGGCCTGCCCATCGGGGCTGGCAGGGAGGGGCGCTTCGAGCAGACCGCCCCAGTTGGTCCTGTTCTTCATGGTGTCGCGCGTGGCCTCGGGCAGCACTTGCTCAGGCGACATCTCGGTCCAGCCGCCGCCGGCAGCCTTGTACAGCGTGATCACGGCGCTGATGTGGGCGCTGTCGTTGAGAAGCTCGCGCTCGGTCTGGGTGAACATCACGCGCTGCGCGTCGAGGACGCGTTCGAAATCGGCATAGCCTTCCTGGTACTGCGTGTTGGCCAGGTCCAGCGAGCGTTCCGATGCGCGCGCCGCGCCACCCAGCGGCGCCTTCTGCTCGGCGGTCTTGACCACGGTGATGGCGGCATCGTCGATCTCGCGCGCCGCCAGCAGCGCCGTGTTCTGGAACAGCTCGATCGTCTGTTGCAGCCGCACGTCCTGCAGCCGCACGTTGCTGCGGATGCGGCCGTAGTCGAGGATGTTCCAGCTGATGGCGGGGCCAGCGGCAATGCTGCGCACCGTCGGGCTGCCGCCCAGCGAGGTGGTCGACCAGCCGACGCTGCCAAGCAGGGTGATGGCCGGGAAGTAGTCGGCCTTGGCGATGCCGATCTGCGCCGACTGCGCCGCGACCTGCCAGGCCGCCGTGCGCAGGTCGCGCCGGCGCAGCAGCAGCGTCGCAGGCAACTCGTGCAGCACCGCGCCGTTGACGATCGGCAGCGGACGCACGACCGAATCCAGCTCCGGCACGTCGCCCGGCTTGCGGCCGAGCACGGCGGCAATCGCATTGCGGAGCCTGACCAGTTGACCTTCCAGGTCGGGGATGGTCGCCAGCGTGCCCAGGTACTGGGCCTTGGCCTGTTGCAGGTCGAGTTCCGATTCCTGGCCGCTGCTGAACAACTGCTGGGTGATCTCCAGGCTGCGCTTCTGGATCGCCGTGTTCTTGCGCGCGATGTCGATCCTGAGCACGGTGGTGCGATAGGCGTAGTAGAGGTCGGCGACCTGCGCGCTCAACAGCACCTGCACGTCCTGCTGGTTGGTGACCGAGGCGAAGAAGCCGGCTTCGGCCGACTCGATGCCGCGACGGAACCGACCCCAGAAGTCCAGCTCCCACGCCAGGTCGAAGCCGGCGCTGTACGCGCCGTAGTTGTCGTGGATGTCAGGCCCGGAGCCACCGCTGCTGCGGTTGTCGATGTACGCGGCCGAGCCCTTGAGCTGCTGCAGCTGCGGGTACATGTTGCTGCTGGCGATACCGAGCACCGCGCGGCTTTCCATGATGCGCAGGCCGGCGATGCGTAGCGAGAGGTTGTTCCTGCGTGCGGTGTCGATCAGCGAGTTGAGCACCGGATCGTTGAAGGCGTGCCACCAGAACTGCAGGTCGACCTCGCGCTCCTCTTCGGGGCCGGCCACCTGGCCGTACAGGTCGGTTTGCCAGTCGCTGAGCCAGGCGACGTCGGGCTCCTCGTAGTCGGGCCCGAGGGTCGTGCAGGCGGCCAGCAACAGCGCCGATGCAAGGACGGCGGTGCTGCCCAGGCATCGTGCTGCGCGCTTGCCCATGGTGCCCCGCCTGTCCGTGCGTGCGTGGCCGCGGCTAATCGGCGACTTCCCTGGGGGCAGGGTCGGCGGCCGTTACCGGCACCACCGCTTCCGGCCTGCGCGAATCGACCCACTCCATGAACAACGTGTAGGCCACCGCCAGCAGCACCGCGCCGACAAACAGGCCGATGATGCCGCCGGTGACCATGCCGCCGATCGCGCCGATCAGGATGACCAGCATCGGTGCATCCACGCCACGGCCCAGCAGCAACGGCTTGAGCACGTTGTCGGCCATGCCGGCGATCAGGAAGTAGATCGTGAAGATGATCTTCATCGTGTTGGACGAACCCGTGTCGGCCCACCACAGGTAACCGATCGCAGGCAGCGAGATGATCAGCGCCGGCAGCTGCAGGATGCCCAGCAGCATCGTGATGGCGGCAAACACGCCGGCCGCCGGGATGCCGGCCAGCAGGAAGCCCATGCCCAGCAGCAGCGCCTGGATGAAGGCCACGCCAACCACGCCGGTGGCCACCGAGCGCACGGTCGCCACGCTCAGGTGGAGCAGACTCGCGCCTCGCTCGGGCGTGGTCAGGCGCGCGAGGATGCGCTCGGTGACGCGGCTGCCGCCCTCGGCGTAGACCATCATGATGCCGGCGACGGCTATCGCGGCCAGGAACAGCAGGACCGCGCCGGCCGCACCGGCCGCCACAGCCAGCGCCTTGCGCGAATAGCCGCGGATGATCTCGGCGTTCTTCTGCAGGTAGGCGGGCAGGTTGCTCGCTGCTTCGCTCCACGCCGTGTGCAGGCGTTCGCCTATGACCGGCCATTCGGCGACCTTCGGGTCCGGCGCCGGTATCGCGAACGTGCCCTTCTCGAATTGCTGGTGGACATCGCTGATCTGGGTGGCGAAGGAACTGCCCAGGATTACCAGCGGTACGCCCAGCAGCAACAGCAGGGCCAGCACCAGTACCGTCGCCGACAAGCCACGCTTGCCGCCCAGCTTGCGCACCAGCCACAGGTACAGAGGATAGATGGAGATGGCAAGGATCACGCCCAGCATCACCAGGTTGGCGAACGGCGCGAAGATGCGCACGCACACGTACGCCAGGAACGCGATGAGGCCGACCTTGATCAGCGTCTCTGTCAGATCGCTGGTGAAGATCTTGCGCAGCGTCTGCTGGTCGACGTTCGACGGGACGGTATTGACCGGGACTGTGTTCACGTGGAAATCCTCCTTGACGTCGACCGGACTCCCGCGTGGAGTCGGACGCCTGCGGTTGTGTGGGAATGGATCCTTCCGTCCCCGGTTGTCCGTTGCTTCGGCGCTACTCAGTTCAGGCGCCGGTAGATCCTGACGACCACTTCTTCAGCCACCAGCATCACGACGATCACGACGATCAGCACGATCAGGCCGTGCCAGCGCCCATCGAAGCGAACGTCGGTCCCGAACGCGAACGAGATCGCCTCGAGGATCACGAACTTCGAACCGAACAGGATCAGCCATGCCGAGAACCAGCGCATGAACGTCATGAAGCCGCCGGGCCGTGCCTTGAAATACGCCGCGACGTAGTGCTCCAGGGCGATTGTCAGTTTCAACAGGATCTGCAGGACCAGTGCCACCATCAGCGACACGGTGAACGACTCGATGTGGACCTTCTCCGAGAACTCGTTGAAGAGGTTCAACACCACCAGGTCGATCAGGATCGCGCTGTAATAGCGTACGAACAGCCGTTGCTTGGTCGAGGGGACCTCGGCCTGCAGCGGCATGAAGGAGTCCGCGGTCGTCATCGATTCCCCTGATGTGGTGGTCGGCTGGTGACGGGGCGGGCGCCCATTCGGGTAACCATGCCAATGGGCTTGTTAAGACAACGTCAGCGGGCACTGCCAAAGCCTCTGGCCGCCCTCCCGTTCGTCGTGAGCGTTGTCGCAACGCGCCGAAGTCAAAGGACCTCGCGGGCGATCAAGCCGCCAGCCGATGCTCGTAGTAGGGACGCTCCCGGTCTTCCAGGATCGCGTACATCGCCGCCAGGTCGTTCGGGTCCGGGTTGAGCCAAGCGTCGATGTTGCGCGGCTTGATCGGGATGATGCAGCGGTCGTGGCCGACCGCGGCGATCTCGGCGGGTGGCTCGTCGGTGATGGCGGCAAACGACAGCAACTGGGCCCCGTGCGATCCGGTCCACTTCGACCACAGGCAGGCCACCAGCATGTCCTGCTCCGGCTCAGGGCGAAACTCCAGGACGACGTTCTCGTCCTTCTCGCCAGGTTTCAGCTCGCGGTGCTCGACGGCGTGGCGGCTGACGTTTTCGTAGAACGCGTTGACCACGACGATGCCATGGGAGAAACCGAACAGGTCCTTCCAGAACCCTTCGAGGTTGTCGCGTCGCGCGTTGTAGGTGCCCGGGAATCGCTGGTCGAAGTTGGCCGGCTTGCCCTGCGGCCGGCACTGGTAGCGCATCGGCTTGATCACGCGCGCGCCATTCTCCCAGACCATGACCGGTGCGTAGTGTCCGGGGAAGATGCGCGAATCATCTGCGACCAGCGCACCGCGGTGCAGGTCAGCCAGCTTGCCGCGTATCCACTCGATCTTGTCGGTGGCAATGCGCTTGTCTTCGAGCGCCTTCCTGGTGGTCTTGTCGAGCAGGATGCGTTCGGCATCGAACAGGCGCTTGCGCTGCTTGAACAGCTCCTGCTCGAAGCGGCCGGTCTGGTCGCGGTCGAACTCGTTGATGAGTTCCTTGATCTCGTGCTGCAGGTCGGTGAGCGGCTCGGCGAACGCAGCGTCCATCGCCTTGGGGATTTTCTGCTTGCCGCTCTGGCCGCGCTCCCAGTACAGGCGGACGAAATCCTGGATGCTGATCGTGGCGCCAAAGACCTTGGCGAACTTGCGGTAGTCGGCCCAGATCTGGGCGGAGTAGCACATGGCCGATGGCCCCCTGTCGCTGTGACCGTCGCCGGAATATACGCCCGGACGCGTGGCGGCGGTGACAGGGGCGGCTACTGGTTATGCGGTGCTGGCACCAACGCGCCCTTCAATGAGGAGCTGGCGTTGCGTGTGTTCCCTCGTTGCGTTGCGTAGTCCCGCGGCTTTGCGCGAACTCCGGGAAGGTCTCCTCTATCGGCGCTTCATCCGGCAAGATGTAGAACACCCCGCCTCGGGCGAACGTCGGACGGATGACCTGCTCGTAAAACTCGGGCGAGACGTTGATGCAGCCATGAGTGATGCGATTGTCGTCCGGCGAAGGCGATTGAAGGCGTTCGACGCGTTTCTCGGCCGGGACGCCAGTAGCGGTGGGGTGGATGGAGACCGCGGAATCGTAGTCCACCCACAGCACGCGCCCGGCGTCGATTGACGGACCGAAACCGCCCACAAAGCGACCAGCAGGTGTCGTGCGATCACGGCCCGGAATCTCGCGAAGAGCGAGACCGGCGACGCCGGGGGCCGTATGGTCGCCGATCGCCGAACCAAAGAGCCCGGGTGCCGCGCCGCGAAGCCGGCCGTCGCCACCGAACACCAGTATCTGTGCGGCGGCCTTGTCGATGACCGCGAATGGATAGCCTACGCTGTCCTTGGCTGCGACCACCCAGCCCGCGAGCTCGATCACCGAGCTGGACACTTCTTGGCCTGGTGGAAGCTGGTCGACTTCGGCGGTCGGTTGCGCGGCGACTTCCTCTGCGCTGGCCGCGCCGAAGCTTGCGAACGCCAGCGCCAGCGCCAGCGCGCAATGAATGGCACGGTTCGCAGAATGTTTGCACGTACGGATGGGACGGTTCCTTGCAATGAAGATTGGTGAGGATTAGGAGACCGGTGGCCAGCAAAGGCCACCGGGTCCCGGTTCAGGCCGTTCGTCGCGAATGGTGCAAGAGCGACTAACCGCGCGGCGGGCGGCCCGGCTTCGTTTCGAGCTGCTGGACGCGGCCTTCCAATTGATCCAGCCGTTGGTTGGCCTGCTGCGCGGACTGATTGGCAGATTCGGCGCTCTGGGCCGCGCTCTGCACCTTCGTGTCGAGTTGATCGAGGCGTGAGTTGACTCGCGCAAAGTCGTCGTCATAGGTGGCGCAGGCGGCAAGGCCCAGGGTGGCGACGAGCGCCACGCCGACCGTACGCGCAATCGCTATATGTTGCTTGGTCACAAACATACCAATCCTCCTTCTCTGGGGTGTCGGAAACATAGCGCCTTCTCACCGGAGTCATGGCGCGTCTGCAGTTGACGTTGGAATACGTAGATGGAATGTGAAGATGTGGCAACCAGTGAGTTCCGGCATCAGTCTGCACGAGACTTTAATAATCCGGCCGTTTTGCACCGACTGATCTTCAGAAACTGCTCAGACTCCTCCCCATTCATCGGCAAGGAAACGCCATGGGGCTACGTCCAATCTGCATATCGAGCCGCTGCAATGGACCAACCCTCGCGAACCGCTTGAGCAGTTGTGGGCGCGGCGGAGTGGAACTGCCTTCCAGTGGTGGCCAAGTAGAAACTCGCAGCGGGGTGGATATCCGCTACGGTGGGCACACTCTGGGGATTGTTGGCGCAGAAGTCGTCGTTTGTATTTTTTTATCAACGACTTGCGGGCATGCCGGAAGTGGGACTCGAACCCACACACTTTTAACGGTGGCGGATTTTGAGTCCGCTGCGTCTACCGATTCCGCCATTCCGGCGCGGCCGCGCAGTATAGCCGACGTCGCGCTCCGGTAGCAGGGGGCCGGCTCAGAGCCCGCCGTAGCGGGCCATGGCGGCGGCAAACACGAAGATCGCCGCGATCAGGATCAGCTCGAAGCGGACGATGCCGCGCAGCCTGCCGACCTCCGCGGCGTCCGGGAGGAACGACGGGTTGGCGGCCAGGGCCTTGCGCCAGCGCAGGAAGCGGACCGTCGGCAGGATCGACAGCAGGCCGACCAGCACGAAGGCGGTCATCTTGGCGTGGAACCAGGGGTTGTGCAGATAGAAGTCGTAGCCCTTGATGCCGAAGGTGATGCGGCAGATGCCAACCACGATCAGCAACATCGCGCAGATGCCGTAGCCCCGGTCGAGGCCGGCCAGTCGCTGCAGGGTCGTGCGGTCGACGCCTCCGCGCAGCAGCACCGATTCGCCGACGAGCATCGCGATCAGGGCATAGACCAGCAGGTGGTGCAGGGAGGCGAGGGCGAAGTCGGTCTGCATCGGGGGAGGCTCCGGCGGAAAGCGCTCACCCTAGGGGGTTTCAACCTGCAATGTAGTGCCAGAGGTCAGGTTATGGGCGGCCGCGGGCGGAGAGGGGCCCAGGACTTATGCCGCTTCGTCGGTCTGCAGCGTCTTGGCGACGCGCGCGAACCATTCGCCTTCGTTCGGGACGAACATCGAGCACGCTTCCATCGGCGCCTTGTAGATGTGCAGCGAAACGGCGACCGACTCGCGGCTGGCGTTGCGGATGGTGTGGTACTCGTGCGGCGGGATCAGGCTGCCGGCGCTGCCGGGACCGGCGTGCATGCCACCGGCGGCGCGGAACCGGAAATTCTCACCGTCGCGCTCGAGCAGTTCGTACTGGGTGATCTCCAGTTCGCCGTCCCAGACGCCTTCCACGCACCACAGGCCGCAGTGGTCATGCACCGGCGTGCCCTGGCCGGGGCCCCAGGTCATGGCGACGACGCTGTAGCCCAGGCGCGGGCTGCGGTAGATCTCGCGGCGGGCGTAGTGGTCGTCGATCGCGTCGTGCACGCACGAAGGCAACTGCACGTCGCGGTCGCGGATCATGCCGCACAGGGTCGTGCGCAGCGCCGCGGTGACGGCGTGCTCATCGCCCGCCACCACGGCAGCATCGATGGCGGCGACCAGCTTGTCGTGGCCGGGGAAATCGAGGTCGGGCAGTGCGTCGGTGATCGTCATGGTGCAATTCTATCGCGCGCCCGGCGCAGCGAATCTTGCGCCGCATCAATCTACGGCGGTACGGGCGCGCTGCGGCGTTCAGCCAAGCCCGTTCAGGAAGTCGGCGACGGCCGGTCCGAAACGCGCGATGTCCACCAGGAACGCGTCATGGCCCTGTGGCGACGGCAGCGGCAGGAACCGCGAGTCGGCGCCGCCGGCGCGCAGGCCTTCGGCGATCTCTTCCTGTTGCTGCAGGGGGAACAGGATGTCGGTGTGGACACCTATCGCCAGCGCCTTCTCCACGCGCAGGCTGGCCAGCCCGGTGCGGGTGTCGGCATCGCCGTTGCCGTGGCGGTCGGGGCAGTACTCGCCCAGATCGAACCAGTCCATCGAGCGGCTGAGGTAGAGGTAGCAGTTGGGGTCGAAACGGCGCACGAAACGGCGGGCGTGGCCTTCCAGGTAGCTTTCGACCTCGAACTCCAGGCCGAACGGCTCGTCGTCGCTGCGATCGGAGTCCAGCCGCACGCGGCCGAAGCGGCCGTCCCACTCCAGCGCGGAGCGGTAGGTGATCACGCCGAGCTTGCGCGCCATGCGCATGCCCGCTTCCGGGTAGCGCTCGTCGTCGTATTGGCCATGGTTCCAGTTCGGGTCCAGGCGGATGGCTTCGCGTTGCAGCGAGCGGATCGCGATGGAGAACGGCAGCGCCTTGGCCGCGCCGGAGATGTTGATGTGGCTGCGCGCCAGGCCAGGATGCAGGTGCAGGAACGCCAGCGCGGTCATGCCGCCCATCGAGTTACCGATGATGCAGGCGAGGTTGTCGATGCCCAGCTCGCGCACGACATGCGCGGCGGCGTGCGCGCCGTCCTCGACCGACAGGTCGGGAAACGCGAGCCGATAGGGCGCGCCGGTGTCGGGGTTGATCGATGCCGGGCCGGTCGAGCCTTTGCAACTGCCCAGCGAATTGACGCAGATGACGAACCAGCGATCGCTGTCGATCGGCTTGCCCGGGCCGAGCATCTGTTCCCACCAGCCCGGTTCGGCGTTGCCTTCATTGCTGGCCGCGTGGGCATCGGGCGACAGGCCGGTGACGATCAGCACGGCGTTGTCGCGGGCGGCATTGAGCGTGCCCCAGGTTTCGTAGGCGACGCGGGCATGGTTGAGTGCACCGCCACGCTTCATCGGGAACGGCGTGGGCAGGTCGAACCAGCGGGTACCGGGCGGGATGAATTCGGTCATGATGAATTCGGTCATGGGCGAACCTGGTCGATCAGCAGTTCGATCGTGCCCGCATCCTTGCCGGCAGGCTTGGCGACGGCTTCGAAGTCGCCCGCCTGCGGAATCGCGTTGCCGCTGGCCGAGACGCGCGCCAGCACTTCGACGCGATCAAGCTGCGAAAGCTTCATCGTCGGCATCGGGCTGTCGCCGTCGTCGAGCGTGACCTCGACCGGGAACTTCGCCGCCGCCAGCTTTTCCACCGCAACCGGCATCGGCGGGCCGCCGGGCCGGCGCGCGATGACGAACAGGCTCGCGTTGGCCGGCAGTTTCGCCAGCAATGCCGGCGCCAGCGCCACCTTCACCTTGAGGCCGGCGCTGGCGATCTGCGCCGAAGCGGCGGCAGGCGGTAACGGCGGCAGGCCGGCTTCACCGCGGGCGGCGTTGATCTGCTCGCGCAGGCTCTCGCCGGTGCGTCCGTCGACCAGGGCCAGCAACGGCTCCCAGGTGCGGGCCGCTTCCGCCGGTTGCTTGGCCTGGCGCTGGGCGATGCCGAGGAACCAGCGTGCGCGCTGGTGCATGGGCTGTTGTTGCAGCGCATGTTGCAGCATCGCCACGCCCTCGGCATCGAACTGCCGACCGGGTGCGGCGATCGCGCGCATTTCGGCGGCTTCGGCCAGCAGGTCGGGGTCGTCGGGCATCAGCTTGAGCGCGCGCATCAGCGCGTCGCGTGCCTTCACCGGTTCGCCTTCGGCGACGTGGGCGCGGGCCAGCAGGCGCCAGCCCTCGACCTGGCTGGGGTCGCGCTTGAGCTCGGCCTGCAGCTGGGTGATGGCGTCACCGAGCGTTTCGGGCGCGCGACGCTGCGCCACGTCCAAGGCGGCCGGCGTGCCGATGGCGAAATAGATCAGTCCGGTGGCCAGCGTCAGGCCGGCAATCACCGCGAACCCGGCGATCGGTCGCGTCTGCCACAGGGGGCGAAGCACATAGGCCAGCACCAGCACGGCCAGCACGAGGCCGGCAATCACGAAACCGACCATTACCACTCCTGCTCTTCGTTGCCGTCGTTGCCTGTGGGCGGGGTTGGCGCCTGGCGGCGCCTGCGCACCGCGCCGGCCACGACCACGCCGCCGGCCAACAGCACCAGCGCCGGGCCAAACCACAGCAACCATGTCTTGGATTCGACCTGCGGTCGATACAGTACGAACTCGCCGTAGCGATCGACCAGGAACTGTTTTATCTGTTGCTCGTCCTTGCCCTGGCGCATCAGCTCCAGCACTTCGCGGCGCAGGTCGACGGCGATCTGCGCATTGGAGTCGGCCAACGACTGGTTCTGGCACATCACGCAACGCAGTTCGCTGACGATCGTGTGGAAACGCTGTTCTTCAGCCGCGGACTGGAACCTGAGCGGGGCAGGGTCGGTGGCGGGCTGGGCGAATGCGCTGAAGGAGGAGAGCACCAGCGCGACGCACAGCAGCAGCGCGAGCTTCCAGTTCCCGCCATTGCCGCGAATGACGGCACGTTGCTGATCGCGCGTTCTGCTCATCGCGCGCCCTTTTCGATCTCGGCCAGCTTCGGCAGCAGCTCGTCGCCGATCACCTCATCGGTCAGCGGGCCGACGTACTTCCAGCGCACGATGCCCTTGCCGTCGACCAGGAAGGTTTCCGGTGCGCCATAGATGCCCCAGTCGATGGCAACCTTGCCGTCGTAGTCGACCAGGACCATGAAATACGGATTGCCGAACTGCTCCAGCCAGCGCATCGCGTCGGCGTGTTCGTCTTTCCAGTTGAAGCCGATCACGCGCAGGCGCTTGCTTTCGGCGAAGCGCGTCAGCACCGGGTGCTCTTCGCGGCAGGCCGGGCACCAGCTGCCCCAGACATTGAGCAGGTACGGGGAACCGCGCAGTTCTTCCGACGACACCGCGCGGCCGGCTTCGTGCAGCACCGGCAGGCGGAAGGCGGGCGCGGGCTTGCCGATCAGCGGCGACGGCAGCGCCTCGCGGTTCGGGTTGCGGCTGAGCATGACACCTGCAAAGAGCAGTACGCCCAGCGCGGCGACGATCAGCAACGGCACCCAGCGCATCGTGGACCTGCGCGGCTGCGGTGACGGTTCGCTCATCGTGCGGGCTCCGGACTCGGGTGGGCGACGGTTGCAGCGGCGACCGCCGGATTTCCCGCAGCCGGGCGTGCGACGGCCGGATCAGTCGCGGTGCTGGTCCGGCGGAAACGCCTGTCCGTCGCCGTCACCAGGCCGCCGAGCATCATCAGCAGCGCGCCCGCCCAGATCCAGCGGACGAACGGCTTGACGTGCACGCGCACGGCCCAGGCGCCGTCGCCCAGCGGCTCGCCCAGCGCGACATAGAGATCGCGGGTGACGCCGTTGTCGATGGCCGCTTCGGTCATGACCTGGCCGCCGCTGGCGTACGTGCGCTTCTCCGGGTGCATCACGGTCAGCTGGCGCTGGTTCGCGAAGACGGTGACCGTGCCGCGGTCGGCTTCGTAGTTCGGGCCCTGCGAATGGGCGACGCCGTCGAAGCGGAACGCGTAGCGACCCAGCTCCACGGTCTGCCCCGGTGCGACGGCGAGTTCGCGCTGCTGGCTCAGCCCTTCGACCAGCAGGGCGCCGATCAGGAACACGGCGACGCCGAAGTGGGCCAGGGTCATGCCGAGCATCTCGGCGGTGAAGCGCGAGCCGCTGCCCTGGCTGCGCAGGCGCGTGACGACGAAACGGATCGTGCCGAACAGCACCCATGCCGCGCCGAACACGCCGGCAGCCACCTTCCACGGACCCTGCGGTGCGAAGAAGTAGGCGATCACGCCCAGCACCAGCGCCAACGCCGCCCACGGCAGCAGCATCGCCAGCGGCCTGGACACCTGCTCACGCTGCCAGCGCGTGACCGGACCAAACGGCAGCAGCGCCACCAGCGGCGCCATCAGCAGCGTGAACATCAGCGCAAAGTAGGGCGGGCCCACCGAAATCTTGCCCAGTTCCAGCGCATCGGCAAGCAGCGGATACAAGGTGCCGAGCAACACCATCGCGCAGGCGGTGGTCAGCAGCAGGTTGTTGGCCAGCAGCAACGTCTCGCGCGAATTGACCTCGAAGGGTTTGCTGCCGCCGTCTTCGGCCGAGGGCGCGCGCAGTGCATACAGCACCAGCGAGCCGCCGATGACGATGCCGAGGAATATCAGGATGAACAAGCCGCGCGCCGGATCGGCCGCGAACGCGTGCACGCTGGTCACCACGCCCGAACGCACCAGGAAGGTGCCCAGCAGCGACAGCGAGAACGTGGCGATGGCCAGCAGCAGCGTCCAGCCACGGAAGTTGCCGCGCTTCTCGGTCACCGCCTGCGAGTGCAGCAACGCAGCGCCGGCGAGCCACGGCATGAAGCTGGCGTTCTCGACCGGATCCCAGAACCACCAGCCACCCCAGCCAAGCTCGTAATAGGCCCACCACGAACCAAGCGCGATGCCGAAGGTCAGAAAGGCCCAGGCGACATTGGTCCACGGCCGCGTCCAGCGCAGCCAGCGTGCGTCGATGCGGCCGTCGAGCAGGGCCGCGATCGCGAACGCGAATGGCACCGCGAACCCCACGTAGCCCAGATACAGCATGGGCGGGTGGATGATCATGCCCGGGTCCTGCAGCAGCGGGTTGAGGTCGCGGCCTTCGGCGGCGGCAGGCAACAGGCGCTGGAACGGGTTGCTGGTGAAGATCAGGAAGGCGAGGAAGCCGGTGCTGACCAGGCCCATCACGCCGAGCACGCGCGCGATGACCTGCTCGGGCAATGCCTTGGAGAACAGCGCGACCGCGCCGGTCCACAACGCCAGGATCAGTGCCCACAACAGCAGCGAACCCTCGTGCGCGCCCCACACCGCGGTGTAGCGGTACATCAACGGCAGCAGCGAGTTGCTGTTCTCGGCGACGTAGAGCAGCGAGAAGTCCTGGGTGACGAAGGCGTGGCTGAGGATGACGAAGGCGATGGCGATGAGTACCAGCTGCGCGTACGCGGCCGGGCGCGCCACCGCCATCCAGCTGCCGATGCCGCGCTGCGCGCCGGCCAGCGGCAGTGCCGCCTGCAGCAGCGACACCAGCAGGGCGAGGATCAGGGTGATCTGGCCGATTTCAGCGAGCATGGCGTGCCCTCACCCGGCAATGCAGTGTCGTCGTCATTGCGCCGAACCTGCCGCAGGCGGCGGCACGTCGTGCTTCTTGTGCGCCATGCCCATCTTGTCGGCGACTTCCTTGGGCATGTAGGTCTCGTCGTGCTTGGCGAGGATCTGCTCGGCGACGAAGGTGTCGCCGCGCATGCGGCCGGTGGCGACCACGGCCTGCTTCTCGCGGAACAGGTCGGGCAGGATGCCGGTATAGACCACCGGCATCAGCGCGTCCCCATCGCTGACCTTGAAGTGCGCTTCCAGCGAACCGGGTGCGCGCGTGAAGGAATCGGCCGCGACCATGCCGCCAAGACGGAACCGCGCCTGCCCGCCGGCTTCGCCGCGAAGCACTTCGCTGGGCGTGTACAGGTAGGCGATGTTGCGCTGCAGGGCCATGGCCACCAGCGTGGCGGCGAGGCCTGCGGCCACGACCAGCGCGATGACCCAAAGCAGGCGGCGGCGACGTACAGGGTTCATGGATACGCTCTCATCGAACAGGCACTCATCGAATCAGTTCATTGGTCGCGCTGCCCTTGCCAGGGCGTGCGGCTTCGCGTTCGGCACGCAGGCGCGCGCCACGCAGTTCGCGGCGGATCTGCAGGTGCGTGGCGACGAAGTCCCAGCCCAGCACGATCACGAACACCGCGTAGGCGGCAATCACGTAGTTCAGGTAGCTCATCGCGCCTTCCCCCGGGCCAGTTCGGCGACCCAGCCCTTGCCGCTTTCGCGACGCAGGTTGTCGGCGCGGGCGCGCGTGAGCAGCGCACCGACGAACCACAGCTTGGTGCCCACGATCATCCAGATCAGCGGCGCGTACATGCTCGAGTCCATCTTGGACTGGCCGAAGATGCTGATGGTCTGGCCCTGGTGCAGCGAGTTCCACCACACCACCGAGTAGCGGATCACCGGCAGCAGCACCACGCCGACGATCGCCAGCAGGCCGGCGGCGCGCGCAGCGGCGCGGCGGTCGTCGATGGCGTTGTACAGGCCGATCACGCCCAGATACAGGAACAGCAGGATCAGTTCGGTGGTCAGGCGCGGGTCCCAGTCCCACCACGTGCCCCACATCGGCTTGCCCCAGATCGAACCGGTCAACAGCGTGATCAGGGTGAAGGCGGCGCCGATCGGCGCGCAGGCCATCGCCAGGACCTCGCACAGCTTGATCCGCCAGATCAGCGCGATCGCCGCGTAGATGGCCATGAGTCCAAACACGGCCATGCTCATCCAGGCGCTGGGCACGTGGATGTAGAGGATGCGGAAGCTGTCGCCCTGCTGGTAATCGGCCGGGACCTGGAACAGCGCGCCGTACAGGCCCCAGGCCATGACCAGCAGTCCCAGGCCGTAGCCCCAGGGTGCCCAGCGCGCGGCGAAGCGGTCGAAGTAGGGCGGTGAACCGAGTTTGTGGAACCAGCGGACGATCGGATTCATCGTGTTCTCGGCCTGCTTGCGGACCGCGGTCCGGTTGCTGGCGTGGGGGAGCAGTGGTTGCGGCGATGGTTGCGGCAGTGGGTCGCGGCGGACATTAAAGGACGGGGCCGGGGCGCGGCATTTGATCTGGCTCAACAGTCTGGTGACTAGCTGAGCGCAATCCGTATCGCCGCGGCGGCGGCAACCGGTGCCAGTACCAGCGCCACGGCCAGGCCCGCGCCCAGCAACAGCAGCGCGCCGACGGGATTGAGCCCCTGCGCCGCGGCAGCCACGCTGCCGGCGCCGAACACCAGTACGGGCACGTACAGCGGCAGCGCCAGCAACGCGACAAGTATACCGGAGCGCCGCATTCCGACCGTCAGCGCCGCCACCACCGCGCCCAGCAGGCTCAGCAGCGGCGTGCCCAGCGCGAGCGAGGCCAGCAGCACCGGCAACTGCTCGCGTGGCAGGTACAGCAGCTCGGCCAGGAACGGGGTGGCGATCAGCAGCGGCAGCGCGCTGGTGGCCCAGTGCATGAAGGTGCGCACCGCGACCAGCCAGGCCAGCGGCACCGGCGCGAGCATCCACTGCTCCAGCGAGCCGTCCTCGGCATCGCCGCGGAACAGGGTGTCGAGCGATAGCAGCCCGGCCAGCAGCATCGCCAGCCACAGCACCGCGCCGGCGACCTTGGCCAGCGCCAGTTTCTCGCCGCCCAGGGCGAGGGCGAACAGCACGATCACGAGCAGGGCGAACAGCGCCGGCTGCAGCGCATCGCCGCGGCGGCGCCAGAGCAGGCGCAGGTCGCGCGCGAGCAGGGCGCGGGCGGCACCGGCGAGGGTGGCGGTCTGGGCGCTCATTGCATGCCTCCCTTGGCCATCACCAGCATCCGCGTGCGCACCGGCGGTGCGGCGTAGGCGCCGTGGGTGGTCACCAGGGCGGCCCCGCCCTCGCGCAGGTGCGCCTGGACCATGCGGTTGACCAGCTCGATGCCGTCCAGGTCCAGGTTGGCGTAGGGCTCGTCGAGCAGCCACAACGGCGCCGGGGACATCCACAGACGCGCCAGGCTGAGGCGCTTCTTCTGCCCGGCCGAGAGCTGGCGGGCCAGGGTGTCCTCGAAGCCGGCGAGACCGACGATGGCCAGGGCATTGCCCGGCAACTGGGCGCGGCGGCGGCCGTGCAGGCCGCACAGGAAATTGAGGTTCTCCAGCGCGCTCAGGTCCGCCTTCAGCCCGGGCAGATGGCTGAGGTAGGCAATGGCGCGGGCGCGCCGGGCGGTGCCGGCCGGCTGGCCGTCGAGGTCGACTTCACCCTCGTCGGCGCGCAGCAGGCCCGCCAGGACCCGCAGCAAGGTGGTCTTGCCGGCGCCGTTGTCGCCCTGGACCAGCAGTGCCTCGCCGGCGTCGACACTGAAGTCGAGCGGGCCGAACACGGGCTCGTCGTTGCGCGCAAAGCGTAAGCCGCGGGCTGCGAGCAGCGGCGGAGCAGGTCGGTCGGTTGGCGTCATCGGCTGGGAGGCTGCGGCCCGGTGGCCGCGAAGGCGTCAGTTTATGCGAGTCGCCGGGGGACGGGTTTGTCGGCGTCGGGCGGGGGTAGCCGGCGGTCTTCCGCCCGGGATGGGCGGGCTGTAACTGTCAGCCCGGGGGCTCAGCCGGTGACCCAGTCGGTGTGGTCCACCGGCGCCGCCGAAGCAGGCGCGGGCGGCCTGGGCATCAGCATCCGCAGGCGAACCGGTTCGCCGGGCTGCCAGGCCAGGACCGCGGCCTGGCCGAACTCGAGCGCAAGGCGCAGCAGTTCGGCTTCGTCGATGCCGCCCAGCAGCCAGCCCGGTTCGCGCCAGTGCCCGGTCGGGTCCTGCGCCCAGGCGGGGTGGCGGACTGCGCCGGCGGCATCGAGCTTGTTCACCAATAGCGCGTCGGCGGCCTGGTTGGCCGACTCCGAACGCGGCTGCGAGGCCGGGTTCCAGGCGGTGATGAAGGCGTAGCGCGAGGCGGGCCAGTACGCTTCCAGGTCGCTGGCCGGCAGGCCGACCCGCAGCGGCAGGGCGTCTCCGTCGAGCACCACCACGTACTCCGCGGCAGCGTAGGCGATGGCCAGTTCGACGGCATTGACGATCCGCAGCTCGCGCATGGCGCGCAGTGTGAGTGTGGCCACGCGACAGTGCAATCGCATGGCAGCGTCAAGCCCGCCGGGCCGACGGGGTGATGACCACTCGTCATGACGCCGCCAGGCGCGCATCCTTACACTTGTCCGCCTCGACGGTTTCCCTGTTGTCCAGCCTCTTGCGAGCAAGCCCCCACCGATGACCCTGCAAACCAAGCTGCCGAAGGTCGGCACCACCATCTTCACCGTGATGTCCCAGCTCGCGGTCGAGCACAAGGCCGTGAACCTGGGCCAGGGCTTCCCTGACTTTGCCGTGCCCGAGCGCCTGATCGAAGCGCTGGACCGCGCCATGCGCGACGGTCACAACCAGTACGCGCCGATGACCGGCATCCCGGCCCTGCGCCAGGCCATCGCCGCCAAGACCGAGCGCTGCTACGGCCACCGGCCCGATGCCGATACCGAGGTCACGGTCGCTTCCGGCGCCAGCGAGGCGATCTTCGACGCGATTGCCGCGGTGGTGCGCCCCGGCGACGAAGTGATCGTGCTCGACCCCTGCTACGACTGCTACGAACCGGCGATCGACCTGGCCGGTGGCCGCGCCGTGCACGTGCCGCTGGATCCGGCCACGTTCGCCCCGGACTGGGCCCTGGTGCGCGCGGCGGTGACGGACAAGACGCGGCTGCTGATGATCAACTCGCCGCACAACCCGTCCGGCGCCATGTTCGACGGCGACGATATCGAGCAGCTGACCGCACTGCTGCGCGGCACCGAGGTCCTGCTGCTGTCGGACGAGGTTTACGAGCACATCGTCTTCGACGGCCGCGTCCACGAGTCGGTGCTGCGCTATCGCGAACTGCGCGAGCGCGCATTCGTCGTATCCAGCTTCGGCAAGACCTACCACTGCACCGGCTGGAAAGTCGGCTACTGCATCGCACCGCCGGCACTGTCGGCCGAGCTGCGCAAGGTGCACCAGTACAACACCTTCTGCACCTTCGCCCCGGCACAGTGGGCCTTCGCCGAAATGATCGAGGCCGAGCCGGAACACTACGAGCAGCTCGGCGCGTTCTACCAGGCCAAGCGCGACCGCTTCCGCGAGCAGCTGTTGACCACTCGCCTGAAGCCGTTGCCGGTGCCGGGTGGCTATTTCCAGCTGGTCGACTACTCGGCGGTGAGCGACCTGGACGATGCCGCGTTCTGCCGCTGGCTCACCACCGAGAAGGGCGTTGCCGCGATTCCGCTGTCGCCGTTCTACGAAACGCCGCCGCAGGGCCAGCGCCTTGCCCGCCTGTGCTTCGCCAAGAACGAGGCGACCCTGGACGCGGCAATTGAAAGGCTGCAGAAGCTATGAGCCAGGCACCGACGAACGACCTGCGGGTATCGCTGGTCCAGGGCGAAACCCGCTGGCACGACCCGGCCGGCAACCGTGACTATTACGGCCGCCTGATCGCACCGCTGCACGGCATCACCGACCTGGTGATCCTGCCCGAAACCTTCACCAGCGGATTCTCCAACGATGCCATCGGCAATGCCGAAGGCATGGACGGCCCGACCGTGGCGTGGATCGGCGAACAGGCACGCAAGCTCGATGCTGCAGTGATGGGCAGCGTGCAACTGCGCACGGACGAGGGCGTGTTCAACCGCCTGCTGTTCGCCACGCCCGACGGCGCACTGAGCACCTACGACAAGCGCCATCTGTTCCGTTATGCGCGCGAGCACGAGCGCTACGCCGCCGGCCGCGACCGGCTGGTGCTGGAGTGGAAGGGTTGGCGTATCTGCCCGCTGGTCTGCTACGACCTGCGCTTCCCGGTGTTCTCGCGCAACCGTTTCGATGTGGAGCGCCCTGGCCAGCTCGACTACGACCTGCTGACCTACGTCGCCAACTGGCCGTCGGCGCGCAGCTATCCGTGGAAGACGCTGCTGCGGGCTCGCGCGATCGAGAACCTCAGCTACGTCGCCGCGGTAAACCGCGTCGGCACCGATGGCAACGGCCTGCACTACGCCGGCGACAGCGCGGTGATCGATTTCCTCGGCCATCCGCTCAGCGAATGCACCGACGAGGAAGTGGTGGTCACCACAACCTTGCTTGCCACGGAACTTGCCGCGCACCGCGAGCGGTTCCCGGCCATGCTCGACGGCGATTCGTTCGAGCTGAGATGAACGTCTTGAGATGAACCGTCGCCGGCACGCGTAATCGCGCGCCGGCGAATGGCAATGCGTCGCGGCGTCGCGTGGTTTTTCGTGAACCGAGCTGATACGAAGGACTGCAGCGCAATATTGACATCGCTGAACTGTGCACACGTTCGCGATCGACGGCGTTCCATCGCCTGTTCAGGCAACGCCTCATTAACGTTGGCTATGACATTGATACAGCTCCACCATCAACGCTGACTAGCCACCACCGCGCGCCCCGCGCACAGAAAATCAAGAATCGTTCCAATCGGGCTGCAGCGACTTCCCCCGGTCCTGCACGCATTTCCCGTGCGCATGCATCGCGCATGGATATTGAAGGAGACATGTCATGGTTACCCGCACCTTCCGCAATGTCGGCCTCGTCGTCGCCGTGAGCGCCGCCACCCTGGCCGGTTGCTCCAGCTACATCAAGCGCGACGAGTTCGACAGCACCGTTGCCGACCTTCGCGCCACCGACCAGAAGCTGCAGTCGCAGATCGACTCGCTCTCGCACAAGCACGATGCACTGGTCACCCAGCTCGCGGGGCGCGTGCGTGTGGAAACCGGAGCGCACTTCGCCACTGGCGACGCCACGCTCAATGAAGAAGACAGACCGTTTCTCGACGACTTCGCCCGCGTGATCAAGGACAACCATTCCGACGCGCTGATCACCATCGAAGGCTTCACTGACCCGGCCGGTTCGGCGGTTGCGAACCGTCGCCTCGGCCTGCAGCGTGCGCAGGCGGTGCGTGACTACCTGGTCAGCTCCGGCCTGGGCGCCCAGCAGGTCCGCGCAGTCAGCTACGGCGAAGACCAGAACCGCCAGGTCCGCGCAGGCGCCATCGGCGATGCCGGCCGCGACAACCGCCGTGTCTCGCTGGTTGTCGACTACGCCGGCGTAGCGATGCAGAACACCGCTCCCCCGGCTGGCTGAGTCGCATCACCGCCCTCTCCCGGGAACGGGAGGGGGCGGCAGGGATTACACTGCGCCTGCCGCGCACGAGTGCGCGGTCTTCAGCTTCGACAAGGACGCCGGCGCGACGCGCCCTCTGCCACCGGACCAGCCGTGCCGGCTCCGCCATCAGGGAGCCCAGGCCATGTCATCGCCACGACTAGAACAGTTCCTGCATTCCAATCGCGTCCCGTACGACACGATGACGCACCCGCACGCATTCACTGCCCAGGCCACCGCGGCCAGCGCTCACATCGACCAGCGCGAAATGGCCAAGACGGTCATGGTCCGGCTCGACGGCAAGCTGGCGATGGCGGTGATTCCATCGAGCGAGTGGCTCGACCTTGCCAGCCTGCGACAGGTAAGCGGCGCGCGTGAAGTCGCCCTCGCCAGCGAATCCGATTTCAAGGACCGCTTCCCCGAATGCGAGGTCGGCGCCATGCCGCCGTTCGGCAACCTCTATGGCATGGAGGTGTACGCCGCCGACACGCTTCCCGAGGACGCGCGTATCGCCTTCAACGCCGGCAATCACCGTGAGGTGATGCGGATGGGCTGGCAGGATTTCGAGCGGCTGGTGCACCCGCGGGTGGTTCACCTCACCCGGCACTAGTTGCGATCACTGCCGGTCGGCAGTCACGCATGCCCGCGTGATGCCGATTCTCACAGGCGCTTGGCTAAGCTCCGGCGCATGAACAGCGCCCCATGGAACAGCCAGCTGCGCGCGTATTGGAATCGGCTCCCGGCGGGCGCGCGCCCGTGGATCAGGCGCATCGGCCTTGGCCTGCTGATCGTGTACGCCGCCTACGTACTGCTCGGCAACGTGTTCCTCAACACGCCGTTGGGGCCGTGGGTCGCCAATCGCAAACCGGAAAAGTTCGAGATCCACTGGGGGCCTGGCCTGACCCTGTGGCCGGGCAGGGTGACGGTGTGGGACGTCGACATGAAAGGCCAGGTCGCGCGGACGAAGTGGGCCGTGCAGGCCGGCAAGGCGAAAGGCAGCGTGGACATCCTGCCGCTGCTGCACAAAGAGGTCCGCGTACCGGACGTCGAGGCGTTCGACGTCAGTGGTGGCGCCGACCTGCTCCAGGTGCGCAAGCCGCCGCCGCAACCGCGGCCCGGCGGCTGGGTGCTGCGCTTCGATCGCATCCACACCCGCTCGATCAAGTCCGGGCACTTCGCCGGCCTTGAGCTGCAGGGGCCGGGCAGCGCCGAAGTGGGCTTCTACAAGCAGCTGCGCGGCGGTGCGCTCGAGCTGATGCCATCGACCGCGCATTTCGACAAGGCGCGGCTGTCCTACAAGGGCGACACGATGCTGCACGACGCCCGAATCGACGCGAAATTCGCGATCGCCCGGCATACGCGGGCGCAGGCGCCAGGCATTCGCAAACTGCTGATGACCGATGCCGAGCTCAACCTCGATGGCCTCACCGCGGCCCTGCAGACCGTCACAGACCCCAACGGCAAGACCACGGTCTCCACCGTGCCCGGGCAGGGGCGTGCGCATGCGAAGCTGGCGTTCGCGCGCGGTTCGCTCAAGCCCGGCAGCGAGCTTCGCTGGCACATGCCGGTCACCGGCACCGATATCGCCGGCCGGCCTCGCGAAAGCGCGATGGATTTCCTCATCGACGTCGATCGCGACATCGTGGTCAAGGCCAACGTACCGGCGCACGAGGGCAAGGCGCTGTATCTCGACGCCGATCTTCGCCTTCGCGGCACGCAGGTTCCCTTCCAGGACTTCAAGGCGGCGCTGCCACGCGCATCCGGCCACGTGGTGGGGCGCTGGGAATTCTCCTCGCTGCGCTGGCTGGGCAGCATGTTCAACGCACCGTGGCTGGTGCTGGACGGTTCCGGCGCGGTCGACGCCGACGTGCAGGTGGTCGAGGGCAAGGTTGCCGCAGGCAGCCGCATCGGCATCCCGGAAGTCGATGCCGTCGCGCACGTCATGGGCAGCCGCATCCAGGGCCGCGCGCGGGCCGACGGCCGACTTGATGCGGGCGACGGCGACGAGCTGCTGCCGCAGCTGGCGCTGGTCATGGAACACTTCAACATGGCAGCCGAAGACGCGCCCGACCGCCCCTACGTGGAAGGGCAGAACCTGCGCCTGGACCTGCAGACCGTTTCGGGGCTGGAGCGCGACAAGCTGAAGCAGCCCGGTGCGATGAAGGAAGTGCGCGATGCACTGCGGGCGCACCTGGTGTTCGTTGACGCGCGCGTTCCCGACCTGCGCACCTACAACCGCTACCTGCCCGTGGAGCACATGCGCTTCGATGGCGGCGCCGGTACTGTCAGCGGCGACCTGACACTCGACGGAGCCGGTGCGGTCGGCACCGGCGTGGTGCGGGTCAAGGGCAGCGGCACGCAACTTCACTTCGCCGGCATCGCCCTGCGCGGCAACGTCGACGTCAACACGCAACTGCGTCGCGCCGACCTGAGCGGCCACAACTTCAACATCGACGGCACGCGTGTGGCGTTGAACAACATGAGCTTCACCGAGCCCGGTGGCGAGTCGCGCAGCGGCTGGTGGGCGCGGATCGACCTGCAGCGGGCGCGCATGGACTGGGACAAACCGGCCACGGTCAGCGGCCGCGCCAACGTCGCCATGAAGGATGTCGGGTTCCTGCTGGCGCTGTTCTCGCGCAAGCGCGACTACCCGCAGTGGGTCTTCAAGATGATCGATTCCGGCCAGGCCCAGGTCAGCGCCAACGTGCAGTGGAAGGACGACGTGCTGGTGCTCGACCGGGTCGAAGCGAGCAACCAGCGCTACGAACTCAAGGCCCGGCTGCGCCTGAAGGGCAAGAGCCGTGTCGGCAGCCTCTATGCGAACTGGGGTGTGCTCAGCTGCGCGGTGGCGGTCAACAACGGTCAGCGCGATTTCCACATGATCAAGGCCAAGCAGTGGTACGAATCGCAGCCGAACCTGCTGCGCTGAGATCGCCGTCGCAGCGATTCCGTTTCCTTAACGCGCGGTGGAGTTAACTCGTACCACGGCGGGCGCCTGGCGCGCCCTGCGGCGCACCCATGAACGTGCAGTTCCGGATGTGGACGATTGCCTGCGCTGTGCTGCTGGCGGCGCTGGCGGTGCACGCGCAGCCGGCACCGGCGCCATCGGCAGGCGTGCTGCTGCTCGACATCAAGGGCGGTATAGGCCCGGCCACTCGCGACTACCTTCGCAGCGGGCTCAAGCGCGCCAGCGACGACGGTGCCCGCGCCGTGGTGCTGCGGATCGACACCCCAGGTGGGCTCGATGCGGCCACGCGCGACATCAACCAGGCGATCCTTGCATCGCCGGTGCCCGTGATCGCCTGGGTCGCACCGGAAGGCGCGCGCGCGGCCAGTGCCGGCACCTACATCCTCTATGCCTGCCATCTGGCAGCCATGGCGCCGGCGACGTCGCTCGGTGCGGCCACGCCGGTGTCGATGGGTGGAAGCGGACCCGCAGGCGCGCCGGAGAAGGAGCCGGACGAGGCGGCCGACCCGCGCAACCAGCCGCCAGGCGCACCCACGGCCACGCCGTCGCCACGGCGCGAGCCGCGCGACGCGATGGCGCGAAAGGTGGTCAATGATGCCGCCGGCTACCTGCGCAGTCTTGCCGAACTGCGCGGACGCAACGGCGAGTTCGCCGAAGCCGCCGTGCGCGACGCCGCGACGCTGACGGCATCGCAGGCGCTGTCGCAGGGCGTGATCGAGATCGTTGCCGGCAACGTCGACGAGTTGCTGCGGCAGGCGCACGGTCGCAGGGTCCGGCTGGCGCAGCGCGAAGTGACGCTCGACCTTGCCGGGCAGCCGGTGACGGTGGTGACCCCGGACTGGCGCGCACGCTTGCTCGCGGTGCTGACCGAACCGACGGTGGCGTATCTGCTGCTGTTGATCGGTCTGTACGGGCTGGTGTTCGAGGGCTACAGCCCCGGCGCGATCCTGCCCGGCATGGTCGGTGCGATCTGCCTGCTGCTGGCCGCCTACGGGCTGCAGGTTCTGCCGGTCAATTACGCCGGGGTTGCATTGATCGTGCTCGGGGTTGCGCTGATCGCCATCGAGTTCGCGGTGCCCAGCCTGGGTGCGGCCGGCGTCGGTGGCGTGGTCGCGCTGGTGGCCGGCTCGCTGATCCTGTTCGACACACAGGTGCCCGGATTCGGCGTACCCGGCGGGCTCATTGCCGGGATAGCGATCGCCAGCGCGCTGGGGTTCATGGGCATGGTGTGGCTGGCCGCGCGTGCGCGACGACGGCCGGTGGTCAGCGGCCGCGAAGAAATGATCGGCCACCTGGCGGTAGCCATGCGTGACTTCGACGGACGCGGGCAAGTGCGCATCCGTGGCGAACAGTGGCAGGCGCGGTCGGCTGTGCCGGTGCGGGGCGGCCAGGCGGTGCGCGTGCTGGCGCTGGACGGACTGGTGCTGCAGGTCGCACCCGAGAACGACACACCTGCGTCTGACTGAAGGAGAGCTTGCATGTACATGGCCATGTACTTCCCGGTGATCGTGCTGCTGGCGGTGATCCTGATCACCGCGGTCAAGGTGCTGCGTGAATACGAGCGCGGCGTCGTGTTCCAGCTCGGCCGCTTCTGGAAGGTCAAGGGACCCGGGTTGATCCTGCTGATACCGATCGTGCAGCAGATGGTGCGCGTGGACCTGCGCACCGTGGTGATGGACGTGCCGCCACAGGACGTGATCTCGCGCGACAATGTCTCGGTGCAGGTCAACGCGGTGGTGTACTTCCGCGTGGTCGACCCGCAGAAGGCGATCATCAACGTCGAGCATTTCTACGAAGCCACCAGCCAGCTTGCGCAGACGACGTTGCGCTCGGTGCTGGGGCAGCATGAGCTCGACGAGATGCTGGCCGAGCGGGAGAAGCTCAACGACGACATTCGCAACATCCTCGACAGCCAGACCGATGCGTGGGGCATCAAGGTCGCCAATGTCGAGATCAAGCGGGTCGACCTCAACGAGACGATGGTCCGCGCGATCGCGCGCCAGGCCGAAGCCGAGCGCGTGCGTCGGGCGAAGGTGATCCATGCCGAAGGCGAGGCGCAGGCCGCCGCGATGCTGGTCGAAGCGGGGCGGCTGCTGGGCGGCGATCCGCGCGCGATCCAGTTGCGCTACCTGCAGACGTTGACCGAGATCGCCGGCGAGAAGAGCTCGACGATTGTTTTCCCGCTGCCCATGGATCTGCTGCAACAGTTGATGGACAAGGGCGGGCAAGGGCGGTCGTAGGCAGCCTTGCTCGTCAGGAAAACTTGCTCGTCAAAAAACAAAGGGCGCCGAAGCGCCCTTTGTCATTTCACTCGTTCAGTGCCGATTGCCGTCAAGCGCCGCCGCGCGGACCGCGACCGCCACCCGGGCGTCCGCCACCGCGCGGACCGCCAGGACGCGGGCCGCCGGCCGGACGGCCTGCGCCGCCGGGACGTGCGC